>NZ_JAZKXX010000061.1:0-11203 GCF_045611865.1 Methanobrevibacter sp.
AATGTATGGTTAATACAGCTCCTGATGGACCTTTAGCTGTAATGGTTACTAACGTGTCTGTAGATAAACACGCTGGTGAAATTGCAACTGGTAGGGTTTACGGTGGAGCTATTGAAAAAGGTACTGAAGTTTACCTCGTTGGTTCTCATGGTAAATCCAGAGTACAACAAGTAGGTGTATACTTCGGTCCTGAAAGAGTTAACACAGATAAAGTTCCTGCTGGTAACATCGTATATGTTGCTGGTGCAAAAGGTGCTATTGCTGGTGAAACACTCTGTTCTCCTGAAGATAAAATTAAAGAATTCGAAGGATTAGAACACATCTCTGAACCTGTAGTTACTGTAGCTGTAGAAGCTAAAAATACTAAAGATTTACCAAAATTAATTGAAGTATTAAGACAAACTGGTAAAGAAGATCCTACTGTAAAAATCGATATTAACGAAGAAACTGGTGAACACTTAGTATCTGGTATGGGAGAACTTCACTTAGAAGTTATCGGTTACAGAATCAACGAAAAAGGTGTAGATATTACAACTTCTGAGCCTATTGTTGTATACAGAGAAACTGTAAGACAATTATCTCCACAAGTTGAAGGTAAATCCCCTAACAAACATAACAGATTCTACATTACTGTAGAACCTATTGAACCAGAACTCTTCGCAGCTATCCAAGATGGAGATATCAAAGAAGGTAGAGTAAAAGGTAAAGAATCTGCTAACGATTTCATGGAATACGGTTTAGATAAAGAAGAAGCTAGAAGAGTATGGGCTGTTCACAACAGAAGTATCTTCCTTAACATGACTCGTGGTATTCAATACTTGGATGAAGTAAAAGAACTCTTACTTGAAGGATTTGAATCTGCTTTAGAAAATGGTCCTTTAGGAAATGAAATTTCCATGGGATTAAAATTCAAACTCCATGATGCAAAACTTCACGAAGACGCAGTTCACAGAGGGCCTGCACAAGTATTGCCTGCTATCAGGAACGCTATCTTAGGTTCTATGATGCTTGCTGAACCTTCATTACTTGAACCAATGCAAAAAGTAGTTATTGACACTCCTAATGATTACATGGGTGCATGTACTCGTGAAATCCAAAACAGAAGAGGTCAAATTGTAAATATGGGTCAAGAAGGAGACATGGCTAGAATTGAATCTAAAGTACCTGTAGCTGAAATGTTCGGTTTCGCTGGAGATATCAGATCCGCTGCTGAAGGTAGATGTTTATGGTCTACTGAAATTGCTGGATTCGAACCACTCCCACGTGAGATGCAACATCAAATCGTAAGAGAAATCAGACAAAGGAAAGGTTTATCTGAAGAACCGTTCCCAGCAAGCCACTACTTAGGTGATTTATAAAATTAAATTTTTTAATTTTTTTATTTTTTATTTAAATTTATATAAAAAACATTATCTATTTATATGTTAAAGTTTAAATATTAAGTTAAGCTATCATTTAAGCTTATAGATATATGTTGTTAATAATTATTAAAGAGGTTATATAATGGCAAAAGAAAAAGAACATCTTAACTTAGCATTTATTGGACACGTTGACCACGGAAAATCCACTTTAGTTGGACACTTATTATTAAAAGCTGGTGCAATCGCTGAACAACAATTAGATGACGGAGAAAACAAATTCAGATTTGTTATGGACAAATTAGGAGAAGAAAGAGAAAGAGGAGTAACTATCGACTTAGCTCACCAAAAATTCTCCACCAAAAAATACGACTACACTGTTGTAGACTGTCCTGGACACAGAGACTTCGTTAAAAACATGATCACTGGTGCTTCCCAAGCAGACGCTGGTGTTTTAGTTGTTGCAGCAGATGACGGTGTAATGCCTCAAACTAAAGAACACGTGTTCTTATCCAGAACTTTAGGTATTGGTCAATTAATCGTTGCTATTAACAAAATCGATTTAGTTGACTACTCTGAAGACAAATACAATGAATTAAAAGAAGAAGTTACTAACTTAATTAAAACCGTAGGTTTCAACCCTGCAGATGTACCTTTCATCCCATTATCTGCATTCGAAGGGGACAACATTAAAGAAAAATCCGAAAACACCCCATGGTACAAAGGTGACGCTTTAATTGACGCTTTAGACAAATTAACCCCACCTGAAAAACCTACTGACTTACCATTAAGAATTCCTATTCAAGACGTCTACTCCATTACTGGTGTAGGAACTGTACCTGTAGGAAGAGTTGAAACTGGTATTATGAAAAAAGGTGAAAACGTTATCTTCGAACCTGCTGGAGCTTCCGGTGAGGTAAAATCTATCGAAATGCACCACGAAGTATTTGACGTAGCTGAACCTGGTGACAACATCGGATTCAACGTAAGAGGTGTAGGTAAAAACGATATCAGAAGAGGAGACGTAGCAGGACACACTGACAATGCTCCTACCGTAGCTAAAGAATTCGACGCACAAGTTGTTGTTTTACAACACCCTGGTGTAATTACCGTTGGATACACTCCTGTATTCCACTGTCACACTTCTCAAGTAGCATGTACTTTCTTAGAATTATCTAAAAAATTAAACCCTGCTACTGGTGCTGTTGACGAAGAAAACCCAGACTTCTTAAAAACTGGTAATGCAGCAATTGTTAAAATTAAACCTACCAAACCAATGTGTCTCGAAAACGCAAAAGAAATCCCACAAATGGGTAGATTTGCTATCAGAGATATGGGTCAAACTGTTGCAGCTGGTTTATGTCTTAACGTTACCCCAGCAAAATAAGTTTGTAAACAATAATTAGAAAGTAATTTTTTACTTTCTTTCTTTTTTGTTTTTTGGAGGAAAATAAATGAATCAAGCAAGAATTAAGCTTACAGGAACAGACCCAGAAAAATTAGCATATGTATGTGATCAACTTAAAAAAATTGCTGAAAGAACTGGTGTAGACTTATCTGGTCCTATTCCATTACCTACTAAAAAATTAGTTGTACCTACAAGAAAATCTCCAGATGGAGAAGGTAAAGCTTCTTGGGAAAAATGGGAACTCAGAATTCATAAACGTTTAATCGGTATTGGAGCTGATGAACGTGCTATGAGACAAGTTATGAAAGTTAACGTTCCTGATAATGTAAGTATTGAAATCGAACTTAAAGGATAAATATTTAGAATCCTTCTAAATATTCCTTTCTATATGCCGAGATAGTCTAGTCTGGTAAGGCGCAGGACTTGAAATCCTGTGAGGTCATCCTCGCCTGGGTTCAAATCCCAGTCTCGGCGCTATTTAATCTATTTTTAAAAAAACTATTTAATTTAATATCTAATTCATTTAGATTAGACACTATACTATTTTTATTTAATCCTTTTATTTGTGGTCTTTGTATCATTATTATTGCGATATCTTTTTGATTGGCAGCTTCTATTTTTTCAATTACACCACCAATTTCACCACTTTCTTTGGTAATCATCACGCAAGCATCATATTTCTCAATCAATTCTATGTTTTCTTCAAGGCTTGCAGCCCCGGTCATTGGAATGATATGATCTTTACTAACTCCTAATTTTTCACATTTTTCAAGTGAGCTGGGAACTTCTAAAATTCTTGGATAAAATTTTTCACAGGGAACATATTTTAGAACTTCTTCCATGGTGTTTGCTCCTGCAAAATGCAATACATTTCCTTGATTGAATTTGCATTCTATTAATTTTCCCGCTTCATCAAATGATTTTACATAATGGATGTTGCTTGTATCAATATTTTCAAGGTTGGTGGTAGGTCTTTCAAAGCGAATATATGGTATTTTTAACTCATTTGCTATATCTGCACTAGTTTGTGTGATATGTTCTGCAAAAGGATGTGTTGCATCAATTAAAACATCAAATTCACCTTCTTTTATTAATTTGATGATTTCATCTTTAGGAAGTGGTCTTGCAATTGTATCATCACTTCCACCTTCTTTTGCTAACTTTGCACCGTATTCGGTGGTAGTTGTTGTCAAGATATAGGAATCATACTTATTTTTAATAAATTCGATTATATTTATTGAATCTTTTGTCCCACCTAAAAGGAAAACTTTCATTGTATCACTTTGTCCATTATTTTTTGAGTTAATAATATTGTTGAAGCCACAATTATGATGATTATCCAATCGATAATTCCAATAGATGTTGTTCTAAATAAAATTTGCAATTGAGGAACATATAATATTAGTAATTGGAGTATGAATGATAAGACAATTGCAGCATATAGATATTTACTTGTTTTATGCGAGTTTGCTTTTCCATTAAATGCATTAAATAACTGGTATACTACAAATAATGTAAATGCAATTGTCATTGCCTTTTTAGTGGTAGTTCCACTATATATTTCGTATGTGAAAACAGCTATTGTTCCAATAGCCATAACAAATCCTGAAATGAATATTTGAAGTAATGTATTTTTGGTTAATATGTCTCCCGTTTCAGGAGGTCTTTGCATTATGTCTTTTTCAGCACCTTCCATACCTAATGTTTGTGCAGGAGGGCCGTCCATTACAATATTGAGCCATAATAATTGCGCAGGATTAAATGGAAGTGGTAAATTAAGAATTGATGTTCCAACAATTGTTAAAATTGCCCCAACGTTTGTTGAAACTTGGAATTTAACGAATCTTTTAATGTTGTCATAGATTTTTCTTCCTTCTTTTATTGCTTTGATGATTGTTGCAAAGTCATTGTTTTGTAAAATCATGTCTGAGGATTCTTTTGCAACATCAGTACCATCACCCATTGCAACACCTATGGATGCTTTTTTAAGTGCAGGAGCATCGTTTACACCATCACCAGTCATTGCAACTATGTTGCCTAGTCTTTTTAGAGCTTCCACTATTCTCATTTTTTGGGTCGGTTTTACTCTTGCATAAACTTGAATGTCATTTGCAATATTTAAGTATTCCTCGTCACTGAGTTTGTCTAATTCGTCTCCAGTTATTATTTTTCCATCAGTTAAGATTCCAAGTTCCTTTGCAATAGCACAAGCTGTTTTTTCATGGTCTCCTGTAATCATTTTGACTTCAATTCCGGCTTTAATGCAATCTTTCACAGCTTTTTTTGCATCTTTTTTAGGGGGATCCATCAGACCCAGTAATCCTGTAAATGTTAAATTTTCTTCAGGATTATTTTCATAATTTATCTTGTATGCAAATCCAATTACTCTAAGTGCATCCCCACTCATTTTACCAATTTTTTTAAGTATTGTTTTCTTGGTTTCATGATTAATAATTTCAATACTTCCACCATTATCTATGTATTTACACTTATCTAGAATTATTTCTGGAGCACCTTTTGATAAAATTATATGATTTTCATCGTCTAATCTATGTATCGTAGTCATCATTTTACGATTACTGTCAAGTGGGATTTCATCAAGTCTTTCATAATCTGTTTTTAAATCATGACAGTATTTAAGAATAGCACCATCAGTTTGATCTCCTATGATTTTACCATCATTTAGGACAGCATTATTACACAATTTTCCAATTAAATGTGTTTTTTCTTTATTTGTGTAAAAACTCTTAACGACAGTCATTTTATTTTCAGTTAATGTACCAGTTTTATCACTACATACCACAGTACATGAACCTAATGTTTCAACAGATAAAAGTTTTCTCACTATTGCTTGGGATTTTGCCATTTCAGACATTCCTAAAGCTAATGTCAATGTTAAAACAGCAGGAAGACCTTCTGGAATTGCAGCAACTGCAAGTGAAACAGCAGTCATGAATGTTTCCACAATAGGAATTCCTTTAACTAATTCCAAAATAAAAATTACTATACAAACGACAATTGCAATTGCGGACAATATTTTTCCAAGTTTTCCAACACGTTTTGCCAAAGGAGTTTCTTCATCTTTTTCCTGCACGATTTGAGCAATTTCTCCAATTTGGGTTTTCATACCAATATTTTTTACAATTCCCATTCCGTTACCTGAAAGGATATGAGTATCCATATAAACTTCATCACCATCTGCTTTTTTAACAGCTTCGGATTCGCCGGTAAGGGAAGATTCATCACAGCTTAATTTGTTGGTTTCAACCAAAATTAAATCTGCAGGAACTTTAATACCTTCTTCAAGAAGCACAATATCTCCAATTGTTAACTGATTGGCATCAATTTCTTGAACATGATTGTCTCTTTTAGTGATTGCTTTTTTAACTATTAAATCTTTAAGACTTTCAACAGCCTTTTGTGAACGATATTCCTGGATAAATCCGATAATTGTATTTAATAATACTGCAAGGATAATTACTCCCGCATCAATGATATCTCCAATTGCAAATGAAGCAACAGCTGCAATTAAAAGAAGAATTATTAAAATATCTATAAATTGTGATAAAAATAATATTATTGGGGGTGTAGGTTTAATTTCTTCAATTTCGTTTAAACCATAAATATCTTGTCTTTTTTGAACTTCTTCGGTTGTAAGGCCATCTAGTGGTGTTTTGTATGTGGATAATATGTCATGCATCAATATCACCTTAAAATATAAAAACTTGCTCTTTTAAAATTTTTTAATTTCATTTTGACTTTACCAGTATTTAAATCTTCGTTGGCAAGTGGTTTAATAATCAGTTGTGAATCGATTTTTTCGGCAAGCTTTACTAAATATGGTTGAAGTTCGCTAGGTGGTCTAATTGAATATATAAGTTTAACATCTTTATATAATTCCAAATTGGGATTTGTAACATCATCTTTTATTATCGTATCGTCTTTTGGCAAGATATCTGTCTTTATAATTGTGATGTTGTCTTTTTTTGATAATGTTTCAGCTATTCTGTCAAATTTTCCAACGGCAATTTCGGCTATTGTTATTTTTCGACTTCCCGCTTCATTTAAAATATATTCTGTGAAATCTTGCCACATTGTTATCATCTATGTTATTATTATACTTACAAAACTATTAAATACATTGTTTTTAATATATTAATTTTGCATGATTATAAGAAAATTTATTCCACAAGATTTAAAAAGGGTTTTTGAAATAGAAAATATGTCATTTGAACAGTCTTATGGAATAAACATGTTTAAACAGCTTTATGATATGGGTGTTGGTTTTTTAGTAGCCGAAAAAGATAGTTATGTTATTGGTTATGTAATCTTTTGGATTAAATATGAAAATCAGGGTCATATTATTTCCATTGCTGTTGATAAAAATTACAGGCGTTTGGGTGCCGGAACTCATCTTTTGGTTAAAGCTATTTCTATTTTGTCTCTTTTAAATTTGGATACCATATATTTGGAAGTAAATGAAAATAATAAGGATGCAGTCGAGTTCTATAAAACATTCAATTTTAAAATTGATCGGGTTGTCCCAAAATATTATGAAAATGGTGCAGGGGCTATTGTGATGTATCTGCCTTTAAATCATGGTAAAATTACCTGCAAGTAATTGTTGATATTCAGTTAGGATATCTGCAGGAATATTCCCGGTTGCATATAATATGGCAATTAAAACAATGTAAAATACAAAAATAGCAAGTTGAATATGCCCATGTTTTTTAGCCACTGGGTCTTTCCTTGTTGAAAGGTAAATTGCAATAATTAAACCCAAAATGCCTCCTAGAATAGAGAATATATAACCTAATACAATAAGTAATCTGCTGGTTCTTTGGGCTCTAAATTGTGGGGCATCATTAATCACTTCTTTTTTAATAATAATTGGATTAGGGGAATGTTGGTTTTGTTCAAATTGGCTTTTGAAAAGTAAGGGGGTTCCACATTTGACACAGTAATCAGCTTCATCGGGATTGGAATGTCCGCATAGTGGGCATGCATTTTCCGCTAAAGTCATTTCGGGAAATTCATATCCACATTTTATACAAAACCCATATTGATTATCACTTGTTGACCCACATTGGGGGCATCTTCTTAAAACCATATTATCACTTATTTTATTAATTAATGCTAATTGCTTATAAACTTTTATATTAATTTTTGAAGGGTGTTGATATTTGACATTTAACTTGAAATCTTTAAATTATAAATTGAAATGATAATTATATTAAACTTGGATAAGATATAATTAAATAATTGCTATAAATTAAGGATATTATGATTGAAAAAATTGAAATCACACAAAGATTTAATTTTAAACGATTAAATAGGCATTATGAGTGCTTTACTATTGATTTTATAAATAAAAATGCTTATTATCAAATCTCCGAGAGAGGTAGTGGAGATAAGTTTTTAAAAGAAAGTATTCTTTGTGATGATTCATGGATTGATATTCTGGTTGATTTGAGGACTAAAATGACCAGTGAAATCCGCACATTAACAGATGATGATGTTGATAAGTTTTTGTTCGAATTTGATAAATTAAATCTTTTTAAAGGCTTTGAATCTGAAGATTTTTCATATTTTGAAAAAATTGAGCTAATTTATTCCTGTAATGTTGCAGTATACTCAAATGAGGGTTATGAATCATACAGTTTTAAAAATAACTTTCCAAAAGATTGGATTTGCTTTGGAGAACTTTTAAAAGAGGTTTTTAATTTTGATGTTTTGCATTTAAACTATCAAAAACAACTTGTAACTCCTCTATTTCATGACATTAGAAAAGATGGTGTTTATAGGGGGTCTAAAAAGTTAAATATAAAAGCTATTGAATTTGGTCATTATCGATGTGCTCCTTATGAGCTTCCAAATCCTCGTTTAATTATTAATTTTGACAAAGGGACTATTGATGGTTATATAGATAAAGAATTGGCTGCTGGGGATGCAAAATTAATTTTAAATCTCCTAGAAAAGTACCATGTCTATAAATGGGTTTTTGATAGCTATCACAATAAATCAAATACAAGGGATCCTGATGACCTGGAAGGATATGATTGGTATTTTGAAATAGTATTTGTGGGCAATGTTGTCTGGCATATATTCGGATATAATGACTATCCTGATACTTATGTTCATCTGGCTCGTGAAATAATTGACATTACAGGCATGGATTTGCTTGAAATCAACACTATTTCCGATGAAGATATAAGTTTATTTGAAAAATTTGGTGATGAAATTTTGTCAAAAAGCTAGTTTTTTCATTAATTATTTATATTTGTAAGTATATAATTTAATATATTATATTAATTTAATTTTTATAGGGATAACATGGCTGACGTATCATCAAAAGAATTATATGAATTTAAAAAAACATTAAAAGAATTATCACAGAAAAGAGGTAGAGGTACCGAGCTTGTTTCCGTTTATATTCCACCAACTAAACAATTAAGTGATGTTGGTAAGCACATGCGTGATGAAATGGGGCAGAGTGCTAACATTAAGAGTAAACAAACAAGGAAAAATGTACAATCTGCTATTGCGGTAATATTGGAAAGTATTAAGTTATATAAGCAACCTCCTGAAAATGGATTGGTTTTGTTTGTAGGTATGATTCCTAAAGGAGGTCCAGGTACTGAAAAAATGGAAAAATACGTTTTAGAACCACCAGAACCTGTTGTGACTTATTGGTATAAATGTAACAATGAATTTTTCGTTGAACCTTTGGAACACATGATTGAAGAACGTGATGTGTATGGTGTTGCTGTAATTGACAGAAATGAAGCTACATATGCTACCTTAAAAGGTAAAAGAGAAACAATTCTTGGTCATTTAACAAGTGGTGTTCCAGGTAAACACAAGGCAGGGGGACAATCACAAAGAAGGTTTGACCGTGTAATTGAAGATTTGGCTCATCAATTCTTAAAACGTATTGGGGATCATATGAATGAAGCTTTCTTACCATTAAAAGATGATTTGAAAGGAATTATTATTGGTGGACCGGGTTTTACCAAAAAAGATTTCTATGATGGTGATTATCTACAATATGAACTTAAGGATAAGGTTTTAGTCATTGTTGATACTTCTTACACTGGTGAAGAAGGTATTCGTGAAGTCATTGCCAAATCTGCTGATGATTTGGAAAACCTTGACATCATGCATGAAAAGAAACTTGTTCAAAGATTTATCAAGGAATTAATCAAGGAAAAAGGTTTGTCTTCATATGGGGAAAATGAAGTTAGGAATAACTTGATTATGGGGGCTGTAGATACTTTACTTTTATCTGAAGATTTAACAAGTTTGCGCAAAACTTTTACTTGTCCAAGTTGCGGAACTCAAAAGCAGTTGACAGTTAAAACACAGGCTGAAGCGGATAAACTTCAGGAACGCTGTCCTAATTGTAATGAAATTTTAAAAGAAGAATCATCAATGGATTTAGCAGACGAGTTTGTTGAGTTGGCTGAAGAAATGAATACTGATGTTGAGTTTATTTCTACTGAAACTGAAGAGGGAATGCAACTTTTCAGAGCTTTTGGTGGAATCGCTGCAATATTGAGATATTATGTGGAATATTAATTATAATGTTTCGGAGATTTATCCGAATGCTTTATAATTTTCTTTTTATTTTTGACTTTTTTTTGAGTGTAATACGCTCTTAATCCTTCTTCTAAGCGGATTTTATTTATTAAATTGAAAAATAAATGCCTGTCCACTTTTGTTTTTTGATTAATCTCTATATATAATGTGTGCATACTTCTATTTTTGTTCAAATAAATATTTTTTAAGTATTCATATTGAGATCGGGTTATCTTATCTCGAGCCATCAATTCACCATTTGTATTTTTGTCTATAAATCCAAATTTTTACTAGACATTATAAGTTAGTATGTTAATTATGATATATAAAAAGGTATTGTTTTTTTTATTTTAGTATATTTTGTTTAATTATAGTCTTTGTATGATTGTTTTTGTTCTAAAATTGCCTTTAAAATGACAAAATTTTTATACATTTGCAATTTTTCATTCTGGAATTTATGGGTGGCAATCATTTTCCGACTTTGTACATCAATTAATTATTTTCATTAGACATTTTAGTTTAATATCTAAAAAGAAATATTTAATTTGTTATTATTTATTGAATATTTTATAATTTGTTTAAGATAAATCTTAATTTACTTGAATATTATTCTAATATTTTATTAAATATTGAAAAATATTTAAATATAAGAAGTTTCAAATAATATATTATATTGTTAAATCATTGCTGCTTGCCAGTAAAAAAATTTTGAAAATTTAATGATATAAATCTAAATTTTATTTGGAGGAATATTTTTGTCATACGTAGATGATGTAATTGAAACTATTATAGAACAAAACCCTTCAGAACCTGAATTCCACCAAGCTGTACGCGAAGTATTGGAATCTTTAAGGGTTGT
>NZ_JAZKXX010000062.1:0-48211 GCF_045611865.1 Methanobrevibacter sp.
TGAAAATAGATTGCTTAGGACGCGAGTAGAAGACTTGTTTGATGGGGTAGGGATGTAAGCTTCGAGGTTTTTTTTCCGAGTTGTTGAGTCCGCTGCTTCCAATTGTTCGCTTGCATTATTTTAATTGTTAGTAGACTAATACATTCTTTTTAAAGAATGATATGTAGTTTAATAATAATTTGGTTAGGTGTTAACAGTAAGGGTGAAAGTTGCACTGATAATTATTATCATTCTCATTGGTTTGTATATTAGGTATTGCGGTCATAGCATGGGGGTTATACCTGGTCTCGTTTCGATCCCAGTAGTGAAGTCCTTTTGTGTTTTGTTTGTGTACTATGGTTTTCTATGGGAATTTCATTTCGCTGCAAGCCTTCTATATACAAATCATTTACTCTATTACTTATTACATTATCATTTTCATAACATAATGAGTATTGCGGTCATAGCATGGGGGTTATACCTGGTCTCGTTTCGATCCCAGTAGTGAAGTCCTTTTGTGTTTTGTTTGTGTACTATGGTTTTCTATGGGAATTTCATTTCGCTGCAAGCTCATTATATTATAATATCACCGAACCTTGAATTTATACAACCACCCCGTTAAAAACAGATTTGTGCATAACTAATTAAACTATTTTTTATCCTTTATTAATTAGTTTTAAGTTTGTTGAAAACTTTTTATTGGATTAATCCATTTATCCTTCTGGAGGGGATACTATAGCAACCAAAACCACTTATCCTAATAAGGGATTTAGACAAACAGATTACACTAATGAGGAAGTTCAATCTTGTCCATTTTGTAATTCTACCGAAACAATCGTTGACCACCAAAGGGCAGAGGTTTCCTGTGCTCGCTGTGGCCTAGTTCTTGATGAAAGCTTAATAGACAATGGTCCTGAATGGAGAGCCTTTGACCATGAGCAGAGAAACAAACGTACAAGGGTTGGTGCCCCATCAACTTACACTATTTCTGATCGAGGTCTGACCACAACAATAGACTATAGGAATAGGGATTTCAATGGTCGCAGCATTCCTGAAAGTAATAGGGCTCAAATGTACAGGATAAGAAAATTGAATAAAAGACTCAGAGTTTCAAGAGCAGGAGAAAGAAATTTAGCGTTTGCCTTAAGTGAACTTGATAGAGAATCTTCAACATTGGGCCTTCCAAGATCCGTTAGGGAGGATGCTGCCTTCATTTATCGTAAAACTGCTAAAAAAAATCTAATCCGTGGAAGAAGTATTGAGGGTGTTGTCGCTTCAGCTCTATATATTGCATGTAGGCGGGGAAATATCCCGCGTACATTAGATGAGATTGCAGAAGTGTCTAAAGTTTCCAAAAAACAAATTGGAAAAACATATAGATTCATATCTAGAGAATTGGACATCAAATTAAAGCCAACATCACCTGTTGATTACATTCCAAGATTTGCAACCAAATTGGGGTTGTCAGGTGAAGTTCAATCTAAAGCAATTGAAATTATTCATGAAGCTAAGGATAAGGGTTTAAATTCTGGTAGGGGACCAACTGGTCTTGCAGCAGCGGCATTATATGTCGCATCCGTTTTGCTTGGCGAGAGAAAAACTCAAAAGGATGTAGCAAAGATTGCTAACGTTACTGAGGTTACTATTAGGAATAGGTATAAGGAATTGTCTGAAATGGACATCGGTGCATCTTTTTAATAGTTATTAGAAAATTTTATATTATATTATTCATAATAGTAATATGGAGGTATTTAATGAAATTTAGTAAGACATTTTTACTTTTAATCACATTGGTATTTGTTGCTAGTGTAGGCATGGCTGTAGCAGAAGATACAACTGTAGCACCATATACTTTTACAATACCTGATGATTATACTATCGCAACTGCAGATGATACTACATGTGCAATGCAAAAAGATGAATCTAACGCTATTAGTTTTGCAACTGGCGTTGGTGATGATTTAGAAGCTGCAAAACAAACATTAATAGATCAAGGTAAGACTTTTATCAGTGAAGAATCTATGGAATATAATGGCTATGATGTTACTCTTCAAGCATTTTCCGTGGACATTAACGGAAACACATTATACTGTTATAATTACGCAGTCTTAACTGAATCAGGTAATTTTGTAGTTACCGTTACAACAGATGATGCTAATTTTGACACTGATTTAAATTCAGATTCAAATCCTGCAAAAGTTATCTTTGATTCTTTACAAGTTAATTAAATTTAACTTGTTTTTATCTTTTTTTTTAAATCTTTGAAAATTATTAAATATTATTTTTTATAAAATATTATTGTCATATCAATTTTTTTGACTGATGCCTACGGTCCTTCTATGAGGAAAGTTTTAGCTGTCGATGATTAGGAGAAACCCAGCATTGGATAGGCTGCCCGTTTCGAGGGTTACTCGAGGAGCGAAGGGTATTCTAGCGATGATTCAAGAGAGTTAGTATACGGGCAACATTCATCAAAATATTTATTACTTATCAAATGCTCTTGGTAAAAAGTGATTTTATATAGGAGTAATAAATATGGATATGCACGAAAAAGATGAAGAATTAATAAAAAGTTTTTGCGATGAGCGAGGACTTAAAGCCGTAACCCTCAAGAGTTATACCACCGCCATTGGTTTGTATTCAAGATACCATAAAACACCTTTCTATAAATTATTGGAAGAAGCAGAAGCTGAAGAAAGGGAAGATGTTAGATGGAAGTATTCTAAATTGAGAGCAAGACTTCTGGCTTTCAGAAACCATTTGCTGCAAAAAGGACATCTTGCAACCACAGTCAAAAATTATGTCAGTAGGGTCATGACCGTATATGAAGAAGGTTTTGACATTGAAATTGGTAAAATGCCTAAGTTAAATCAGAAAAATGTTAAAAAACCTATGCCTATTTCTTATAATGATTTGCCTGACAAAGAATTGCTTAGGCATATCCTGAAGATGGTCAATCCGTTAATGAAGGCAATAATTCTCTTTATGACCAGCAGTGGATGTGCAAAAAGGGAAACTTTAAATATAACCATTCAGGATTTCATTGATGCAACCTCTGCTTATCATCACAAAGACAATATTGATGATGTTATTGAAGCCCTCCATGGCAGAGATGATGTGGTTCCGTCCTGGAGATTAAGGAGGCAGAAAACCAACAAGTACTACACTACCTTTTCAAGTCCTGAGTCCACAGCAGAAATAATTCACTATCTTGTGATAGATGAGAGGGAACTTACAAATTCAACTCCTCTTTTTGATATCAGTTCCACTCACTTGAACAATACCTTCGGTAAAATCAACAACAAGCTGAACCTTGGAAAGGCAGGTTCCTATAACAGATTCCGTTCCCACATGCTGAGGAAGTTTCATGCAAGCCAACTTTATAATGACGGTTTGAGCATGGATGAAATCGATGAACTTCAGGGTAGAGGAAAGGATCAGACCAGAACTTCCTATTTCATGGAAGACCCTTTGCGTTTAAGAGAAAAATATATTGAGCATATGGGTGCAGTCACAATCAATCTTGATGTTGAAAAATTATCCATCAAATCTCCTGAGTTTCAGGAAATGGAAAGCGAAAACAAAAAATTGAATGCTGAACTGGATGGTCTTAAGGGAGAAATTGATTTTATCAAAAGAGCTTTAAGAAATAAGACTTAAAAGTTATTTCCATTTTTTATTTTTTTATATTTTTTTAACTACAATTTTTCAACATAATAGTCTCATATTGGGAGTTTCGTATTGTAGGTTTTTCTAGTTTTTTTCACATTTTTCTGTTTATTTGTTTATAGAATTTTGGAAAAATACATGCCTTATCTTCAAGTATAACATTGTAATAATTAAACAATTAACATTAATAGGGCAATAGTAATGTTTATATATTCATTTTAACAAACTATGATTAGCCATTACTAAGTGAAGGCAATTTTTATGAGTGAGAACAATTTTTCACACTCGTACAACTTTTTTTTAGTTTGGCGAGAAAATCAATATCTGGAGGTATAATATCAAAAAAACAGTAATCATGAAAAAAATAAGCAGAATATAAGTGGGCCAGTAAGAAAAATAAAAATAATTAGACACGCCGCAAAACAGTGTTAAAAATTAATATTTTCCAAAACTTAACCCAATATTAGTTTATTTTAAGCAATATATAAAGATTTTCAATTAAAAAACTTATTTTATTCTAAATATTCGGTAATGAATGGAATATTGATTTTACCTACAAACTATTTTTATTTTCAAAGACTTCTGGCCACATGTGAGTTTTAGACCGTTGATCGCTAACTCCCAATAAGGGAAAACAGGAGATTCAAAAGAATGTGTGAACTAGTAAAACCCCGGCCCAATGAAATAATAATTTTCAATAATTTCAGGGCACTTGAAGAAACTATCTCTGAAATTCAGGAATCAGAAAACATCCGAAACGAAAGGGAATTCTTCGAGTCATACAGAATCAAGATAATAAGACTTGATTAAACACGCTAAGACGAACTAAAAATTTAAGATAATATCAGGAGCCTAAAAATAATGTTGGAACAAGAAGTAAACGGAGAAGTTCATGTTTTAGTCCCAAAAGATCTATGGGCTAGAATATGGCTGGTATTTGATAGAATCGAACACCTGGGTGAATACCAATGAATAGCTTTTCACCCATTGCATTAACTGAGGTTGATAAATCATGACAACCTCAATTAATCAATTTGAAGATAATTTCCACGGCATTTTAACTCACAATGGTGAAATCAAAATTGCCAAAGGAGATGTTGAACAGGAAATCCTCTACATTGACGATGACGGTATCGTACTGGTTGATGGCGGTAAAAAAGCATACCAGACAATAATACATGAGAAATTATTGTCATTAATTCAATATGCAGCTGAAGGCGACATCGGTTTAATCAAATTCATAAGAGGAGAAGCGTTTATTGTCGGATTTCGCAAACACAAAAGGGATGAGAAATATGGAAAGTACAATTCTTGAAATGCAAAGGAATCTGGATGAAGAACATTTCATTGCACTGGTATCTGCAGATGAAAATCCGTATTGTGCGGTAATGAAATCAGATGAACTGAATTTCCCAGACAATAAAACAGTTGTTATTCACAAAAAAGGCGGAATGACTACAATAATTAACTTGAATTTCATTATTGAAGTCTGCATCAGGAGAGTTGGTCAGTATGCCTAAACCAGCAAGATTATATCCGAAAGAAGAACCGATGGATCCCAATCCAAAAATGATTTTCATTGGAAGCATGGTAGTTGCTGCAGTTGTCGGCTGGATCGGAATAGCAACAAGTACTGGAGGATTATAAACTAATCCTCTAATTTTTCAAGGTGATAATAATGGTAAAAGCAGAACTTATAGAAGAACCGCAGGTTTCACAGGAAACTGAATTAGTTAAAGTTGATAATGTCCCTGACGTTGATGTGGCCATTGAACAGTGGGATGCTTATCAAAAACTCTGTAAAGGATTATTGAATGATACAGACTATCAGGAAATAATCGTTAAAGAAAAAGATGAAGAAGGAAACTATGTTAAAGTGAAAAGACACTTTAAGAAAAAGTCAGCATGGCAAAAGCTTTCAAGAGCATTCAATGTTGACACTGCAATCGTTGACCGTGATTTGGAAAGGACAAAAACCGGCAGAATAAAAGAAGCCTACTACTGTGTAAGAGCAACTCTACCGAATGGCAGAAGTGTTGAATCAGATGCACTATGTTCCCGTTCAGAAAGAGGAAAAGACAAAGTTTCAGACCACACTATCATGTCAACTGCTAAAACACGTGCAACCAACCGTGCAATAGCTGAACTGATTGGAGCAGGTGAAGTGTCAGCAGAAGAAATGTCAGCCGAAAAGATTGTAAGTCAATCAAGATTTCTAAAAGAGGATGCTAACTAATCCTCTTTAACATTTATTAGGAGAGAATCAAAATGAGTTTTGAAAACACAAAACAAACCATATTTACAGGTACAGAACTAGATTACGAAGAAATTGTAGAAATTCCGGAAGGATATGAAAAAGCAGAATTAAGAGACTTTGAAGACGGAACCCTCTTAAGAGGCAGACCTGAAATGTCTTCAGTAACATCCTACACCTTTGATGATGACGGTGAAGAAAAAACCGTAAACAGATTCAAACTCTACATCTTCCAGGATGATGATCAGTTATACATTGAAATCAACGTTAATCTTAAAAACGATGGTGACATTCACAAAAACATCAGAAAAGGAAGCGTGCTCTTTGACTTTATCACTTCAATCCTTGAACTTGAAAATGCAGGTTCAGTAGGAAGATCAAATATTTTAAGAAGTGTCAACCTTGCCGAATACCGTGAATTCGTTAACGGCTTAGATGAAATGACAATCCAGGTCAAAGAGAAATCCGGAAGCTATGTCTATTACAGTTTCATTGTACGTGACGTCCAAGTAGAATAGATGAGGAATAAAATGAGTAATGTGGCTGAATTACCTACCAAAGACACAATAACTCTCATTATCAACAGAAAGAAAGTTAACAGTGTCACTTATGTATTTAAGAATCAAGATGGTAATAAGATTGGAGAATACTTAAATAAAACTCCAGCTACATTATCTTCCCAAAGTAATGTCGCAAGACAGTTCAAACAGATTGTAAATCCAAAAGGTGACATGAATCCGAAGATTGTCAACAATCAGTTTGCAGAAGTAAAACAGCTCCTTCAGCTTCACTATGAAAATGAGCTGTCTGTTATAGAACAGGAAATAGCTGACAAGAAACAGGCTGAGCAGGAAAAGGATAGTGTTAAATTGAAGGAAGCTATCACTAAACTGCAAACATTGAATCGTCCTTTGATTTATATCGGCAGTATTGTTGAATGGTTTACAGCAGGTGAACGCAACAACATATTGTATGCATTTGCCGTATATGCAGGACAAGTTGTACTTGGAAATCCTGTATCTGTAATATGTCTTGGTGAGGCAAGCAGCGGCAAGTCACATATTCAGGAAGTTGCGTTAAGATTGATTCCTAAACGTTTTGTTGTCAATGAGAAAAAGATTACTGAAGCTGCACTCTTCAACCGTGCAAAAACGGACAAGTATTTCTATGATGGTAAAATCGTCAACTATGGGGATATGGGAGGAAACAACGACCATGACTTTATGGAGGAATCCAAAAACCTCATGAAGGAACTCCAGTCAGACGGATTTCTAAATAAGCCATTGAATATTCCTGACGGTGAAGGTGGATGGGAAGTGAAAGACCTTGAACTTGTGGGAAGGCCATGCCTTACATACACTACCGTTCCAAATCATTATTTTGATGATCAGGAAATGAGCAGAAGCGTTTTCATTACTCCAAGAATGGACAATCAGAATATCTTCAATAAAAGAAACAGTGCACTGGAATTCAAGCATGGCAAAAGCTACAAAATGTTAAAGCATTATGAAAAGGAAGCTGAGCTAGTGCCATACATGTTACTGCACCTTAAGGAAGTCTTTGAAAACATTGTAATAATAAATCCGTATGTTTACTTTGTAATCAACTTCCTCAAGGACTCCGCTTTCTATAAAAGGGATTTTGATAAGTTCAACGGAATACTGAAAACAATAACTGCTCTGAATTACTATAATCATGAAGTCTATGACATTGACGGCAAGAAAGTGATTCTGACTAACATTGCGGATGTGCAGGAATTCATGAGTTTGTTAAAACCGTACAAGGAAAGCATATCTGCAAACCTGTCACCTAAGGCCGTTGAGGTTTTAAATGACATCAGAAACAATATTGATGACTGGAAGATAAGTAAGGACAGGGAAGTGTTGAATATGGGAATTACAACCAATGAATACTTCGCACTTCAAAATCTTGGATTAAGTAAGGCATCAGTCAGAAAATACATGTATGAATTGGCAGACAAGGGATTTCTTCAGGTAACCGACCATTCAGGCAGAGCCAATATATATGATTTGGCCAAAAGTGAAGTTGCATCAATCAACTACGACTTAAAGCACATTGACGATTCAATATACGAAAACATCTGCTATGAAATCGGCGAATGGGTAATAGACATTATGAAGGAAGATAAATTTATCGAGGGGTTAAGTATCATGAACTTTGACAGAGAAGTTAAAAAACCGACATGGATAAGTAAAAAACCATAAAAACCATGAAAACCAAAAAACTCAAAAAACTTTGTAAACTTTAAAGAACTTTGATGAAAGTTTTTATAAAAAACCGCTTACAATTGTTTTTAGGTTGATTAGAGAATTATCAGTGGGAATTGGTAATTGCTTTTGTGAGAAAAACTGAAGTTTCCAGGATAAGGGTGAGGTAACTTTAACAATACCTCCCGCATACCCTGGAAAATCATGGTTTTTTAAAAAATCATAATCTTGAAAAGCGATGATAGCTATTCTTTTTTGATTTAAAGGATTCTAAAAGCTATTTAAAAAAACCATCCCAAAATTTCTCAATAGTTTTTATGGTTTTTTAAAATTTTGATTTGTTATGAAATCTATAAAACAACAGATAAAGGAAGCCAAAAAGGAAAAGCAAGAAAGGGAAGAGGAATTGTGGTTTGTGGATTACTGCAATAATTGCAGGACTGGATTGGCTTTTAAAAATGATGTGGCCTGTCATCATTCGTGGTACTGCTGGCATGAAGGAGAAGCAGCTATTGTGCAGGCTGAGATTGTAAGGATTGATGAGTATCGAAGACTGCATGGGCATGTTACATCACAGATGTATTGGGAATATAAAGAACTGAGGAAAAGGCAGCGTCAGTTAATATGGCAAGGCAGAAGACGATTACTTGAATGTTTTAAATAGCTATTTATGTGGAATACCATTTATCCACAATGGTATACTTTAAAAATTATTCTTTCTTAACTATTGCATCATTAGGACAGTTTTCATAACACATTCCGCAATGCAGACAATTTTCCTGAGGAATTTCATAGTGATTCTCACCTAAGAAAGGTATTCTTTGAGGACAGCTTGCATAACATGTTCCGCAGCTTACACAGTCGTCAGTTATTTCAAATCCTTTCGGAATAATCTCCCAGTCGCCAAACTTGAATGTGTGTCTGTAGATTGGCTTTTGAGTCAGATCGAAAAATTCCATCTGATAGTTTTCAATGCAAAACGCTTCCAGAATATATCTTGTTCCTTTAGGATAGACATTATTCATGAAAGGGTTTTCATCAAAAATCAAATCAATCCAATGCTTTTGGTCATCAAGCTTATGGGCTTTACCGGTTATTCTGATTGATTTGTTGTCTTTCAGGCTAAGATAGCTTACTTGTGGATGTGTCATGATTTCCTCATAGACATGTTTTCCACGACCGGTTAAAAAATAGATTTTATCATTTTCAATGTGCATAATGTCTATAATCCTTGATTGAGGATTGCCGTCTTTATCAACAGTAGATAAAACTGCATCAATCACTTCCCTTAGCTGTTTAAAACATTCTTCTTTAGTTACCATAATAATCACTCCAGTTTGAATATGATTTTTCCCTGAGCATTGTTGGATTCCATAAGCTCATGGGCTTTTCCAATATCTGCCAAATCGCTGAAAACCTTTGAGATGCTTGGTTTGATATTGTTGTCTGCAATAAATCTGAATAAATCGTCAATTATTTCCTGTGACGGATAATTTGAAAAAAATGATGTCAGATATCTTCTGTTTGGAATTGTCTTAATCGGATCAAATTCAGCCATGTATTCGACCCCTCCCAAAACACCTGTAACGCAGCATATTCCGTTTTCATTTAAGCATTTCATTGAATCGTCAAGAGTTTTAGGTCCAATCAATTCAAGAACCTTATCGCATTTGATTTTTTGTGATAGTTCACCGTCATCAACAAGACATTCATCAGCACCATTTTCTTTAAGTTTGGCGAATCTCTCTTCGCTTCTGGAAGTTGCAATCACATTTGCACCTATTGCACTTGCAATCTGCATTGCAGTCAGTCCCAAAGCTGAAGTCGCACCCCTGATCAATATGGATTCATCCTTTTTAAGGTTTAATGCATCAATAGAACCGAATGCCGTGAAATAGGTTTCAGGAATGGCTATTATCTCCTCCAAGGTTAAGTCGTTGAAGATATCGTCACTTATTTTGAAGACGTTTTTTTGAGGCAGGAGTGCATATTCGGCGTAGCTTCCGTCAAAGCTTCTTCCCATTCCGCCCATCAGGGCAACGACAATGTCATCCTTTTTGAAGTGGGTATTTGACGGGTCTATTATTCTGCCGACACATTCTATTCCCGGTATTACCGGCAGGTTGATGTAGTCTTCGTCAGCCTCATAATCTCTCAATATTATCTCTGCACGGTTTATTCCAAAGCCCAAGACTTTTACAAGCACCCAATCGTCTTTGACCTTTGGAATTTCAACTTTGCTTACTTTCAGTTCATCTGCTTTGCATGTTTTTTCTAAAACAACTGCTTTCATCATTTATATCTCCTTCCAGCATTGTGGGTCTTTTGAATACATATTGTGTGTTGTTCCGTAGCTTACTGCGGGACATCCCCTGCAGAACCTTAAAAGTTCACATCTGCTGCATTTTTCGAATTTTTCGAACTGCCTGTATTCATCCATATTTTTTCCCATGAATATATCATATACTGATTCGTTTATTGCATTTCCAACTTTGCTGTCCATTCTTCGGCATGCAAACACATCGCCTGAGGGCAATATTGTCAGATGGCTGTTTCCGCAGTTGCATCCGTCATATATCACATCATCCTTCAGGTTTTGCGGAATGGTATACAATCCTTTTTCATATAAAAATAATGTCCATAAATGGTCTTTTAGGGTAAAAAATGTTTTTGAATCCTTGTATTGCCGGTATTTTTCCCATACTTTTTCTAAAAGATTTTTATATTCTTCAGGCGTCATTTGAACAGCCTTTTCAAGGCTTGTGGGACAGTATCTTGCAAAGCTGAATAATCCGGCATTGTTTTCAACGACAACATCAATCAAATCAGGAATTTCATCAATGTTTGTTTTTGAAACTGTTGTCATGATGCTTGGCCTTACTCCGGCATCATTCAGGATTTTGATTTTTTCCAGGGTTATGTCAAATGAACCAGGTTTTCTGAAATAGTCATGAGTATCCCTTAAGCCGTCCAGAGACATCTGATACTGTCTGCAGCTTAATTCTTTAAGTCTTTCTGCAACTTCATCAGTAATGTGGAAAGGATTTCCCAGTATTGAATAGTGGATGTTTTTCTCATGCAAAAGTTCAAGCAGCCTCCAAAAGTCAGGATGCAGAATGGGGTCTCCGCCGGTGATGCTGAAATATGGTGCTCTCTTGGTTTTCCTGCAGAATTCAAGACAGTTATCCAAAACCCTTTGCATGTCTTCATAGCCCATGCTTATCAGTTCCTTGTCATTTTCCTCTGAGAAAATATAGCAATGTTTGCACCGCTGGTCACAGTCATCCAGAATATGCCACTGAAATGCGAAAAAATCGGCCATGAAAAACAGCTCCAAAAAAAGTATTTTAAAAAATAAAAGATTTAAGATTAAATGTTAATCTTAAAATCTGTCTGAACCACATGCTGTGCTGATGTCAGATCCGCAAGCGGTGTTGATGTCTGAGCCACATGCAGATGCAGTTACATCACTGCCACAAGCAGTATTAACATCTGAACCGCATGCTGATGCAGTTACATCACTGCCACATGCAGTATTGATGTCTGAGCCGCATGCTGATGCAGTTACATCACTGCCACATGCAGTATTAACATCTGAGCCGCAAGCGGTCGCTATTACGTTTTGTGCTATTTTTGATGAGAAAAATGTCTCATTTTCATTCCATGCATTGAATTTCATGATATTCACCTTAAATTTTTCAATAAAAGTCAAAAACCTTTATTCTATTAAAATATCTATTCAGACCCATATAAAAACAGTTAAGTTACCTGCAGGTAACTTAAAATTAATTAACTTCAAACCATAAAGATTAGTTTAGTTAAGGGGATTTCAATGAGTGATAATGGAAAAGCAGTAAAATGTCCTATGGAACTTGCAGTTGAACTTATCAGTAGAAAATGGGTCATCCAAATATTAAGAGACATGTTTTTTGGAAAAAAACGTTTTAATGAATTTAAAGAAGGAAAACCCAATTTATCCAATAAAGTTTTAAGCAATTGCCTAAGGGAAATGGAAGAAAACGGCCTTATTTCAAAAGGCAATGATGAAAATAATATTGAATATTCATTGACGGCTAAAGGGCAAAAAATGAATAAGGTAATCTATGAACTGGCAATGTTTACATTGACTACTGACTTGGGTGATGACTATTATAATGATGATGAAAAAACTGAATTTGCAAATATCTTTAAAAAAGTACTGATAAAGGAATAGGCATCCAAAAGGTTCGTCTATAACATTAACTGTTATGGAAGACAAGTTATGTGGAATACCACTTATCCACATTAACTCTTTGAGTTTGAACTTCAGAAACTATTTTTTCATAAGCACCAGTGAACGCAACTACACAGTCATCATGAATAGCTTCATTCGGATATGCAGTTATTTTTTCCAGAAATTCCATCGCCCATTTTTTCGTGAACCCGGTCGAATCCTTTCCAACAAGGAAAATTCCCTTCTTTTGAATATCTGCTGAGACTCTTCTTGCACGGTCAACCTTGTTTTCTCTTGAGTTACCGGTTCCTGTTGTGAATCCTCTTCGGTTCAGCTCATCGATAATCAATAACCCGAAGTTCCTGCCTGTACTTCCGTCGAGTTCAATGTATTGCACATCGGACTTGTCACGTGCAGCAGTATTTAATATTTCATTGATTAAGTTTCTGGATTCCAATTGGAATTCATAGGAATCAAGGATGTAAATGTTTCCGGACAGATCTTTAGCCAGCAGAACTCCAGCCGTAAAATCCGGATCACTTCCTCTTAATTTATCATCATTCAATACTTCAGTTGCAGCAAGATCCCAGTATCTAATGACTTTAACGATTGGTATTTTCATGTATTCATCATGAGAGATTAGGTGGAAGTCTGATTCATCGAATAGTTGACCTTTAACTGAAGCATACCAGTTACCGTTCATTAACTGTTCCCTTGTTACTCTATCCAATCCCATAAGGTATTCTTCATAGTCTTTTCTGTCCAGATAAACATTATCGAGATAGCTTGAGCTAATGAATCTTATTTGTGATTTATCTTGAATATCAGTATCAATTTTTTCTATGAATCTTTCCCTTACCCATTTGTTTCCACGTTTGCCTGGATTGCTTGAGCACATTAACTGTGTAGGTAGTTTGTTGTCTTTTGTTTTCCTTACCCTTGACCTCATGTAGATATATTTGAATCTCTCCAATTGAGTTAATTCATCAATTCCAATGAACTGATATTCGGAACCCTGATATGTATCAAGGTCATTGATGTTTCTCAAATATCCGAAAGTCAGTGAATTTCCATTGGGAAATGTCCATGAATGTTCGGTTCCATCCCACTTTGGTTTGATGCTTGCATTATTTTGAACTTCCTTTCGATTTAACCACTGACTTGCTTTGTGTATTAAAGCTCCTTTACGCTTCAAGTCAGATAATGTACGTCTCAAGATGAGGGCATGATATTCATTAACATCATCCTGAACATAGAACAGTGCCCTCATCAAAAGACTTGTTGATTTGGAACCTCCTGCAGCACCACCGATAAGGACTTCCTTTTCAGTAGCTAAAATCATCTCTGCCTGCTTTGGAAACGGATTGAATGGTATATATGGATTCTCGTATACGCACTTCTGAAGAATAGCTTTATCTTTAGCATCTAAATAGAATTCACCTTTTTCATCATACATTGTTATCATCTATCTGTTTTGCAAGGATTTCTATTTCATTCATAATGTCTCTTTGTGAGATTTCAATTTTCTTATCTTCTAACTCTAACACACGGTTTTTGAACAGTCTGTCCATTTCATCCTTGAATAATCTGTTTTTGGCTTCAAATGCTTTAACGGACAATTCCAGATATCTGATTTTAAGTTCGGTAATGTCGATTAAGTATCTGGCCAAGCTTTTTTCATTGGCATTGTATCTTACTTCCTTATCCAGTTTTTCAAAGTCAATTTCAAGGCCAACTGCATTTTTAGTTATTTTATCTAAGTTTTCCAAACCTGTTTTAATGTCTGTGACCTGTTGCTGAAGAATTGAATCAATAGCTAAATCTATATTGTCCTGATGAACGTTATTGTCAGTAATTTGCTTTTGTGTTATGGCTCTGTTTGTCAATGCTTCTTTTTGTCTTGCTCTTGGATCTTTATCATTATCTGTTAGATGATATTTCTTTTTGAATCTTGAGAATGTTGCTCTGCTTACTTCAAATTTGTGTTCTTCATCAAGCCATCTTCTGACACTTTCATCTGTTGCGCCTTGGGTTTTCATTACCTGTATTTCATCTAATAGTGTTTCCAGGAAATCTCCTTTTGTTATTTTTAATCCTGCCTTGAATTCCTTAAATGTTGTAAGTGAAACTTCACGATTGTATTTTGTCTTTAGCAGTTCTATGATTTCCTTGTTGCTCATCGCCTTCTTGCAGCAGTTTATTATTTCCTGTTCGTGCTGTTCTAGAAAATAATGGATGTCTGAATTTACTCGACTCATGGTGATGGTTCTCCTATAAATCCCTTAATTCTCTTTCAAGTTCCTGTTTTCTCTCTTCAATTAACTTGTATTCCCTTTGTTTCATAATTCTTTCATAATTGGGATTGTTGTGTATTAAGGTTATGGTTTCCTGGGCATCGCCGATAGCTATTAGCATTGCTCCAAGTTCATATGCATCCTTGTGTGTAAAACTGGATTCTTCTACTATTTTTTTGAGTGTTATTTCAACTCTTGCGCTGATGTTGGTTTTTTCCGGTAACATAATAAATAATTATATTATGTATTATATATAAAATTTTATTATAAAAAAAATATAAAAGTAATAATAAATATTACTTTTGCTTATGAAAAATAGTTTCTTTTTAAGAGTTATATACGTGAGATATATTTTTTGAAGCTATTCATTGTCATCCATTTCGTCAAGTTCCTTTTGAAGATCGTGGATTTGCATTTCCTTGTAGAATCTTTCGAACTTGCCCACTTCAATGAGATAAGCTGAAACTTCAAGAGCATCTCTATAGGTATAATTTGACTCTTTGATAATTTGCTTTTTGTCTTCATCCATGTAGGATGATGTATTATTTATATTGGCCATAGCTATTACAACCTGTATATAATAATTAATATAATATTTTATTATTTCAATTATATAAAATTATCATTAAAAATTCATAGCTAATGTTTCAAAAATAAGAATTAATCGTCTGAATATATTGAGTTGAATTAATTATGGAGTTTTTTTTTAAAAAATAGTTGAATAACGAGCTATCTCCATAATAATTCAACTGCCTCACCAATATCTAGCCACGCAAATATTTTTGAGTGGTAATAATTAATCTTATTTTAAACATATTTAAAGAAAGTGCGAGAGAGCAGATGATGACTATTATTATATCAATCATCAATGATGATTTTGGATTATTTCATAGTCTATGTTTCCAAATAGGATAAGGTTAATCATAATTCAATATAATATGGGCAGATGTTTTCAAAACGATTGTCTTTTGTTTTAAATCCTTTTGGAATTACTCCCAATTGCTTAAAACCCAGTTTTTCGTATAGGTGGCGTGCCGCATGATTTGTTTCAACGACAGCATTGTACTGCAATATCAAAAACCCCTTATCCTTTGCAACATTCATGGAGTCCAATACCAATTTTTCTCCAATGTGTTTCCCGCGCATAGCTGATGACACGGCATAGCTTGCTTTTGCAATATGGCTGCATCTTCCTACATTATTCGGATGGAGAATATAAAGTCCAACCACCTTTTTATTTAAAATAGCTACTCCAGTATATGTCTGTGATGAAAAGAAATCTTTTCCGGAGTTTAAATTCAGAATGTCCTTCTGGGGAAATGCAATTCCTTCCTCAACTATTTCATTCCAAATTTCAATCATTTCTCCAATGTCATTGTCACAAAATTCCCTAATATCCATTGATTAATATTTTACTGACTACACAATAATAATGTTAATGTTAAATAAGTCAATTTTAATAATCTGTGTTTCCAGTAAGATAATCTTAAAATAAAAAAAAGAAGGTTAACATTAACGTTAACTACTATACAAATTTGTAAATATCCATGAGGGGTCATATGCTATTAAATAACCATCTTCACACCAGATTGCTCTGACATTTCCTGAAGTTGTATCTGCTACTGCAGCAGGATCTCTCGCAATCCAGTTTCCTCCAGTATGCTTTTTATGCCTCAATCTTAATCTTATATGGCCAGTCCCGCTAACACGACATTTAACATGGACAAACTGCACGTCATAACCTAAAGATTTAGCTATTCTGTAATACACTTGCCCCCAGTCTACACAATTGGAACCTTTTCCCTGGCTGGCATCATTAATTGTTTTCTTGTCTGTTTTCTGTGAATCAAAGTATTTGCTGTATAATTTCTTCTTTGCTATAATGGCTAAAGCCTCATCAATTGTGGTTCCTTTGTAGTTGAATGTCTTCGCAAACAGCTTCATTGTTGAGTCACTGTAATCCGGAAGCTTTGACATTCTGTAAACGATTGCAGGAAGCCTTCCGTTTGCCATGATATAGCTTTCAGTCCTTATGGCCATATCCACATATTCTGCCTTGTCGATTTTGGTTCCGTTCTTTAACATCACATAGTTTGGAAGGAAATCCAAAGAACTGTTATCCTTAATCAAGGCCATTGTATACATTGCTACTAACTTATCTGAACCTAATTTCTTGGCTTTCTTTTCAATATCACTACAATTACCTTTCAATGTTAATATTTGGTAATAGTCACGCTTCTTGTACTTCTTTTTGTTCTGGATTAACCAGAATGCTATTGAGTTCATCGCCTGGCAAAAACTTGTCCCGCTGATATTATCTTCTGTCATATACTATAATTTGTATTATCTTATTTATTATATTTTTTATATAAATTACATAATAAAATATTATAACCATTAAATATGTTGACCTTAAGATATTATTCCATGAGAGATTTATCCGGCATGCTTGAAAATAGAATCATAATCAGAAATAAGCTTACAGACTACGGTTTCAGTCAGGATTACGTTTATGAAAAAACACTCGCCAATCCCAACTTCAAAGCAGTAATAACATGTGAAAACGACACAATGTATGCTAAAGTGATTGATATGGAACTTGATGAGGATTATGTTCTCGTTGATGTCAAAACGCCAATCGGCAGGTTTGCAGCAGAGCTTAAAATGGAATATGAAGACATAATCACAGACATCATTGACAAATGCACAAAACCCAACGTCTTCAAGTTCGCCCAATCAAAAAGACTGATGGATGTCATTGAAAAGAAGTATGATACACATTTGGAGTTTCTATGGGAGAAATTTCCAAAGGCTGCAATCTACAGAAACAAGGACACCAACAAATGGTTCGCCATTCTAGTAGCACTTGACAAATCAAAAATAGGTCTTGAAGGTGAAGGGGAAATAGAAATAGTCGTCATGAAAAACGATGATGTGTCCAATGTTGTTGACGGTGAGATTATTCTTGAAGGATATCACATGAACAAGAAACACTGGATAACAGTTCCCCTGGATGAGAGAATCAGTGATGAGGAGCTTTTCAAACTGGTTGATGTCAGCTATAATCTAATATCCTGATATGTTTCTGTTATGGATCCATTCCCTATGTTTTCCGATAGCTACCCTTATGATGACTTCTATTAATTCAGTTTCATCTTCCTTTTTGAAATAATAATAAGCAGGTCCTTCAAGCATTTGCCTTAAGTCATAGAATGGCCTTGGCTTGACTGCATCAGGATGCATCAGTCCGTAATTTTTTAAAAGTTTTACATTTTCTGTTTCGTATTTCTCCAGTTTAGATTTCTGAACTTTAGTAGCTACCGTCTTTTCTTTTTTATCAAACAGTTTAGCTATTTGAGAGCTATCAATTAATATACTGGATTCTATCAATAGCAAGGTTATTTCTTTACCTTTAACTGTTATTGTTGTCGGATGTGAATTTTCAGTATCTAATATCAGTTTCATTTTATAGCCTCAATTATATAATATAGCGATTATCGCATAAAAAATATGAGCAGAAGAAAATTAGTGAAGCTATTTAAACTTCACTAATATTTAGGAGATAAAATATGGTTCTATGCTCTGAAATTACCTTTGATGATTCTGTTAGGTGCATTCATTAATACTCCAACGCTTGACAGGATGAAGAGTTTGGTATACATAGGAAGTTCATCCCTGATGTCCTTTCTCATGAATTCGATCAATGGATAGAAATCATACATCTCACCGTCAGGTCCTAACGGAGCAACGGTTGTTCCGGTAGTTCTGGAGTATAACAATTTCATTCCAGGGTTGATGTAGTCCATACCGATATAGGTCTTGTCACCCATCTCGGAACCGCCGTCGCACACTGCTGTTCCTAAGATATCGATGTTGTCAACACCGTAATAGCTTTTGATTAATTCTACCGGTTCGACCTGTCTGTTGCTTGAGAAGATATCTGATTTCAGGGTTGTGAGTGATTTGTAGCTTACGGCCATGCTGTTTAAGTTGGCATAGCTTCCAGCTGATTCCTTGAACTTTTCCTGAGCTTTTAAGATGGTCATTCCAGTATCATCACCACTTTCAAAGTTGTAGGTAGCCACTTTAGATGAATTCATAATCATGTCAATAGCTGCCTTTTCAATGCTTCTGCCGATGAGAATTCCCACATCCTGCAGCATGTCATTAACGGAAATCAAATTGGAATCAAGCATTTGAGCGGAAACGTTTAAGACTCCACCGATAGTATCAATGGAGATAGTTTCGCTGATTGGTTTTCTGACGTTCAATTCCTGTAAAGTAGCACCGGGAGCAATGTCTTTGGCTTCACCAAGAACGCCGGATTGAATAGCTTCCTCAATATTGACTCTTTGGGACATGTAAGTGTAATACTGTGAGTTCTCTTCAATTTCCTGCTTTGGCAATAATCTTGTGAATTTCATCCACTTTGCGGAAGTATCGGCCACAATCTGTGCCATCACTTCATTTTGTACTTTCGCATCATTTCCTTTGGTTAACATTAACAATCCTCCTTATGGTCTGCAAGTACCTTTCAGGGCAAGTCCAGGTTTATTTAACAATATTCCGACTTTACTTTGTATGAATAATTTTGTATATTGGGGTAACTCATCGTAAATGTCTTTACGCATGATTTCAATTATAGGATAGAAATCTGCAATGTTTTCATCTGATGTAATTGGTGCAACTGTAGTTCCTGAAGATTTTGAATATAATACTGTTAATGGAGCATTTCTTAAATCGAAACCGATGTACTGTTTTTCACCTATTAGAGATCCTCCGTCAGCCTGTGTTGTTCCTAAAAGATCAATGTTATCAATGCCATAGTATTCCTTAATGTCTTCAACAGGCTGAACTAACTTGTTTGAAGAGTAAGCCAACTGTTTAACGTATGATAATGTTTTGTAGGACTCTACCATTATTGTCAAGTCTGCTCCCGCTCCGGCATTTCCTTTGAATGCTTCCTGTGCTTTGATGACAAAGTTACCGAATGCTTCCATTGTGTCATCAGTTTGGGTTGTGTTATATTGCGGAACGTTTGGTGAGCTTATTAATGTATCGTAAATGTTGTATTCAATACGGTTAGCAATAACGGTAGCCACATCACCCAATAAATCCTCAAATGAAACAATATCTGAGTCGAAAACATCCTTGTTGACATTCAAGACTCCACCGACAGTATCAATGCTGATGGTGTCGGTTACTGGCTTTCTGATGTTCAATTCCTGCAAGGAGGCGCCAGGAGCAATGTCTTTAGCTTCTCCAAGCAAACCTTTTTTGATAGCTTCATCGAGATTGATGTTCTGTCTGAAATAGGTGTAGTAATCGGAGTTCTCTTTGATTTCTTGTTTAGGAAACAATCTAGCTAACTTCAATCTTTTTGCAGTTTCATCAGTAATGGTTTGAGCTATTACCTCATTTTGAACTTTTGTATCATTTCCTTTTGTAATCATTAATTATCACCTTAAGTTGAACCTGTAGTTCCGATGTCATATGGTCTGAACACTTCGATGTATTTGTAATCATCTGAGCTAGTTACAGGATGCATTGCAATATATTCTCCCTCATCTGATTTGATAGCACCTGTACTGGTTAAAGCTATTCTGTTATTAACAGCAATGTTTGAAATTCCAGATGCTAATTTTAATCTGAATAAATGACCCAATACGAGAATAGCTGTTTTTCTTTTACCTCCGGTCATTGTAACCGGATCGTTTACTGCAATGCCTAAGATGAGTTCTCCTTCCGCACCAGTGAATTTCTTGACTGTTGGTTTTCCGATGTCTGAGTTGGCTGATAGTGTAACAGCATCATCGACTTTTATTTTGGTTCCTGCATATTCGTAACCTGGAGTTTCACCTGTAGGGGTTGTAACTGTAGTTGCGGTGATTGTACCTTCATCCAGAAGGAAGGTTGTGACTTCTTTTCTCTCTTCAAGTAAAATTATAGAATCTGCCATTATATATGTCCTCCACTTAAATCTAATATTACTTAATTTATTATTTAATTTATTACTTATAATATATAAAGATTTATATATAATAGCTACTTTTTTAAAAGTTTGCTACTGTTGACATTAACGTTGAGAGTTTAATATTAACTGTTAAAAATTAGAATAGGCGATGATATTGATTTGTTATTGTAAAAATAAGATAATAAACTAGAAATAAGCTATCAAACACTAATGATGCGGAAAATTCATGATGGATTATTCTATGGAAAACAACATATGAGTTAATTGTTTTCAAATAAATATTCATCTTTAGCAATATATAAATTAGGAATTTTAAGAATTAAATTTTCATCTTCTCGTTTCATATTTCTTATCATATCCAAAATGATTCCAAAATTGTAGGAACAAACTTGAAACATCCTCATCAATTGTTTCTTCAGATTCAAATATAATTCCGGATGCATCCAATATATTTCTTTCTTTATCAAATATCTCTCCTCTTCTTTTATCCAAATGATCAACTGGAACATCACGCCCTTTAATATTTGTAAATGTCACGAAAAATACGATTGGACAAAAAATATTTAAACTTTCATAAACTCTTAACATTTGTTTAACAAATTTTTTAAATTCATCTTCAAAATAAACAAGTGCCACTGGGTCCTCTTCGCCATCTGTTTTTCTAACTTTTTCAAAAATACCATTTCTAAACATCTGCCCAAAGTTATCTGAACGAGACTGATAAATACCCTCAAAATTATAATTCCATTCAGGATATGATGACACCCTATTGTTGATTAAATAGTCTTTAGCATCCTCAAGATTAATTTGAAGATTACTGAATGAATTTAATGGAATTGAATGATGAATAACTTTATAATGATTCACATCCTCTGAAGAATATTTTAAAACACGTCTACATCTAAAATCATTAATTCGATCTGTCAATTTATTGTTCATATCAAACATCTCTTTAAGTTCATTAAATTCCATAGGTTCTGTTCTGCCATTTCTTCGCATATAAAAATCTTTTTCTTGGCCTCTTTTTACACGATGAGGTGCAATCCAACTTTTTGGAGTTTTGATAATAATCAGCACCTTACCATTTTCTAAATTTAACTTTTCGATACCCACATCAAAATAAGGTTCTATATTATCTCTAAGAAGAGTTATTAATCTTTGTTTATCTCTTTCCCAATCATTTTTTAATGTGACTCCTTGAATTTTATCAAATCCCTCTTTATCATCATAAATACCCAATATTAAGAGCCCACCATCTGAATTTGCAAAACCACAAACAGTTCTAGGAATATGTTTTTTCTCACCATTTTTGTCCAGCTCCCCTTTATATTCAATGAAATTATTTTCATCAGTTTCATCTTCAACAAGACTGTAAATATCATCTAAAGTGATATCTGCAATATTCTTTTCATAAATTAACATAATTACTCTCCTATTAACTTATTAAACCGAATATTCATTATTGATAAAAATCAATTCTGAAAGAAAGTCCAAAATCATGAAACATCTTATCATATAATCTTTTCTACCATAAACTGTGTTTTCTCCATGGAGAATCTTATGTCTACTAAAATGAATAGATTCATATCCATTCTTTGTATCTTGAAATAACACGTCTAAAAAAATATCATTCATTAAATCAAAGAATTCATTATTTGAAGTTAAATTTCTAAAATAATCCTTTTTATATAATGTATTACCATTTTCATCTTTTAATTTTTCACCTGATGAATCATAAATTCCTCTTCGACCTACTGAAAGCCCATTAATTTTCATAAATTCATTCTGAATACCATCAATTTGAGTTATTAAAGTAGGAACAATAAAATTTGAGTAATTAATGTTTTTCTCATTAGTTTTAATAATATTAATACAATCTTTAATGATTTTTATTCTTCCATCAAATAAAGGATTAGTAGCCCATCTATCAACCATGCTGTCTAATTTTTCACAATCATTATCTAAAAAATAATTAATTAAAATTTTATTAATTTCTTTTTGTTTATGTCTAGATGAACTATTACAAACTTCAATGATATCATATACTATATGAGCATCCATATTCGGACTAATAAACCAATGATATTTTTTTAAACATTTTTGCGCATCCAATGAAGGTATTTGATAATCTATTTGAAATCTATCCCAAAATGAACTAATAGTCTCAGTTATCTTAAGAAAAGTGTCACTAACACTCATCCATTTCTGCCAAATAGCAGTTTGTTGATTTACTACTTCCATCATATTTGCTGCAGATAATATTGCTGACGAATTTATCATTTGAGAAACATAACTAGTAATGTCTGGGATAGCTAATTGATTCACTGTGGTTAAAACTTTACTTGTCTGTGACATTGCCCCTATTGACATCTCATTTACCATATTTAAATAAGAGGATAAACTTTCATGAAAATTAAAAGAATTTATTATTGAGTTTGCAGATTCCAATAATGCTAATTGATTGCTTCGCACAATAGAATTAACATGATCCCTATAACATTCCATACCTTCCTTAAATGTAGTAAAAATATCATCAGAACTATTAAAATCAAAATAATCTTCTAATTTTTCTACTTCGAGATATTTTTTCAATATTGAACAAATTTCTTTATCATCAATATCATTAAAATCATCTAATGTGAGTTTTGGGTCACAAATTTGATTAATTAAAAATTGTTTACAAAATATCTCTTGATTTATATCTTCATTAAGACATTTTTCTATGAATAAGTAATCATCATTATAAATGCGCCTAAAACTTAAAGTTCCTAATGTTTCACTATTGATTTCGATAGGTACTTTGAGTAATTCAATTAATTCTTCTAAACTAACAATATTTTCTTCTCCCATAAAATCACTCATATTAATGTTTATTCTTGTAAACTAATTGGTAATTAATAATTATTGATTCTTCGTCATTTATTACTTTAACTTTAAATAAATCTCCAGCATTTATATCAAATTTTTTACTTAATTCAGCAGGTATTGTTATATCTAAAGATTTTGTTCCATGTCTTCCTCTAACTTTAACAACTTTATCTGTCATGTTTACTAATTATGCTAAATGTACATTTAATACTTTATGTATCTAATGTACATTAATCATTATTTTATCTAATTTTGATAGTTATAAACAACAGAAAAGTTGTGGTTAAAATGAATAAGGATAATTGGAAGGAATTGCAAGAATATTTACCATTGTTTTTTGAACTTAATTTAGATATGTCTTTTTTATTTATTACTGAAATAGGATATGAGAAAGGAATTATTGATGCTACAATACCCGTTAGAAATTTTTTAAAAAGAAATAACTTACATAATTATGAAACACAAGGACAAGGACAAAAAGAAAATGGAGCCACATTAGATGCAAAACTTATTCTGCCTACTGAGACTGTTGATTTAGAATGCTCATTATATCGACCAAAAACTAAAAAGGGAGACCCTCGAATTTGGTTTAGAAAAATAAAAAACTACTGTGAAGCAAATAGTTTTATTGCTTTAGCAACTGACAAAAAAATAGTATATTTAATCAATTTATCAGATGAAAAAACCATACACTCTTTATCTTCCAAAGGATATGTATATCAAGAGTTGCTAAAATTATCAGAAGAAAAACAAAATATTGCACGTGAATTATATAATAAAATCAAAGCTATTCATAATAAGGGATTTCTGCAGACGGTAGTATCTGGTGATACTGGTGTTGGAATGACTTTAGAAAAAGAACTTCAAATTAAACCAAACAGTTCTAGAAAGCCTGATTATAAAGGTATTGAAATTAAAACTTATAGAATGAACAAGCATAAAAAAATAACAAATAGAAGCAATTTATTTTCAAAAACTCCTGATTGGAGAAATAGTAATTATCATTCATCAAAAGAGTTATTAGAAGAATTTGGATATGAATCAAATGGAAGAATTAACTTAAAATGTTCCTTAAAAGCAAATCAAATTATCAATAATCAAGGATTATATTTGCAAACTGATTTTAATGAGAATATGTTATATGTTATGCATCAATCTAAAGGAGAAGTTGTACAGTGGGATTTTGAAGAATTACATAAATCACTACTTAAAAAACATCCTGAAACTTTTTGGATAGGTGCAGAAACAAAGATTGTTGACAATACGGAATATTTTAGATATTCTAAAATAACACATACAAAAAATCCTCAAGCAAATATATTTGATTTATTAATCGAATCGGGTATTATTACACTTGATTTCACCATGCATATTAAAGAAAATGGCGAAGCAAGAGATCATGGATATCTCTTTAAAATATCAAAAAAGAATTTAAATAAATTATTCCCTGAAATTAAGGAATATAATTTATCAAATTAATTTAAAATTTTTATTATTTCTAAAGCAATAGCTTTAGCTAATAATGGTGGGACGGCATTACCTACTTGGGAGTATTGAGGAACTTCAATACGTCTCCTTTTTCCACCTGTAGTTCTTTTGCCTAAGAATTCAAAACTATCATCAAAAGATTGGAGTCTTGCAGATTCACGAACAGTTAAAGTTCTATTTTCAAATGGGGAAATATAATCATCAGGAATTGTCACGATAGTCGCAGAAGGTTCATTCCTGCTTAATCTATGCCTCATATTTTTTTTAGTTAATAAACTATCAACTAATTCATCATCAACATCAGCATTTTTGAATTTAATAATGATTTCATCTTTTGTGAGTTTGGAATTATTTGCTAAATGATTTAATATGGTAGGTTTGTCAGATAGGTCAATTCCTTCAGTAATAATCCTATTTCTTAAATTAGTGCCTGTTTCGCCTTCTTCAAATAAAGAGAATCTTTCTTTAATCAACTGCAAATGCCTTGATAAATCATTGTTCAATATCATTTTAGAAGCAATAGGCTTTCCATTTACATTAGGAGTTCTTCCATTAATTGAGTCTAACTGATATGGTGTTAAGACAGGGTTGACGTCTTCTTTTATTCTTTGATTGCCAATAAGGTCGCCAATTGCATCCTGAAGTGAAACCATATTATTTTCATCATGTGTTGGTTTAGGATAACTTGGAGGTTTCATACCTTTTTTATAAGCCATTATGATTATTCTATTTCTTCTTTGAGGAACTCCATAATTAGCCGCATTAAGAATCTTTGGTTCTAAAATATCGTATCCTATTAAATTTAATTCTTCTTTAAGGATGTCTGGAATAATCATATCATCATAGTTATTTCCCTGTAAACCTTCAAAATCATAGAGTTTCATATCGCAGAAACCCGCAACATTTTCCAATACGACATAATCTGGTTGGACTTCATCAATTACGCGAACATATTCTTTGAATAATTTATTTCTAGGGTCGTTTGGGTCTCTTCTACCGGCTCTACTAAAACCTTGACAAGGAGGTCCCCCAAATATAGCATCAATATGAGGTATCTCTTTATTTTTAAAAATATCAAGGTTAGATATTGAATTTCTTATAAGGTCTCCTGTTAAATCCTTTATATCAGCCAATTCAAAATGTGTATTAACGCCTTGTATCAAACCTAATTGTTTATGTCTATTAATGTATGTTTTCTGTACAGCTTCGTTAATATCGCTAGAGAACAAAATATGGAATCCTGCTTGGATAATCCCTTCGCTCATTCCTCCTGCACCAGAAAATAAATCAATAGCATATGGCATCTATGTCACCTCGAATATAGTTTTATTTATCAAAATTAATTCATATAAAATTATGTTTTTTACATGACTTGAGTAAATATATATTCTTAATGTTATTTAAATGTTATTTATTCAACTATTTAAACAATGCAAAAATGTTATTTAAGATAAATTATATATAAGTACATATGAATATTGAAGAAAAAACAAAAGTGAGAAATCAAGGTGAAATTTCCTTGATTACAACAATACCAAAAACATATGTAAAAGCATTAAATATTGGATCTGGCGACACATTAGAGTGGATACTTAATACAGAGACAGAAACATTAGAATTAAAAATAGCTAAACGATGAAAATAAAAATTATGTATAGATTTACCATATTTTATGGCAAATATTTTTTTAATCATGTACCGGAGAATATAAGAGAATTTACAATCTGCGATATCTAATTATTGATATAAGTTATAAGGTGAATATTATGAATAGTATTAAAGAGAATTTTGCTAAATTATTTGATGATCCAAATAGAGTTACATTAAAAGATTCCTTGATGAATTTAACTACAGAATACGATGATTATGAATTTAAAGAAATTGAAATTGAAACCCCCATTTTAGCAAAACACATTATTGGAATGGCCAATACAAATGGAGGAATAATTATACTGGGTGTAGAAGATACAGAAAATGGCCTTAAACCATGTGGCCTTGAAATTAATACTGATACAACTGACATGAAAAAACAGTTGGCAAAATATTTACCTCATGAATTAAGATATGATATTCATCAAATTGACTATGATGAAAGAGATGAATGGGGTGATTTGAAAAATAAGTCCTTTAAAATTATAAAAATCGATTTTACACCAGAATACATCCCCTTTTTACCTATTAAGGGGTCTAAATATTATGAGAAAACAGATGTTTTCTGTAGAAAAAATTCAAGCACAACCCGATGCGAATATGATGACTTACAAGATATTTTTAATAAACGAAAAAGTATTAATCGTTATGGAATTAGTGCTTTAACACTTAGAAATGAATTAGAAGAGTTAAAAATATTATCTTCATACAATAGTATATTTTATCAAGCACTTTATATTTCAAATCCTTCATTTATAAATACAGTTAAAGATTTCGAAAGAAGAAAAATAAAATATATTGAACAAGGATTGAATATTGAAGATATAGACTAATTTATTCATAATATACTTCAAATAGACTAGATATTGTATTTATTACTAGAACAATAAGAAAAATAATTATTAGGTATTATTGATTAAAAAGAATTTATTCTATTTTATTAACTATTTCTTCACCTTTATCTGTAAGTCGATATAATCTACCCTTTCTAACTTCTGGATTAATGCATTCAACAAGTTCATGTGCTTTTAATTCCGCTAGAACCTTTGAAATATGGTTTGTTCTAATCCCTGAGTTTTTAGCTATTTGGGATGGTATCAAAACTTCCCCATCCAAGGACTTCATTACTTTAGTCCTGTACTTTGAGATATTCACATAGCTAATTTCAGTTAACATTTCATCAGACAATTCCATACTATCACTTATGAACTTCTTACAAAATAAATTGTATCATTATCATAGCTACTTAACGCATCATATGCTGCTTGTGTCATGAAGCGGAATTTTCCAAAGACTCCCTAATCAACTCCCATGTATACCTACCCTGAAGATTTAGCAAATACATTTGTATTTCTTCAGAATGCTTCAATGAACTAACAGAGTATGAATCAGGATTCAATATCCTATGATGTGCTTGAATCCTTAATAACTATAATGGATATAGTATTTAGTTACACAAACTACACTAACACTGTTACTGAATAGCTTAATTTATTGTTAAATTTATTAATTCAATGACCCTTCTTTTGTAATCATCATTTTTATTGTAATAGTTTAAAATTATACAATATTCTCTAATATCATTCACATCATCCAAATATTTTATTAAAAAACAAATTAATTCTTCAGCAATGGTTTTTACTAATGTTCGATCGTATTGTGTAATTTCATCATGTTTATTTTCATGAACAAACGAATTCCTTTTTTTATAAATTATATCTATTTTATCAATCATAGACTCGAAATTGTTGAAACATTTCAAGATATTTATCATGAATTTCTTTAATTGGGTATCTTTCATGTCTCCACAGATATCTTTTAATATTTTTTCACTCAATGACCAAAATTTAATGAATGAATTTTCTAACATTTTTTCGTTTGAAGCCAAATAAAATAAATAAAAATATTCCTTTATATAATTAGAAATTTTATTTTTATTCTTTGAATTAAAATTTTTAATTAAAAATTCATTTAAATTAGTATCATTCCATTTAGATTTTTCAATTTTATTGGCTGAAATAATAAGTTTATGTTGAGCATATAAATTAATAACTTCATTGTTTTGTTTTGTAATTATAACAGCATTACATTCTAAATCTGAAATTTGATTATTTAATGCCAAATCATTAATATGAAACTTAGTTAATACACGATCAAATTTTTCAATGAATGTTAAATATCCAAAAAATGAATAAACTTCTTTCAATGCATTATATTTAATATAATTAGCATCTCTAACCTTTTCGGCATATTTAAACATTACGCAATTTAAATCAAAGTCTTTTTTTATATTATCTAAATTATTTTTATAATAATCAGAATCAATATAACCTCCAATTTCATTTTCATCAATTTTAAAAATATACTCTTTAAAATCAAAAATATCTAAATTAAAAAAACTTAAAATATGCTTAAAATTCTGATTATGAAGAAGTTCATTACTAATATTTGTATACACAACAGCATTCAAATATTCTTTTTCAATAGACCTTTTTTGAGAAATATAATATTTATTTACTTCTAATAAAAATTCATATAATATTATATCTTCAGAACAATCATTTAATGATTTAAGAATATCTTTTATTTCCAAATAATCTATTCCATGATTATTAAAAATATTCCTAATATTAGTCAACTCAAGTAGATAAAATATGATATTTTCATAATTGAATTTTAAGTTAATACGGTCATCATGTTGAATATTTAAAGTTTCAATTATGATTTTTTTTAAATTATCAAAATCATTTAATGATTTTTTATCATCATATTTAATTTGTTTATCAAATAACTCTATAAATTCACCACAATTTTCACAAAATTTTGCTTTATCAGTAATATCTGCATTACAATTAGGACAATTACTCATATACTTATATTAATAAATATTATTTTATAAAATTAACATGTACCATAAAATTACGGCATATTACCATACAATTTAAAATTTATTCACAACTTATGATAATCTAATTTGTTTCCCTCTTATCAGTTAATCTATACCATACACAATAGTATCTTCCAGATTACAGCTTTCAACAAGGTTATGGTCTTAATTCCAAGAACTTTTGAAATATGATTTGTTCTAATTCCAAAATTTCTATCTATTTGGGATGCATCAAGATTTATACTCTAAAGATTTACTTTGATTATATGCTTTGAAATATTTACATTAGATAATTTCTGTTAACCTTTCATCAGACAATTTTTCCTAATATCCGTTAGGAACTTCTTACAAAATAAATTGTATCATTATCATAGCTACTTAACGCATCATATGCTGATTGTGTCATAAAGCGAAACTTACCAAAGACTCCATATTCAACGCCCATGTAAACCGGGCCTGTTGATTTTGCCAAATACATCTGTATGCTTCCGGAATGCTTTAATGGTATCACTGAATACGGATCAAGAGATTCTGTTTCCCATGATGTTCCATTATACTCCTTAATGGCCATAACAGAACTGGTAACAATAGCTACACGATAACCTGCACTGACGCCTGTAGGCAATGTTGTTGTAGTTAATATTTGATCAACTGGCAGTTTCCAGCCTGCCTCTTCATCACTACCTTGGCCAGCGGCTCCGGTTGCACCAGTATCACCTTTTGGTCCACTTGCTCCAGTGTCTCCCTTAGCTCCGCTATCACCAGTATCTCCTTTAACACCTTGAGAACCTGTATCTCCAGTGTCACCTTTTTCTCCTTTTATGTTTCCTACGTTTTCCCAAGCATTATTAAGCCAAACATAAAGGGAACCATTAACCAAATAGCTATCGCCATCATTGCCTGTCGGATGAGCATTAACTAATTCCTGGTAAGTGTTATACGAACCTTTAATAGTAGTACCAATGCCAGTAGCTCCAGTGTCCCCCTTTGCGCCGGCCGGTCCAGTATCTCCAGTAGCTCCTGTGTCTCCAGTATCTCCCTTAAGTCCTTGTTCTCCTTTTTCTCCAGTTGCTCCAGTCTCGCCCGTGTCTCCTTTATCACCTTTCGCACCAGTTTCTCCCTTATCACCCGTATCACCTTTTGGTCCTGCCGGTCCGGTATCGCCGGTATCTCCTTTCAGTCCGGCTAACTGTTCCGGCGTAAAATCGTCATAAGTGAATGCGTCACCAGTATCTCCTTTTTCTCCGGTATCTCCGACTACTCTTCCGATTGCTATCCATTCTGTTTCACTCATTGTTTTCCACCTCGTGTGTCCATGGTTCTATTTCTATACTTTCAAATTGGATGTGTCCTCCTGCATCATAAATCATTACTGCCGGATAAAATGTATCGAATGTTATCTTATCGCTTATATCTCCTTCATAAGAATATATGGAATTTGAACCTGCTCTTATTGTTGCTTTAACATATCCGTTGTCGTAATATAAATCAAAGTAATAAAGTTGTGAATCCAGTGTCAATTGTCCTGAGCTAACATTCAATTCCCTTACCACATGGTCAGATGTTGAATATTTCAATCCTTTCTTACTTGGATATGCACCCAATTCCAAAATCTTAGTGTCTCTGTAGTGGCTTAATGATTTTGAATTGACTAAAGCTATTGCATCTCCCCATCCCTGATTGCTGTCCTTTTTCTGATAGATGGCTACTTCCATATGAATTCCGTTAGTTCCGCCAATGCCTCCGGAATATACTTTAGGTATTGCCATTACAACACTTGAGCTTCCCACATCTTTTGCTAGGTTATATACTTCGGAATAATTTACCTCGCCTATGTTAAAGGTGTGTGAAATGCTTGTTGGGTATTTTACAATGTCATAACTGTCAGTATTGTAATCCCACGCATAGTCTGAAAAGCTTACAAATGGAACGCAAGTATAATTGACGTTTATAGCTTCCTTTTTTCCGACTTTACAGACAACTGTTCCAGTAGCATCCTGAACATATTGCACAGTAACAGCGGAATTTCCATTGCTGTTGGTTCTAACAACACTATGAACTCCATCAATCCACCAGTCAACCGGGACTCCGGAATCCTGTAATGTTACGCTATATTCGAATCCTCCAGGTGTAATTATTGTTGATTTTACTGTGTTCAATACAGTCACTGAAAACATCAGAACAAGTCTTTCTGCGAGTTCAAATATTGTGAGTGTATTGTCCCACCAGATATTATACTCAGTCAGTTTGTTTCTGATTTTTGTTCTTGTTGTTCCAAGTCTTGTGTTTTCTAAAATAACATTGCTTGCTATGCTCACATTAACATCCTCCCTATTCCGGTTCATAATATATTCTGGTTTCCCATGCATTGCAGGTGGTATGGCTATATGATTTGTAGCCGTCAGATCCGTATGCGCCAAATACTATCTCATCTGAATTCCATGTGTCAAACGGATCCCAAGTTCCAGACATCAATTCATTTCCATTTGTGTCTTTGAAAAGGTAGCTCATCTCATAGTCATCGCCTTTCTCCAGAATCATTGTTCCTGAAGGGAAGGCATGGTCATTGTCATGTACTGAACTCCTCTCCAATCCCCATCCGTCATCAAGTGAGAATACTCCAGGATATCCTCCAACGGAACCTATGAATGTTCCTGTATATCCGCTGGCATTGTAGTCTTTAACCATTCCTGATTCGCTGCCGTTTGCATCTATCAGAAATCCTATTCCCATAAGTCCGTTCCATCCGTCGGTTATGTTGAATTTTGATTCTATTCTCCATCCGTTATTGTCCCCGTAATAGAATGTTCCTGGTGTTGTGATGAATTTGCCGAATGCTGCTGTATAATACCAGTCGTCTTCTTCGAATTGGTCTTGAGTGGTATCATTTGTATATGCGACATGATATTTTCCATTGTTGGCACTTGACCATGTTGCAGCACTGATGTTTGCCATCTTATACAATGTTCCTAGTTTTCCGGCAGTGTTTGGGTTGACATTAACATCCGTTTTGAATATCGGAAGAATCTCATACTTGTCTATCAATTGATTGATGGTATCGGATTGACTGTAGCTAATCCCAGCATTTGTTAATCCTGTTCTTAAATTGTTTCTTAATGATGTCAGTCTGGAATTCATTGTCTGTTCATTAGCTAGAATCTGTGAAAAGTCGGGTGGTGTAAATGTCATTTAGTTAGCTCCCCAATAGATTTAAGTTAGCGGTTTGTGTGGATGTTATTGTTCCGATGCTTGTTTGCAGGTTTTCAATAGCTGTAGCTACCGGTGCATTTTTAATTGCGTTTGTTGTATCTGTAGTGTCTAGGCTGCTTGCTAGATTGACTGGTCCGGTTGCACCTGTTGCTCCAGTATCTCCTGTGTCACCTTTAGCACCAGTATCACCTGTCGCTCCTGTGGCACCAGTGTCTCCCTTAGGTCCAGTTATTTCATCGAAATAAATAACGGCACCTGTATTTGCACCTGAAAATATTATCTGTCTGTGGGCATTGTCTTTGTATACATCAATACTTTCACCATCATCTCCGGTGTCTCCTTTAGCACCAGTATCACCTTTTGCTCCGGTTGCACCAGTATTTCCTGTATCTCCTTTCGGACCAGTTTCACCTGTTGCTCCTGTATCTCCGGTATCGCCTTTTGGCCCTGCAGGTCCTGTGTCTCCGGTGTCGCCTTTAGCACCGGTTGCTCCTGTACTTCCTGAACTAGCTATTTTAAAACAATTAACGTAATTGTATTCATCAGAATCTTCTACCGGATGTAAAGCCAAAAATTCACCTGAAGAATCTTTAATAGCTCCGTTTTCGCTTAATTTTATTTTATCAGCAGGTGAAATATCACTAACATTACCGGCCAGTTTGAGTCTGTATAATTGACCTAACACTAACACACTGGCTTTTCTATGGCCATTATCCATAACGACAGGATCATTAACGATAATGCCTATCGGCACTTCATCATTGTCGCCTGTGTATTTTTTAACCATTTCTTTTCCTATCTGTGAATTTGGAGAAATTGCAACGGTATCTTCAGGATATAGCTTATCAGTGTATTCATAACCGATATCCTGGCCGGTTTCTGTTACTACTTCCTTTGATGTTATATCTCCATCATCCAGGAGAAATGTAGTGACTTCTTTTCTTGCTTCCAATAAAACTGTTTGATTTGACATTAACATCACCTATTTTACATTAACACTTCATATATGTGGTCACCTTTTACATTTGGGTTGCATTTGATATTCATTCCATATTTTCTTGCTTCACTGCAGAAATACAAGTCTTCAGACAATATTGTGTCGTTATCATAGATTACATATTTGAAATATGGATATGCCATTTTTCTAAAGACATTAACATTAACGAGACTGATTCCAAGACCGCCACCTTTAACTTCAAACGGATCATTGAGTTCTGACAATGTTTTTGCATAAATCATGTTTTCACCCGTGAAGTCTTTTCCAAAATCAAAGATAACAGACTCATCTGTTCTTGTTCTCTTCTTGAAATACCATCCTAAAGCAATGTCTGACTCACATTCCAATAGCTTTAAAAGAGCGTCCTTTGGAACACTAACGTCTGAATCTACCATCAGCACGTAATCAAAGTCATGTTTGATTGCTAGTTTAGCTATTTCGTTTCTTGCACGTGCACAGTCATAGCCTTTAACGTAATCAAAGTAGAGATTAAAATCCTTAGGATTTGTCAGGCCATAGATGCTTTTGAAGCATTCCGGTTTGATGGTCTCAAAGGTTGGAACTGCAATGAGGATTTTACCTTTCATTAACTTCCTCCAGCTTTTGAAGTCTTTCATCCAAATCATCAATAACGTCCTTATCTTCCCGCTCGCATCTATACTCATAAATATCAATTAATCCAACAATGACAATGGCTAATGTAAACGGCAATAGTCCTTCGATTAAAGCATACTTTGTGGCATTGGTCATGATAATGTTGATGGCAACTGCTGTTAAAACAGCACTTGAAATTGTTTTGGTAAAGTTGCATATGATTATCTTCTTTTTTAATTGGTTCATGATAGCAATATCCTCCAGAGAAGTTTATTGTTTTTCAGGGTAGCCCAAAACTCTTTTAGCTTTTTGTTTGGCGTCTTCCACATCTCCTTCGCCTCTTATTCTGCTTGCGTAATGACTGGCTATTCCCAATACGATCATGAGAATACAATAAGGAATGGTGTTTTCACTGATTCCCAATGCTTCTGAGTATAACATGATTATTGGAATAGCTGTAACAAGAAATGAAGTTAAAATGTCAATGTCCTTTCTGTTTTTCTCCAGGAATTCGTAAATCATTTAAATTTCCTCCTCTTTATATGTGTGGCTTAAGATTACTCCGTCAACAAGAATCTTTTCTTCTGACTGGTATACTTCTTCAGCGTTTTCTTCTATTTTCATCCAGGACTCGTACTCTTCAACGGTTTCAAAGTATTTTATGTATTTCATTGTGCCTCCCAAGTTATTGAGTAGTATAATATTCCATCTTCGATTTTAAATGATATTATGGGTTTAACGGCATAAGGATATCCTGAATCGACGTATCTTGTGCCGTTCCAGTAGAACCAGTGGCCTGTTGACTGGTCGATGTATGGTCCTTTGTTTTCTAAAGTTCCGACGAGTTTCCTTATTGTCATGTTAATCCCCCACTAATAATATTATATATTTTATTATGTAATTTATTATATAAATTATTATTTATTTTATATAAAATATACATTTTGGCCATCATCACAACCTTCCCATTCCATGTACAGTTTGTTGTCTTCCCATACGAACCTTACATTATTGACAATAGCTACATCCGGAAGCTCACAATAGGTAACACCATCTGCATCCTTGACATAATTGGCCTGTGCCATGATGTTTGATTCTGTCGGTACGATCATATTAACGACATGTGTGATTTCATCCTGTTCAAAACTGCAGTCTCCAAGATCAATGCAGTTCTGAGATTCCGGATACATTTCCACCTCAGACATCTGACGGTAAACTCTAATGTAATCTGTATCCTCATTATTTTGGAGATTAACTATTGACAATAGTCTTAAATCATGGCCTTCAACCGGATTGCATTCACCGTCACTGTCAATGTAGATTCTTGTATTTGGCAATATATCTTCAGCTACTGGCCTTTTGAGTTTCAGTCTGAAAACATCACCAAGCACTGCCACAGTAACAAGAGTCAAACCTGAAGTCTTGACTTGGACTTTGCCTAAAAGATAACCGAAAGCCAGTTCACCTGCCTGAGCTTTTCTGACTATTGTATGCTCCATAGTTGAAGACATGTCCAATGTTACCATATCCCCTACCGCACACTGATTGGAACAAATCCAAGCAGTATGCTCATCATTAACATATGTCCTTTCGCCCTCATCAAGAAGGCAAGCTATTACGTCCATTTTCTGCGTATGTTCAAGGCCTGTCGGATATCCACGGCCATGTCCTATTGTTGATGAATCCTGATAATCTATAATCATTTTAAAACACCCAATCCCAATTATGGTTAATAATTTTATCTGGAATATGAAGTCCAGTATCGCTCATGTCCTCATCATTGGCATCCCACATTAACGTTGAGCCTTTGTAAGCTTTGGTATACTCATGACTTCCTTTATATAATCGAATGCCAGTTTTATCCCTTTCAGTTACAGTTACCTGGGCAATTCCATTAGCTGCAAACAATGGGGATGGAAATACCATCATCCATTTCAAATCAACATAGTTGAAATCTTCAAAATCAGTTGTAGCATACAATGTTGGAGAGATTTCAATCTCAGCATAATTGGATTGATAAATTTTACTTGGATTGTTCCTGCTGAATCCTTCAAGATAATCTGATGTATTTGATGAACCGGTTCCCACACGGTCATGAAAATGATATTGTTTCCAGTTTCCCTCCTCATCACTTCCCTCGTTGTAGGCGTCAAATGAACTGGCCAATACTAAAGTTTTTGCACCAGTAAACATGCAATAATCTTTTTCACCGCCCCAATAGCAGGTAGTGGCTTTTACATTGGACTCATCAGGTGAGAGAGTTCCATCAATTTGCATCATCATGCCTCCAATGGTTGAACCATGATATGTTGCATTATCATTAACAAAAACATTACCGTTAATATATTTGAATCTGGCTACAACAACACGATTGTTGGCTAATGGTTGACCTGAAGCAAATGTTGTAAATAAATCAGTTGGAGAAGTTCCCTCAAGGTTTGGAACAAATCTGGCTCTTAAGAAATGCCCTCCATCTGTTGAATCATTATTTGATGATAAACCTGAGTAGTTCATGAAAAATTGTGAGTATGTATCATTATTTGCATCAAACATTAATACATCATTACCAGTTGATAAAGTGCTTGAAAATGCTGTTCCGGTATCATGAACGTCCAAGAGTAGCTTTGTGGTTTGTGAAATCTGGCCAACAGGAACTCTTGCAAGTATTGCTGCGCCTTGAGATCCATAAGCTGGAATGTATAATGCCTGACATTCAGTACCGCCAATTGTTTTGATCTTCAGGTTTTTCAAATCACTTCTGAAATAATTGGAGTAAGAACTGCTGGCTAAATTATCCAGGAAGATATAATCATAGCTTGATGAATAGCTACTGCTCCTCTGGTTGTAATTGCTCATGACAATATTGATTTGTAATTTTTTCTGCAATGTCATAATTAATATTTTATTATCCTTTTTATATAAATTATATAATAAAAAAAGTAATATTAACATTAACATTAACGATTCAATATTCGGATTTTGTTTTCCCCTACACTTTGATATATATATGTGTGTTGAAAACAAGTCGAATATTAACAACCACGATTGTTAATGTGATATATGCATCAGATAATTAAAACCAGAACCCTGCTTTTGATTTAATTGACATTAACATTGATAAATTCAATAAGCAAAGTATGATTAGAAATAAAAAAAGATTTATTCCCCAGATATTTTTCGGCCCAGTTCATAGGCTCTTTTTAAATCTTTGGGAAATTGTGTTTTATTGCTTTGATCTTTGAGTTCAGGGTCAAACATATTATTCAGATATGCGGAATACTGTTTGAACTGTTTTGTATCATAAACATATAGCGCTTCACATTCTCCAAATATGTTTGTAAGATATCCCCTCATTATTGCAAGCTGGTCTTCACCATTGAAATAGCTCATCTCTTCTGTGACATTCATTGTATAAATCATTGCGGTTTTGATTTCTTTTTTGATTTTGGAAATTCTGTTTCCTTCCTCATCAAGCAGATAAGTGTCTGCTGCAAACAATAGCCTTTCAAGGAATGCCTGAGCAGAAGATGTGATTGAACCGTAATATATTGGTGTGCCTATAACAATTGCATCTGCCTTAAGACATTTTTTAAGAATCTCTTTTAAATCATCCCTCCAATAACATAATGGATTTTCTTTATTTTTCTTTAGGTGACATGCAAAGCAGCTCATGCAACCTTTAAAGTCATAACTGTATAAATCTATATATTCAACTTCAGCACCATTATCTTCAGCGCCTTTCACTACCTGTTTACATAATTCTGCAGTATTAGCCTTTTTCCTTGGACTCGCATTAAGAACAATTACTCTCATGATTATAATATTTCAAAATTAAATTAATTAAATTTAATCAATAACATTAACGATAACAATAGCCTTAGCCAAATCCAGATTAACATTAACCTCAGCCATTATCAGAAACTTGCTTTTGAAAAGTAAATCCTCTCTTGTCAGGATTGTGTAGGTAAACAACTAATAAAAGATTATGTTCCGTCCGAGCGTAAGCGAGGACTGGACGCCTTGAGCGTTAGCGAAAGGCTATACTATAGACATAACAATAATGTCATTGTCAAGTCCGAGGAACAGGGGCTTGTCCCCCTGTTCCGAGTTTATGGATTTGGCATAGATGAATTTGTCAAATTTAAGAACCGACCCTTTAGCGGTCGGTTCGGGGTTAAGTTTGGTAAACTTAATTATAATTTTTAAGGAGAAGCGTCACATTAAACACTTCCCCAACAATAACGAGTTTCCTACATATCAAAAATTTTAGCTCCGGTGAAAAGCAATAAAACACCATCATCGCTAAATTCTGGTACGATTAAAACCCATATCTTTTAATATCTTATTATATTCTTCACGAGTTGTAAAGGATGGTGCATCTTCATCTCCAGTGTTGCCAGTTTCACCAGTTTCTCCAACATCACCAGAGTTTGAAGGATTGCGGCCACCAGGAGTTGAACCATCATTACTAGCTTCAATTTTAATTCTTCTCTCAGCCAGTTTTTCCATTAATTCCATATCAACATCACCGGACAATAGCTTATCAATTATCTCTTTATCCTGAGGGTTTTCATTATAATTAAAGTTGTATTTGGCTTCGTATTCTTTTATTTTCCTTTCGTTTTCAGCTTTTCTTAATTCAGATAATTCTTTTAGAATATCATCTTTAGAATCTATAAATTCCTTATTTTCTTCAATAGCTTTTTTAATCTCATCATATTTTTTAGATTCTTCTTTAAGATTATTTATTTCATCCTGAAGCTTTCCAATCTCAGCATCTTTACCTTGCAGCTTCTCTAAAAGCAAGCTAGTTGCGACATTAGCATCTTTGCTAGGTGCAGGCTGAGGTTGTGGTGCAGGTTCAGGATTTCCAGTTTCACCAGTTATTTCAGAATTCAATAAGGTAATTTTTCTAGGGTTTTTAGTTACACCGACATCTATTAAGCTCATAGTATCAATTCCAAATGAATCTCCTTTATCTTTTAATAAGACATCAACTTTAGGAGATAGGCCTTTTCCTTCCATATCCAGTTCGTCCGGAACTTCAATGAATAGCTTACCTTCCTCATATTCAATATTATTTCCGATGCCAACGTAGATATTGTCATGCTCTGAAGTTAGTGGAATTCCTCCTCTATAGTTTTCAGCTATTAGCTTTAGATCATCTTCGCTCCATATTACAGGTTTGTCAAGTCTATCATCCAGGTCGGAGTAGTCATATGATCCGATTTTAAAAAGTTCATGTTTCATCTTATCACATTTTATTATATTATTTATTATATATTTTATTACTTATTTTATATAAACTTTTATTATAAAATAATTCAAATAACATAAATTCCAAATACAATACCATGGGTGAAGAGAATCTTATGGATACAAATAGGCTTGAAGCTTTTTATGATGCAATCATTGCAATTATAGTGACAGTGCTTGTTTTGGAATTGCCTCAGCCTGCAACAGCATCCCTTGCATCAATCTGGGCTTTAAGAACATCCTATTTCGCATACTTCATAAGCTTTCTTGTGTGCGCCAACCTATGGCAATACCACCACATTATCTACAATCATGTCGACAAAATCAATACAAGGATAATCTGGCTGAATATCCTTTTGATGCTCGTTTTTTCACTTGTTCCTTATATTACGACTTTTGTTGCAAACAACCCCAATTCATTCATTCCGCAGGCGATATATGGCCTGGACTTCATTGCGGTTGACATAATTCTATTTGTAATGGCAAAATCATTGCTTAAAGTCAACGAGGAAAACAGGGACTACATAAAAAGGGCGATGAACATTCAAACAGCATTGTACACTCCTTTTGTAATCTTCATATTTGGATTTGTCATTGCGCTTTTAGGCTATCCGATTGCAATAAGCATATGCTGTCTGATAACAATGGTAAGGTCAATAATAGCTTCCCTGAGAAGCTAAAAAAGGATTGAAGCATAATTATACTTCAACCCCACTTTCAGTTAGGATTCTCTCACCTACAGGCTGTTCCTCTTCAAAGTTGGAAAGATAATTCTTATAGATTTCATCACCTTCAGAAGACAATTCCATAATGTATCTTAAAACATCATCTCTTGAATAGCTGAAGTAAATATCTAAAGTTTCACTAACTCCCATTAATTCCAGCTGCATATTCAATAGCTGATTGCAATACTTTAACACCCACTTCTGGTCATTTGCAACATTAACAATGAAACCAGTAATTGCTGAATCGTTAATGTATTCCGCAACGTTCTGGTTGGATTTCTCATTACCTGCCTGAGACTGTGGAGTTACAAAAGTTCTTAAAATATTATTCCTAAAGATTTCAGTTTGTCTTGTATAATCGGACTGGTAGTTGTTACCACCTAATATTTTGGATTCAATTCCTGGGGGTACAATAGCTACATTGCTTCCGGCAGTAGTTCCATAATCAGCATAAAGATTTTCCTTAGCAGTGGATGAAAGTTCAGTAATATATGGTTGACCGTTTGCATCCATTGCAGGTTTAACTTCAATAATATTATCTTTATTAATTCTCTCTACCTGATTTCTCTCCAAATTACACTTGTGGTATATATCATCAAGGCAATTCAGGATAATGCTTTGCGCTTCTGAGTAAATCTCATTATACATGAAGTTAATAACATCAGTTGGTTCGTACTTGACCGTTAATGTTCCCTCTTCAACACTGACATAGTTATCAAACTCTTCCGGAGATCCGTTAACAATATCCTTAGGCATTTCATGAAGGTATAGCTGCACTTCATTATCGTCATTGAATTCTTTTTTTAATCCGTAACCGTGAGCGCCGATTTCTAAAAATATAGGTTTAATGTATTTGCCTATGGATTTATCCCATCTTTGTACTGGCTTAATCAGACCTTCTCCATCAACCATTCCTCCCTGTAGAATATTTTTAGCTACTTGGGAAATGTCAATTTTTCTGGCCCATAAAATCAAAGTTAGTTTCTGTTCCTGAGATAATTTGTTTTCCTTATCAACAAGAACCATATTTACATTAGCTTTATCAATTCTGTTTTTCAATATTCCTGAAGTGTAACCGTCAAGTTTAACAGCATAACGGGCATTAGCTATTGTCTTATTAATAACTGGTGGAAGTGCATCAGGCAAGTCAAGACCAGTATTGATCCCATCAGTTTTAGGCTGCCTTTCATCTTCACCCCAATAGCTGCGCTTGGTGTTGTACTGCTCCACACGATTATTCAATAATCTTGTTTTTATGTAATCAGTAATTCCCATATTAATCATTTTATATTTTTTATTATATTATATATTATATTTTTTATATAAAATATATAATAAAATTAATGTAAACTTTGTGGACTATTTGTAAAAATTAAAGTTTAATATCAATTAATTATTTGGCAAGCAAAACTAGTTTAATTAATATAATTGAATAAATTATTATAATAATAAAACTATCTTTCATCTTGATAACTTCTATGTCTTTAATGGTGATATTATGGAAAAACTTAAAAATTTAGAAGATATGTATGAATTAATGGAAACAATAAATTCAAGTAATTATTCAAATATTAAAGAAAGGATTAATTCATTTTTAAAAGAGACAATTAATGAAGAAAATAAAAAAGCCATTAAGTGTGAACATACATGTTTGGAATTTAGAATAATTGATGCTAAGGTTGACGGAGTATTCACTATTGAAAATAATGATGGAAAAATGGTTACGATTCCTAATTTAGATAATCTATCTGAAGAAGATTTTAAATACATTGAAAATAGAATGAATTCCGTTAATAACAAGTTCCTTAAGTTTAGATATTCAGCCATATTATGTAATAAATATCCTCATATTGATAAAGCCAGAATATGTTCAGATTCATCTTTTGAATTAATTAATGATGTGGAAAATGAGATTATTGAAAATAAATCAATCGATAGTTTTTATGTTATAACAATAATTAATTCTTATAGATTTTCATTTAAATTTGGGTATAATAAATCCCGAATTAAAAATAAAATAATTGAGATTATCAATAATGAAAATTATTGGAATAATGAGCTTTATTTAATTCCTTGTAAATTAATTCAACATATTTTAGATGAAAAAAAGAATTTCAGAGATGTGGGCAATTTAAATACAATTTGTTGGAATATTTATGAGAATATTAGTTCAATAAATCCTCAGGGTGCTATTGATGTTCTTGAATTGGGTGAGAAAACTGATAAAAACTCACAATACAATTGGAGATTAGAAATTGGTAAAATGTATGAATGTCTCATGGATCAGAATGATAATGCAAATATCAAGGCAGATTTCTGTATTTTAGCTAGTGAAAATTATAAGAAAGGTGGTGCAAATTCAGAAGCAGAGGCCTTATTAAAACAGTATGAAAAATTTTCTGCAGATTTTCAATATTTCAAACATTCTGAAGAAATAGAAAATTATTCTGAAATAATGGATGGGGTATTTGATTATGCTGACCGTATTGTTGAAAATTGTAGTTCTTATGAAATTTTACAATATTTGATGAATGATCCAGAATTAACAAAGCATCATAAGGGCGGTTTAGAATTTGTTGAAAAATCTAAGAGGGATTTTCCTTTATTGCATGCTTTTTCAAAAAATTTACGTGACAAAAATGGATTTGTCATTGAAAAAATCGTATCGGATGAAGAAAAAGATAATCATGCTGTTATGGAATATTATTCATGGGGTATTTCAATTTTTTATTTGCCTTTCATTTCACGAATAATCAATACTGCATATTTTAAAGGAAAATTATCTCCAAAAATTGTTTTACAATTCCTAAAAGAAGAAACTTGGTTGGGTTGGAGTGAAATCCCAAATGTGGGAGAAAATCCCTATTTCATGATGATTGTCCCAATAATTAATAATTATTTTTATGAATTGGAATTAATTTATTTGTATAATATCCCACAACCTAACTTTATTTTAACTATTGATTCATTAATTTTAAAAATTGAGGGGATGCTTAAATTAGTTTACAGTATTGACAATGTTATTAAAGAACCAACCGGCGATGGAGCAACTCAGGATAAATCTTTAAATAAGCTATTGGAATATGGAACTTTTGATTTAATTTCTGAAGATGATCTTTTCTTTTTTAAATATTTGCTAATAGATAAATCTGGACTTAATTTAAGAAATAAAGTGGCACACTCTTTAATGAAAAAAAGAGATTATTATTGGGGTAATGCAAATTTATTGATTTTAGCATTGCTTAAAATATGTGCATTTAAATTAAATTTAAAAAGGAATGATTAATAAGGGACTGGTGAATTCAAATATTATTTTCCAAAATTAAGATTTATGGGCGGTAGTTATGGGCATTGATTATAATTTTACAATGAATGAGGAAATCGGTGATAATTTAGTAAATCTAATTGAAAATCCGGAGTATACATTAAAAAATTTTGTTTATGATTTAATCATAGAACCTGATTATTCATTAAATGAATTTTCCATATCTGATGATGAATTAAGTGAAGTATTATTGAAGTTTGTTGAAAACAATAAACTCTATTTTCCAAAATTTAACACAAAAACTAATAATGTTCAAGAAGAATTCTTAAAGTCATTTGAAGAGCATTATACTACTTTAAAAAAAGAGCGTGAAAAACAAATCATGATTGCGACTAATAATCTCCCCATTGATTTGATTAACAATTCTTTAAATGATTTTATGAGGGTTTCTGATCAAGTTATGCAAATATATGATTCTCCAATAATTAATCAAGCCGTAGAAATGATGAGTCTTCAAAGTCAGATGATAGCTCCATTTATATCTCAAGTTGATTTATTTGTTAAAATGATGCCTCCAATTGATCTAATTAAAAAGTTAACCTTAACAAATGATGCATTAACTAGAGTTCATGAAAGTTTTAATTTAATTAATTGGAATCAAATTAATTTAATTGCAAATACGGCTATGCAAACATTTGCAAATATTAATTTGAATTTAATCATTATCGAAAAAGAGATATTTGCAAGAGAGTTATATTCGTGTGTTTGTGAAAGTGATGATGATTGGATAAAATCTGTTTTCACATTAGATTTTATAAGAAGAATAGTTTTTGATGACTGGTGGATTATCCCAACAATAGATAAGGAATATTATGAAGAATTATCCAAAAGTGATGATGAAAACTTTAACCAATTCTTCTTAAATAATTATTATGATAATCCTAATTTAATAATAGAAAAAGTTAATGGTTGGCGATTATCCGATATTCGAAGAACTGTTATTGAACAAGCCATATTTAATTATATGAACGGAAAATATGAGGCTGCTGTAATTATTCTTACATTACAGCTTGAGGGAATATTGAGGGATGAATTGGGTGTTAATAAAATGTTTGGGGGTTTAAGGAAATCTTTAGAAAATAAGTTAAATCAATGTACTAATGATGATCCATGGGAAAAATTTTTAAATAAAGTTAATATAATGTTCATTTCTGAAATATTGAAACCATTAGGTGATGATATAGATTTTAAAGAAGATATTGGACAAGTAAATCGGAATGGAATAGCACACACAGGGGTTGTTGATGCAAATCAAATTGTTGCTTTGAGGTTGATTTTTATAATAGATACTTTAATTTATATAACTGGAAATCTTTGAGTTTATGTCCTTAATCTTCAACTTTATCAATTATAATAATTATTCTTAGAAAACCTGCAATAAATTTTATAAATTAATACACTCGGTTAACAGATAGAAATGTTAACTTTTTCCATATTTTGATTGGTAATTATTTATTATATTAATCATTATTTTTTTTATATAAAACAAGTAATAAAACTTTTGAAATATGGGGCAAATTTAAAAGTAATAAAAATATATATACCTCTTGTTTGTATATTATAATTTGAGAGCGAAAAGTAGTAAATATTTTGTATAGTATACGGGCAACAAGATTTTTAAATGATTTATGGTCTTTATAAGATCTATTAAACTTTAATATTTATTTCAGCACATGATAACTTGGTATCGGTTATTAAATAGGTTAATCAATAATTATTCTTTCTTATTTTCATAAAAACAGTTTTTAAATAATTATTTTTTAAGGCTGTTTTGGCTGTTTTTAGGCGGGTGCTTATATTTTGTATAGTATTGTTGGTATAATACTAAGCATCAACATTTCTCAATACATTTAAAAAATTTATGTGGTTGATGATTAACATGTTTTTTGGTTGATGATTAATTTTTTAAAGTTCTTTAAATTACTTATTTTCATGATTTAAACGATTCTAATTATAGTTAGTTACCAAACTTTTGTTATAAATGTTTCGAGCCATTTGTCATAAACTTTCGTTCCAGAAATCGATTTATTGTAGGTTTTTATTGTTAATTCTTGTAAAAATTCTCTTGATTCTAGATAATAATGTTTAATTTCTCGTTTCATTTGTCTCCATATTTGTTCTATTGGATTTAGATGTGGGGAGTATGGTGGAAGGTATATTAATGCAATATTGAGATGTAGTGCTATTTTTTGATGAATGCAGACTTGTGAACGCTGTAATTATCTAAGATTAAACATATTCTTTGTTCGGTTTGTATTTTTGTTTTATGTTTTCTTTTTCCAGTAGATTTAAGGTTATTTTTCTTCTTATTTCTCTTCTTTTTTTCACATTATTGATTGATTCTCGATTGCAGTGTTTTCCGATGATTCTAGCAATTGTTGAGGTCGTATCATCTTTATATTTTTCAATTGTTTTTATTATTTTTTCTGTGAAAACTTTGTTATTTTCATTGTTTTCCATTAAAATTTCATCTATTTCTTCATCAGTTAAGTTAACTTCTTCGATTATTTTATTTAATAATTTTACTGTATTTTTGTTTTTTGTATTAGCACATCTTAATTCTAAGAGAGCTATTGCTATTTCTGGTGCTGTTGAAGAATTTGTGATTGTGATGGTTGAATTTCCATTAATTGCTAAGGATCCTGTGGCATTGATTTTAAATTTGTAAGGATTTACAGTTTGTGTGTGTTTTGTTCCTTTTTTATATAATGATTTTTGAGTGTAGGGTTCATTTTGGAAGGATGCTTCATCAAATAAGACAATAATATCTTTTGAAGATAAATTGTGTTCTTCTAAGTTTTTTTTAGCTGTTCTTCTGCATCTTCAGGAGATTTCGAAAATTTAGGATATGCTTTACTGTAATTGTATCCTAATTTCATCACAATTTTTCCTATTTGCTTTAAACTATAATCTACATTAAATTTTTCATTAACAAGAAGATGTACATCTTTCATTGACATATTTGGTGTTTCTTCAATGATTTTATCTAATTCAATCAATTGATCATAATTTAATTTTGATGGCCTCCCTCCGCCAAATGATGGTTTTAATCCTTCTAATCCTTCAGATTCGCAAGTTTTTATCCATCTGTGGACTGTTTGATAGGATTTTCCCAATATATTTGCAGCATCTGCAATTGTATTTCCTTCACTAACTATTTTAACTGCAATTAACCTCTGATAGTACCTATGATAAGCCACATAAGCACTTATTTCTTCATCTAAAGCAGTTTTTGTCATTTTGTTAAAAACATTAATTTTAGATTTTCCTGACATAATTTATTATTTGTCAGTCATCTATAATAAAAGTTTGGTTAGTAACTATAAATCACAAAAAATACTACCTAATTTTAAATAGAAACTAAAAAATCATCAACAGGTCTAGAATAGTTAATATTATAAAGCTCCACAATCCGATTTTCATCTTTTAATAAGTGATGTTTGATGAAAAAATAAAAGAAGTAAAGAGCCAAATTATATAGATAGACAGCAAAAACTAATTTAATTGGCTCTTTTTTGGAGATGTTAAATTATAAATTTTCATATAAGTTCATATTATTTTTAGTTTTTTTGCAGTTGTTTGGTCTACTTTTCCAGTTACTTTTAATCCTTTTGATTTTTGGAATTGTTTCACTGCATTTTGTGTGTGTTTATCATAGATGCCATTTACTTTTAAATTATAGCCTTTATAATACCCTTTCTTTTTAAGGGCATTTTGTATTTTTTTAACCATAGCTTTATCCTTGCTGCCTTTTGAAACAGTTTTGAACTTAACTGACACTTTAACGTTTGCTTGGGATTTTTGATATTTGCTGTCTCCTGCAAATGTAATTTTTGCATTGTAATTGCCCACTTTATTTATAGCAAAAGTGACTATTCCTTTACTATTGGTAGTGCTATAGTAATTTTCACCGGCAATAGTAAGTTTAATCTTTTTAGATGCCACGGGTTTTTTATTATTGTCCAGGAATTTTATGGTTAATTTTTTGCTGTCCTTATAATATTTTACAAGATTATTGGCACTTAAAGAAGTTTTGATCTTTTGAATTTTTACAGTAATATCTTTATTCTGATTTCTATAATCATCATCAGCAAAACTTATTTTAGCACTATAGGTTCCAGGATTGGAATTGATGGAAAATCTTGCTGTTCCATATTGATCTGTCTTTTCACTGTAAGTTCTTCCAGATATTGTTAAGTTAATGGTTTTGTTGGAAAGACCATTACCGTTACCATCTGTTATTTTCACTTCTAACTTTTTGTTTGATTTGTAATATCCTGTGAAATCATTGACTGTGAGTTTGGAGTCATTTTTCAATTTCACTGGAATTTCCAGTATTTGATCGTTCAATTTGGCATAAACTGTTCTTACATTTGCCCCCGGTGAATAGGTTATTGCAGCGGTTCCGTTTTCGAGGACGACATTACCTATTGTTCCGGCATTTGTATAAAATTTAACAGTTAAAGGCAAGTTAATGGTCTTATCATAATCATATATCTCTTTGGTTTCATTATCGAAGTATTGGTGCAGGCTGACAGTCAATATGTTGTTTTTGTCCTGTTGTATTATTTCATTATTTGATGTGAAAGTCATTATCAGC
>NZ_JAZKXX010000063.1:0-9575 GCF_045611865.1 Methanobrevibacter sp.
CTGATAAGACTGCTAACTTGAGTGTTGCTTTACCTGTTGGTAGTTACGTTGCTCATGTTTATTATGTTGAAAATGAGTTGTATAATGGTTCTGCTTGGAGCAGTCCTGTTGAATTAAGTATTGTTAAAACTAATGCTGTAATCAGCAGCGTTATTGTTCCTACTTCCAACATTGATGTTGGCTTGAATGCTACAATTAAAGTCATTATGCAAAACATCCAATCTGGTAAAGTCTTGATTGAGGTCAATAATCATAACTACACTGTTGATATTGTGAATTATGAAGCCGAATTGAATGTCACTTTACCTGTCGGCAGATATAATGCTACTGCTTACTACCTTGAAGATGAGAATTATTATGCAGATTCATTAACTAATGTTACTAATGAAATAGTTGTTGTTGACAAACCTGTCCCTGTAATCATTATCACTGTTTCACCTAGTGGCACACATTATGTTGGTGATACTGTAACTATTACTGCTACTGTGAACGGTGCCTCTGCTCCGGTTAACATCACAGTTAATGGTGCTCCATATACTGGTGCATTTGTTGTGGATCATAATGGTACTTATTATGTTGAGGCTTCTACTGTTGCTAATGGTACTCACGGTGCTGGTTATAATAATACTACTTTCACTGTTGTTAAACGCAATGCAGTAATCGACCATGTAGACATTCCTACTTCAGACGTATTAAGCGGAAATGTCACTGTAAATGTGACTATGGCCAATGTCGAGTCTGGCAAAGTATTAATCGAAATTGCTAACCATAATTACACTGTTGACATTATTAATTATGTGGCTAAATTGAGCGTTGGATTACCTGCAGGATTATATCCTGTCAATGTTTACTATCTTGAAGACAGTAAGTATAACGCTACTAGCATGCCTGCAGGCTCAGTTAAAGTAATAGGTAAAAACACTACTGTAATTGAACTTACTGTAAGCAATGGTCCTTACTTCGTAGGCGATACTATTACAATCACTGCTGTGGCCGATAGTGGAGCTCAAGTAAACATTACTGTTGATGGAAATGAGGTATCTGGAAACACTTACACTCTTGACCATGAAGGTTCATATGCAATTGTTGCTACAAGCCCAGGTTCAGACATCTATGATGAAGGCTGGAATTCCACTTCAATATATGCAAACAAACTTGCATCCAGCGTAACCCTTTCAATTGAAGGTGATAACATTGTTGCAACCGTAACTTCAGGTGCTACTGGTACTGTTTCATTCTTCGTAGACAATGTGGAATATGTAAGGGACATTGATTCTAATAATAGGGCAGTATTGGTTGACAAGTATGAGGAAGTTGTAAGTTCAATCGTTGCTCATTACAATGGTGACTATAAATACAACTGTTCACATGATTCAATGTCTAAAGGTGCTAAAACAGTTCCTGTTGTGACTGTTAGTGCAAATAGTCCTAGAATCGTTGGAGATCAAATAACCATTAGTGTCACTGGTCCTTCTGATGTTCACGGTAACGCTTCCGTACGTGTTGCAGGTCAAGAATATCTTGTACACATCAGTGATGGTAAAGGATCTATTGTAATTCCAGCTCTCAATGCAGGTACTTATGACATAACCGTAACCTACTTGGAAAACAATAGATATGCTTCCGCTACAAACAACTCAAAATTAGTTGTATATAAAGTTGGATCATCCATCAGTGTTGCATTCGACAATATCACTGCCGGTGAAAGCGCAATATTCAATGTCACACTTCCAAATGATGCAACCGGTACAGTTACAATTAGAGTTGGCGATTATGTAGATACTGTGCGTGTTACCGGAGGCTTGAATAAGGTTGTTGTTCCTGGCTTAAGTGTTGGCGAATACATTGTAAATGTAACCTACAATGGTGACAACAAGTATAATTCAATTACAAGTCCTAATGACAACTTGAAAGTGGTTTCTTCATCTGCAGGCACTTTGAATGTTAAAGATTTAAATGACGGTACTGTCGTGGTAACCCTTCCGGACCCTACTGCCGGAGGTACTGTTGAAATTGACATTGACGGTCAAAAATACACTGCTCCTGTCAAAAACGGTGTTGCAGTTGTCACTTTAGATGGAGTAACTCCTGGAAGATACGATGCAACTGTCATATACGATGATGGTTACGGTACCAGAGTTGAAATGGATACCTTAATCAACATATTCAAATATGACAGCCCAATTGAGGTTTCAGTTAAAAATATTACTGTTGATAGTGTTGAGATGATTGTAGTAAGCCTTCCTGAAAACGCTACTGGTAAGGTAACTATCAAAGTGGATGGTATTACTCAAACCAAAGAAATTAGTGGTGGCAGTGCAACATTTGCAGTCATCGGATTGATGGAAGGTTCAAAAACAGTGATTGTAACCTATGGTGGTGATTCAAACTACACTGAAAATTCAACATCTGCTGATTTCACTGTATCTAAAGTCAAACCTACAATGGCGGTCGATGCTAATGCTACTGGTAGTTCTGTCAATTTCGTTGTTGAATTGCCTTCAGATGCTACCGGTCAAGTGTTAATTGATATCAATGGTGTTGGTTATTATGCTAACATAACCAATGGTATTGCAAACATAACTGTTCCTAATCTCGGAAACGCAACTGAGGCTATAGTGACATACACCGGTGATGACAAATATGATTCCGTATCACGTAAAGTAAATATTGATGGAAGCAAACTTGATTCATACATATTGGTAACTGCTAGTGATATTCAACCTGGTGAAGTTGAAAACATCTTGATAACTGTGCCTTCCGATGCAACAGGTAACGTTACAGTTGTTGTCAATGGCAAAACATATGTTGCAAACGTAACTAATGGTGTTGCACATATCAGCATCCCTGATTTACCTGAAGGTACATACACTGTTGAAGCAACATATAATGGTGATGACAAGTATAAAGAATCCACTAACAGTTCAGTCAGCTTCAGGGTTCATGCATCAATTATTGCCGGAACTGTCACAAGGGGATACAATTCAAGTTATGACTATTATGCAACATTCTTGGACGGATCAGATAATCCATTGGTCAACACTGTTGTGAAATTCACTGTTGATGGTAAGACCTACAATGTGGTTACTGACGAACAAGGTATTGCCTACTTGCCTGGTGGTAACTTGGATGTTGGAACTCATGCGGTTATAGCATATAATCCAGTCACTGATTATCAGGCTACTGGTAAGGCTAAGATTGTTGCAAGACTTGCAGAAAATAAAGATGTGGTAATGGACTTCTGTGACGGTCAAAGCTTCCGTGTACGTGTTTATGGTGATGACGGTAAACCTGTAGGTGAAGGTGAAGTTGTTGCTATGACAATCGGTACAACTTCCAATAATAAGACATATTATGTAACAACCGACAGTTCAGGTTATGCTGTCCGTTCAATCGGTATGTCCCCTGGTACTTACACAATCATATCCGAATACAAAGGATATCAAGTTACCAACTCACTTAAGATTAAGTACACATTGAAAGCTAAATCAATGACTGTTAAAAAGTCAGCTAAATCAACTAAATACTCCGCAACCTTGAAATGGTCTAGTGGAAAAGCAATTACTGGAAAAATCATTAAATTCAGATTCAATGGTAAGACCTATTCCGCAAAAACCAACAAGAAAGGTGTTGCTACTATTCAAATTACCAGTAAGATGGTTAAAAACTTGAAAGTAGGTAAGAAGTATAAGATTAAAGTTGTCTACGAAAACTTTGTTGGAACTTACAAGTCCATCGAATCCAGATCTTATAAAATTAAAATAGCTAAATAGAAAAGAGATTGAATTCTCTTTTTCTTTAAATTTTTTATCAAAATTATCTTATTTTTTTAGTTTCATCTATATCTGCAAATAATATTTTATTAATTCAGTAATTACTGTGAATAATATTATATAATCAATTGATTATTTTTATATTTATTTTAAAAACTACTTGTTTAATCAATCAAACTTTTTAATATATTGATTCGAAAATCAATGCTTTCTGGAGTTTAAAAAAATATCTAAGATTTTTTCTGCGTGATGCGCTTTTTGAAAAAATTATAAATAATAACATGGATAAAATATTAAAAAGACAATTAATAAAGTTCATGTCTTAACTGATGGAACATCAGAGATGCCGTATATTGAAGTAAAAATTCTAAAACCTTAGCATTCTCAAAAGTTGTTCAATCATATGATTGTGGTTGTGATATTATGGTTGAAGTAATGACGGTTAATTGGGCATATGTAGTCATTCTATTTATTTTGGGTTTTATAACCTACAAAAGGCGCGCCCTTGACTTATTTGGTTCAATTGTCATGGTCATAATGGGTATTGTAATTATTTTTTCAGCAGGAGTAAACTGGCTGGTTCTGATTGTGCTGTTTTTAGTAATGTGTCTTCTTGCAACAAGATATTCCAGAAAATATAAAATGTCATTGGGGGAATACGAGGGAAGGCGAACATCCAAAAACGTTATCTCAAATGGTGTTGTCGCATGTTTCATGGCTGCATTTGGAGGATATTACCTGCCGTTTGTCGGAGGATTTATCGGAGCAATTGCAACTGCAACAGCAGACACATTGGCTTCTGAAATCGGAGTTTTGCATCAGCCTCGCTTATTGACCACCATGCAGAAGGTGGATCCGGGTACTGATGGGGCAGTTTCACTTTTGGGAACCAGTGTCGGTATGGCCGGAGCAGCAATAATAGGTATTGCAGCATATATTCTTGGAATTTTACCTAATTTATTCCCTGCAATTGTAGTTTCAGTGATTTCAGGAACAGTGGGCTGTTTTATGGATAGTTTTTTAGGCGCCACTTTAGAAAGACGCTTAATGTTAACCAACGAGCACGTTAACCTGATTGCCACTATTGTTGGTGCGATAGTTGGAATTTTATTAATCTAATTTTTTTTAAAAATAAATTATTTAACTAATTAAAAAGTAATATTATAACATATTAGGTGATATTTATGAAAGGTCTTATTTTAATTATGGATGGTATGGGTGACCGTCCAATTAAGGAATTGGGAAACAAAACTCCTCTCGAAGCGGCAAACACTCCAAACATGGATAAAATGGCTGCTGAAGGAATTACTGGTATTATGGATTCAATAGCTCCGGGAATCATTCCTGGAAGTGATACTGCACATTTATCTATCTTAGGTTACAATCCGTATGAGGTATACACTGGAAGGGGCCCCTTTGAAGCAAATGGTGTGGGAGTAGATGTGCTTCCGGGTGACATCGCATTTAGATGCAACTTCTCAACAGCAGATGAGAATTTAATCGTAACCGACAGGCGTGCCGGAAGAATCAAGGAAGGTACCAAAGAGATTGTGGAAGTATTGAATACAATGGTTTTAGAGGACTATCCTGATATCAAAATCATATTTAAAGAATCAACTGGTCACAGGGCGGTTTTAGTCTTGAGGGGAGAAGGACTCTCCGATAAGGTAAGCGATGCAGACCCTAAAGTCGAAGGCAACAAGCCAAAAGAAGTAAAGGCCTTAGACGACACACCTGAAGCTAAAAAAACCGCAGACATATTAAACAAATTGGTTGTAAAAACCTATGAAATGGTAAAAGACCATCCGGTTAACATAAAAAGAATTGAAGAAGGCTTACCTCCAGCAAACATCGTAATCCCACGTGGAGCAGGTGAAGTACCTGTTGTCGAGTCATTAAACGAGAAATATGAAATAAACTCTGCATGCATTGCAGAAACAGGCCTTATCATGGGAATCGGAAGATTTGCAGGAATGGATATCATCGAAATGGATGATGTAACCGGAGGAATAGACACCAATTTGGACAACATACGAGATACAATAATAGACCAGGTTAAAAACTCAGACCATGACTTCTTCTTGATAAACATTGACGGAGCCGATGAGGCCGGCCATGACGGACAGACCAAAGAAAAAATGGAATTCATAGAAAAGGTCGACAGGGTTGTCATGAGCGAGTTGATAAAACTTGAAGACGTTTATATTTACCTAACAGCTGATCACTCAACACCAATATCAGTCATGAACCACTCAGGAGACCCGGTACCTGTACTCATCAGAGGTCCTGAAGTGAGGGTTGATGACGTATGTGAATTCTCCGAAAGAGCATGTGCAAAAGGGGGACTTAACAGAATCAGAGGATCAGATGTAATGAACATAATGATGGATTTGATGAATTATGCCCATAAGTTCGGAGCATAGGGTGGTAGTATGGCGGCAAAAAAACTATTCGGAACATCAGGAATTAGAGGATTGATAGGCTCTGAAGTAACTTGTGAATTGGCTTTAAATGTTGGTAAATCCCTTGCATATTACCTTGGAAATGAGGGTACAGTGGTTTTGGGATATGATACAAGAACCACAAATAAAATGTTGGACCAGGCGATTTGCGCAGGTTTACTTGAAAGCGGAGTCGATGTGGTAAAAATAGGTATGGTTCCAACACCTCTTGTTGGTTATGCTACCGAAAAGCTCGATGCCGATGCAGGTATAATGCTTACAGCATCCCACAATCCTTCCCAATACAACGGAATAAAGTTATGGAATAAAAATGGGATGGCATACACTTCTGCTCAGGAAGCAAAAATTGAAGAGATATATGCAAATAAAGATTATATTTCAGTCACCTGGGATAAGGTCGGAAAGTTAAATGTCAATGAGGAGATCAAGGGCCAATACATTGATGATTTGGTTGGCATGGTTGATATTAAGGATGGCCTTAAGGTAGTAATTGACTGTGCATCAGGAGCAGGAAGTGAAATATCACCTTTGGTATTCAGAAAGGCGGGATGTGAAGTAACAACCTTAAATTCACAGCCTGACGGATTTTTCCCAGGAAGAAACCCTGAACCTAATGCTGAAAACCTCCAGACATTAATGAAAACTGTAGTTGCAATTGGTGCAGATCTTGGAATTGCCCATGACGGTGATGCTGACAGGATGATTACAGTAGATGAAAACGGAAACGTTTCACCATTCGACTCACTTCTTGCATTGATATCCAAACAGTTCGATGGGGATATAGTAACAACCGTTGATGCAGGATTATGTATGGACGAATCTGTAAAAGGGGAAGTCTTAAGAACTCCTGTAGGCGACGTCAATGTTGCTGAAGTAATCATTGAAAAGAATGCCGCATTTGGAGGGGAACCTTCAGGAACCTGGCTACACCCTGACTTCTGCATGTGTCCTGACGGAATATTGTCAGGTCTTAGAATGGCTGAAATCGTCTCAAGGGAAGGCAAATTATCCGAATTGCTTTCAGAAATTCCACAGTATCCAAACATCCGTGAGAAAATAACCTGCTCTAAGGAAGCAAAAATCAAAGTAATGGAGAATATGGAAGAATTGCTTAAATCAGCATTCGACGATATAGTTGAGGTCAACTCAATCGACGGTGTAAGATTGACATTTGCCGATGACAGCTGGGTGCTGGTAAGGCCATCCGGAACCGAAGACTACATTAGGATAACCTTGGAGTCAAGAGATGAAGGCCGTGCAGAGTCTATTAAAGACACCTGTGTGAAAATAATCAATGAAAACTTATAGATGAGTTACTCATCTTTAACTTATTTTTTTTAAATCTGATGTAAAAAATATTTGTCATCAAATTGCCTTTTAGAAAATAATTTAATTGTTGATATGGCATAAATATTAATTAATGGGGTATTTTTTAATATTTACTCTTTTTAGCTAAAAGGTGAAAATTATGAAATTTAAAAAGATAATGTTAATAACTTTCCTGTTATTGGCAATTTTTACAATAGGTGCTGTAAGTGCCGCAGAAGATGCAGGTGCACTTGCAGTTGACGATACAGGAGAGGAACAAGTTGCTGAAACTCTTGTAGATGATGTTGAGCTGATAGGCTCTGATGAAAATAACGAGGTTTTACAAGATCCTGCCGCTGATGATTTTAATGTTGTTATAAAATCAGAAGCTAACATTAAGAGTAAAGAGGCTGTTGTCAGCTTTGTCTTGCCAAATTATGTAAAAGAAAAGGACAGTTCAATTTATCCTGATTTTTATAATGATCATGTTGAAGTAAAGGTAGATGGCGGTTCCAGCTTTAGGTTTTATAAAACTGGTGATGAAACTTCCATAAGCTTAACTATAGATGATCTATACATATTTTGGGGAGATGACTACAATATTACAGTTTACTATAACAGTCATGATTCCAACATAGAGAATTTAAAAATTGCATCAGGCACTTTAAAAGTAACTGAGTCAACAGAGTTAACTGCTGATAATTTTATAGAAGCATATGATGATTGGGAAGTTGAATCAGATGATGACTATCTCTGTACAGTCTTTGATACACAAACTGAATCAGGTCTTAATGGTCAGGTAAGTATTTCTGCAAATGGGTCTCAGATATATTCTAAAACATTCACAGGGTCCGGAACTCCAAGTATAGCGATATATGGTAGTGATTTAACAGGCAACCTTAATGGGGATTATAATGTAAAAATCACTTATAAAAGAACAGCTGATGGAAAAGAATATTCAAAAAATCAAGTAGTCACATTTAAAAATATTGGGGCAGGTGATACTACTCCAATTGCAACAGCAATTTCAGTTTCTGCAATGACAGTAAGTTATGGAGACAACAAATACTTGGAAGCTACTTTAAAAGACAGCAACGGTAAGGTAATTAGTGGTGTTGATGTAAGGATAAGTGTTATGGGTATTGAATATCCTGTAAAAACAGATAAATACGGTAAAGTAAAACAATCTCTCAGCGCTTTACCTCCTGGTGCACAGAAAATAACATTTGCATTTGATGGAAATGCAAATTATGTCAAATCATCAAAAACCGTTACTGTTACAGTCAAAAAAGCAACTCCAAAATTAACTGCTGCTGCAAAAACATTCAAACGCACTGATAAAACCAAAAAATACTCAGTGACTTTGAAAACTAACAAAAATGCAGCTATGAGTGGTGTTAAAGTTACTATTAAAGTAAACAAAGTAACCTACTCTGCTAAAACCAACGCAAAAGGTGTTGCTACATTTAAACTTACTAAATTGACTAAAACAGGTAAGTATGCAGCAACCGTTAAGTCTGCAGCTACTTCATATTATGCTGCAAAATCAGTAGGCACTAAAATTACTGTTAAGTAGGTGCAAATGCATCTACATTTCTTATTTTTTTTTAAGTTAAATTTTAAAAAATAATCTGTTAGTTAAGCTATTTTTACAAATGTTTTGAGGTTGATATTCATCACTTTGATATTTTTTTCTAGGAATTTCAAACCCTTTATTTTTTTAAGATTTGACTATGATTTCCAAGGACTTTTCCAGCTAACCTGCAATTTCCTTTCATGCCCTGTCCAAAATAATTGTGGCTATTTCAAACAGAGAATGCATTTTTAAAATACGAAATTTTCAAGGATAAAATTAGTTAAAAAATTCAAAATAGATATGTTTTAAAAAAATGGCTTTGTAGAAATCCTATTTGATTTTTGCAAAAATTTTTTAAAAATTTATTTTTATTTCTATTTTTACTTATAATCTATTAAAATTGTCTAATTATTGTGTATTAAGATTTACACTTGAAATTTCACATCGATTAGAAAA
>NZ_JAZKXX010000064.1:0-18352 GCF_045611865.1 Methanobrevibacter sp.
CTTATTTAAGTAATTTACTATTTTTTAACAATTTATTTTGTAATTAAAGAAGAATTAGAACGAATTTTCATCGAAGTGAAATTTCAAGTGTAAAAAATTAAATTTGAAAGAAGCCTATAAAATTTTACAGACTCAAAAAAAGAAATTATGAGCTTTAGAGTATTTCATCTAAAGCTTTGACAAACTTGTTAATTTCTGCTTTTGTAATTATCAATGGTGGAACGAATCTTAAAACCTTATCCGCAGTACAGTTGATTAAAAATCCTGCTTCGCGGAGTTTGTCAACATATTCGGCACCAGGTTTGGTTAGTTCCAAACCAACCATCAATCCTTTACCTCTTACATCAGCAATGATATCCTTATCTAATTTTTTAAGTTCGCTAATGAAATATTCACCAACTTCATTAACATTATCCAAGATATTTTCTTCTTCAAATGCATCTAAAACTGCATTTGCAGCTACACAGACAAGAGGTCCTCCACCGAATGTGGTTCCGTGATCACCTGGAACAAAAGCACTAGCTACCTTTTCTGTAGCAAGGATTCCACCCATTGGGACTCCTCCACCTATTCCTTTAGCCATTGTCATGATATCTGGTTTAACATCAAATAATTCATGAGCAAAGAGAGTTCCACATCTTCCAAATCCTGTTTGAACTTCATCAACGATAAATACGATGTTCTTTTCATGACAAAGCTCTTCTACTTGTTTTAAGTAGTTTTTATCTGGAACATTAACTCCCCCTTCACCTTGGATAGGTTCAACAATAATAGCTGCAGTATTTTCTGTTATTGCATCTTTAATTGCATCAATATCATTGTAAGGAACATTGATGAACCCCTTAGGCATTACAGCCTTAAATGGCTCATGATATTCTTCATGCCCAGTTGCTGCCAAGGTCATTATTGTTCTTCCGTGGAATGAATCAACAGTTGAAATAATTTCGCTTTTACCAGTATATTTAACAGCTAGTTTAATTGCTCCCTCATTTGCCTCTGCACCACTGTTGGCATAAAATATTCTATCAAAACTGGTTGAATCAACTAATCTTTTAGCATAAACCAAAGCAGGTTCGTTGTAGTAAATGCTTGAAATGTGAATGAGCTTTTCTGCCTGATCCTGTAATGCTTTTACAAGTTTTGGGTGATTGTGACCTAAAGCATTAACTGCGATACCTGCAAACATGTCCAAATATTCATTTCCATCAATGTCAAATACTTTTACACCTTCCCCGTGGTCTAAAACGATTGGTTGTCTTGTAAAAGTATTAATGAAATAATCATCTTCAATCTTAATTAATTCCTGAGTATTCATTTTTTTCCTCCATAAACTTTTTAATCATTAATATTATATAGTATTAATGTTATTTAATAATTAGGTGATAAAATGAAAGTCGCAATAATCGAAACTGATAAAGGGAATATTGAACTTGAATTATTCCCAAATGAAGCACCTGGAACCGTAGCTAACTTTGAAAAATTAATCAACGAAGGATTTTACGATGGATTAACTTTCCACAGAGTAATTCCAGACTTTGTAATTCAAGGTGGATGTCCTATCGGTAACGGTACCGGTGGACCAGGATACACTATCAAATGTGAAACTGAAGGAAACCCACACAAACACGGTACTGGTGCATTATCCATGGCACATGCAGGTAAAGACACTGGTGGAAGCCAATTCTTTATTACACACTCACCACAACCACATTTAGATGGTGTTCACACTGTATTCGGTCAAGTTATTAAAGGCCAAGATGTTGTAGACGCTATCCAACAAGGTGACGTAATGAATAAAGTCACCATTGAAGAAAGATAATTATTATCTTTCAAACTTTTCTTTTTTTAATTAATAGTATCATTAGATTTGATTCCAACAAATGAAGCAAATACTGAAAGTAAACACAACACCACACAAATCAGACATGTAATTTGACAGCTGCTTATCAAAAGAGGATAGTATTGCTCAACAATAGGCACATCACCCATTACAAATGCAAATACCAATGTCAATATCCCCATACTCATTGCCTGGCCTACTGTACGCATTGTTGAAACTGCCGCTGAGGCAACAGAAGTGTCTTTTGGTGGAACCGAACCCATTATAACATTCGTATTTGGTGGTGAGAACAATCCAAATCCAATACCATAGATAATCATTGCAACAATTAAAAACTCAAGAGAGGTTCCGTTATCTAAAAATGAGAATAAAACTAACGAAACTGTTCCAAGTCCCATTCCAATAGCTGCCAGGATTTGTGGAACATACTTATCAGACAATTTACCAGCAATTGGAGCAAGAATAACCTGACATATTGGCGCTACAAGAAGAATCATGCCTGCAGTCTGTGAATCAAATCCTTTTATGTACTGTAGGTGATAATTTAGGATTGTAACTACTGCATATGTTGCCAAATATGCTGATAGAGATGCGAAATTTGAAGATAAAAACTTACGGTTTTTGAAAAATCTAATATCAAATACCGGATTGTCCTGTTTTAATTCTATCAATCCAAATACAATAAAACAGATTACTCCTAAAACTGTTAATAATATTCCCAATGGCTGATGCAATATTGTAAAGCCATAGATAAACAATACCATACCAATTCCATATACGAGAGATCCTTTAATATCAATCGGAATTCCCTCAAATGTTATCCATTCATCTTTGACTTTAAATAAAAGCAATGCCAGAATTACAAGTAAAAATGGAACTCCAAATAAGACAACAGACCTCCATCCCAAATTATAATTTAGAATTCCTCCAAGAACGGGAGATAATGATAAACCTACATAAACCCCTGTGATGTTAATCCCTAAAGCGGCACCACGGTCTTCTGGTTTAAATGCTGAAACTATCATAGCCATTGATGTGACGTTTATAAATGATAATGCAATTCCCAATATCAAACGGCATGTTAAAAAAAGTTCTGTTGATGTTACTAATACATTGACAATGGAAATTATAATAAAAAGGACAATACTGAAAATTGTGACTTTTTTAAGACCGTATTTGCCAGAAATTTGACCTGCGGGAACTGAAAGGACAGCCACAACCAATAAAAAAATAATTGTAACCCAGTTTTGAACAATATTATTCATGTGAAACTCAGCCGCAATTGATGGGATTACTACATTTACCGCATTAACCGCAAAAACTGTGAAAAATGACAATACTGTACAAATTAAAAGGATTAAATTTTTTGTCTGCATCAATAAACTATATCAAACTTATAGGATATATTGTTTTTGAAAATATTATTTCAATTTGCTCATTAGACCAGACATTCTTGCATAATGGAACAAATAAAGTTGTACATAACCTGCATAGTCGCCAAACTCATCCATTCCAAAATCTCTCACTTTACTTACGTTAATATCCTTACCATCAAAATATAAATGAGAAACAATACGTTTTATCCAAACATCGGATGGAAATGCCTCTTTAAAGTTAAATCCGTAAAGCAATATGCAGTCCGCTACTTTTGGGCCCACACCCGGAACTTTTAGGATGGTTTCAAATGCCTCTTCATAATCCATCTTAGAAATTTCTGAAAGGTCCATTTCAAGTGTAAAAATATGTGAAGCTTTTTTGATATATGGCGCCCGATATCCAACACCACATGATTTTAAATTATTACCACAAGGTTTATCCCCAAATAACAATTCTTCATTATCATCTTCGTAAATATCTTGAATTATAGATTTATCTGGAAATGTATAATAATAATCAAAATAATTATTTCCCCATTTTTCTTTCATGTCTCGGATGGATTTTGTCCAGCGTTTAATGGAATTATTTGCAGAGCAAATTGATGAAATTATACACTCAAACGGGTCATTTGCCAAAAACAGCCGTAACCCTTTGCAGAACTCAGACATTTCTTCCAACTCTGCTTGGTTTGATAAATAATTATAAAATTTATTCAAATCAAAATCCAAATCATAAATGTAGTTTAAACTATGAATAGCTTCTTTTTTAGATATATCTCCAGTGAAATTAAAATCAAGATAATCACCGGATTGTTTTACATCAAAAAGAACTGGCTTTTCATTAACCATTAAAACTTCCCTAAATGAATCTCCAACATTAATCCAAGGAGGTTGTGATGTTTGACCTGACAATTGGGTCAGTTCTAAATTAATAGGTTTTCTAATAATCATAAACGAACAGCTACATTGTTTTCTTTTAAGTATTCCTTTACAGTTCCAATTGAATATTGATTAAAATGGAATATGCTTGCTGCAAGAGCTGCACTAACATCAGTTTTTTCAAATACTTCCAGAATATGTTTTGGCTCTCCAACACCACCACTAGCTATAACTGGAATATCAACCGCATCATTAATAGCTTTATTCAACTCAATATCATAACCGTTTTGAGTTCCATCTCCATCCATACTTGTTAAAAGAATTTCACCGGCACCTAAATCCTGGCATTTTTGTGCCCATTGGATTGCATCAATACCTGTGAATTCACGTCCACCGTAAATACTTGAGTCAAACCAACAAAAACCTTTATCAGTTTCAATGACTACTTTATCAGGCGCATCATCAGGATGGTCAACATATCTTCTTTTTGCATCAATTCCAATTACGACAGCTTGTGATCCAACAACTTTTGAAGCGTCAGTTAACAATTGTGGATTTTTAATAGCTGCAGTGTTAGTTGAGCATTTGTCTGCTCCTGCCTTAAGCATTTTAATATAATCATCAACTTTCCTTATTCCCCCACCTACACAGATTGGCATGAAAACATTTTCAGTTAGCCTATCAATAACATCTGCCATTGTTGCACGCCTTTCATGAGATGCTGTTATATCTAAAACAACAACTTCATCTGCTCCTTCCTCATAGTAGCGTGTTGCAAGGTCAACTGGGTTACCAGCATATTTAATCTCTTTAAACTCAACACCTTTTACAACCCTACCTTCCGGAACTTGTAAATCACAATCTAGACAAGGAATAATTCTTTTAGTTAACATAGTAATCAATAAAAATAAAAAAAGAGTATTGTTTTAAAAAACAATAATTTTAAGCTGAATATCTTAAAACGAAACAAAATATAGCTAAAATAATAGTAGCAACAATTACGTGCTCAGGTGAAAGTTTTGGACCTAAACTTTCTTCATCAAAGTATCTTACTAAACCTGCACCAGTTTGAGGCATAGAAATTTTATTATCTTTTTTTGCCATAAATAATCTCCTAAAAATTAATTGATAAAAATAACTGTATATAACTTTTATTTTCCTAGTATATAAAGGTTAGATTTTCTCTTTCTTAATAACCTTAATATCGCTTATTCTAGTATCTGGATACTGTCCATCCTCATCTTTTTCAACAGCCTTGACCATATCCCACACAGTAAGTAATGCAACACTCACACCAGTAATAGCTTCCATTTCAACACCAGTTTTTCCTAAAGTATTAACAGCACATGTAGCAATAATTTCTGTTTGTTTAACTTCAAAATCAAGTTCTATTCCAGTTAAAGCTAATGGATGGCAAAGCGGAATTATTGAAGATGTATTTTTAACAGCCTGAATCCCTGCAATTTGAGCAGTTGTTAAAACATTACCCTTTTTGATTTCTTCATTTTGGATTAAATCAATGGTATTTTTATCTAAAAATATGCTGCCTTTTGCAATAGCCCTTCTTTTTTGATCTGGTTTTCCACCAACTTCAACCATATGTACTCCACTTTCTGTTAAATGTGTAAACTCCTCTGCCATAATATCACTTCTCACTTACTTCAATTACATCCAATTGTTCGCAAATTGCATTAACTCCCAATACTTCACTTACATTAGGATGGCTTCTTCCTTCATCACCGGAAATTAATTCTTTAATGTATAATCCACCTTCAGTTTTGATGCGCATACTAAATGTCTTTTTATCGATTATCTCATAGGACAAATCAAGAACATGTTTAATACGTATCATGTCTGTACGTCTTCTAAGTACCCTTAAAGGAGTTTGTTGGTGAATCTCATCAAATTTAGTTAATTCCTCAAGTTTATCTGCATCAAATACCCCATCACATTTGACAATTGCATTATAAACTTTATAAGTATCAGGAGAAGATTGTTTAATTTCTGCTTTTCTTCTTCTCTCACACAGATGTAAATTGTGATATGAAGTTTTACCTTCATTAATTTTATTAATTTTATCTTCTAATTCTTTTAAATCAAAATATCTAATTTTTGGTTCTTTTATTTCTAAAACAAATGGTCTTCCAGAACCTAACATTAAAACATCAATATCTTCTCGTCCAGCTCCATGGAATTTTGCTTCACGACCTTTAGTTATCTCTAAAAAGTGCTCGGAAATTAGTTCTTCAACTGATTCAGGGTATTGCTTTCCTGTAAAGTTACAATCTTCACAACCTCTTCCCTTACATTTACTGCAAGGCCATTTTGTTTGAGGAATTCCACGTTTCAACTTGTTATATTTGCCTTCAACATATAAAGGGTTTATCTGAATTTTGACCTTGGGCTCGTTGATTAAATCTATACTAAAAACAATGTCTTGACTTTCAAATTCTGCTTCTTTGTCATATCTTTCCCAAATTTCAAGACCTATTAACCTATTTACTTCTTTTTTAATGGTTTCAACATTTAAATCGAATTTTTCAGACAAATCTTCGTCTTTTTTTTGAATATCCTTGGCTATTTTAGACCCAACAAGAAATGTTTCAAATTCAATGCCCAATTGGTTGATTTTATCATCTATTTTTTTATATAAATCTTCATTCAGTTTGTCAAAAAGATTATCGCAGATGCTACATTCCACATCATCTAAATTGATGTTTAATTCAGAGCATACCTTATCTGCCCTTTCTATATTGTTAACACCTTCAATTGTTTTAGATAACTTACGTCCAAGACAATGTTTACAGATTTTTCCATCTGTTTCGTTTAGAATATCTTCAGCTAATTCAAACATGTTATCTGTTCATAAACTGGCCCATCATACGGTTCATAGCACCGCCACCTAAACGGCCACTACGTTTTCCAATTCCTTTCATTGTCTTTTTAGTGTTGTTATAGTATTTTAAAAGTTCTTTAACTTCACTTTCTTCAAAACCAGAACCGCGAGCTATCCTTTTAATACGGGATTGCTTGATGATTTTTGGGTTTAACATTTCTTCTTCAGTCATAGAAGACATCATGATTTTATAAGAATCAATTTTATCTTCTGTCATTTTAGACGCTTCTTTTGTAATCTTGTTTCCCATACCCGGAATCATGTTTAAGACTTGTTGCATTGGACCCATACTGTTCATCATCTCAAACTGGTTTTTCATATCCATTAATGTGAACTTACCAGTTAACATGTTATTCATGGTTTTTTCAGCAACATCCTCATCAATATTTTCTTCAGCCTTTTCTATAAGGGATTTGATATCCCCCATTCCAAGTAATCTTGAAATAAATCTTTCAGGGTCGAATAATTCAAAGTCATCGATTCTCTCTCCAGTCCCGATGAATTTAATTGGAGCACCAGTTTCTGCAACAGCAGACATTGCACCCCCACCTTTTGCTGAACCGTCTAATTTTGTAATAATAATTGAACCTATGTCTGTGGCTTGTGAAAACGCTCTAGCTTGTTCACCAGCCTGTTGACCAATTGTTCCATCAATGACTAAAATAGCTTCACTAGGATTAATAATATCATCCAATTCATCCATTTCCGCAATTAAATCTTCTTCCTGTTTGTGCCTACCAGCAGTATCGAAAATGATAACTTTCCTATTTTTAAATTCGTTTAATCCCTTACGAGCTAAATCTAATGCATCTTTATTTTCCGGATCACCATATAGTGGAACATCCATTTCTTCAGTTAATTGTCTTAATTGCTCATAAGCAGCTGGCCTCCATGTGTCTGTACAAACAACGGCCGGATTGAAACCTTTTTTCTGCAAATATCTGCATAATTTACCGATTGTAGTAGTTTTACCACTACCCTGCAAACCTAAAAACAATATCTTATAAGGTCTTTCATTAATATCCAAACCTGCAGCTTCACTACCTAAAAGATTTACCATCTCTTCATAAATAATGGTTATAACATGTTCTCTTGGAGTGATTCCTTTTGGAGGTTCTTCTTCAAGAGCTCTTGATTCTATTTTTTTTGATAAATCTAAAACTAATTTAATATTAACGTCAGATTGAATTAAAGCACGTTGTATATCTTTTACAACCTCTTTTATAGTTTTTTTATCAATGACGGACATTCCTACTAATTTTTTCATAGTATTAGTAAGATTTTCTCCTAAATTTCCAAGCATATTAATCACTTATAATAATTCTAATTAGCAAGTTATATAATTATATTAATACTATATTTATATTTAACCAAGTTTAAAATTTTTGTGTGAGACTATGTTAGAGGAAGTAAAAAAATCTTTAGAGGCGTCACCCATTGTAAAAAAAGGAGATTACAATTACTTTGTAAATCCAATAAGTGATGGTATTCCAGCAATGGACCCAATAATGCTTAGAGAATTAGCACTTGCTGTTCACAAGCATGCAAATTTAGATATTGATAAAATTGTAGCTGTTGAAGCGATGGGAATACACTTAGCAACAGCATTATCCCTTGCAACCGACATCCCTTTTGTTGTAATACGTAAAAGACAATATGGACTACCTGGTGAAACAGAAGTTTATCAAAAAACCGGTTACGGTTCATCAAACCTTTATGTAAACGATTTACACGCCGGAGAAAAAATATTACTTATTGATGATGTTGTAAGTACCGGTGGAACATTAGTAGCATTAATTAAAACCTTAAAAGATATGGGTTTAGATTTGAAATCTGTAGTAGCCATTATTGATAAAGGTGAAGGAAAAGAAATTGTCAAAAAAGAAACTGGAATAGATGTCTTATCTATTGTTAAATTAGATGTTATTGATGGTAAAGTAGTCATTGAAAAAACTATTGAAGATTAAAATGTCAATGTATGAAATGGATTTAGATAAAGTAATCCGTAAAATAAACTCAAAGGACGCCCAAACCGTCGGCCTTCAGTTTCCAGAAGGCTTAAAAATACAAGCTACAAAAATAGCTAGAAAAATTGAAGCAGAAACTGATGCAACAGTGATAATTTCAGGAGATCCGTGTTTTGGAGCCTGTGACGTTAGCGACTATAAAATGAAAGGGTCTGTTGATTTAATCATTCATTACGGGCATACCCCTCTTCCTTTAAAATACGAAGTGCCTACAGTTTTTATTGAAGCTTTCTCTAAAATAGACATTAAAAAAGACCTGGAAAAATCATTGGAAAACTTAAAAGAATATTCCAGAATAGGTCTTGTAACCACAACCCAACACTTACATTTATTAAATGAAGCCAAGGATTTTCTAGAAGATAATGGTAAAGAAGTCATACTTGGTTCTTCACCTTCAACAAGAAAAGGACAGGTTTTAGGTTGTAATTTTTCATCAATAAAAGACTTGGATGTCGAAATATTCCTTTTTATAGGTAGCGGTAACTTCCACCCGCTTGGAATTAACTTATTTTCAAACACCCCTGTTTTGGCACTTGATCCATATAATAGCGAAATTAGAAGAATGGACGATTATGCTGATAGAATTTTAAGAATTAGATTTGCAAGGATTACCAAAGCCAGAAGTGCTAAAAAATGGGGAATATTAGTGTCTTCAAAAGAAGGCCAGTATAGAATGAAACTTGCAAAGGAAATTAAAAAAATCCTTGAAGACAATAAAATGGAAGCATTTATTATTTTAGTAGATAATGTAACACCAGACATATTATTACCATACCTAGATTTGGATGCCTTTGTTGTAAGTGCTTGTCCAAGAATTGCTATCGACGATTCACAAATGTATAAAAAACCATTACTAACACCACAAGAACTAGAAATAGTTTTAAACAAACGTGAATGGGAAAACTATCAATTGGATGAAATTTTATTCCATGAACGTTACAAATAATTTTAAATATTAATATCAATATAATTATTATATTAAAGAAATTTTTATAAAATCTTTATTTTGGTGATTTTAATATGAATACACAAGAAGAACAAATTGCAATGCCTGGAGATAAATTAGGAATTATCGAACAATACCTACCAGGTGAAGGTACTTATGATGATAATGGTGAAATTAAATCAGCAGTACTTGGAAATGTTAAAATTAATCAAAAAATGAAGGTTATTTCTGTTGTGTCAGATGCAAAACCTGCTCTTTTAAAAGTTGGTGACACCGTTTATGGACAAATAACTGATATTAAACCACAAAGAGCAAACGTAAAAATCGAATGTATGAAAGACAATGCTAGACCATTGGCACTACCATATATGGGTGCTATCCACATCTCACAAGCAAAAAAAGATTATTTAGAAAAATTATCAGATGCTTTTAGAATAGGAGACATTATTCAAGCAAAAGTTGTGAAAATTACTGGAGATAATGTTGATTTAGGTACTGTAGATGAGGATTGTGGAGTCCTAAAAGCAATGTGTACCCGTTGTAGAGATTTTATGCACACTACACAAAAAGTAAATGAGCTTCAATGTAATACATGTAATAAGAAAGAAAGACGTAAAGTCTCTAAAAACTATGTTAATGATTAATTAAGGTTGATAAAATGGAAAACTTTGAAATTGTAGAAGATAAAACTTTAGAATTAACTTTTATTGTAAAAGATGAAAGTCATGGAGTTTGCAATGCATTAAGACACATTTTAATGCAAGACCCTGATGTTGAATATGCTGTTTACAATATTGATCACCCTCTTACCGGTAAACCTGAAATGACTATTAAAACCAAAAGAGGAAAAAGACCAAGAAAAGCATTGAAAAAAGCAGCAGAAGAACTCCAAAAAGAAAGTTCTGAATTTAAAAAACTTATTGATGAAGCTTTATAGCTTCTATATTATTTTTTATGTGATTTGATGGCAAATTACAAGATTCCTTCACTTACAGCCGATATTTTTATTTTTGATGATGATTTTAATTTTATTTTAATTAAAAGAAAAAACAATCCTTACAAAGATTACTGGGCATTACCTGGAGGATTTATCGAGTATGGTGAAAGTGTCGAAGATGCTGCCGTCAGAGAAGCGAAAGAAGAAACAAATATTGATGTTGAATTAATAGATTTGGTAAATGTCTATTCAAAGCCTGATAGAGACCCAAGAGGCCATACAATAACAGTTGCATATATAGCTAAAGGTGATATATCTCAAAGAAAAGCTGATAGCGATGCAAGTGATATTGCAATATTTTCACAGGACAAACTAAAAGATATCAATATTGCTTTTGACCATGAAAAAATAATAAATGATTGCCTAAAAAAAGCTAAAATTAGTATTTAATGCTATATATTTAAATAAGTTAAAAAAAAAATTATTAGAATATATAAAAAATTTATAGATTATAAAAGGGAGAGGTTACATGGAATTTTGTCCAAAGTGTGGGGCAATGATGCTTCCAAGTGATGGAGTTTTGAAATGTAATAGCTGTGGATACTCTAACGAATTATCAGATACTAATGAATATGAGGTTTCAAAGAAAGTTGAAGCTGAAGAAACCGTTAAAATGTTGGGTGAAGATATTGATGTACGCCCAACAACAACTGAAGTTTGTCCAGAGTGTGGAAATGATAAAGCTTATTATGAACTAAAACAAACTCGTAGTGCTGATGAAGCACCTACACGTTTTTTTACATGCACTGAATGTAAACACAGTTGGAGAGAATACAGCTGAGGGTTTTTATGAAAGATTCTAAAGAAAAAGAGCATAGGATTTCTAATTTAAAAGACATGATTCATAATATCAAAGAAGATAATGTAAAAGAATCTGCAAATTATGATGATGTCGAAGAAGATAGTGAATTAATAGACTATCTCAATGATTCTGATGAATTTGAAGAATTAGAAATTGACGATGAATTCATCTACCGTCCAGGAGATGAACCAGCCCATGCTATAAATTTAGAAGAAACCCCAATTGATGAAAATTTTATTATAAATACACCTAAAGAAAAAGATGTTGAAAATACAGAAATTGAAGAAAATCCCGAAGACTTCATGGGAGAGATTAGCGAAAATTTCGATACAATTGTAAATGCAAAAATTGGAAGAACACCAGTTTTGGGTATTGTAAGTACACTCATTGGATTAATATTAATAATTATTTCTGCATTCATCTTCCAATCACGTAGTGATAGAGTTATAGACCATGTTGTTTCAGGTGAAACAAACTTTATTTTCGTTATTGTTTTAGCGTTTGGATTAATATTCTTTGCTTACGGAATAATTAAAGTATTTTATATAAAGCTACCATTTAAAGGAATAACAGATCGTATTAATTCTATTGAGAATGATGAAGAAGAAAAAAACACCACGACTAAAAAAGATGAACCTGAACCACAAATAATTCCTAATAGTGAAATCCCATTAGACAAAGAATCTTATAAAATAGGAGAATTTGACATTGGTGATTTAAAAGAAAAACTTAAAAAACCCACTGCTTCTAAAAAAACCAAAAATAATGAAGAAAACGTCGAAGATTTACCTCCAGCTAAAGAAAAAAAAGAATTAACAGCTGAAGAAATCGAATATGAACAAGTTCAGCTCGATAATGAATCTATCGATGAAATTTTTGCAGAAGTGGAAGACATCAAAGATATGCCAATTATTTCTATTGATTCTGAAGAAAAAAAAGAAGAATAGGAATAAAATTTTAATTTTATTGGGCCTGTAGTCTAGTCAGGAATGACGTAGGACTTCGGATCCTAAGGTCGGGGGTTCAAATCCCTCCAGGTCCGCTTATTTTTTAACTCTAACAACGGCCTCTTTAAAGAAATCAGGAATTAAAGACCTATACATTGGACTTTTAAATAACATGTTAATATCACTATCAATGATATAAGTATAACATGAATCATCTTCAGCCCTCATCCCACGGCCATAAGCCTGCATTAAAGTCATAACCGTCTTATATGCATACCATTTCTTATCTCTTTTCATTCTCATGTTCACTTGCTTATCTCCAAGATAAGGGAATGGTATTTTATAAATAATCTGGAATCTGCACTTATCATATGGCAAATCAACACCTTCACTCATAGAAGGTGAAACCAAAACTAATGGGTTTTCATCTTTTTCAAAAAAGTCAAGAATTTGCTCTCTGTTTTTTGAAGAATGAGTGATTAATCTTGAGTTATATAAGTTATTGGTAATGTACTGTTGACATTTATAGCTGTGAGTATGAATTAAACCTTTATCTCCTTCATGTTTTTTTAAAATTTCCTGTAAAATTGGAATAGTTTTTGGAGCAGTATTTTTAATCCTGTTGGCTGACATTTTACCCGCTAAATTAAGAATTATAGGTCTTTTTTCTTTTGTAAACGGACTGTCAACTTTAATGTGATAAACTTCATTTGGATTTAGTCCCAACCACTTGGAAAACATCCTATGAGAAAGAATAGTTGCACTCATGAATATTACAACATCTCCATACTTTAAAAGATTATTTTTAGCATATCGATGAACTCTTAACGGTTTGAATGTGACTCCGCTTTCTTCTGTATCAATAACCCAATTTTTTGGTTCACTGTCAAGGTTGTTTTTAAGAGTTTTAAGCCTTGAAATTGTTGATTTAATTCTATCTGCTTTATTTTTGCTAACATCTTTTAAGTCAATATCCTCATAGGCTTCCCTAACTGCATCGATTTCCATCTTCCAATCTTCAATTTCACCATCTTTTAATGTTTCCTGAGATATTACTTTGTTAATATCCTTTTCAAGACGTCTGTTATACAAGCTGACTTCCATTGTAGCCATTAATTTATTTTCTATATTGTGGGCTTCGTCCAATATTAATAAAGATCTTGTTCCGAAATGTTTGACATAATTCAGCTCGGCAATTGCATAATCATAGTTCATTAAAGTGATTGGAGAGTTTACTGCATTTGCCTTTTGATTCCAATAATGACAGTGACTTTCTGATTGGTAAAATACTGTGCCACCAAATGAATCTTCAAAAGCCAGTTCTGCATCCAAAGTTGGATTTTTTGCAACACCATATGGGCAGAAAAATTTAGAGGATGTAGGTGTTGTCTTACATGCCCCCATATCGCAGGTTGACTCCAGATTATCGTTTAAGCATGCGAAATTTCCTCTACCCTTAACAAGTGGAAATTCAAACTCATCTGAATATTGGGACTGTAACTGCTTTGTCATTGTAAGGATATAAGCTGATTCATACATTTTGGCAAGTGTTGTCGCTATTGCGGATTTACCTGTTCCTGTTCCGGCCTCCAAGATAATGTACTTGTATCCTTTTCTTATCGCATCATTAATATCTTGAATAATCTCTAATTGACCGATTCTTGGCTCGTTAAATGGAAAATTTTCAATAATTTCATCATCTATGCTTGGATATCGTTCTTTCAAATATGCTACTGTACCCTCATCAAGTTTATGGTCATCTACAGAATAAACTTCAGGTATATCATCATCTAAAATAGAAGAACTTCTAGGTTTTGAGAAACTAAATAAGTTTGTTGGACCAGCATTTTCTTTTTTAGGGTACTTTCCACAAGTACAATTACTTTTAAGCATTCCACAATTTGGACAAAACATTGAATTTGACATTAAAAATATATTAGATAAGGATACTATAAATAAATTATAGAAAGAGCATTTGTGAAATAATATTTGAAAGTGATTATATGACTAAAAAAGGAAAATTGTATGGAATTGGTGTAGGGCCTGGAGATACTGAATTATTAACTTTAAAAGCAGCTAGAATTTTAGAAACAGTTCCAGTGATATTTTCACCAAAATCATCAAAAGAAAAAGAAAGTATTGCATTTTCCATTGTAAAACCGATTTTAGAAAAGAGAGAAGATTACAAAAGGTTAATGCTTGTTGCACCTATCTTCCCAATGATTGAAGATAAAAAAGAGCTTGAAAAAGTATGGAACAGTGCAGCAGAAATGATTGCACAATATCTTGACAGCGGCCGTGACGTGGCATTCATAACCTTAGGAGACAGCTCCATTTTTAGTACATATTCTTATGTGCAGAAAAAATTAATTGACGATTATGAAATTGAAACCGTTCCGGGAATCACATCATTTACTGCCTGTGCAGCTGCTAAAAACGAAGCTTTAGTAGAACAGAACGACATTTTAACTATCGTTCCAAAAATTGATGACAGATTAGAGCAAGTTCTTGATTACAGTGATTCCATTGTACTTATGAAAGCATCAAGAAACACTTCTAAGCTAGAATCAACAATAGAAGAAAAAAATAGGCCAAAAGAAATTTATTCTGTGCAAAATTGTACACGTGAAAACGAAAAAATCATTGAAGGCTTTTCCAATGAAAAACCTTATCTTACAACTACAATAATTAAATTTGGCGATGATTAATAAGATTTACTGTGTTAGAGGTTCTACCTCAAACATACATTTTTCATCACCCATTGTATAACATTGAATTTCAATTACACTAACAGGTAAATTAAAGAATTCTGTGAATAGACCTTCAAGAATTCCAGTATCCAAATAACAGGCTGGTTTTCCAGTTTTTGGAAGCAAACCACATTCAAAACAATCATAAGCTGTGATTTTAATATTTTGACCAATTTCAAAAGTAATCCTTCCAAGGCCTTTTTCTTGCCAAAAATTACCTATATTTTGCATAAATATCTCTAAATCATCATCATAGACTTTATCAAAAATAGCTCTACCAATACTATTGCCAGTTGATTGTAAAATAGGATCTATATTTACTCCTTCCTGAATAAGCATTGCTCTTAAAGTGTGGAATAATAAGGTTGAAAATTCTGCATCTTCATCGACTATATTCTTAATTAAATAGTCTGATTGAGCTTCCTCCAGTTCCTTTGGTTCAGAAACATCTACAGAACCTATATATTTTGAATTCAGGTAAAATATTTTTTTTCTATTATCTACAGGGTGAACTCTGTACGAAATAACTCCGCTTTCTCTTAAGCTTTTTAAATGAACAGAGACTGTTGATTTTGATTTACCGGTATTACTGACAATTTCGTCAAACTCCATTTCACTATCCCTTAACATTTCCAAAATTGTGAGTTTGACGGGACTTTTTATAACATTGACACCGAAATTTTCATCAGTATTTGAAAAAATCTGAACGGGTTTTTGATTGTTCATTTTTAATTTCCCCTTTTAGTATATTAATATTGATTTTTATCTATTAATAAATGTATCTAAAAAGTAAAAATTAAACAAATTAATAAAAAATAATAAATTTTATTAAACATTTTTAAAAAAATGAAAAATAAAAAAATGCGAACTGTTCGTTTTAAAACATATGAAACAGTTCGTATAATTGACTATTAGCCCCTAAAAAATTGAATATAAAACTTCAAAACATTTAGATTTTGAATAATTTTTTTGTATTTTCTGTTGTTATTTCCATGACTTCATTTTCTGTAATGTCTAATTGTTCAGCTATTTTTCTTATTATATATTTTAAGTTTAGTGATGTGTTTATTTCACCCCTTTTTTCTTCTGGAGTCAAATATGGAGAGTCTGTTTCTACAAGAATATGGTTTATATCAATTTCCTTTACCATTTTCCTTATTTTCTTATTGTTATTGTGAGTAACTGGTCCACCTATTCCTATATAGAAACCTAATTTAATGAATTCCTGTGCCATTTCGACCGAACCCTGATAACAGTGCATGGACCCCACTACATCATGTTCTATCAATATATCAAATGTATCCTGCATTGATTTTCTGGAATGCACTATTACAGGCAAACCATGTTTTTGTGCAAGATCTAACATCTTTTCAAATAATTCCTTTTGTTCATCCTTATTGTCCTTTGTATGATAATAATCAAGGCCTATCTCACCTACTGCCACTACCTTATCATTTTCAAGTTGTTTATCCAATAAAATAATATCTTCATCTGTTATTTCACTCACAAAAGTATGAAAATAACCCAAAGCCGCATAGACGTTTTCATATTTACGTGACAATTCCAATATTTCATTATTACTTAGAGGATCTGTGCCGTTCAAAATTATATGTATATCATTTTCTGCAGCTTCCTTTATTATTCCCTCTGCATTTTCCATTTCACTATTATAAATGTGACAATGTGTATCAATTATCATGAAAATCCTCATTTGAAAAGATTATTTATTCCTTTGATTGTATATTATTATATGATAAATTAAATTAAATTTTTTGGTGAGTGGATATGGAAGGGAAGTTTTCAAGAACAGAAATGCTAGTTGGAAATGACGGAATGGAAAAGTTAAACAATGCCAAAGTCGCCATTTTCGGTCTTGGAGGCGTGGGCTCCTTTGTTTGTGAAGGACTTGCCCGAAGCGGAATAGGAAATTTTGTTTTAGTAGACTTTGACAAGATAGATGAAAGCAATATCAACAGACAATTGATAGCAACAGTAAAGACAATCGGCAAATATAAAGTCAATTTAATGAAAGAAAGAATTTTAGAGATTAATCCAGATGCAAACGTTGAAATTTACAAGGAATTTTATATGGCCGATTCAAAAAATGATATCATCACCAAAGACTTATCATATGTTGTTGATTGTGTAGACACTATAATGGCCAAGATTGCAATCGTATGCCAATGTGATGCCCTCGACGTTCCAGTCATATCCTCAATGGGAACCGGGAACAAATTAGATCCTACAATGTTTGAAGTAGCTGATATTTATGAGACTTCAGTATGCCCACTTGCCAGAATAATGAAAAAGGATTTTAGAAAAAGAAATATAGAAAAATTAAAAGTAGTCTATTCCAAGGAACAGCCAATAAACACAAATGACTGCGCCATAAACCAAAAAGATTCAAAATATAAAGTGAAAGGCAGTGTTTCCTTTGTACCCTCCGTTGCGGGATTAATAATATCCAGTGAAGTGATAAAGGATATTATTAAAAATAATGAATAAAAAAAGAGTTATATCATTCCAGTTGCAAACAAAGTCAGATTTGCAATAGTTGCAGAACCGAGATAAGTTTCAGTTATTACCATTAAAGCAACAATGACTCCTCTGCAACCAATCTTTTTAAACTCTTCCCAATCCTACCAATTGAAATATCTCATTACTTCTTTTTAGTTTTATTGAACCTCTAAAAATACAAACAGTTCATACGAAACGTAGGATATTCTTAGCAACCTTATCTATTTGAACTACTAAAACTTATAAAAAAGTTCCGATACTTATAGATTTCAAGCAATAAAACTCTGATAGAGAATTCATTTTCTAAATAATTATAAAATCAGGCTGTTACGATGTAATGAATAATGTTATGCTGTAACCAGTTCAGATTCAATA
>NZ_JAZKXX010000065.1:0-55176 GCF_045611865.1 Methanobrevibacter sp.
TTCTAATAATTCTGCACCCATTTCGATTGTGGAGTGGGTCATAGAAATGTTTTCTTTTCCGGTTGCTTCTGCAACTTCACAAGCTCTTGAGAAGTTGGTAATTCCACTTGCAGCATGTGTTCTGTAACATCCTGCACCTAAAATTGCTACTTTCATTTTTTTGTCTCCTTTTTTATGTACTTTTTTTAAATAATTATTTAAAAAAGTTTTACCACATGGTTTAAAGCATCATATTGCATTTTTTATTACTTAATTATGGTTTAGTATTCCATGTAGTAATATTTTTATATTAAAAAGTAGTATTATTTAAATCTTTACATTGTCCTTTTTTTAGTATTATTTTTTATATTATTTTTTCTTTTTTAGTAATACTCGTATTACTTTATTTATAAACTAATTTTATTTAGTAATACTTTTATTTTTTAATAATATTGTCTTAAAATAGTTTTAGGTTCGCCTTAATAGAAAGTTATTTATTAAAGTTATTACTGAAAATATAATAATTATTATTATAGTTGGAGTAAATTTTCATGTATGATTTAATTAAAAAAGCTGTTCATGATGATGAAGCAGCAATCGAAATATCAAAAATGGATAAGGATGTAACTTCTGTTGTTGATGCAATTTCAGAGCTTTCCCTAGAAGAAACAATGAAGTTAGGAATGCAATTCAAAAGATTTCCATTAGGATGTGACTTAACAGAAGTGGTCGCAGGAACTTGCGCTTCAGATTTGGAGTTAATGGAATTATTGGGAAATTGCCGATTGGCAGACATGATTGGAGCACCAATTCACATATGTGCATATGCATTTTCAGATATAGCTGAAAAGTTCGGGATGCGTGGTGTTGAAGTGATGCAGAAGGTACATGAAATTGTTGATGTGCCTCTTGATTTGGATCACTTTGGTGAAAATGGTGCAATGAGACTTCCAAAAAATATCAGTGGATGTGGTGGGGAGTGCTATAATAAAGGTCCTGCATTTACTGAATGTCCAAGGGGAAGAATCCATGAAAGATTAATTGACAAGGAACTCGCTGAAAAAGACGATAAGGAGCAATGGGTTAAATTATCTTCATCCGTTGCAGTAAACGTTACATCAGAACAAACAGGTGATGGACATGCAGCTCCATTAAGAGAAGCAGAAGACATTGCAAATTTGGCTAAAAAATATGGCAGGGGTTTGGAATCAATCATGTTTGTTGGTGATGGTTATGATGAGGTAATCACCGGTTTTGAAAAATCTATTGAGATTGGTGCTGATGTGATTGTAGTTGAAGGAGGTCCTTTTAATAGATGTGAAAATGCAACTGAAGGATTTGCAAAAACAATTGCAGCTGCAAGAATATTGTCTCCAGGAAAAGTTGTAGCCACTAATGGTGCTTATGAACATGAGGTAAGGGCAGGTCTTAGAACTGGCCTAAATATGATAATTACAGGTTTTCCAAAAAATCATCATGGATATATGTGTGGATATGAGCCTGGAACCGCAAGAAGAGGAAAATTCGGACTTCCAAGAGTAATTCAAATTATCAATGAGGAATTCCCGAATCGTGGTCTTCCAGTTCAAAAGCATGATTTGTTATCATTGGCCACTGCAGTTAAAATTGCAGGTCCCGATTACGTTTATCCAAGAAAGATAGGGTCTTATCATGTGGGTGATGCACATTGGGCCACATTGGTAAATTCAAGAATGTATCAGAACATTGAATTAAAACATACTTTAAGCGATATTGTTGATTTGGCTGATGGAAATACAATCGCACTTCATGGCGGAAGGTTTATTTCATGGGTAATTGCTAATGAATTAGATAAACATGTTGATGAAATTATAATTTCAGATGTTGATGATTGGGTATTGAAAAACACTGTTGATAACTTGCAAGGTGCTTTAAATGCAACAATCATTGGTGAAAGTGATGATAAAGTCGCTGCCGAAAGTGCCGACTTTTCAATTGCATCCTCAACAATGATTCCAGTTAAGGAGAATATTTTGAAGAATGTGCCTGATGCATTGACAATAGTATAAATAATAATTTTTTATAAAAAAGTATGTTTTCAAGTAGTATTATTTTATAAAAAAGTATTACTACTTTTTACTTCATACTTTCACTATTTTTTTTAAATATTAAAACAATTTAAACGCTAATTTTTCAATTTTACTCCAATATTTTCATTAGTTTGGATAAATAATCATTAATATTCTTCTTTTTTCAGTTTAAATTTATTTAATTATTTTTTACAATTATTAATCATTATTAGAAAACTCTTAATAATGTTTATTTTAGTTATTATCAACATATATGCAATTTATTTTTTATTAAAATCATTATAATAGCTTAATTTTATGAAAATCGTTGAATTTGAAGAGTAATACTTTAACAACATTTATATACTTATTACTTGTGACAAGTGTATAGATTATTTGAATTAATTTTATTAATTTTGATAATTTGGAGATTATTTAATAAATAATTGGAGAGAGTAGTGTGGAAATTACTGTAGAAAAGATAGCTATGATTAGAGAAAATTACAATCCTAAAAATACAAATTTAAATTTGGATATTGATTGGTCAGTCGAGTATACAAACACTGATCAAAGAGCTATAAAATATGACATTATTTTAAAATCAGCCAATTACTTCAATTTAAATTTTAAACTTGCAGGATTAGTTAAATTGGGGGATTTTGAAAGTTTTGTTCAGCAAGAATGCTCTCAAATAATTTTCCATCATGCATGTGATTTGTTAATGAAGATGTTTTCATTAACTAGACAATCAGATTATAAGCTAATAAATGAGGATATTGGTTCTGCAGTTAATTTAAATGCTGCTTTATAAATTTGGTGATGTATTATGTTTGAAATTAAACACACGTTATGCCCATCATGTAGTGTTGGTTGTGGTATAAATGTGATTTTAGATAATGAAGAAATTGTTGGAACATTTCCATATAAAAGACATCCTATAAATGAAGGGAAGAATTGTTCAAATGGAAGGGCTTCTGTTGAAAACGTTGATGATGACTTTTCATTTGATTTAAAAGTATTAAATGATGTTATTGGCAAATTAAAATCTGCCAATAATGAAAAAATCACTGTTATTTTTTCAGGAAATAATTCTAATGAAGATTTAGAGGCAATTAAATCTTTATGTGAATCTAAAGGTTTTAATATTTTAGCATATGATAATAATTTGAAAAATTTCGAGTCTGTGGTTTCATATGATGATGTTGAAAATGCCTCAAAACTTTTTGTAATTGGAAATATCTTATATGAAAATCCATTAATTGGAAGACGCATTGTTCGCGCTAAAGAAAATGGTGCTAAAATATATGTTAATGATGATTTAGAAGGTACTCCAACCGCAAATATCTCTGATGAATTTACGTCTGGTTCTGTTAAAGAATTTTTAGAAAATAATGATTTTGATGATGAATCTATAATCATATTTAATAAAGTTGATTCTTTTGAGGATTTGGATTTGATTGAAAGTGCAAATTCTAAATTATTGCCAGTTTACAGTAAATCTAATTCAAAAGGAGCTTTAGATTTAGTTGAAGCCATGTCAAAAGAAGATGCATTGGAATTATTGGGCAATACTGAAGTTTTACTTGTTTTCAATGAGGATGTTGTAAACGAATTTGATTTCGATTTTAAATCAATATCTCAAGTTATTACATTCACTCCATCTAATAATGACACAACCGAAATTTCTGATTTTGTCATTCCAATTAAATCATGGTTAGAGTCAGATGGATCATTTACAAATGCTGAAGGATTAACCCAAGAATTTAGTTCAGTCTGTGAATCTGATAAAATGGGCATTGTGGAAATCATTGAAAAAATAAATGGTGAGTTGGAGTGATTTTATGAGTTATATTTTAGCTAAATCTAAAGATAGTGCAATCTATGAAGCTGGTGAATGTGGAGGCGCTGTAACAAGTATTTTCAAATATTTATTGGATGAGGGTATGGTTGATGGTGTTTTGGCATTACGTCCTGGAGATGATATATATGATGGTGTTCCAACATTTATAACTGATTGTGAAGATTTAATTTCAACTGCAGGGTCTTATCACTGTGCTCCTACTATGGTGGGCGACATCATTCAAAAATATTTGGCTGATAAAAAAATTGCTGTGGCAGTTAAACCATGTGATATAAGATCCATTCAAGAATTGATTAAAAGACATAAAATCGACCCGGACAACATTTATACAGTTGGTTTAAATTGTGGAGGAACCGTATCTCCTGTCACTGGACGTAAAATGATTGAATTATTTTATGATATTAATCCGGATGATGTTGTAAGTGAGGAAATTGATAAAGGCCAATTCATTGTTGAACTTGCAGACGGCAGTGAAAAAGGTGTTAAAATCCACGAATTAGAACATGAAGGATATGGAAGACGTAACAACTGTCAAAGATGTGATGTAAAAATCCCTAGAAAAGCAAACATTGCTTGCGGTAACTGGGGCGCTGAAGATGGATGGACTTTCATTGAAATAAATGATGATAAAGGTCAGGAATTAATCGACGGTGCAAAAAGTGCAGGAATTCTTGAAACCAAAAATGCATCAGAACAATCAATCGAGGCAAGATCAAAAGTAGAGGGCATCATGATTAAGATGGCTAAAAAAGCCCAAGATGCCAAATTCGGGGATGCTGAAGATATGGAAGCATGGAAAAGATGCATTGGATGCTATGCTTGCAGAGACATCTGTCCGATATGCTGGTGTTATGAAAATTGTGAATTGAACAAGGCATACTTCAAAGATGAACTTAACATTCCACCAGAACCAATTGCATTTCAGGGAGTTAGGCTCTCTCACATGAGTTTCAGTTGTTGTGACTGCGGTCAATGTGATGATGTCTGTCCGATGGATATTCCTGTTTCATTGATTTTTGATAAATTGCAGAAAAAATATTACGATAGGACTGGTTATGTAGCTGGAGTTTCAGATGATGTTAAACCTCCATTATATAGTCCAGATAAAGTTGAATTATGAGGTGGTTTGATGTCTGATGATATAAAAATTGTAGGATTATTATGTAACTGGTGTTGTTATGGTGGTGCAGATACTGCAGGTACTGCACGTATGCAATATCCGCCTAATGTTAGAATCATTCGTGTGATGTGTTCTGGAAGAATTAATCCATCCATGATCTTTAAAGCATTTGAAGATGGTGCTGATGGAGTATTTGTAGGAGGTTGTCATATTGGTGATTGCCATTATGATGCTGGTAACTACAAATGGTCTAGAAGAGCAAAAATTGTTCAAGATATTATCGAAGAATTTGGAATTGAAAAAGAAAGGTTCCGTTTCGAATGGATTTCCGCATCTGAAGGTGAAAAATTCCAAAAAACAATGGATGAATTCCATAAAACTCTCTCTAAATTGGGTCCATTGGAATTAAAATAGTAAAAAAATAGTCAAGCCATAGGTAAATAGCTATTTAATAATGGCTATTTACTTTCACTTTAAGTGTCTTTCTAAGATTAGTGAGATAATAATTACTAATGTTAGAAAGATAGTTAAAATAGAGAATATTTTGATTATTTTTCGATTAGTTATCTTGATATTGATAAAATTCATCATTAGCCTAGAGTAATGTTGATTGTTGGCATAACCAGTTGATTTTACTCATTTTTCTCCATCAATATTGGGTTAATTAATAAAATAAAAAAGAGATTTATATATTTATATATGGGTTTCTTTCACTGTCTACAATAGCTATTAAAGCAATCTTCACTCCTCAAGACTTTAATAGCTATTTTTTTAATAAAATTATGGTGTTTGGCAGTTGATCTTAGGATTATTGTGTAAAGTATAATATTTTTTTATAATTTTTTATTATTTTATGTAGTATTATTTTAATAAAAAGTATTACTTTTTTTTATTTCCCAATTTCCAATAATTTCAACTGTTTTGAGAGCATATAGCAGATTATTTCATTAAATATTTTAATTTCATATATTATTTTGATAAATGATGTGTTTGATTATTTATTTTTAAATTTAAACGGATTTTAGGAAGTTTAGCGATTATTAATTTTTATTAATTGGGCTTAATAAGAACTTATTTTTAACTATAATTAATTTTTAATCGTTTAATTTTTATATGAGGAATATTTGATTATCTGTTAATAATTTAGCCTATAATTTAAAGAGTAATACTTTAATAACATTTATATGATTATTACTATTTACTATATTATAGATTATCAGATACTCTCTGATAATCTTAATATGCCACAACCTCAATTTAGAAATTAGGTCATATTATTTAAGTAAATAGCATCATGCTATTTACACTCTATCTTTCAATTGTCTTTCTAAGATTAGTGAAATAATTACTTGTGTTAGAAAGATAGTTTTAATCGATTATCTTTCAATTGTCAATTTGTATTTAAATAGGTCTATAGTAAGATTTTTAATCAATTACATGTACCTATACATATTTGATGTAATTAAGTCTCTCTTATAGTTATTAAAGTATCTCCTCACTTTAATAACTATTAAGGCTTAAAACTAATTTTTAAACAATTTTTCTAATTAATACAGAAGTGTTGTTTGTTTTTCCGGTTGGCAATACCATAACTTCTTTATGGAATCCTCTGGTGTCCTTTTCAAGGACAGGAGCATATAAGATTGCTCTCATTCCAGTGTATGTTCTGTAAATCAATGGTTTGTCTTCATCAATCACTTCCCAGATGTTTGCAAATACTCTGTCTTTTGGCTCTGCAAGTGCAGCCACCATTAAAATATCATAATCAAGATCTTCTATTGAGTGTTCATCACCAGTTATGATTTTAATGTCATCATCAAGACCTAATTTTTTCAATACTTTTCTGGATAAATCTGCAACTTCTTCTTGAATTTCTATTCCAATACATTTACAGCCGTAAACCTGGTTAAACATTATTAATGTGATTGGAAGTGGTCCGCTTCCTAAAAATACGAAAGTTTTGCTTTCATTAAATTTAGCAAGTTGACTTTCATTGTTTAAAAGTCCAATGTATCTTTCATAAAATTGAAATGAATCTAAGGTTTCTTGAGGATTTTCAGATTCCAATATTTTTCTTGCATTTTCAGTTTCAAGTCTCGCACCGACATATACATAGAATTTACGAATCAATTTTAATGCTCTGTTCATTTTTTCATCATCAAGGATGTGTTTTGCAGAATCAAAATCTATTTCTCTGTCGTGAGCTATAATTTCCACTTCATCTAAAATGTCAATAATTTCGTTGATATCAACATCATCAAGTGCAGAATCTCCATATTTGTCTAAATCACCATAGCTTGAAAGTTTATCTGCGATTTCTTCTATTTTTCCCCAATATTTATAACAACTCATAAAAATCACTTTAACTTGTTTTTTATTAAAGTTTTATTTGAAGGAGTATATAAACTTTTTAAATTTAAAATAAAGTATTACAAACTCTTAAAAAATTACTATGACGAGTAATATTTTTTGTTAAGTGGTGATAGTGAGGTATTGGGAAAATTTGGTCATATAAGGATGTTTTAAAAGAATTGGGAGTTGATTATTCCAATTCTTTTCTCATGTCATTTGCAGCAACTATTAGAAGTATAGTCAATACAAGCCCAATTAGGCTTAATGTCCATATGATGGTAATGATTGCACAGATGACTACAAAAATCCATGTATTCTTGTTTTCCTGGAATCTGGTTGAAAGCAAGTATAATACTGCGGACATTATTATATAGAAAATGATGTTCAGGCTAAAACCGCTAATTCCAAAGATTGCTGTTGCAACAATGACCAATACTGCAACCAGCAGATAGAAATAGGAAATTCTCTTAACTAACTGCGCACCTTTTGTTCTATTTTCAAACATGAATTGCCTCCTTTAATCGGATAGGTAGTAATATTCGCCTTTTTCCTTTTGCTCACGGTCTTTATAACTGTCGAGCTTGTTGACCCTTGGCCTTTTTGTTTCTTTATCTCTTCTAAATGTAATGTTGAGGTTTCCTAAAAACTCATTCATTGCGCTTCTAAGGTCAGTCGGTTTTGAAGCATGACCGTTCAAACCAGGAACACCGTCAAACACCATTGCCCTATCAGAGATGTAATCGATAAAGACAATATCGTGATCAACGATAAGTGAAGCGGCATTTCTGCTTTCAACCATCTTACGGATTACACGGGCAGCTATCAACCTTTGCTCAACATCCAAAAATGCGGTAGGTTCGTCGAAAAGATAGATTTCAGCATCCTTTGAAAGTGTAGCGGCAATGGCCAATCTTTGAAGTTCTCCTCCACTTAAACCTTTAACAGGTTTGTCGAGCATTTCATTTAATGCGAATGGGTTCATTATTTCACTTTCAAAGATTTTGCTTCCGAAACTAGGTGCATTCATATATAAGAAGTCACTGACGGTTCCTTCAAAGTCGGTTACAATGTATTGTGGCTTGTATGCTATTGTTACTTCCTCATCAACTTCACCGGTAGTTGGCTCTTCAACGCCTGCAAGCATTTTTGCAAATGTGGTTTTACCGATACCGTTTGAACCGAATGCAGTTACAATCTCATCATAAAAGATTTCACCTTCATCGGCTGTTAACTTAAAGCCATCATAGTCTTTGCTTAAATCGGTATAACTTGCAAGTGCGTCCCCTTCATCTTCGGGAGTTGGTGGTCTTATTGTAAATTCAATTGCATTTTTTCTGATTCTTACGTTTTCCTCTGCCAAGAACCCTTTGATGTATGCATTGATACCTAAACGAACACCTTTTCTTCCGGATACAACACCGTATCCTCCGGGAGTACCGTATAGGATATGGATGTTGTCTGAAAGTGCATCTAAAGTTGCAAGGTCGTGTTCGATTACAAGAACGCTTTTACCTTCATCAGCCAAAGAACGAATAACCTTAACTGCATTCAACCTTTGTGATACGTCAAGCCAGGATGTAGGTTCGTCGAAGTAGTAGAAATCACCTTCCCTTAAGACGGTTGCAGCTATTGCAACCCTTTGAAGTTCCCCACCACTCAGGTTTTCCATGTTCCTGTCAAGGACATTTTCAAGCTGCAGTTCTTTTGTAACATAGTCAAGCTTGTCCCTTTCGTTTACGTTGTTAAGCAAGTCTCTAACTTTACCCTTTACAACTTTTGGAAGCTTGTCAACCATCTGTGGCTTTAGGATGGTTTTCACATTGCCTTCAGACAAGTCCCTAAAGTATTTTTGAAGTGCTGAACCCTTATAGTATTCAATGACATTGTCCCAGTTTTCAGGAGGATTTTCAAAGTCTCCAAAGTTAGGTATCAGGTTTCCAGCCAGAATGTTCATTATTGTGGATTTTCCGATACCGTTTTGACCTAAAAGTCCTAAAACTGTTCCTTCTTCTAAGCTTGGAAGTCCGAACAGTTCAAACTGGTTTTGGCCGAACCTGTGAATTGGATTATCGGCAGCTTCAGGTAAGTTAATAATTGTAATAGCATCAAATGGGCAACGATTTGTACAAATACCGCACCCTTCACATAATTCTTCTGATATCAACGGCTTTTTACTATCTTCATCAATTACGATGGTGTCCTCGTCCATTCTGACACCGGGGCAGTAATGGATACAAAGATAGTCACATTTTTTCGGTTGACATCTGTCTTTGTCTAAAATTGAAATACGAGTCATTATTATCTCCTTAAAAATATAATCATTAACATTTTTGTTAGTTCTATTTAATTAAAGTTTAGTTAAAAGTCCATTTTCGGCATTGTTTTGGGTTTGAAAAATTGATTTTGTTTTGTAAAATTTAGGCGAAAAATCCAATTTATTTAAGTTATAATGGTTTAATTTAAATATAAACTCTTTTTAAGTGTTTTTAACAGATTATATTTAATTAAATTAGGAGGTTAATTCCATGGCTGAATTTCAGGAAGACATGATTTTCAAAAATGTCTCTGATGAGGATGCAAGTATTCTATTGGAGATTCTGGGGATTGAATCTGAAAAGGTTAAAGTTTGGACTAAAGAGTTAAGACACATTGACCCGACAAATTACCGGCCGGATTTGATTCTTCAGTTGGACAACGAAAACCTAATTGTCGAGTTTCAAAGCACTCTTGTTGACGATAAGTTTTCAAGAAGAGCACATTCCTATGTTGCAATAACTGACCAACATAAGAAAAATGATAAAGAAGTAAATTTAGCAGTTCTAAGCACAGCTGAAGATTCAAAAATAGTTGAATACAAATACAACAAATTAAATTCATTCAGATATGTTGTAGTTGGTTTGAATGATTTAAACAGTGGTGAAATTATAAATACTGTTGAAAATAAACTTAAATATAAGGAAACTCCCACTAGTAAAGAGATTATATTATTATCTTTAGTTCCATTAAGTAAAAAAGATTCTAATATTGCTGATTATATTGATAAAGTTGTTAAAATTATGTCAAAATTAAAAAATTTAACAATTTCTCAGCTGAATCTGGCTTTAGGAATAATGTGGTTAACGACTGACAAATTTGTTGATGATGTTTTATTGAGAAATATAATTTGTGATATGTTAGGTGATAGGATGAGTTTGATGCATGAATATGGTGAGAATAAATATGAGCAAGGTTTTGAGCAAGGTGAAGAAATGCTTATTGCTAAATTGTTAAAAGCTGGAGATGATCCCGAAAGTATCGCTCAAAAATCTGAAATTCCATTGGATAAAGTTCTTGAAATTAAAGAAAAACATAACTTATGAGATATTATGAAACAGGTAATGATTGTCAGAACAGATTTGAAAATGCGCAAGGGAAAGATTGCAGCCCAATGTTGTCATGGATCCATTGGAGCATATAAAAAATCTCCTGCAGAAAAGATTAGAAAATGGGAAAATGAAGCTTATGCTAAGGTAGTTTTGAAAGTCCAGACAAAAGAAGAGTTGATTGAACTTAAAAAATTGGCCGATGAAAATGGTATTGTCAATTATTTGGTAGTTGATGCTGGAAGAACTCAGATACCTACATCAAGCATTACAGTTTTGGCACTTGGTCCAGATGAGGACAAAATTATTGATGAAGTGACTGGCGATTTGAAACTTTTATAGTCAAACCATCATTTAATGATACTTACTTTTAATTAAACAGGGTCGTGATTTCTATCATAAAACAGGTTGTAAAGATTGGGGGAAGTCTGTTTCCAGATTATGCAATAGATTTGGCAAAAAGGTTAGAAAACACCAATTCATGCATAGTTTTGGGTGGAGGAGAATTTGCAAACTTAATTAGAAAATACGATAATGAAATCAACTTCACAGAAGAAACCAACCATTGGACAGCTATTGATTGTATGGATATCATAGCCAAACTTGTCAACGATAAGGTTGACTCAACAAAACTTGCATATTCAATAAATGATGTAAATCAAATTGCAGATGAAGGTTTCACTCCAATTTTTGTAGTTTCCGAGTTTTTAAAGACAGAAAATCCATTTAAATGCAGCTGGGATGTGACTTCAGATTCGATTGCAGCATACATTTCACACCTTCTAAATGCAAAGCTTTTAATAGTAACAAATGTAAATGGTATATATACCCAAGAACCGAAAGAGCCAGGTTCAACATTCATAAGTAAAATCGATGCAACAACATTACTAACTTTTCAAGAGTCATCGATTGATGTAATGTTACCGTCTCTTTTATTAGAGTTTGGGACTAATTGTTATGTAGTAAACGGAAAATATCCCGAAAGGGTCTTATCTCTTATAGATGATAATGTAAATGATTATAATTTCGATTACACAAAAATAATAGGTGAATAAAATGAAAACTGTAGAATGTATTTCATGTAAACAAGAAATTCCATTAACCGGACCATTCGTTGAATTCGAATGTCCTATTTGTGGAGCAAAAATCGCAAGATGTGAAAAATGTCGTACCTTTGGTCACGCTTACAAATGTGAATGTGGTTTTGAAGGACCATAGATATTAAAATGGAGGAATTAGAATGGGTGAAGTATTAACAACTATGAAAATCATGCCAGACAGTCCAGAAGTAGATTTAGATGCTATTAAAGCAACTATCGAAAGTTCAATGCCTGAAGGCGCTAGAATCCACGAAATTTCAGAAGAACCAATTGCATTTGGTTTAGTTGCTGTTATCTTAAACTTCATCACCGAAGATGGTGAAGGTGGATCTGAACCTGTTGAAGAAATGGTTTCAGCTATTGATGGTGTTGCAAGTATTGAAATTACTGGTGTTGGAAGATTAATGTAAATTGATTTTCCACTAATTTTTTTTTATTTTTAAGAATAATTAATGGAGTTATTCAATAATTGATAACTCTTGCTTTTTTTTAATTTTAAGATATTTTTTTATAAGAATAATTTTAATTAGTTTTTTTAGCAACTTAAATGGTTGCCTACATATTTTGTGATGGAAAATAATATTCAAAAAAAGAAATGGGGTAGATGCGAATTGCATCTACTTGGTTACAATTTTAACTTTTTTATATGCTTTGTTGAAGTAATCGTTACCTTTGAATTTAATTGCAGCAGTGAATGTACCTTTTTTACTTAATTTAGTAATTTTAAAGATAGCTTTACCATTAGCATTGGTAGTTGCTGAATAGGTCACACCATTAACTCTTAAGGTAACTTTAGCTTTTTTAACTACATTTTTACCTGCTTTTAATATTACTGCGTATTTTTTAGGGGATGTGGTAGTTTTAAATGCTTTATTCTTAGCAGTGAATTTTGGAGTTGCTTTTGTAATAACGAAGCTATATGATTTAGAAGCAGGTTTGTAAATTGCATCTCCGTTGAATTTTGCAGTAAACTTGTATGTGTCAGGAACAAGGTTAGCAGCAATAGTCACTGTAGCTTTACCATTAGCATTGGTAGTAGCGTTATATTCTTTTTCATTTAAAACAACAACAACATCACCTTCAATTGGTGCATTGTCAGCACCAGTTAAAGTGATAGTTATCTTACCATTGTTTAAGTATACCACATTAACATTGGCAGAGGCAATTTTTGAAGCAACTTTATTCACGGTAAAGTTAACATATACTAACTCGTCAGTGTAGTTTTCATTACCTCTAAATAGTACTCCTGCGATTTTATCTCCAGAAGTTAACTTGACAATAGGAACCATAGCAATACCATTTTCAACAGTGAAGCTAACAACGTTGCTTCCAACTTCCAAATTATAATTGCCATCAACTGAAGATTTAACAGTAAGCGCATTGTCTAAAGTAGTAATGTCATCAATAGTCACATCTAATTTTGGCGCAACTTTAGTGACATAGAATTCCTTAATAACTTCAGTAGCGACATAGTTGTTGTCTGCGGCAAATGTTATGGTTGCGTTGTGTTTTCCTACTGGTAATTGGTAAATTGTCATGCTAGGTGTTGAAACAGCACCGTAGTCTTCACCGTCAATATAGTAGTTCATATCTCCTGTGTAGTCGCTAGGGACTGTGACATTAATCCAGATGTCCTCACCATATGGGATACTGTCAGCTACAACAACAGTAGGGTTTAAAGGACCTTGAGTAATGGTGAAATTCTTATTAAATTCGCAAGCGACATAGTTGTTGTCTGCGGCAAATGTTATGGTTACGTTGTGTTTTCCTGTTGGTAATTGGTAAATTGTCATGCTAGGTGTTGAAACAGCGCCGTAGTCTTCACCGTCAATATAGTAGTTCATATCTCCTGTGTAGTCGCTAGGGACTGTGACATTAATCCAGATGTCCTCACCATATGGGATACTGTCAGCTACAACAACAGTAGGGTTTAAAGCAGCTTGGGTAATAGTGAAATTCTTATTATAATCTGCAGCAGCAGCATAATTACCGTCAGCAGCAAATGTTATGGTTACGTTGTGTTTTCCTGCAGGTAATTTATTAATGGTCATGCTAGGAGTTGAAACAATACCATAATATCCACCATCAACATATAAGTTCATATTACCAGTGTAATCACTAGGAACACTAACCTTAAGTATAATAGCATCACCATAAGCAATACTTTCTGCTAGAGTAACAGTAGGGTTTAAAGCAGCTTGGGTAATAGTGAAATTCTTATTAAATTCACAAGCAACATAATTACCATCAGCAGCAAATGTTATGGTTACGTTGTGTTTTCCTGTTGGTAATTGGTAAATTGTCATGCTAGGTGTTGAAACAGCGCCGTAGTCTTCACCGTCAACATAGTAGTTCATTTTACCAATGTAGTCGCTAGGGACTGTGACATTAATCCAGATGTCATCACCATAAGCAACGCTGTCTGCTATAGTAACTGTAGGGTTTAAAGCATTAGCTGTGACAGTTACTTTATTAGTAACTCCGTCAGCTAAATAAAATCTATTTCCTTTATTGTCACCGAATTTTATTGTATAAGTGCCTGCATTTACATTAGGAATTGTTGTAACAAAGTTATTGTTGTTATCAAGAACATCATCGGCATATTTATTATAATCTAAGAATATGCTTAAATTGTGGATGGTATTTACTCCAATATCGCCTAATGTACCATTAATTTTTAAAGCACTACCATAAGTGATGTTATCTGCATTAACTGTACCAGTAAGGAATTTGAATGTACAATCAGTTACATCTAATGAAGCATCTTTGTTTACATCAGTAGGAGTTATGAGGTCACCTGCTAAGAATGCTACTTGTAATTTTGAAGGGTCAAATACTTTGCCTCCATCTATTACGTCACTTGAATTCCATTTTAACCTATAATCAGTCATTCCTAAATCATTAGGAACAGAAACAATACCAAAATCCTTTTCAAAAACGGTCCAAGCAAATTTAGCCTTACCTTCATATCCAAATAGAATAGTACCATTAAACTTATTCAGGTTTAAAACAATCCATGGGAATGTAGAATTCTGTTTAGCAGGGTCATGTGAATCATCAGTCCAAGCAGACTTTGCAGACAACCAACTGTGACCAGCAACAGGGGTGGTTTTATCACGAATAGGATTGCCATCAGCATCAATAGCATCCTCACGAGGATATGCGGCATAATACTTATTCAAACCACTATTGCTATCGGCTAATTGGGCATTATAAGAAGCTTCATCTGAAATAACGGCGGCCTTACTTGTATCAATATTAGCAGGAATCATTATAACTTGTAATAGTGATAAATCAAATTCTTTACCGCCATCTATGACTTCACTAGTGTTCCATTTTAACCTATAATCAGTCATTCCTAAATCATCCGGAACGGAAATGATAGCCCAATCCTTTTCAACAACATTCCAAACAAATTTAGTTGCACCATTATATTTAAATACAAGTGCACCAGTAAATCTATTCAAATTATTTAAAGTAATCCAAGGGAAAGTAGAATTCTGAATAGCAGGGTCGTGGGGATTAACTGTCCAAGCAGATTTTGCAGACAACCAACTGTGGCCAGCAACAGGAGTATCTGGGTCACGAATAGGATTGCCATTAGCATCAATAGCATCTTCACGAGGATATGCAGTATAATACTTACTCAAAGCACTAGATGAATCATCTAACTGAGCATTGTAACTAGTTTCATTATTGATTAAACCAAAATTACTGCTATCGTCAAGATTACCTGGAATAAATAATACTTGTAATTTTGAAGGATCAAATACTTTATCTAGAGGGGTACCTGTATTCCATGCTAACCTATAATCAGTCATTCCTAAATCATTAGGAACAGAAAGAATACCATAATTTTTTTCAACAACATACCATGTGTATTTAACTTCACCATCATATCTAAATACAATTTCACCTGTGAAATTATTCATTTTTAAAGTAACCCATGGGAATGTTGAAGTTTCAGAAGGATCAGTAGCGGCGGATATAGCAGATTCCCAACTGTGCCCCACGATTTTAGGGGTTGCAGTATGAACAGGATTTCCATCAATATCAACACCATCTTCTCTTGGCCAATTATAATAATATGAGTTTAATGCACTAGTTGGATTTTCTAATTGAGCATTGTAACTAGCTGCATCATTGATTACAGATACAAATGATTGTTCTTCTAAGGTATATATTGACCCACCAGTATTATTTATGAATATACAATTTTCAAGTGTTAATTTTCCAGAAGAATATATTGCACCACCAATACTAGCATTTCCATTTCTAAATTCAATATTTTTAAGAGTTACATCACGGAAAGTATCAACTTTAAAAATACGTGCAACATTTGCACCATCAATGTAATGGCCTTGACCATCAATAGTACAATCTTTATTAATTAATATGCCTTCAGTGTATCTTTCAGTATTGTTTTTACCATACCAGGTACCTGAATGCCAATCATCAAGTATATCAACAGTTTCATTATATTTATAATCATGTTCTAATTTAATTTCAGAACCGCCATTTTCGATGTCAGTTCTTAAATCTGTAAAAGACTTGACTTCTTCGCCTGTGGCGAGGGCATCATCTTGGTCAATTGATAATTTTTCATCACCAGCGGCACTAGCTACATCGTCACTGACTGTATCGGCAGCACTGGCAGCACCAATGATTAAAAGAAAAATTAAAGCAATTGAAATAAGAATGCCAAGTTTAATTTTCTTCATTAATTTTTCCTCCAAATTAATTCTTTTTATTAAAAATCATAATGTTGTTAACATATGCACATAAAATTTTATTTTAATTAATATATAAATTTGCTTATATGATTTTGCATTAAATTTTATTATAATTAAACATTTTCATATAAAAAGATAATTTTTATAAATATAATTTAATAATATGATCGTGTTGTTAAAAAAATAATCAAAATCATTGGAATTTTTTCAATAGAATATTTAATTAATCTTTATACATTTTAAAAAATATTGATGCTTTGATGCAAAATTTTCAATTCTCATTTAAATCTAAAAATTTAGGCCTACCTAAAAAATTAGAAACATTTATATACTAAACTAAACTACATAACTAGTAGCGAGAAAAATTAGGTCTACCTAAAAAATCTAATTTTGATTGCAAGTATTGTCTTTGACAGTACGTACTCCGATTTGTTAGATTGGTCAATAACTCTCTTACTAGTTTAACAAAAAACATATAACTACTCTCAGGAAATTAAATATGTCTTCATATTTAATTTCAATCTCTCAATTTTAAAGGTTGTAAATTTATGGCTGAAAAAGTAAACAAATCAAAATGTTGTACAGCTACTAAAAAAGATACTAAAAAAGAAAAGGGTATTTTTCAAAAAATTTGGTGTTTCTTTTTTGGATGTAACTGTCACTAAATTCTATTTTTAATATATCTTTAAATAGGATGACTGAAAGATATTAACCTAATTAGATTATAGTAGGTCATTACTATGAAAAGAAGTCAGAAATTAATTATCATGATTTTACTTGTGATTCTGGTTGCGTTTATTGCAACAATTGCCAGTTTAATATTTTTAGGCAACACTACAGAGCTTAATCAAGGTGATAAAAACATTCTGGTATGCGCTATTGATGAAAGTGAAAACAGACCTGGAATGGGGGCATGTGATATGGCATTCATTGTTCACCTGGAAAACGGCACCCTTAAAAATTACTCAGCAGTTTATCCTGGGGGATTGACTCACCCGACTGCGGCTGAACCTCAAGAGGCCCAAGCACAGGGTGCAGGTTCAAAACTATTGCTTCACGATGCATTTTGGGATGCCGATAATGCCCAATCAATGCAGCTTGCAAAAGAAATCGTTGAAGTTAACACTGGCATTAAAATCGACTCTGTTGTTGCAATTAACAGTCAGGCATTGGATGCAATACTTGCAGCAGCCAGTCCATTGGACATCAACGGTGAACAAGTAACTGCAAGTGGTATTGATATTATCCGTGAAGAAGATTGGGGTAATGGAATGTCCAGGGGAGATGCAGTACTTGAAATAGTAAAAGCAGCTGCAAACTCTGCAAAAGACCCGGATAAAAAATCAGCAATGATTAAAGCAGCAATTGACCAATATTCAAAAGGAAATATTGTAATGGACCAACAAGGTGCATTTGCCGGATTGCTTGCATCAAAAGGAATTGATTCATTCTTTTAACCAATTCCTTAATTTTTCATATTTTAGGTTCTAATTTTTTAATAAACACTCCCATAAACAACACCACCATCGGGAAAAACAATGCATATATTATTAACAACATATCTGCAGATATAACATCACCCATAACTGTTGAACTGGCCATTAACATAATTAAACCAATCACAGGAGCTAGAATGGCTATAAAAGTGTAAATCAAAATAAAAGAATTCAGTCTTTGGGAATACTCTTTTAATTTGATTTGCATATCAAATGAAATATCTTTTGCAATAATTTCAAGATTGCCTGCAAGATTTCCTCCAACTCTTAAAGTTCCAACAATTTGTTGGATAGACCTTGTGAGGCCTTCAGATTTTATTCTATCGCTCATGTCAAGTAATGACTCTTCTGTTGACTTGCCGTATTTAATTTCTTCTAAAACTCTGCTGAACTCCCATGACAGTGATCCGTAATCGGCATTTTTAATTGTAATGAATGCATCATGAAGGCCTTTTCCGGACTTTAGTTCAATTCCCATGTGTCTTAAAGCATATGGGAGCTCCTGATTAATATCTGAGTAACTTCGCTCTTGTTTGATTTGGGGATATGCGAAAATAAAGATATAAATCATAACAATTATTGTTAAAAACATTCCGACAACTTCTAAACTGGCAAATAACATTAATAATGTAGAAATAATTAAAATAATTAAAATAGCCTGTTTATTTGCTAAATATTTAAGTAAAACTTCTCTTAAATTGTCCATTGGTGTTTTTTCCTTTTTTTGAATTTTCACCTCTTCAAATTTTAACCTGGAAAATATTTCTGCATTGATTTCCTTAGTTTTCCTTTCCCGTTTAAATTCAAAATTTTTAAAAGATAAGTTCTTAAAAAAATTAATGAAGCTTAAAACAATCCCTCCAATAAATATGAACATGTTATTTAACATATAATCACCTAATGGGTAAGAATTCTATTTAAAACTTTGCTTGGGTTTTTATAGTACAGTTCAATCACGCGATTGACATCACTTACCGAGCGAATATCCTGGTTAATCATGTGTTGTAAAACTAATTTTCTGTTTTCAATCTCACCGTAAAGTTGTGTTAGGGATTTTCCACTTACCTCTGCAATGTTGGTTAATGTTTGACTTGAAACCCCTACTTTTTCAATTGCATCTCTTTTGGGATTCCATTTGAAAATCCTATTTAATTGAATCGTATCACTTTCCATTCCAACAACTTCAACGACTTCACTGATTCGCCTATAAGACACTCCTGATGGGGTATAAATTCTATTCTGCATTATGATAAAATCAATTGCCTGAATCATTATCTTCGGAACTGACATGGGTTCTGTTGTAAGGCGTGTTATTGTTTCACGAGCACTATTTGAATGTAGTGTTCCAAAACCGGAATGTCCTGTATTCAATGCTGTAAAAAGGGTTATTGCCTCCTCTGCCCGAACTTCTCCAACAATAATTCTATCGGGTCTTTGCCTTAGGGAATTTTTGACTAAATCATTCATTGTCAGCTCTCCCTTGTTTTCAATGTTTGCGGGGCGGGTTTCCATACGGATGACATGTTCATGGGGAATTTGAAGCTCCAAAGTGTCTTCGATTGTTATGATTCTCTCTTTTGGGTTTATGAATGCGCAAAGTGCATTTAATGTGGTTGTTTTACCTGAACTTGTTCCTCCTGATATGATTGCATTTGCAGATTTTACTCCAAGCCCGTCGAAACACAGCCAGAAAAAGCCGGCAAGATCAATTGAAATGGTTTTGGACTTTATCAAATCAATGATGGTTAGAGGATCTCTTTTAAATTTGCGTATTGTAAGTGAAGGTCCATCAGCAGAAACCGGAGGTATTGTTGCATTGATTCTTGAACCATCAATTAATCTGCCGTCTAGAATTGGGGATTCCTGGTCAATTCGTCTGTTGATTTGTCTTGCAATTGTATCGATTAAATCCATTAACTCAGAAGTATTACTGAAACGGATGTTTGTCTTCATCATGCCATACTTTCTGTGGTGGACAAAAACAGGTTTATTAATGCCTATTATCATTATCTCTTCTAAATCATCATCTTGGATTAGAGGATCTATCTGTCCGTATCCTATAATGTCTCTTAGAAGTTTTTGTGATAATTGGTCTGAGTATTCTTTTGAAATATTTTCTTTTGTCGATAGGAAGTTTCTGATTTCAAGTAATAATTTGTCTTCACTTACTTGAAAGTTTTCATTTGAGTTCATTGCTATGTCTATTAGGTTTTCACGGATTTCTTCTAATATTGTCTTTTCTTTTGGAGTATAATCCTGTTTAACTACATCATATTGCGGAATAATCTCATTATTGCTCATTTTAAACCACCATTTTTTAATCGTATTTTATAGATTAGTAATACTAATTAATAAATTTTTATTACAAATGGTATCAATATTTTTAATACAAATCAATTATAAATCATAAGTGTGAAGGGGATTTTATCATGGACATTGGTGGAAGAATAAATGCATTGCAAGAATGTGAAAACTGCATAGACATACAAATTAAAAAGTTTTCACCTCTAAAAGACCTAATTGATTTTGAAGAGCTTAATGGTGAATACATGAGGTGCAGTTGTGGTAAAAGGCCTCTTGATATTGTAATGAGTCATATCTTAAAAATCATGATTGAATCAGAAATTGTGCCTGAAAAGGCAACATTGAGGCGTAACTCTCCAGTTCCATTATCTAATTTTTATTTTTCCAGTCTAAACCCACAATTCATAGGCAAAAAGACCTTGATATTATTGCATCCAGATTTTACACCAGATGTTGCAGCTAAATTGATGGATGAAGTGCCTGAAGTTGCATGCGTGTTGAAGGGAAGTCCTCAAAACACCGTAGGGCAATTCAACAAGGATTCTGAGATTAACCACTTTGAAATCCTTGCAGGTGACGATACACAAATCAATGTCATGAGAACATTGCTTGGTGAAAAGATAGTTCTTGTTAAAAAGCAGGCACGCCACCATATAGAAGTTGCAATGACAACAGAAGATAAGCTGGTAAGGCTTCACAATTATATTAATAACAAAGGCATTGAAAAAGGGGTGGCTGTTGATGCAATGTGCGGTTTGGGAGCCCTTGGAATTTATCTGCAGAAATTGGGTTTTGAAAAGGTAATATTCAATGACATAAATCCAGAAATGGTTGAAGCCCTAAAGAATAACTTGGAACTAAATGGTATTGAAGGTGGATTTGAGATTTTCAATGAATCTTTTGAGGATTTAAGCATTGATCATGTGGATTTATGTGTTATAGATGCATTTCCTGGAGCAGATATTGGGGAAATAAGTGAAAAAGCAGAAAAAATAGCAGATAATGTGGTAATTATCTAGCTATAATTTGTTATTTAATTTTAAAATAATATCAAACATTTTTTGTTCATAAATATTTAATTTAATTATTTTAAATTCATTTTTGTCAATAATTTTAGATTCTTCATTGAACTGTTCTAATAATGTTTTTTCCATTTTAATCACCTAAATAAACATCTGCATGTAAATTATGATGGCTGGAATAATCAAAATCCCCATCAAGTGGGATTTCCCGAGTCCTATGTAGTGTGGAAGCATTCCCATTGCCGTTGAGGTAATCAAGGCCAATGTCATGTAAAAAACAGGGGCTTGATAATAAAAAATGAAGATATATAATATAACAATCTGAAGGATAATCACTCCAATCGACAATTTCCTATAATCAACGCCACCCATTAATTTGGAGAATGAATCGCCAAGTTTTAAAGACAATACTAAAGACACGGAAACCGCAAGAAGTGATGCGAAAATAAAGATTAGTAGATGGTTCGCTCCCATCTCAAAAAGCAGATATGACATGTAAACCGCAATGCCGCTTCGGGGATTTCCGATAATGTAGATTGCAATGAGTGAAAACAGGCAATCGGAAATGTTAAGCCCTGAAGTTGCAAGTAGGAAGTTTACTGTATCGTCATCGTTTATGTCACTTGCTCCGCTTACGGATTGTGCAATCACGGTTCCCTGGGCAGGTCCGAAACCTGGAAGAAAACCCAAAATGGCTCCTGTAATTCCTCCTGCAAATATGCTTTTAAACTTGTTAAAATCAATGTTTAAATCATAAAATGGGTTTTGATGGGGGATTGTTGATGAGTCATTCAGGCTGAATAGTATTGTGCTTATTCCGAAAAGACCTGAAAAAGTGCACATTAATGTTACACCTGATGAAATAGGGGTTTGAAATAAGATCCATCCTAGAATTCCAGATAAACAAAACAACAACAAGGACCATAGGAAATCCCTGAAATTTGCTGTTAGTTTATGTGTCAGGTAAATCGATGCTGATAAGAGTATTATCCATGTGTATGGTTTTGTCAAATCGTGAAGTATTGGAAGTGTTATGGTAAATATTGGAAGCATTAAAATCGTTATCAATATTGCTCCAAAACCGCCGACACTGACGATTCTTATGACTTCCTTTGATCTGCCTTGTAGGACCATTCTATGGCCTGGAAGAATTGATGTTGCAGTTCCTTCCTGTGGCACTCCAAGTAACATGGAGGGAATGAATTCAATCAGTGCATGGGCTATTGACATGGAAACGAGCATTACGCATAGAAATTCTGGGGATAGAAATCCTAAAAGGAGTCCTGAGGAAGCGAATATTATTGCCCCTGCCGTATTGACGTGTATTCCAGGTATCATCCCTGTTGTTGTACCTATTAATATGCCTATAAAACAAGCAATCACTAACTCTATCATAGCTATTAGTTATTTAAACTATAATTTATAGTTTGTTGAAGCCATTATGCAATATTGTACTGATTTTATAAAATTTAAGTGATTTAAAAAAATTGATTTCATCAAGAAGTTATTAAAAAGATATCTGGAGGTTGATTCTTAATAATAGGGTACATTATATATATTAATTATAATATATTATCCACCATGAACACTACTAAAAAAATCATTATCATTATAGCAATCGTTGGAATTTTCCTTGTTGCGGCAAGTCCTGTTGTTGCAAAGGAAAAAGTAAAAGTTAAAATAACTACCGAAGACCATCCATTTAAAAACAAAGGTTATATTGTAATCAAACTTGTTGACAGTAAGGGAAGAGCCATAAGAAGTAAAGGCACTATTCATTATAGAATCACTGATGAATATGGCAATTACAAGTGGGCATATAAGCCATATAATGGTGAACTCCTATTGAAATATAACGTTGGAAAGTACAAGGTTAAAGTCAAGTTTGACGGAGATTCACACTATAAAAAGGCCAAAAAAACCAAGTGGATTGCAGTTAAAAGCAGTAATTTCAATGCATATACTTATTATGATGATCATAACTGGGGTTTAAACCAGGAAATAGATGATTACATCGAGTATAACTATTGGGACGAAGAAATCTACGACGACGCCGCCACTTACGACGGCGAAGGGTATTGAATTAAATTTTTTAAAAAAAGAGAGTAGATTGGTGTTTTTTTGAGGAGAGTTAAAACACCAATTCGTGTTTTTTTCGGAAAATTATTTGGCAGAATTTTTTTCCGTTTTGCATCTAATTAGAAAATTGTGAAAAGCTAATTCAATGCAGATATGTATTTTGGAGATTGTATTATTATTGACTAATAATATGTTTTGTTTAAGTGAAAAATTTAGGTTAACCTAAATTATATGTCACTTGTATTAAAGTTGGTCATCATAGTATATAAAGGTTTCGAATTTTTTAGGCATGCCTAAATTTTTACTATGAAAACCATCAAAAAAATAATGGCCGTTATATAACAATAGTTATTTTTTATATATAAAGCTTTAGGTTTTGGCATGCCTAAATATTTAAATATGATAAAATCCAATAATGTAATAGGTTTAGGTTAACCTAATTATTTTAGAAGACCTCAAACTAAAAATATTTTTTTTTAGCAATAGATGATATTTTACAAAATAAAATATGGTCTATTATATTTATTAAAACGGGAGAAAAAAAATCAATGACAAAATTAATTGTAGGATTAGCAGGAAACCCCAATGTGGGGAAAACCACTGTTTTCAATCAATTAACCGGTATGCGTCAACATGTAGGTAACTGGCCTGGAAAAACTGTCGAAAGGGCAGAGGGTCACTTTTCACATGGACCTTATGACTATGATGTCATCGACCTGCCGGGTAACTATGCATTAAGTGCTCATTCTATGGAGGAAATCGTTTCAAGAGATTTCATTGTAGATGATGACTCTGATGTAATCATTAATGTGGTTGATGCCGCTAATCTAGAACGTAACTTATACTTAACCGTTCAAATGATGGAGCTAGGCGCTAATTTGGTTCTTGCTCTTAACATGAACGATTTTGCAAAGAAAAAAGAACATATTATTAATATTGAATTGATGAGTGAACTTTTAGGTTTTCCAGTAGTTGAAATAAATGCTAAGACAAAAGATGGTTTTGAAGAATTGTTAACAACTGTTGAAAAACAATCTCAAAAACCTATTGATACAAGTGCCAAATTATCTTATGGTAATGAGTTAAGGGAACACTTGGCTGAATTGCAGGAATTAATTGAACAAGACAATAACTTATTGGATGTGCCTTCAGTTTGGACTGCAATCAAATTACTAGAAAAAGATTCAATTGTCATTCAAAAAGTCCAACAATCTTCAATAAGCTCTAAAATCATGGTTGAAGTGGATAAGGTATCAAAACACCTTTATGATATTTTTGATGAAGGTGCTGAAGAGGTTGTTGCAAATGCAAGATATGCATTTATCGATGGTTTAATGGCAGAGGCCGTTTCAAGGCCGGCTGTTGAAAAACCAACAATGACTGATAAAATCGATAAAATTGTTACTAATAGGATTTTAGCCCCATTCATATTCCTAGGAATAATGTGGGCAATGTTTCAATTAACTTTCACAATCGGAGCCCCATTCCAAGATGCAATTGATGAAGGATTTGGAATGTTGGGTGATTGGGTTTCTTCTGCAATTGCCGATCCAAATTTAGCTTCACTTATCGGTAGCGGTATAATTGGAGGAGTAGGTGGTGTTCTTACATTCCTGCCAATTATTATTCTGATGTTTTTATTCTTAAGTATCCTGGAAGATTGTGGTTATCTTGCAAGGGCAGCATTTACCTTGGATATTGTTATGCATAAATTAGTTGGTCTTCACGGTAAGGCATTCATTCCAATGATTTTAGGATTTGGATGTGGTGTACCTGCTATTATGGCAACAAGAACTATGGAAAACGAATCTGATCGTTTACTTGCGATGATGCTTGTTCCATTCATGTCATGTACAGCAAGATTGCCTATTTATGGAATTTTTGCAGCGGCATTTTTCATTGAAAATAAAGCAACCATGACTGTGTTAATGTATGTATTAGGTATTATTGTTGCATTGATTGTTGCAGCAATCCTTAAAAGAACCATGTTTAAGGGAATGTCAGCCCCATTTGTAATGGAACTTCCAACCTATAAAGTGCCATCCCTTAAAGGTGTATTGTTACATACATGGGAAAAGGTAAAAGGATTCTTGAAAAAGGCAGGAACTATTATTCTTGCATTATCCGTAATTTTATGGATTTTACAAAATATTTTCCCATATGGTGGATCAGACCCTCAAATGAGTCTTTTAGGTATTATCGGTACCACTTTAGCACCTATATTCGCACCTCTTGGTTTCGGAACCTGGCAGGCTGCTGTGGCTGTTGTTGCAGGTTTAGGTGCTAAGGAAGTTGTAGTATCTACATTCGGTACACTTGCAGGAATGGAAGAGGATGATGAAGAAGGAATTACTCAATTAATCCATGACACTTTCACACCTCTATCTGCATTCTCATTCATGGCATTTACATTGCTATACACACCGTGTTTTGCTGCAATCGGAGCAATAAAACAAGAAACCAATAGTTGGAAATGGCCGGCATTCATGTGTGCCATTACATTAATTACTGCATACGTTGTTTCATTCTTGATTTACAATGTAGGTATATTGGCAGGATTTGGATAGGTGATAAAATGCGTAGTAAAAGTGGAATTAGGGGAGTTAAAATCCCAAAAAACGATGATGATTAGTTATATCTAATTATCATTTTTTTAATTTTTAGTCATAACTAAATATTTATATATTCGTTATTACAAAATATTAATTAAAGATTTTTTAGTATACCTAAAAATTTAATCGGTGATATTATGAAAACCTTAAAAGATGCAAAACCTGGTGAAACTGTAACATTAGTTAAATACCACGATACCGGGGATGTTGAATTAAGAAGACATTTATTAGGTATGGGATTTGTTAAAGGAGCTGAAATTAAAGTTAAAAAGGTAGCTACTTTAGGCGATCCTATTGAAATGAGCATCAAAGGATATGATGTTTGTCTTCGCAAAGAAGAAGCAAAAAATATTGAAGTAATGTAACTTCAATATTAATTTTTTTTTAAAAAACTATTTTTGTGCGGTGTTATTATGAAATGTCGTATGTGCGGTTTCGAGTTTGATGAAACAAAATTGGAAAACCGTGGATGTTCTAGTTGTGGTAAGCATGGTTGCAATAGCATACATTGCCCTAACTGTGGCTTTGCTAACTCTCCAGAACTCGATGAAGAGTTTGAATTTATTGTTAAACTCAAAAATAAAATTAAAAATAGAAAAAAAGCTTCAAGTTAATTTCTTGTAGCTTTCAATATTTCTTCAACAGTTTCATCAACACTTAATTTTTCAGTATTAACGTCTAGTCCTTTTTCTTTTAATTTATAAAGTATTTCAGTTGAAACTGGTGCTTTTAAATGTGCTTTTTTTAGTAATTCCTTGTCGGAAAATATTTGATGTTTGTCTCCGGAAGCTATTATTTCTCCATTATACAAAACAAATATCTTGTCTGCAAATTCATTTACCATTTCAATGTCGTGTGATGAAATAACAATGCTCATTCCCTCTTTGTTGAGTTTATTTAGAATATCTAATACCTTATCAACACCTTCAGGGTCAAGACCTGCTGTTGGTTCATCAAGAATCATTATTTCTGGCCTCATTGCAACAATACCTGCAATGGCTACTCTTTTTTGCTGACCTCCACTTAAATGGTGAGGTGTCTTATCTTCAAAACCACTCATTCCAACCATTTCAAGTGCTTCAGCTATTCTTTTTTCCACTTCATCATATTCAAGACCTAAATTCATAGGTCCAAAGGCAACATCCTCTTTAACTGTTGGTGCAAATAACTGGTCATTTGGATCTTGGAATACTATTCCTACTTTTTGCCTTATCTTGAGCAGTTCTTCTCTTTCGAAAATGATTTTTTCACCATCTACTTCCACATGTCCTGAAGTAGGTTCTGTTAAACCGTTGAAATGTGAAAATAATGTTGATTTACCTGCTCCATTAGGTCCCATGATAGCTATCTTTTCTCCTCTTTTAATTTGGAGATTTACATTTTTTAAAGCCTGAGTTCCATCATGATATGTGAAAGATAAGTTTTTTGTCTCTAAATGAATATCTGTCATGTTTACACCTAATTAATTGCAAAATTTTGGCCAAAGTAGCCTAATTGTCCTGAATATTTGAATATTATAATTTCAAGTATTATTACGATGATTATGATTGAAATTAAGAATAAATAATCGCTAGTTTCGGGGGATTTTTTTTCATTAAACATTTCTGAGGCATCTGAAAATCCACGGCTAACCATGCTTTTGTGAACTCTTTCACCTTGTTCGTAAGCCTTTAAAAACATCATGCCTATGGTATAACCTACTTGTTTTACTACCCATTTGTATGGTACATTTTTAGAATGAATGTTAAAGTTTCTTGATTTTTGACTTTTCCTGATTGCTGCAAGTTCATCAACAAATAAAAATAAGAACCGAACCATAATTGATAAAATCATCGCTAAATCCCTTGGCATTTTCAATTTTCTAAAGGAACTTGCCATCTCTTGAAGTGGGGTTGTTGATGAATAGATAATGATTGCTGTTAGGGATACTATTAAACGAGTGAATAATAATATTGCCCAGTTAAGTCCAAAATCAGTTATATGCAACCAGGAATAACTCCAGATTATATTTCCGGGTTGTATGAATGGTTGAAATACAATAATTGCTCCTCCAAATGGAAGTAACATTAATAAACGTTTGAATGAATCAACATATGATAATTTAGCTAATTTTAATATGACCAACAGCACTATTTCCAATATGATTGGTATAAAAAGTTCTTTTGAGACAACACAAACTAATATAATAAAAATAGTTGTTATTAATTTTATTCTACCTTCTAGATTATGTATGGGGCTATCCCCTGATGCCAAATCATCAAATCTTACTATTTGTGTTATGTCAGCCATTTTAATTCATTTATCTTATAAAATAAGTATATTTGAAAAAGGGGTAGAAATTAAAAAAATTTAATTTCTACGTTTTACGATTGTTGCAACTGCGTATCCTAATCCTAAGGTTGCAAATGCACCTATTACCAGCGCTACGATTTGTAATGCTTGGTTGTCTGGATCATCAGCAAATGCATAATCTGGGAAGATTGCGTCAGGAATTCCGCTGATTTCTTCAATTGAGAAATCTTCTGCAAGTCCGGAATCTTCTGCAGATTTTTCAAGACCGTCTGGGTCACCGGATGCAATATATGGTGAAAGACAACTGATTATGATACAAATGACAATTGCTACGACTATTAAATAAGTATCTTTTTTATCCATATTATGCATCTCCACTATTCCATGCGAGTAAATCAGGTCTAAATTTGTCTAAAGCTACAAGAACAATCACGGTTAATACTGCTTCGATAATTCCTATGAAGAAGTGGTATAATACCATTGATGGGATACCAATGTTCATTGGGAATGTTCCAGCAATACCCATTTCGATAGCACATGCAAGTGCTGCAATAACTGTAGCTAACCATGCAGCAATTCCTGCTGCACCATATTTTCCAATTACTCCGCTTAATCCTTTAAAGGTGTATAAACCTACGCAACCTCCAATAATAGCCATGTTTAACACATTTGCTCCAAGAGCGGTGATTCCTCCATCTCCGAAGATTAATGCTTGGATAAGTAATACAACAGTAAATACTAATACAGCAGCTTCAGGTGCAAGGAATACAATAGCAACAAGTGCTCCTCCAACCATGTGTCCACTTGTACCAAATGGAATTGGCATGTTCATGGACATGATCGCAAAGATACCTGCAGCGAGAACAGCTAAAAGAGGGATACGTTTTTCATCTAAATTGGATCTTGCCCATTTTACAGAGAAGTATAATGCAACAATTAATATTACATAATAGATTAAACACTGTGAAATAGGGATAAATCCATCAGGTATGTGCAAGTTAATTCCTCCATTTCTCTTATAGTAATACTTTTTTAATTTTTACTTATAAAAAAGTATTACTAATTTTGTATTATTTTAATTTTTTTTTTGAAATATCAAGTTCATTTAGAGTTTTATTAATTATATTTGTTAATAAATCCGTTTCATGGCTTGACATTTACTATATTTCTTTAATTTATGTATATAAATGTTATTAAAGTAATACAAATTAGTATTATTCGGGGGGTTTAGTAATACTTTTTTTTAATGAAAATCATTCTAAGTTCTAGCTTTTCCAATACATATTAGATAAATTAAAATAGATATTGCAAAGTATAATAAAACTTGAATGTCTAAAATTCCAGTTTCTATCCCTAAAATGGAGTAAGTCAAAATCAGGGAGTAAATTCCAATATAAAAGAAGTTTTTTGTTTTTTGCATTATTTTAAATCCAATTCCCAAAATAAATCCTAAAATGCACATTTCTAAAAACACGCCGACTTTTCCAAAATCAACTACCATCTGTCCGATTAAAGTTGGTGTTACTGTAACTTCTGTTCTCCATGCAATGAGCTTTCCAACCATCATTCTTGGTCCTAAATCACTTCCTGGGATTGCACTAGCCAATAAATGTCCATGGGTGATGCCAAAATTTCCACCAATGAAATCTAAGAGATTTAATACGTGCAATGTAAAATCAGCTCTTGATTGCAGGGTATAAAACGGATTTGTTGAGGTGGTTATTGTCATTTCGCCAAGTGAGCGGAAATAGCCTATGCCGATGATTGCACCTACACCAATTGCTGCTCCAACTACAACTTCCCAAATGGAAACGATATTTCCATAAAAACCCATGATGATTATGATGAGAAATGCTGCAAGCAGTGGTGTCCTGTAGCCTAGAAGCAATAAAAATGCACAGTCCATTGCCAACAAAAATATGAATCTGAATCTTGCCTGTGATCGAGTGATTTTTTCGTCTTGAAAATCTTTTAGATAGGCACTAGCAATAAGGCAGGTTCCAGGTATAATTAAAAATACAGGCATGGTAAATGCTGGTTTTAACAGATATCTTATTGAAGGCTTTAAAAGTGGAATTCCTCCAACAGAAGCAATGCATATAAAGAAAAAAACAATGCTTAATATAGTCAAACAAAATCCGATTGAATAAATGTCTTTTCTTTTAAATTCAAGGAGATTCCCATCTGTGTCATTTAAAAAATATCTCGGAAGAATCACGGCCCCGATAAAAAATCCGATAAATGCAATTGCCAAAGTCACAACCAGGCTATTTGAAGGCCTGTTCATTGATAGGAGTAAGAATAACGCAAACAAAAACAGAACAATCAACGGATTGAAAAGGTGATTTTTCAATATCTGGTTGTTCCCGATAAAGCCTAAAAAGTCTTCTTTAGGATATAATTTCTTAAAGAAGCTATTTACCCATTGATTTTCAATAAATTCCAAAATTGAAAATATCAAAGTAAATAAGAAGGATTTGTGAAATTCATCACTAATCTTATTTATCATGGAAGTTAAAGTTGAATAAATCACACTCATAAGCTACACGACTTAAAAGTTTCTAATGTTTATGACATCGTAATTGTCTTGGATAGCTTTGATTTGGCTATCGGTTGAATCATAAATCCTAATTGTAATTTCATCAGTTATTCCATTTATGTTTCCTATGATGGAACTGACGTCATTGATATTTTGCTTGGTTGCCTGTGAAATTATTAATTGTCCGTTATTTCTGTTTTCACTTTTAACTGAAACCCTTTTACCGTGATTCATTAAAGCATTTGTGATTTCTTGAAGTTGGTTTGAAGAAATTTCATCAAAAGATACTCTGGTTGTAATTTCAAAATTAGTATTGTTGTCAATTCCAGATATCAATTCATTAAGTGTGTTAATCTTTTTTGGTTTTGCAGTAATTTCAACTAAATTAGCATACTTCTCACCATTGCTTTCAAGTGAAATGTGGTCAATGTAAATGTCAGAATTAGGATTATATCTGTACAATCCAGTTAAATAGGTTCCATTATTGGTGGCAATTAATAGTTTAACATCAAATCCGCCGCTATTGTCTTGCCAAATAACGTCTCCGGTTATTGTGACTTTCTCACCATTGCTTGAGTTATATCCCTCAACGGTTGATTTGACGATATATCCATCTTTATAATATTTGAGATAGGTGTCAGGTATTTTGTTAACTGTAGATTCATCAAAAGCAGTTTTCTGTAAATCGGATGAATCATCAGTTGTAATATGTATAAATGCAAATGCTATGGCACATATTACTAAAATTATAATTATATAATCAATTAATGTAAATTTCAATTTCATAGTCAAACCTAATCTTCATAAATTGCGCCAACTGGACAGACGTCAACACATTCGCCACAGGAATCGCACTTTGTATTGTCTATAATTACTGTGTAAGCTTTTCTTGTAATTGCTTCTTCCATACATACATCAATACAGTCTTCACAAACTCCACATTCTTCCATATCAATTTGCAATTGTTACACCGTTTTTAATTTAATTAAAAAAATTGTTATTATATTTATCTTTGGTTATATTAATATTTATATAGTTGTATTTGAAAATATAATGTTATAGTTTTTAGTATTTTGGCAGAAATATATCCAATAATGCCAACATTTAAATACTATGTAATTAAATATTATTTATTATATGCATGGGTGCCCGAGCGGCCAAAGGGGAAGGACTTAAGATCCTTTGGCATAGGCCTTCGAGGGTTCGAATCCCTTCCCATGCACTATATTATTATTTTTCTGTCCGATTTTGCCTTAGTGGCTCAGGTGGTAGAGCGCTACCTTGGTAAGGTAGAAGTCGGGGGTTCGAATCCCCCCTAAGGCTCTCAATTATTTTTTCTAATTTTAACAATTTTTTAAAATAATATTTTTTGGACCTTAAAGTTTAAATTATTTGAAAATCAATAATATTCATAGAATTATTTCGTGTTTATATCAAATTTTTAAAAGGTGAAAATGTGAATTATAAGAAGCTAATACTTGTTGGTTGTATTTCTGCATTCGTTGCTGTTTTAACATCAGTTTTAGGCGTTGCAGGTACAATTATTGGTTCAGTTACTTCTTCAGTGTTATATAATATGCTTTCTGAAGCATTAGAAAAACCTGTTGAAAAAGCGACCTTCAGCACTAATTTCGAGTGGGAAATCGCATATATATTCCCTCTTGCAGTAATAGCTTTAATTCAATTGTTATTTATTTTCGCTTTATTGTCTGGATTTGATTTGGTGCCTGACAAATTCCTAACAGTGTATCTTTCACTTCAAGACTTTGCAAGTAACAACCTATACAAGCTTTTAGGAGTTGCAATGTTGGTTATAAGTGCATATCCATTTGTTGTAAAGCCAGACTTCATTAAAAAATCTTATGGTGCTATTATTGCATTTGTTGGGATAATATTTCTAGCACGTGGTTTTGTAGATTTCGGAACTCAAGTTACAGATTTATATAGTCCTATATTTGTCTATTTTGACTTGCCAATAGCTATTGTTGCACTTGCTCTAATCTTATTTGTGATTGTGGGAATTTTAAAGTCTGCCAGAGAATCAGAAAAAGAATTTAGAGTAATTAAAAGTACAATGGTTAATGAAAACTTATCTAAAGAAAACATCCATAAAAGTTATCACTCCAAAAAGCACAATGATTTTGATTATGCAGAAAAAAGACAAAACATTCGTGTCAATAATCATAAAAGAGTTAAAAAGCCTCAAAACGATTCCAAAGTTAAATTTAAAAATCATGTGAGCAGTGAGGAAAAACCTCAATTGGGAATTAACAAGTCCAGTGAAAATATTCACTTCGAATCCAATGATATCTTAGATGATTATAAAAAATAGTTGGTAGTATGAGTAAAAAGGATAAAACATTAAAAGAGATTTTGGATTTTATTTTATATGAAAATCCATCTACTCAGGATGAAATCGCAGAAAAGTTAGGAATTACTCGCAGATACGTAACTCAACTATTACAACCTCTAGTTAAAGACGGTACTGTTAAAAGAGCATACATGATTGACTTAAAAACATATGAGGAAATTGTTTCTTCATCTGATTATTCAAGTGCTAGAAACACTACCGGAAACGCTTTTGTAAATGATATGTTGGACAATATGGCCAAACATGTTCACTCTCAACTTGAAACATCATTCAATGCTGTATTGGAGTATGATGAAGATATGGCTAAAAAGGCTTTGGAGATGGATTATACCACTAACAACATGGTTGAAAAAATCAGAACTTCCGTCGAAACCATAGTTAACATCAATCAACATTCTGAATTTTCAAAATCCTTGCTTTATAATGAAATCGCTTATGATTTGGAACGTATAGGAGATTATTGCGGACACATTGCAAAATTTGTAATTAATGATGTCTATGAAATTGAGCCAGACATCTTGAAGAAATTAAAGAAGATGTATAAAACCGCTCAAAAAATGATACGTTTGGCAATAAAAGCATTTATTGAAGGAGAAACAGATTTGAAGGATGATTTGATGGAACTGGAAGAGTCAATTCATATTCTTCAGGGAAAGGCCATAAATTTGATTGCTACACAGATGGCTGAAAATTCATTCGATGAAAAGGAACGTTCAAATTATTTCATCTACCTGTTTAGGGTTATTAAGGCATTTGAAAGAATGGGGGATATTTCAGTTGAAATGATGGATGTGGCCATCGAGTTTCATGAAAACATTCCAAGACCTACCACTCCTAGGTCTTTCAGATAACTTTATTTTTTTTTAATTATTAATTCACTTTTTATGAAATATAATTCCTAAAAAGCAAACTTTATATACTACTTCTTTACAATTAACCTCTACGGTGATACTATGAGAAAAAGGTATTTATTTTCCTTAGTAGTAATGGTTATTGCATTAATTTTACTAATTCCCTCCGGAGAAGCCAATTTTCAATTGGACGTGGTTGGATCAACGTCCGTCCAGCCGGTATGTGAAGAATTAGTGGAAGAATATAAAAAAACCCACAATAATGTTGATATTAATGTTCAGGGTGGGGGTTCTAGTTTAGGAATTAAGTGCAGTGAAAACTCCCTTGCAGACATAGGAATGTCTTCAAAAGAAGTAAATTGCAACGATTTAAACGTATATGAAATAGGAATTGAAGGAATAGTTGTCGTTGTCAATCCGAACAATGAGATAACTGATTTGTCCTGTGATGAGATAAAAGATATTTTTTCAGGTGAAATTAAAAATTGGGATGAGATTTCAAACCAGTCTGGTAAGATAAATGTGATTGTAAGAGAGGAAGGTTCCGGAACACTTGATGCATTTAAAGATATAATAATGAACAATTCAAAGATTAAAAAAGATGCAATAATTCAAAACTCTGCCGGGGCCGTTAAACAAAGCGTTATTCAAGATAAAAATGCAATAAGTTTTGTGTCTTTTAGCCATTTGGATAAAAACATTAAACCGATAAGTATTGATGGAGTTAACTTATCTGAAGAATCACTTCAAGAGGGATCATATGGACTTCAAAGACCGTTTTTGCTTTTAACTAATAAAACACCGAGCACACAGACAATGGAATTTATAAATTGGACATTAAGCGATGAATCTGTAGAAATATTTGAAAAAGAAAAGATTTACAAAATTTGATTGAAATGTCTAAAAAAGAATATTTGATTGAAAAGGGATTATTTTCAATAACTCTTTTGATGGTTTTGATAATCTGTTTGGTGGTAACATTTGTCGTCATTGAAGCTATTCCGGCATTTGATTATTATGGAGTTTTTAATTTCATATTCAACACAAATTGGGCTCCGGATAATAATCAATTTGGGATATTTCCGATGATTGTTGGATCTATTGTCATTACAGCTATTGCGCTGATAATTGCAGTTCCACTATCATTATTTTGTGCAATATTTCTAGAAGAGATAGCTTCAGTTAGATTAAAAAATTATTTTATGCCGATTATCCAAACATTAGCAGGAATTCCATCAGTAATCTATGGATTTTTTGGTTTGACATTAATAGCTCCAATTATCCGAAACGTCTTTGGAGGAAGCGGATTTTCAATTCTAACAGCATCGATAGTGTTGGCTTTGATGATAACTCCAACAATAATCTCACTATCTCAGGACGCAATAAAGTCCGTTCCAAACTATTATAGGGAGGCTTCTTTAGGACTGGGCTCAACACAATGGCAATGTATCAAAAGCATTATTTTTCCTGTTGCGCTACCTGGAATAATAACTGCAATCATATTGGGCATTGCAAGAGCAATCGGAGAGACATTGGCCATTTTGATGCTGGCAGGAAATGTTTCGTCGATGCCTTCATCAATAATTAGTCCGATTAGAACATTGACATCAAATATAGCCTTGGAAATGGGATATGCAACGGAAATACATTATAATGCGTTGTTTGCAACAGCAATAATTTTATTTATTGTAATTATGTGTCTGATGATTGTTTCAACCTATGTTCAAAATAAATGTGCCTTAAAGGAGGTAATTTGATGCGTGCAAAGCTTATTCAAAAACTAACAAAATCCATGTTTGTATCATCAGCAATTATAACTTTATCTGTTTTAACTCTTATTGTAGGATTTATATTAATTAATGGCATCTCTATTGTTGATTTGGAATTCGTATTTGGATTGCCACAAGATTCCGGAAGTGATGGGGGAATATTTCCAATGATTTTATCAACCATTTATCTGATTGTCATAACTTCGATAATATCAATTCCTGTTGGCCTTGGGTGTGCGATTTATGTCTCACAATATGCATCTAATGGGAATCTAATTAATTCGATTAGGTTCATATCACAGATTTTATCTTCAGTTCCATCAATAGTCTTTGGTCTTTTTGGCCTTGCATTTTTGGTGTTTTTCCTAAAAATGGGATGGTCAATACTATCTGCAGGAATAGTATTGTCATTAATGGCAATTCCAACAATATTTCAAGTTTCAGAGGTTACATTCCAATCAATTCCAAAGATGTATGAAGAGGCATGTTATGGGATAGGGGCTAGTAAATGGCAATGCATTACAACAGTATTGTTGCCTATTGCTCTTCCAGGAATATTAACTGGCATTATTTTGGCCATTACAAGAACAATTTCAGAAGCGGCTGCAGTAATGTATGTTGTAGGTTCATCACTTGACATTCCGATATCCATATTGGATACTGGAAGGCCATTACCTTTGCATTTGTATGTTTTGGCAAGTGAAGGCATATCCATGCCAAATGCATATGGAACAGCAACAGTTTTGCTTGTCATTGTTCTGGCTATTACATTAATATCAAACTTCACCGTTAACTACTATCAAAAAAAGACCGTGGGGTGCTTAAATTGAAGATATCTGTTAAAGACTTTAATGTTAATTTTTTAAATAATCAAATTCTGAGAAATATAAACATAGAAATTCCAAAAAATACAGTAACTGCATTGATAGGTCCTTCAGGATGCGGTAAGTCCACTTTTTTAAAATCAATCAATCGGATGAATGATTTTTCTAAAGAATTTCACAAAGAAGGAACCATTTATATCGATGGTGAGGACATCTATGCAGATGATGTTGATGTTGTTGATTTAAGAAAGAATGTAGGGATGGTTTTTCAAAAGGCAAATCCCTTTCCAAAGTCCATTTTCGAAAATGTTGCCTATGGGCTCAAAATCCATGGGCTAAAAGATAAAGTGAAGATTTTTGACACAGTTAAAAAAAGTTTAAAACAAGCGGCATTATGGGATGAAGTTAAGGATATTTTAAATTCCAGTGCATTAAGTTTATCCGGTGGTCAACAGCAGAGATTGTGCATTGCCCGTACAATTGCAGTCAATCCGGATATTATTTTAATGGATGAGCCATGCTCTGCACTTGACCCGATATCTACCCTAAAAATCGAAGAGTTAATTGACAACCTTAAAAAGGATTATACGATTGTTTTAGTTACTCATAATATGCAACAGGCCAAAAGAGCATCTGATTTCACATCATTTTTCTTAGATGGTGAGGTAATAGAAAGCGGAAAGACACAGAATCTATTTTCAAATCCAAAAATGGAAAAAACAAGGGATTATATTTTGGGAAGATTTGGCTAATCGTCATAAATCCTTGTTGTGGCATGCCTGTCTGCCCAGCATTGTATGCAAACTCCGATTGGAAGGCCTGCAGTATGTGTGTGGGCTTTTAGGATTTTCACATCCAATGTTGTTGTTTTTCCACCGAGACCCATTGGACCGATTCCTGAGTTGTTGATTTCGGTCAATATTTCTTCTTCTAATTTAGCTATTTGTGGGTCAGGGTTCCTTTCACCTATTTTTCCAAGCAATGCTTTTTTACCCAGTTTTAAACACAAATCGGAGGTTCCACCAATACCAACTCCAACAACTGTTGGGGGGCATGGTTTTCCTTTTGCTTTAAGAACAGATTCAACAACAAACTCTTTAATTCCTTCAATTCCCTCAGCTGGAAGTGCCATTTTCATTGCATTGTTGTTTTCTGAACCAAATCCTTTTGGTAAAATAGTAATTTCCAAGTAATCTTCATCAATTAGTTCAATGTCGATTGGAGGGATGTAGTCTCCAACGTTAATGTTGGTATTTTCACGTGTTAGAGGATCTACAATGTTTGGCCTTATTGGAATGTCTGTTGTAGCCTTTTTAATTCCCTCTTCAATTCCTTCACGTAAATTTTCAACTTCGACATTACCTAATTTCACAAAAACAATGGGCAAACCTGTATCTTGACACATTGGAATACCTTTTTCTTCTGCAAGTTCAATATTTTTTAAAATAGCTTTGATATTTAATATTGCAAGTTCATGTTCTTCTCGTTTAAGAGCATCTTCCAATGATTTTTTTACATCGTCTCCTAAAACGATAACGGCTTGTTTGTAAAGTTCATAAACAGTATCTTTAATAACATCTTTAGTAATCAAAATATAACCCTTATAAAATTTAGTTATTCTTATTTTTTGATTTCAAAATATTTAAATTTTGATTACGTTGATGGGGCAGACTTCAACACAGTCTCCACATTTTGTGCATTTTTCACTATTGAGAGTTATGGCTCCACCTAAAACTTCAATAGCTCCCTCACTACAAGCGGCTAAACATGGCGCATCTGATGGTTGGCAGTGCATACAAAATAAAAAAGGAGTGTCAACATTTGGTGTTTGTTGACAACTTCCGCAGGTTGTACAAGTTGTACAATTTCCTGTTTTATACATAATTCTTAATCATTCGTCTAAAACAAGTCTTGCTCTTGCTTGACTTGTAATTACATGGACAAAGCCACCTTTACCACTATCAGGTTCATATAATCCTGCCATTTTGGCCAAGTATTTTTCTTGGTTTTTAGCTCTGATTTTTTCAGGATCAGCAACGCTGATAGCTCTTTTGGTACATGCTTTGATACATGCAGGTCCTTCTTCTCTGTCGGCACAGAGGTCACATTTTTCAGCAACTTTTGATTGGAAAGTCATTGCACCGAACGGACAAACCATTACACATAATCCACAACCAATACATTTTTCAGTATTGACTCCATCGTCGGTAATTGCATCTGTTGGACAGATTTTTATACATGGTGCACTTTCACAATGTTGACATACGATAGCATAAAAGGAAGAATCATGTTCTATAATTTTTATTCTACTAGACTTATGGATGGATTCGCACATGTTTGAACAGTTAAGACATCCATCACATAAATTGTTGTTTACAACAATACTTTCCATTGTCTTCCTCCTATAAACCTAATTCTTTACATTCTGCGTCGACATATTTTTGGATTTTTTCAATGTGCTCTTCATCTAAGTGTTTGAATCTTTTTTGTGGTGCTAAATATTCTTTTACAGGTTTTCTTTCCTCTGGTCTGTAAGTGATTTCAAATTTACCATCCACGATTTCATATAAAATCCAAGATCCAGTTTCAACAGCTAATCTGCCCATTTCAATAGTTTTTTCTGAAGGATATCCCCAACCAGTTGTACATGGTTGTTGTAAATGGATATAAGCAGGGCCTTTGGTTTCAGCTGCTTTTTTCACTTTGTTAACATAATCTTCAGGGAATGCTATTGATGCGGTAGCTACATAAGGAATTCCGTGAGCAGCCATAATCATTGGCATATTCTTTTTAGGTTTGTCTTCTCCGAAACTAGCCACACCTTTTGGTGAAGTAGTTGTACTTGCACCGTATGGAGTTGCTCCACTTCTTTGAATACCAGTGTTCATGTATGCTTCGTTATCATAACAGATGTAGGTCATGTTATGTCCTCTTTCCATAGCTCCAGATAAGGACTGTAAACCGATATCTACAGTTCCTCCGTCACCACCGAAAGCAACTACATTTACATCATCTTTTCCTTGAATTCTTAATGCACTTTCTACACCAGATGCAACTGCTCCTGAGTTTTCAAATGCAACGTGTATGAAAGGAACTTCCCAGGAAGTTTCTGGGTATGGTGTAGTCATAACTTCAAGACAACCGGTAGCAGAAATAGCTACAGTGTTTTCGCCTAATGCATTAAGAGCTAATTTTACAGCAATAGATGCTCCACAACCAGCACAACCTCTGTGTCCTGGTGCTAATAAATCTTTATCAGGTATATCTACCATATCTATTCCTCCTTAAGTCCAATCCATGTGACATCTTTTTCAGGTACTTTTGTTTTTTCATATGCTTCAATGATGGAATCTGGTGTAATGTCTCTTCCACCTAAACCGGCAATAAATCCGTAAATTTCTTTATCGATTTTAACTTTCATATCAGCATATAATGCCCCACCAATTCCGAATGAGAAGTTTTTATCAATAACTGCAATTTTATCACAGTTTGCTACTGCTTCTTTGATTGCTTCAACAGGGAATGGTCTGTAAGCTCTAATTTTAAGTAAACCTACTTTTTCGCCTTTTTCTCTTAATTGATCTACAATAACTCTAATTGTACTACAAAGTGAACCCATTGCAACAAATATTATTTCTGCATCTTCTGTTTTGTATGCGTCAACAAGACCATATTTTCTTCCAAAGATTTCTGCAAATTCATCACAAGTTTTTTGGATAACTTCTATTGAGTTATTCATTGCAACTTCCATTGCATATCTTGCTTCAGTGTAATAATCTGGATCTGCAAAGTTACCAATGGACATTGGTTCTTTAGGATCAAGATATGCATGTTCTGGAACATATGGAGGTAAGAACTTGTCTACACTTTCTTGATCTGGAATTTCTACAGGTTCAACTGTGTGTGTTAAAATAAATCCATCTAAACATACCATTGATGGAAGTAATACATTAGGATTTTCTGAAACTTTATAAGCCATTAAAGTTGTATCTAATGCTTCTTGTGCGTTTTCAACATAAATTTGTAACCATCCAGCATCTCTTTGTGCAATTGAGTCTTGTTGGTCATTCCAAATATTTAACGGTGCTGAAATTGCTCTGTTTGCATCAGCTAAAACGAATGGGGTTCTCATACCTGCAGCGGCATATAAAATTTCGTGCATTAACATTAATCCTTGTGAAGATGTTGCTGTAAATACTCTTACTCCAGCACCACTTGCTCCAACAGCAGCACTTATTGCACTGTGTTCTGATTCTACTTTAACATATTTAGCATCAATTTTTTCATCAGCAACATATTGTGCTAAGTATTCTGAAATTGTGGTTTGTGGAGTAATTGGATAAACAGGAATAACTTGTGGTTTAGCTAATCTTACAGCTTCTGCAACTGCTTTATTTGAGGTCATTACTTCTTTTACCATTTAATCACTCTCTTTATTCTTTTACCATTTCGATTGCATCGGAAGGACATTCGTGTGCACAAATTCCACATCCTTTACAGTAATCGTAATCAATATCATGTTCTTTGTTTACACTGGCATCTGGACAAAATAGTATACAATTATCACAATCAATACATTTTTCTTTATCTAAGATAGGTTTGAATGTTCTCCAGCTTCCAGTTTTATTATTTCTACTATTACCTGGGGTTTTAATTACACATCCTATACTTACCATTATAATCACCCTTTTTATCCCATATCGTAAGCTTTTTTAGTAGCTTCCACGTTTAACTCTCCAACTTTTCCAGGGAAAGTTTCTTTAATTACTTCAAGAAGTGATTCAATACTTACAGCTTGGGTTTTCTTAGCAAAATATCCTAAAATAATAGTATTTACAATGTTACGGCCTAACATATCTAATGCAATTCCAGTTGCATCAATACTGTACACTTCATGTTCTCCACTGCCTTTGAATTCAGTAGTGTTGATGGTAACTTCAGTATTGTCTTTAATTCCTGAAAATACATCTACTACATTTAATAATCCATCATCTAAAACTAATACGTAGTCCGGATTATATACTTGATATCTTAAATCAATTGGCTTATCATCAATTCTTGTGAAAGCCATTACTGGAGCTCCTCTACGTTCAACTCCAAAGAATGGAAAAGCTTGGGAATAATTGCCGTCTTTGAATGCTGCTTTTGCCAAAATTTCAGCAGCAGTTACGGCTCCTTGTCCGCCTCTTCCATGAAAACGAATTTCAATCATTAATTTTTCCTCCATATATTTATCATGTATAATCATTATAAATTCCAAAATATATAAATTTTATGTTGCTTTTAGGTTTTTGAATAATTTTGTTTAAATTATTTTGTTTTAATTATTTATTTTTTGTAGATTTTTTTATAAGTGTTTTTAATATTTCTATTCAATTATTATACGATTATTATAAGTTTTTTGAAAATTAGGGCATTTAAAAAATTCGAATTTTTTTCAATAAAATATAATAATAGATATAATAAATTAATATAATAAGTGAGAGGTTTATTATGAAAGTTTTAATTGTCACTGGTGAATTGGCATATCCTTTAATTAAGGAAGTAGTTGCAGATTCAAATGAAGATATTATTGTCCATATTGCAGATAATACTCAAGTAGCTGCATTTTTAACTCCAAGACAAATTATTAAAGAAGTTAAAACTAATTTTTCAAATCAGATGGATGAAATTGACATGATTTTAGTTCCGGGATTGATTAAGAAAGGAACAAGAGAAATCACAAAGGAACTTGGAATTCCTACTTTTAAAGGTTCAACTGATGGAGCAGACCTTGCAATGGTTTTAAACCTAATTGAAAACATACAGTTATCAGAAGATAAACCTGCAGATAAATTAATTGAAGAGGAAAAAAGAAAAGAAGCTTTCAAGTTCATAGAAGACTTTGAAAATGACACAAAAACAATTAATGAACTTCTCAAAAAACCAAATAACATTCTAATTAGAAATCTTCCAGTTGGAGAAGATTTCCCAATGAGGGTATTGTCAGAAATAGCAAACGCCCCATTTTTATCAAAAGAGGAATTGATTAATAAATGCCAATATTTCGTTGATTCTGGTGCAGATATGATTGATATTGGAATGGCTGCCGGGGAAGATTTCTCAGACAAAATACCGGAATTGATTGAAACTTTACGCCCAATTGTAGGTGATAGGCCATTAAGTATAGACACCTTAAATGCAAAAGAAATTAAGGTTGCAGCAGAAAACGGAATAGATTTCGTTTTGAGTCTTGATTTGGGAAATCATGGTGAAGTTTTAGATGTCCTAAAAGAAAAAGATATTCCTGCAGTTCTTCTTCCAACTAATTTTTCACAGGGTATTTCACCTAAATCTCCACGCGAAAGAGTTGAATCAATGCATCAGTTAATTAAAGATACTGAAGGATTAAGGTATGTTGCGGATTTAATTTTAGATCCGGTTAACAGTTCAAGTATTGTTGAATCCATTATAGCATGCCATGACTTTCATGAAGTCAATCCGGCGCCGATGTTTTTCGGTGTTGGAAACGTAACTGAGTTAATGGATGCGGATTCTGGTGGGGTAAATGTACTCTTGGCAGGAATTGGTATGGAACTCGGTGCAAGTATTTTATTTACTCCTGAAGAAAGTGGAAAAACAAGAGGCAGTGTTTTTGAACTGGCAACAGCATCTAAAATGATGTTTCTTGCAAAAAACAGAAAATCAATCCCAAAGGATTTGGGAATAAACATGGTTGTCTTTAAAGATAAACACAAAAGAAGCGACATAATATTAAATGATGTGGGGGATGTTCCAAAAACAACCCTTGAAAAACCATTAAAATTCATAAGGGATAAGGCAGGCAGCTTCAAAATCAGTGTTGATTATGGAACAACAGTAAGTGAAAGCAAAATCATCGCCACTCATTTTAAGAAAAACAAAGCGGACCTTGTAATCGAGGGGAATTCTGCAAAAGAAATCTATGAGGAAATCATCACAAAAGAATTAGTTACAAGAATGGAACACGCAGCATATTTGGGTTCTGAACTTCAAAAAGCAGAAATTGCTATGATTACAGGTAAAGACTACGTTCAAGACTTCGACTTATTTAAAAAACCTGAAGAATTTAAAAAAATAGAGTAATGGCATTGAATTAAGATTCAAGCCATATTTTTAATTTATTTTCCAACTGCGGTTATTCGTTACTTCCACCTTCACTTGAGCCACCATCGCTTGATCCACCACTATCTGGGGTGGAACCGCCGCTGTCAGGTGTTGATCCACCACTATCTGGGGTGGAACCGCCGCTGTCAGGTGTTGTACTACCACTATCAGCATTGCTGTTACTATTTGAATTTGAGTTATAATTATAATTTGAATAACTGCTACCAGAGTAACTAGAACTGCCGGAAGGTGCGGAAATTCCAGTGTCATGGCTGGTATCTGAGTCATCATCAGTTGTATTAGTAACATTCAAATTAGCAGTGGTATTGTTTGTATTATTAACCACAGGTTCTTGTTGTGTAAATGTAATTCCATTTGTAGTTACAAAGAAAGCAACTGCACCTGCAATTACTATAAGAATTACCAATGCAAGAATAATTGCATCTTCAGTCTCCATAATTTACCTCCTTATTATAATATTGACATATCTTATTTATAATTGTTACATAAAATTTATATAAATTTATGTTAAAATCATAATCTAATGACAAAATTTCGAGAAGGTTACTAAATGCAAGTTGAAGATATTACGATTAAAGATATCGATGAGGTTCTTTTAAAAGGGGAATACGTTTCAAATAATGAGATATCAATAACATTATATTTATCCTTATTACTTGGAAAACCAATGCTTATTGAGGGTCCTCCGGGTGTTGGAAAAACAGAACTTGCAAAAGTTATTGCAAAAACTTTTGATAGGGACTTTTTTAGGATACAATGCTATGAAGGAATCACATTTGAACAAATTGTTGGCGAATGGAATTATCAAAAACAATTGTTGCACTTAGAAGCAGCCAGACAAGATTCTAATCGTGAAGATAAAATTTTTGATGAAGAATTTTTCATAAGAAGGCCACTACTTAACGCATTTTTAAATGAAAAAGATTCTGTATTGTTAATTGATGAAATAGATAAAGCAGATGAGGAAGTTGAAAGCTTTTTACTTCAGGCATTGGGAGAACAAGAAATCACAATCAATGATTTGGGAACATTCCAACTTCAAAATGATTTGATAGTTGTTTTGACATCAAACTCACAAAGGTCACTACTTGATGAGACAAAAGACAGATGCTTGTTTTTATATATTCCATATCCTACTGTTGAAAGGGAAATTCAGATTGTCAAATCCAAAATCCCTGAAGCAGATGATGAGACAGTATCCTATGTTGTTAAATTAGTTCATCAGATACGTAACCTTAACTTAATGAAAAAACCGTCAGTCAGAGGAACTGTGGATTGGGTTAAATCAGTAACTAATCTCGGAACTAAGGACATTGACAAATCTCTAGAGGAAAGTGTTGGTGTAGCTATTAAAACAGAAAGTGATAAAAAAAGAGTTAAAAAAGATATTTTCAACAAAAGATAAGATGATTTCTAAAATAGCCACTTTGTCTTCTCAACTAAGGGAAAAAGGATTACCTGTAAGTATAAGAAGCACCCAATCGGCTGTAAAAATTTATATGGCTCTGGGCGAAGAGGATAGAAACTTACTTAAAACTGCATTAATGGCAATTTATGTTAAAGACAGATATGATATTCCTAGATTCAATAAGGTTTTTGAGGAAGTTTTCAAAGTAGAAACTCCTGAAGACGACATAATGAAGGAAGTTAATAAAAATAATGCATATAGGGGAGCTGGCCCCAAATCAAATAAATACATTATTAAAAAGCAATCAAACATGGCCAGCAAAATAAGGAAAGAAAAAATAGACAATGAAAAGCTGAAAATGCTTTCAGGTCAACCTCTTTTAGAAGAAGCTAAAAAACTCGAAAGAGATGGGGAACTAATGAACAAAGATTTAACAACATTAAATCGTTTCGACCCAAGAATGCTTGAAATTTGTCAGAGATTAGGTAAAAGAATAGCCAATAAAAGATCAAGACGTAAAGTCTTAACTCACTCCAATAAGATTGACATCAGAAGAACTATTAGGGCTAATTTAAAATATGGTGGAGTTCCATTTGAACTTGTAAAATCAAAGCCAAGACCTCATAAGAATGAACATTTATTTTTAAATGATATAAGCGGGTCATGTGAATGGATTAGCAGCTGGTTTTTCATGTTAATGTTTTCAGCCCAGACAGCATTTAAAAAGTCAAGAACTTTTGAATTTGACAATAAGGTAATTGAAACAACTTCTGCACTAAAAGAAGAGTATCTTATTGATTCATTTGTCAAGGTAAAAGATCTGCGTGTTAAAAACATGATGGTGCATGGAACATCAGACATGTATAGTGCATTTAAGATGTTTCAAGAAAAAGCAAGAATTAACAATAAATCTTATATAATCATATTATCCGATTGCCGAGACTGGGCAGGTCCCAAAGTAAATGGGGTTCCCGCCAGTGTGGATTTAATTGAAGAGATGGCAAGGGATGCTAAAAAAGTAATAATTTTAAATCCCGAAGATAGAAATAAGTGGGATGTTGTAGATAGTTGTGTTTCACTTTACAGAGAAGCTGGAGCACAGGTATTTGAAGTGAACACTCTAAACCAATTGGCTCATTTTGTGGAGCAAATGTAGGTAGTATAATATGCAATGTAGTAAATGTGGAAATCCTAAAGTTATTATTAAAAAAGAGCAATCAGGACAATTGCTCTGTAAGGACTGCTTTATAGAATCCATTGAAAGGAAAGCTATTAAAACAGTTAGAAAAGAAAAACTGCTTGATAAGGGAGATAAAGTTTTAGTTGCCCTTTCAGGTGGAAAGGATAGTGTGACAGTTCTTGAAGTGTTAAACACTTTTCGTGAAATGAATGTCATTGACATTTGTGCCGTAACAGTTGATGAAGGAATAGCCAATTATCGCCAAGATGGTGTGGATATAGCAAAAAGACATGCTGAGCGATTAGGGATAGAGCACAAAGTAGTATCACTAAAAGATGAATACGGCATCACATTGGATGAGATAATGCAGAGGGATAACCATAAGGGTTCCTGCACATACTGCGGAGTATTTAGAAGAACGATTATTAATAAGGCTGCCCGTGAAATGGGAGCAACAAAAATTGCAACAGGCCACAATTTAGATGATGAAGTTCAGGCAATAATGATGAACTATTTGGAGGGAAATACTGATAATCTAACTAAATTAGGTGCAAAAACAGAATCTAAAGCTGAAGAATTCACAGTCAAAATCAAACCACTTCGTGAAATTCCAGAACGTGAAATTGGATTATATGTGGTTGCAAAAGAACTTGAAGTTCACTTTGACAGCTGTCCTTATGCAATGCAATCATTTAGAGGAGAAGTATCAGAAGTCATAAACCAGCTTGCAGAAAAGCACCCTACAATAAAATACTCTACGCTCAGAGGCTATGATAAGGTTAAAAATATATTGAAAAAGGAACTAAAAAAAGATTATTCTCATGGAAGGTGTAGTAGATGTGGTGAACCTTCAGCAAATGAACTATGCAAGGCATGTTCCTTTTTAGAAGAATTAGGATTGTGATTAAATGACATTTTTATTGAAATTTAAAGATATAAACGAAGAAAAAGAAATCCCTAATGATAATTATACAATTAAAGATTTGCTTAATCAATTAGAATTGTCCGCTCAAACAATTGTATCAAAACAAAACGGGGAACTTGTAATTGAGGATACTGTAATTCAAGACGGCGATGAGATTCAATTAGTCCAAATAATTTATGGTGGTTAATTTTGAAAGTAAGTTATGAATGTGGGCCATGTTACCTAAGGCAAGCAAGAGAAGCTTTGGATTTAGCTACAGATGATGAAAATCTAAAAATGGAGATTATGGAAGAAATCTTTCAGTATCTAAGCAACAGATTTAAAGGAGGCATCAACTCCAATAAAACTGGTTCTATTATGCATCAGATGATTAAAGAAAAAACAGGTTGCAAGGATCCTTATTATAAGGAAAAAATTGAAGGAAACAAACTTGCCCTTAAATATCTTCCAGATGTAAAAGAAATTTTAAAAGATGATAATAGCTTAGAAAACCATGTGAAAATAGCCATTATAGGAAACATCTTGGACTTTGGAGCATTTACACTAGATGATGATATTGAAAGTGTAATCAAAAGCTCACTTAATAAAGATTTGGCCGTTAAAGACATTGAAGAATTTGAAAATTCTCTAAAAACTAATGATAAAGTATTGTACTTGGTAGATAACACAGGCGAGATAGTATTTGATAAACTGCTTTTAGAAAAAATCAAGGAATATGATTTGGATATTACAATTGCCGTTAAATCAGAGCCAATTTTAAATGATGCCTGCATGAGTGAAGCACTAGATGCCGGTTTGGATGAATTTGGTGAAATTGTAGAAATCGGATGTGGAACAGTAGGTTATGTTGATAGTGAAATTTCAGACGAATTTAGAGAAATATTCAACAATCACAAATTCATAATCTCAAAAGGAATGGGAAATTATGAAGGCCTAACAGAAATCGATTTATCCAAAAAAGATATTTACTTCTTATTATGTGCTAAGTGTAACACAATTTCAAGAGACATAGGTGTTAATTTACACGATATGCTTTTATTTAAAAAATAACTATGTGGTATCATGATTATTGGTTTTATAGGTTTTGGAAAAGTTTCAAAGAATCTAATGAGATTAATCAAATCAGATGATATTGCATTCATCACCTCTTTAGAGGGCAGGTCACCTAAAACAATCGAAAACATTAAAAAAGAAGATATTGATGTGTTGGACACATTTAAACAAGTTGTAGAAAAATCAGATATTTTAATATCGGCCAATTCTCCAAAATCAGCATTAAATGTGGCTAAAAAGTATGGAAAATACACAAAAGGAATTTATCTTGATTTAAACAATATTTCTCCAGACACCACTTTTGAAATTAGCAAATACACAGATAATTTTGTTGATGGAGCAATAATTGGAAAAATAGACTCTGATAATCCAATCTTATATTTTGCAGGTAAATCATCAGACGAATTACTATTTTTAAGTGATTTTATCCAAATGAAAAAAGTCAGCGATAAGATAGGTGATGCATCCAAGTTGAAAATGCTTAGAAGCACATATACAAAGACATTATCTGCACTATTAATAGAATCAAGTGAAATCGCAAAAAACAGCAATCTGGAAGATGAATTCTTTGATATCTTATCATTAACTGAAGGCAGTGAATTTAAAGATAAAGCTATTTCAAGAATAACCAACACAATAAATAATTCTAAAAGAAAATCAGAAGAATTGGAAGAAATTATAAATTATTTTGGCGATGAAGAGTTAATCATGGTTAAAGCAGCATTAAAAAAGCTCAACCGATAACCACTTTAACTTTGAAACCTTTTTTTGCTTTTTTTATACTTCCGGTAACTGGAATAAAATGAGAATCCATAATGTATCTCAAGTATGTGACTTCAACTGCAGGAAGTCTTAAATTAGTTTTGATTTTTTTACCTTCACTTTTAAATTGAACAGAAATTTTTCCATTCTTGTCAACATATAAATCAGTATCGAGGCCCTCTTTTGTAATTTTGGTTTCGAATTTAGTTAGGTTCAATCCCGCTTCAAGGCTTAGCGGAGCATCAACTTCAATATCTTTGCTTCTAAAGATTTCATTAGCTTCACGAGCATCCATATCGCTACTTGCAACATACCACGCCCTATCGATTACTTTTTGAACTTTCTGATTATCTGGAATTACGCCTTCACTTTCATAGCCTTTCATTAACTCCATAACTTCTTTTTTTGTAACTTCCATTTCGATTGCACTTATGGCCAATCTGGTCATTACTGGCCCGTAATCAGATCTTCTGAAAACGGCCCAAATGGATTCGGGGTCTCTGTAAACCCTTCTTTTAATGATTTCATTTATGGTGTTTCCATTAAGATAAGCTATTTTTTCAAGATTTCCTCTTGAGTAGGTGTTCATTCTTTTATAGATATCTGCCCAGTTTCTCTCTCCGGGGACTCTGCCTGCATCAATTTCACGATTTAAAATTTCAACGGTTGTCTTTGGAAGTAATTTTTCAGTTTCCGGAGTAATTGTCATGTCATTGTCAATAATTGATTGTCTTATTAATCTGCCGGAATATTTCTCTTTATTGAATTCTTTTACAACATGATATTTTACTTTGGAGCCTAAAAACTCATTAATGGCATACCAACGAATTTCATTTCTATTGGTGTAACTTTTTGGCATTCCAACGAAATTTCCTTCATCAATGAACTTCTGTGCCTTTGATTTAATCTCATCTAGGGAAATGCTGGCGGAGGTAATGTAATCAGTCACTCCATCATCAATCATTTGTTTTAGCCTGATTGGCACGCTATAAGATAAAACTAATCTGTGATGAAGGCCTTCAAATGATTTTACATCATCCGCACCTAATGCAAGTGCCATTTCACGGCGGGCTTCGAAATTAACAAAAAATGGAGCATGGTTTGCACTGAAACCTTTATTTAGATATACAACAACCTGTTTATCTTCGCTATCGGCTAACTTTCGAGCCTCTTTAATTAATTTTTCATGACCCTTATGCACAGGATCAAAATCTGCACTAATTCCAATCAATATTAACACCAAAAAAAGAAAGGGATAGATTAACTATCCATTAATTTTAAAACACCATTTATCACTAACCATATTCCGATTAATGCACCAAGAATAATTGGATTTGAGAGATAAGTTCCAATAATAATATATAATAATCCTAGAATAATTCCAGCTATTCCTACATAAAATCCATATCTTGAGTTGCGGTTGTTGATTAGGGAAGCAACAGAAACAATAATTAACATTATTCCTGCAAGATATAGGGTAATTTCACTTAAAAATCCAAGTAATGCTGGATTGAATATCAAACCAATACTTAAGAATAATAGCAACATTCCTAAAATCAAGTCAAGTATTGCTCCACGGGCATTATAATCTATTATACTTACTCCAACAACAAGTAAATAAATAGACATCAACAACACTGACAAACCAATCAGGGAACTAACGCCAATAAATCCTAATATTGGAAATATAATGAGTATTAATCCAAGAAGTATAGCTAATAAACTAATGAATTTAGTTTTCATATTTTCCTCCTAGTATTTAATTAATGTTTTTAAATTATATTAATATAATGGGATATGTTTTATCTCAACTGTTGAGTTATTCATTTCACTATTGTTTATTTCAGCTAACCATTTGCCTTTACATTCGCATTCATATTCAATTGGTTTTTGAGTTAAATTGTTAGCTATTATCATGTGCTTTAAGTCTTTGTTACATTTCTTACAGTTGTATGGGCCTCGTCTTGAACCAAAACCGGAGGTGTCCATGAGTGCAGGCAGGTCTAATTCGCCACGCACAGTATTTATTATCTCAACACATGACCAAATCCAAGGCGGTTGATAAGCTCCTTTTCTCCAAAATCTTTCAATTACAGTTCCACCATGTATTGTTGCAGGACAAAATGATAGCCTATCCACATTTATTGAATCGCAGTATCTTGCAGTTTCAATCGCTTCTTCAATTGCTTGGGATTCACTTACAAGAATTGGTTTTACAAAGATATATGCCTTTGATTTAATATTGTATCCTTTAGTTTCTTTTAGGTTTTGCATTAATTTAACTGCATTTTCAAAATCGTCACGGGTAAACCCTTTATTGATTTTTTTAAGCCTTGTGTAATCATTTGATGTTTCAAGACCGATGCTAACTTCAAATAGGGTATTGCCTATTATATCAAAAATTTCATCCAATACTTCTTCTTTCACATATTCAGGTCGTGATTCAACAATGATTTCAGTTACATTGCCTAAATTCATCAATGTTTTTAGTATTTCATCACGGGCGTCTTTTGGAAGTTCATAGGGGTTTAGAAAACTTCCAGATGCAAATAATTTCACTGAAATTTTATCTTCTTCAGCTATTGGATGTCTTGATAGATGTTCGTTAAATATTTTTAAAATTGTTTCTGTGTCTATTGGTTCAAGTGTACAATCTGAAACGTAACTGCACATTGTACATCCACCACTATCTCCAAGAGCCCATGCACAGCCTGGTGTTGGTAGGATTATGAACAATGTCTTTGAAACACCATCGTAAGTTAAATCATCGTTATACCAACTGGCTCCAACTTGTTCTGGGGTTTTTGGATCTTTTCTCTCAAAAGCTCTTTGCCTTATGTCTTTTGTTAATTTTTCAATTTCCATCATAAATACCTGCAATATAATAAATGTAATATTATATTATTAGATATTTTTTATAATTAAAAATTGCCCTTGAAAAATAGTTGTTGTTAAGTTGTGTATAATGGTTTAAAAAAATAAAAAAAGAAAAGTAAGCAAGTTTAGAAACTTGCAATTACGTCTCCTAATAATTTAATGGATTCTTCTACGTTTTTACCAACAGGGGAACCTGCTACGTATTGAGTTACACCCATTTCAGCTAAGCCTTCGATTTTTGGAATGAACTCGTCAGGGGTACCACATACGGAGAATGCGTCGAGTGCTTCATCGGTTACAGCACCAATAGCTCCACCGAAGTCACCTTTAGCTAAGAATTCACCCATTTGAGTGTTGAATCCGTCAGGTAATCCGTGTCTTTCAATAACTGGAGGTGGGGAACCTGCTGCAATAAATGCAACTACAATTTTAGCTGCGTTTTTAGCTGCGTCTGAGTCAGGTCCGATGGAAGTTGCAGTGTATGCACCAACATCGAAATCTTTGTCTCCAGCTTTTGCGAGACCTGTTTTGATCATAGGCATAGCTGCTTCGTAATCTTTAGGATTGGAAGCGTTAATTAATACACCATCAGCGATTTCTCCAGCGGTTTCTAACATTTTAGGTCCTTGTGCACCCATATAGATTGGAATGTGTTCTTGGATAGCTTTTACTCCACCTAATTGTGCTCCACCTTCGGTTTTGTCTCCTGCTAATAAAGCGTTGATATCTGCGATAGCTGCTTTAATAGTGGATACAGGTTTGGTCCATTCAATTCCTAAAGCGTCGAAAGTTGCTTTGTCACCAGGACCGATACCGAAAGTTGCTCTTCCGTTTGAGATTTCGTCAATAGTTGCGATTGCAGAAGCAGAAATTGCAGGACTTCTTACGTATGGGTTGGTTACACCAGGACCCATTTTAATGGTTTCAGTGTTTGCTGCAAGTAATGCTAAGGTTTCGTATACGTTTTTATTGTTGTAGTGGTCTGTGATCCATGCGTATTCAAAACCGACATCTTCTGCTAATTTTACTAATTTTACAATTTCATCTAAAGGTTGATTTGGTACGAATTCTATACCGAACTTCATATTTTATCACCAATTTAAATTTAGGTTAGCAATATATAAAGTAATTATTATTTGAATTAGATAGAAAGTTTTATATATTAATCATGATTTGTCACTTTCAGATTTATGTAAAAATAATAGGTATTAAATATTTTATTTTGAGTAATACTCGATTGTTCGTCATTAGGATAATGATAATTCATTATAAATTTTATCATAAATTTTAATTGTATGGGAGTAATATTTTGTAATATATTTAAATAAACAATATTTTAAAAATATATTTATTGATATACTTTTTTTATAATTATTAATATTAATTGCAATATATTTTAATTAAATTTGTTAATAATATTTCTGTCTCTATAAGATGTGCTATGTGTTTTATGGCGTTGGTTTAAGTCATATTGTATTTACAATTTCGACTATGATGACTGCTTTTCCGCATATAGCTATAATTTATTCATATTTATTGTATTAATTAAATTTTAATATCATGAATGTGCTTTGTGAGTACCTGAGCTTTTCGGGTATGATGTAAGTTTTGTAGATGTGGTGAAATTTGATTATAGAAACTTTTATATCAAATTCTATAGTGTATTAATACTCGTCTATATTTTTTTTATGTGTACTTCAATTTAGTACTCTGTTATGTGTTCAATTCTGTTTGATCCTGGCAGATGCTACTGCTATTGGGATTCGATTAAGCCATGCAAGTCGAACGAGTTTAGGCTCGTGGCGTACGGCTCAGTAACACGTGGATAACCTACCCTTAGGACTGGGATAACCTTGGGAAACTGAGGATAATACTGGATAGGCAATTTTTCCTGTAATGGTTTTTTGTTTAAATGTTTTTTCGCCTAAGGATGGGTCTGCGGCCGATTAGGTAGTTGGTTAGGTAATGGCTTACCAAGCCGTTGATCGGTACGGGTTGTGAGAGCAAGAGCCCGGAGATGGAACCTGAGACAAGGTTCCAGGCCCTACGGGGTGCAGCAGGCGCGAAACCTCCGCAATGTGAGAAATCGCGACGGGGGGATCCCAAGTGCCATTCTTAACGGGATGGCTTTTCATTAGTGTAAAAAGCTTTTGGAATAAGAGCTGGGCAAGACCGGTGCCAGCCGCCGCGGTAACACCGGCAGCTCTAGTGGTAGCAATTTTTATTGGGCCTAAAGCGTCCGTAGCCGGTTTAATAAGTCTCTGGTGAAATCCTGTAGCTTAACTGTGGGAATTGCTGGAGATACTATTAGACTTGAGACCGGGAGAGGTTAGAGGTACTCCCAGGGTAGAGGTGAAATTCTGTAATCCTGGGAGGACCGCCTGTTGCGAAGGCGTCTAACTGGAACGGTTCTGACGGTGAGGGACGAAAGTTAGGGGCGCGAACCGGATTAGATACCCGGGTAGTCCTAACTGTAAACGATGCGGACTTGGTGTTGGGGTGGCTTTGAGCTGCTCCAGTGCCGAAGGGAAGCTGTTAAGTCCGCCGCCTGGGAAGTACGGTCGCAAGACTGAAACTTAAAGGAATTGGCGGGGGAGCACCACAACGCGTGGAGCCTGCGGTTTAATTGGATTCAACGCCGGACATCTCACCAGAGGCGACAGCTGTATGATAGCCAGGTTGATGACTTTGCTTGACTAGCTGAGAGGAGGTGCATGGCCGCCGTCAGCTCGTACCGTGAGGCGTCCTGTTAAGTCAGGCAACGAGCGAGACCCACGCCCTTAGTTACCAGCTTATCCTTTTTTTGGATGATGGGCACACTAAGGGGACCGCCTATGATAAATAGGAGGAAGGAGTGGACGACGGTAGGTCCGTATGCCCCGAATCCTCTGGGCAACACGCGGGCTACAATGGCTGAGACAATGGGTTCCGACACCGAAAGGTGGAGGTAATCCTCTAAACTTAGTCGTAGTTCGGATTGAGGACTGTAACTCGTTCTCATGAAGCTGGAATGCGTAGTAATCGCGTATCACTATTGCGCGGTGAATACGTCCCTGCTCCTTGCACACACCGCCCGTCACACCACCCAAAAAGGGCTTGGATGAGGATGTA
>NZ_JAZKXX010000066.1:0-30825 GCF_045611865.1 Methanobrevibacter sp.
ACCGTATCCTTCAATCAAGAATATTATAAGAATAAAAACAATGATTCCAACAATACTTAATCCGCTGAAAGCGAATCCAGCAAAGCCTTTTGAAGTGAATGCTGCAATAATTGAGAGTACGGATGCACCGCCGATAATTCCAGCGATAATACCTAAAACTGCATATAAAACTAATGCTTTAATATTACTAAATGGATATGCCAAAGCATCTCCGATAATATCTCCTACACCCATGTGTATCACCTTTTTTTTAATTTTTATTTATTAATAAATTAAACTCTTTTGAGTTAATTCAATTTTTATTACTCAATCAATATAAATATTTGGGTATAATTGGGTTTTGTTTCGAAAAAAAGTGAAAATATTGTGTTCAATTATATCATAAGTCTGTATTTTTTTAAGACTTTGTTGAGAATTTAATTAAAAAAGAAAATAGTGAGAAAAATATTCACATTCATTTTTTCACTTTTGAAATAAGTTTACATTCATTTATGCATTGAATATTATTTATATTTTGTTAGTTTTCTGCAATAAATAAGTAAATTTATGCACTAATTGTTAAATTTTTTAAAATCAATTCAAAATCGTTTAAAATAAATATAAATGATTATATATCAACTTTTCACATATAATTATTCATAGTGATAATTATGAAGGTTTTAAAAATTTTGATTGTCATGCTTATTTTGATAATGTCGGTGGGGGCGGTCTGCGCTGCAGAAAGCATATCCGACAATGCAATAGGTGATGACAGCAATATAATATTAGAAACGGTTCAGGAGGAATATCGCAACTTATGACGGTACGGATATTCTTGAAACCGCTCAGAATGACATCTACACAGCAAATGATGATTCATTCACCAACTTGACTGATGAAATAAAAAGTAAAGATGTTGTGGATTTGACTCACGACTACACATTCAACAATGGGACTGATGACCAAAGTGGAATTGTTATTGAAAAGGATAATTTTGTCCTTAACGGTAACGGCCGCACAATTGATGGAAACAACCAATCAAGACTATTCTCCATTACAGGAAACAATATAACATTGAATGATTTGATTTTAATCAACGGTAATTACGATATTTGTGCCGGAATACGTGTTGTTGGAACACTAACATTAAATAATGTTACTTTCATCAACAATTATGCAAAAGAACAAGGTGGAGCTATAGGAGTTAGGGATAGTTCAACCCTTATTTGTAATAATTGTAAGTTTATTGATAATTATGCCCAAAGTGGATCAGCCATTCTTGATGCAGATAGTGAAATAAAGCTTTACAATTCATACGTAACCTCAAAAAATTTCTCTAAAGCTTCTCAAATTTTCCTTTCACCAAGTTCTGAGCTTACACCAACTGAAATTTATATAGAAAACACTACTTTTGCTAATATTATTGCATCTTATGCACCGGCATTATATCTTAAATCTTCTAAGGCTTCAATAATCAACTCCAAATTTATTGATTTAAAAGCCAATATTACAGCAGGTGCAATCAGTACCAAATCTGGCGGAGAACTGTATATTGAGAATTGTGAATTCGAAAACGTTACCTCTTCCAAAAATGGAGGGGCCATTTATGCGGATGTTCCGGGAGATAATAAATATACCGGCACAATAACCATACTTGATACCAAATTTAAGGACACCTATTCTGAATTTGGTGGAGCATATGTCCAGTTGGGAGGAGATTTCGTGTTAAACAATACAGAATTCATAAACTCTCATGCCAAATATGACGGAGGAGCAATTTACCTTTCACATACAAATACTGAAATCAATGATTGTACCTTTGATTCAAATGGCGTCAGCATTATTGAAGGATATCCAACCTATGGCGGTGCAATATTCTGTGATATGAGCACATTAAATATAACTGGATCTAAATTTTTCAATAATGAGGCAAGTGCAGGATCTGCGATTTATGCATATGACTCTTCATATGGCATCAGGACTTCAGTATTTGAAAACAATACAAACCCGATTTACTCTGTTTTTGACAAATATATCAATATAGCCAGAAGCAATGTTTTTGTCAATGATGATAATATCTCACTAAACAACACATATTATGCAACAATAATAATTGGACAGGGCATGCAATTGGTATTGCTTAACAATACAATCAATATCACCACCATTCCGGATAAATTTGATTTACGTGACTACGGATGGGTTTCATCCGTTAAAGACCAGGCTTGGATGGGTGCCTGCTGGACATTCGGAATGACCGGTACCCTGGAATCAGCATTGCTGAAAGCTGCAAACATCACAACTGACTTTTCAGAAAACAACATGCAGAATACCATGCTGAAATATTCAATTTATGGCGGCCCTATAGTGGAAGGTGGAGCCAACGTTTTCTCCTCATCTTATTTGTTGAGCTGGCTTGGAGCATTCACACAGGATGCGGATGTCTATGATGAAATGGGAAAACTCTCACCTGTAATCACAACCATGGAGGATGTTCATGTTCAGGACGTGATGTTTACACCTAATACTGATATACCAAACGGCACATTACTTAAATTGGCAATAATGAAATATGGTTCTTTGGACGTGCCATTTTTCGGGCAATCCACATTTGATGATGTAAATCCTTATTATAATCCGGAAACCTGTGCACAATATACTAATGAATCATTAAATGCAACTCATGATGTTTCGATTATAGGATGGGACGATAATTATGATGCAAGCAACTTCCTAATTACTCCTCCTGGAAACGGTGCATGGATTGTCAAAAACAGTTATGGTACCGTATGGGGAGACAACGGATTCTTCTATCTTTCATATTACGATAAGACATTGATGAACTCCAAAGACGTGACAAATTATGGTACTTCAATAATAATTGAAAATGTCGAACCATACAATAAGAACTATCAATATGATATGTTTTGGGGAAGTGATTTCGTAGGCAATGGAACTGTAAAATATATGAATGTCTTTGAAGCATTGGATGATGATTTGATTGCTGGAGTCGGAACATACTTCAACCAAAGCGGCATCAATTATACTGTTGAAATTTATGTAAATGATGTGTTAAAATTAACTCAGGACGGAGTATCACCATATTACGGTTACCACACAATCAAATTGGATAGTTACATCCCAATTAAAAAAGGAGATGTATTTAAAGCTGTAATAACATCAAACGGCATGCCTAGAGTCGAATTGAAATATAGTAGAGTACATTATACTAGTAATATCTCATTTATATCCTTTGACGGAAAAACCTGGCAGGATGGTTATGACACAGGTGATATTGCATGTCTAAAAGTATACACTGTTGCTGATGACAGTAAAATCATCAACAATGAAAACATTACTGTTGACTATGACAGCGGATTCTACTTCTCTGTTAAAGTTGTAACCGCTGACGGCCACAGCGTTGGTGCAGGAGCAGCTGTCAACATTACAATCAACAGAAAAACAACATCTGCAATAACTGATGCTGACGGCATTGCTAAAGTTAAAATAACTGATGTTCCAGGAACCTATGATGTGACAACCACATACAATGGAAAATCAGTTAAAAACACCGTAACCGTAAAACAGGTGCTTAAAACAAGTAAAGGCACCGTCAAAAAGACTGCTAAGAAATTTACCTTGAAAGCAACCCTTAAAATTAATGGCAAACTCCAAAAAGGTAAAACCATCAAATTCAAATTGAACGGTAAAACCTACACTGCCAAAACCAATGCAAAAGGTGTTGCACAAAAAACATTAGGCAAAAAAGTCATCAACAAGCTCAAAAAAGGTAAAACATACACTGTCAAAGTGACCTACAAAAAAGACACAATAAAAACAACTGTTAAAGTAAAGTAGATAATTTATTATCTACTTTTTTCTATTTTTTATCTTAATTGTGCAAGAATACCTCAACTTCTTTTAAGTCGTGGATGAATTGCAGATTGGGTGTACTTTTGTAAATAGTTATTTTTAGGTTTTATTTTTTGATTTCACTGATTTTTCTCTATCTAATGTTGGGGGGGGGGTAATGTTAAAAAGTATATTATGTTTCCAACTGACCTGCTCAATACCAAAAAAACATATGTATCATTTACCAAATCAAAATATAGGAAACAATAGAGGGATATTATTAATAGAATTTTAAAGACTTTTGAAAAGTATTATTTCATAGTTGTTTTGATTGCAGTTGCAATTTCATGGGCTTATCCAAATTCATTTAAATGGGTTTTAAGTGAATATTCTGGAGTAAATGTGTTAAATTTACTTTTAAGTATTGTTATTTTTACTATGGGTACTACTTTAAAGGTTGAGAATTTTGTCGATGTATTTAAACATCCAAAAGAAATCATTACTGGTCTTTCAGCTCAATATATTGTCATGCCCATTTTAACATTTGTTCTTGTAAGTTTATTCTCTTTAGATGCAGGCTTGGCTGTGGGTGTTGTCTTAGTTGGCGCTGTTCCTGGAGGAACCGCTTCTGATGTTCTAACATTTCTTGCAGGTGGAGATGTTGCATTATCTGTTTCACTAACTGCAGTATCTACTTTAATCGCACCGATTATAACTCCAATAATTACATTATTAGTCATAGGCAATAATATACAGTTCAATCCCATAAACATGTTTCTCTCAATTGTTCAAATCGTAATCGTGCCTATTGTTTTAGGTTTGCTTTTAAATTATAAGTTTGAGAGTTTTTGTGAACGTTTAAAAGATTATTTGCCTGCCCTATCTGCATTGGTTGTTTGTCTGATTGTAGCGGGAGTTATTGGATCAAACAAACAGGCTATTTTAACTTCTTCTGGGATAATATTGGTTGTTATCATATTACAATATTTCTTGGCAATGGGGCTTGGTTTTGCTGCTGGTTTATTGGCTGGAATGGAAAGAAAACAAATCGTGACTATTGCTATTGAAATTGCATCTCAAAATTCCGGTTTGTCTTCAGCTCTTGCAAAAACACATTTCCCATCTCTAGCTTCTGCAACAGTTCCAGGGGCTTTATATTCGGTATGGCAGAATTTTATAGGCGCAATTCTAGCTTATATCTTTAAAAAATATTATATTTAATTTACTGGGAGTGCCTGGATGTCTAGGCATTGTATAATAGCTAAATGTACTAATATTTCTTATAATATATGGACAAGATTAACATGATTCATGTTTAGAGGCATCTAAACATTTTTTTTTAATTCTGTTATTTTAATCATGTTTCAACAAGCCGTATATTTCTCAGAAAAACATTCGTTTTAAATTTACTCGCGTAATTTCAAAATCCCTTTTTTACTAACTATGCTGCCGATTCCGGAGTTCTTTATCATTCTAAAGCATATTGGGCAAGGTTCAGCATCATCTATTTCTACCCAATCTCCCTCATCATACTTTTCCCCAGCCAGATAAATTGTGGACCCAAGCATTTCATTTCTACTTGCACTAATCATTGCATTTTGTTCGGCATGGACTGAAAAACAGTCATTGTAGTTGCCTGAATTGGATGGAAGGTTCATTCTTTGACAATTTCCTCTATCACAACAGTTTTCATCGCCTCTTGGATTTCCATTATAACCTGTACTGATTATTTCATCGTTATTGACTATTACCGCACCATAGCGTCTTTTTAAACAAGTGCTTCTTTTTGATACCGAAAGAGCGATATCAAGGTAATATTCAGTTTTACTCATACGATTTGCATTATTTTCATCTGCCATATTTTTTATCTCCTTTCCTTTAAAAATAAATATTTAAGAATTAACTTTATTTTCTTTGTATAATTGGTGAAAACATACAAAGAATTTACAAATAATTATTTTAATGTTTTTGTATAAATAGTATACTGAGAGTTAATGTAATAATTATCTTGTATAATATGGGTGAAATGCATTATCGACGATTTTGTTGGTTAAATAAGCGTTCTAGCATGTTTTAATGAGGTTACATATTATAAATAGAGATGTTAAACATATGATGAAAGGAAATGAAATTATGGGTATTGAAAATGATCAAAGTGATACAGTAAAGGATAAAATCAAAAGAATGTTTTCATTATCGGAGGATTCGGCATCAAATGAGGAGATTAGGTCACGTCTTTTGGATGGTGGACGAGTCACCGGAACGAACATGTGTGTGCTGGTATGTGCAATGGTAATAGCTTCTGTTGGTCTTAATGTGGGTTCGACTGCAGTGATTATTGGTGCAATGCTTATTTCACCTTTGATGGGGAGTATTCTCGCTTCCGCTTATGCAAGCGTATCTGCAGATTATCCGTTGCTTCGAAAACACGCATTGGGTTTTGGAGTGCAGATTACAATCAGTGTCACTGCGGCTATGATTTATTTCCTTATTTCTCCTGTTAAAGAGCCAACAGCAGAATTATTGGCAAGGACAGGGCCAACTTTTTTTGATGTGCTCATCGCATTTTTCGGTGGACTTGCAGGAATAATCGGACAAACCAGACAAGACAAGGTGAGTACTGTTATTCCTGGTGTTGCAATTGCAACTGCATTGATGCCTCCACTATGTACCTGCGGATATTCGATTGCAAACGGTAGATGGGATATGCTACTTGGAGCGGGGTATCTGTTCATCATCAATACGTATTTCATTTTCCTAGCATCAGGTATTATTTTGAGTGTTTTGAAAATCCCAAAAATAAGGGAATTGACAGAAAAAGAATGGAGAAGACGTCGTTTCAGGATGGTTCGCAATACAATTATAATTGCACTGCCCAGCATAATCGCAGTCTATTCCATGATGCATTAAGTTAAGTAAGTATTATGAAAATCTTAAGATAACAGATTAAAAAAATGAATGGGTGGATTATTAATTAAAATAGTCCGATTAAATCTATTTGATTGTAGCTTTGATTGTATCTTCATCCATAGCTTGTATGGCGATATATTTATCTCCATCTTGATATAGGAAACCAACATTGATTCTACTTGAAGCAGTGGCAAATGTACCAGTTTTATTATTAATTGTTTTATTTTCAAGTTTATAATCATCTGGGAAATCAGTTTCTGGAGTATCATTATAAACTATGATTACTAATATCTCATCGTCACTATTTTTAAATACTCCTGCATCATTTAGGGCAGAATCATCTTCAAAAGATTGTAAGAAAACATCAACTGACTCTTTATCGTAGGTATATCCTTCCGGGATATTAAATTCCACACCGCCAACAGTTTGGGTGTCTGCTGCACTAACGATTGCAATAGTGCTTACTGCTATTAATAAAAGCAATATTGTTAAGATTTTTTTGTTCATTGAATTCCTCCTTGTTATGGATATGTTTAGTTTCTGTGATATTAAAAGTTTTGAATATTATATAGAAATTTTTTAAAAAAATAAAATCGATGTTTATATATACATGTTTTTATATATCTTTAAACATCAATTAGGGCAAATATTGATTATTTTTTTTTTAATGGGTGATGTTATGAAGAATAAAAGGATATTTGGTTTATTAATGCTCTTTTCACTGATATTTCTCATTGCGAGCGTTTCTGCAACTGATGTAAATGATGTGGATAGTACTATAAACCAGGATTTAAACGAAGATGTAGATATAGTATCTAGTGTGGAATCTGAAACACTATCGGACACTCCAGGTACTTTTACAGATTTAAACAACGATATTTCGGGAAGTACAGTTATCTTAAAGAAAAGTTATGTATACAATCCAGAAACAGACGCTAATTTCACTGGAGGTATAGAACTAAATAATCCAATCACCATTGATGGTAATGGATTTGCCATTGATGGGGCTAATTTGGCAAGGGCATTTAAACTTATGGATGTAAACATTATCTTAAAAAACATAAAATTCAAAGACTGCTTTGCTAATGTTAGTCATGGTGATGATGGTGGTGCAATTTACTGCTACTATCCAAATACAAATGGATCAATAATAAACTGTGATTTCAATAACTGCTCTGGTCAAGATGGTGGGGCTGTCCGTTGGTTAGGTCTTAATGGTATCATAAAGGACTGTAACTTCACTAACTGCAGAGGTTCCAATGGAGGAGCAATTCACTGGCAGATGGCTAATGGTAATGTGGAAAACTGTAATTTCGATTATTGCTCTTCTATTGAAGGGGGTGCTCTTTCAATGGGCGCTTATGGAACTGTGAAAAAGTGTAACTTCAATCATTGTACTTCTAGCAATGAGGGGGCAATTGCCCTGTCTGGAAGTGATACTAATGTAGAAAACTGTAACTTTAATTACTGCTCTGCTTCATGGGATGCTGGTGCTATCGGGTTGACCAATGAGAATTGTGCTATAAATTACTGTACTTTCGCTAACTGTTTTGCACATACAGGTAACGGAGCTATCCACTGGTCCGGTAAGAAAGGTAATATAAATTATTGTACTTTTGATAACTGTTCTTCTGATATGGGTACTGGAGGTGCCATTGGATGGGGCAGTGTAGGTGCCATTAATAACTGTAATTTCATTAATTGTTATAGTGGTGATGGTTCCAGCGGTGGTGCTATCTCCATATCCACATTTGGTGTGGCTGATGTAAATAACTGTAATTTCACTAAGTGTTCTGTTGGTGCCAGTGCGGGTGCTATTTACATATACTCTGACAATAATAATGTAAATAACTGTAATTTCATTGAATGTAGTGCCAAATCATTTGATGGCGGTGCAATTTATGTACGTGGTTCCAACAACAGCATAGTTGATAGCAGCTTTAAAAAGTGTTCTGCCAAATATTGCGGCGGGGGAATCTATTTTGAGGGCGAAAATTGTAATCTGATTAATCCTTCCTTTGAAGACAATTCTGCAGTTTATGGGCCAGATTACTTCACTAAATATCCTCTCAACAACAATACAATTCCAGTTTCTAAAAAAACAGTGGACATCCAAGCCATTGGCGTAAGTACCGTTTATGGTGTTTCTAAAAATGTGGTTATAACTTTAAAAGATGCTGAAGGCAATTCATTATATGGAAAAGTGATTACAATTGTTTTAAATGGTAAACCTTGCAATAAAACCACAGATGCCTATGGTAAAGTTTCACTTGCAACCCCAACTAACCTGGCTCCAAAAACATACTATGCAACAATAACATTTGCAGGTGATGATACATATAGTGGCAAAACCACTTCAAACACTAAAGTGGCAGTTTCAAAAGCAACTCCTAAGATAATTGCATCTAAAAAGACTTTCAAAGTGGTAACAAAAACTAAAAAGTACACAATCACTTTAAATGTCAACAATAAGGTAATGAAAAACACAAAAGTTACTTTAAAAGTTAACGGTAAAGTATACCAGGCCACTACCAATAGCAAAGGTAAAGCAACATTTAAAATTACCAAATTAACTAAAAAAGGAACTTACAAAGCAGTTATAACATATAAAGGAGACAACTACTACAAAAAAGCAACTAAAAACGTTAATATTCAATGTAAGTAGATGTGGGTAACATCTACTAAATTTCTTTTTTTAAGTAAAAAATATTATATATTTGTCATAAATAAGTAGTATTTAGGTGATTTAAAATGAATTTTGAAGATATGGATTTTTGTCAATCTTGTGCCATGCCGATGGGTGAAGATGATTATGGGAGTGAAAAAGACGGTTCCAAAAGTAATGACTACTGCAAATACTGTTATCAAAATGGTGAATTTACAAGTGATGTAACTCTAGAAGAAATGATTGATTTTTGCGTTCCAAAAACCGCTCAGGCTACTGGAATGAGTGAAGATGAAGCAAGGAAAATGTCTGAAGAAATATTTCCAAAATTAAAAAGATGGATGAAATAATCATCCAATTTTTAAATATGAAAATAGTAAAAAGCAGTATATGGTTCTAGAATTTTTCTAAAATTCTTGCATATACGGCTTTTAGTTCATCATCTGATTTTTCATAAATTCTTTTTAGAATCAATTCTGGAGTACTTTTTGCAAGGAAATTCATTTTTGGTGTTCTATCAACAATTAAATTGTAGTTTTCATCTAATCCTTTAGCTTCAATACCGTCTACTCTGATATCTGTGTAGTTCATGAGTTCTCTTGCCATGTGTGTTACGATAACACCATAGGAATTAGATTCTTTTATCATATCTATAAATGTGGATATGATTTTAACTGCAGCATCAAGTTCGGTTATTCCTTCAAGTTCATCTAAAAGTACTAACTTTTCACTATTTGTGGTGACGATTGGTATGAACACGTTTAAGAATGATTCAAATGCTCCTGCATCTAGTGATCTTTTCTTTGAGAAATGATAAATTTCATCGAATAATTTAATTTCTGCTTTGTTTGCACTTACTGGAAGTCCCATTTGGGCCATTATTGATATTTGGGTGAGTGTTTCAAGAAGGGTTGTTTTACCACCGCTGTTTGCTCCAGTTAAGAGTGCAATGTTTTCATCTTTGGTTAATTGGTAGTCTACCTGTTGGACATAATCTTTGTCTTTTTTGAGTGCAAGTTCTAGGTGTAGTGCACCATCTAATTTTATTTCATCGCCGAATTCAGGTCTGCATAAGTCATATTCATATGCAAAGCTTCCTAAACTGAATTCATAATCAAATTTAATTGCATCTTCCACTTCGGCAATTGCTCGTTTTTTGATTGAATTTAACTCAATGGCAGCACTTTTTTTAATGTCGAATATGTCATTTTCCTTTTTGGAGGATTGTTCTAGGGTTACTCTTTGGATTTCTTGTTCATCAATTTGAATAGGATATGTTCGAAGGAATGGATCAAAACTTAGTCCTGTTTTTTCACGAATAATCTCCTTTCGTTTATTGATAATTTCGTCAAATATTTTGCTAATCTTTGGTGGGAAGTTGTTGTTTAATAGGTTTAGTATTTCATCTCCCTCAAGGTCAACTTGTTTTATGGATTTTTCTAATTCATCATCCATATCATCTTTTAGGGAATTAACAAGTTCTTCAATATTCACTTCCCTTTTATCAATAATATTCAGTTCATTGATGATTGGCAATATTTCTCCCAAAACGCTTTCTTTATTTCTAATCTTTTGGATTTCATGAACCTTGTTAAATAACTCCTGATTTTGAATAAAGAAGTTGATTATTTTTTCAGGAACTATTTCATAATCTTCTTCTTCGATATTAATCATTACTAGGTTTGGCATTCCTTCAAAATCGAGTATTCCTTGGGAATATGCATAGAATACTAAATCATAATTCATCATTTCTTCTTGAAGTAGTGGTGAATCGCTGGCTGTAATTATTGGATAGTATTGATTTAGTCCTAAATCGGTAAGGTAGGAATTATCTTCATCACTTTCAACAAGGATTGCCTTACTTGGATCATATTCAGGTTTTGCCTCTTCAACTTCTTTTAGATTTTTCATTAAGCCTCTTAGTTTAATGATTGGAAGTTGTGAGACATGTTCTTTGGCAGCCATTACAAAATCAAGTTGTGAATTTATTCTGTTAATGTCTTTTGAAGGGGAAAGCAGTAAAATCCTATTTTTCGAATATGATGTATTGGAATAAGATAATATTTTGTTTATGATGTCTTCATAGAGTTCTTGTGCTCGGTCACTTTTAATAAATTCATATTCGGGATTGTTCAATAGTTGATTCATTATTTCAATTGCTTTTCTCTGACTTATTCCTTCGATATTTGCAATCTTTTCAACATCTACATTGTCAACTATTTTTTGGAGTTCCTTTTCTCCCCCGACACTATTTATGATTTTTTCAGAGATTTTATCCCCTATTCCTTTAATATCTTGCAATGTGATTCTTTCCCCTTTCATATTACCAAACCCTTTTGTGTAACTATACTTTATAAATTAATATATATTCAAGCTTGCCGAGAGCATTTGTGAAGTAATATTAGTAGTTAAAAATAGTGTTTTTAGGACTAATTTTTAGCAATTCTTTTTTATTCATTTTGCCGTTAATTGCCTGATTATAAATATTAGCCATTTTATAGTAATTGTCTTCTTTGTATCTGCCATCTATTGAAAAATTGCAAAAACCAAGTTCTTTTAAGTAATTAATTTCATCTAAAAGTGAAAGTTCATGGTCACTAAAAATAATCAATTCTTCCTGTGAGATGCTTTTGTGGATTGCAAACTCATTACCTTTCCAATCAACCAAATAATTTTCATAATCTTTTTTAAGTTCTTTTTTGTTGAGTAGTGAATATCTTGTTTTCATTAACTCAACTGGGCATTGTACAAGTAATTCAAGCTTTTGCGGATTTTTAGAATATTTAATAATATCTTCATAGTCTGATTTTCTAAGTTCGGGGGATATGGTTATGATTTTGTAATTTTCAAGACTGTTTACGGATTCGTTGTTGGTGATGTTCATGGAATAAGGGCCGTATTCACCATTAAAATTATTGCTCATAATTGGAAGTGAATAATGCATTTTAGTTAAGATTGCACGTACCTTATTTAAAACTTTAATTAGATTGTCATGAGTAATATCTGGCCATTTCCAGATTAATTCATAGTCTTTATCCATTGAAATCTCTACTGCTTTTTTAATAAAATTTATCATGTAATTTAAATTGTAATTTGGCTTTGATTTAATGTCTAATGAATCATTTTCTGGAGGGATTTCTAAATAAACTCTTTTAACATTTTCAAGATGCTTTAAATGGTTTAGGTTATTTGTATAAAATGAAATGCTTGGAGTCAAATCATCTATTTTATTTTCTGATTTCTCCAATTTGATTATTTTAGATTTATGTTTGTATAGGTTGGAAACTTCCTTTTCCAGTTTTTCAAACAGATTTCGTCTAAGTTCGTTTAATTTACTAATTGGAATAAATAATGTTCCATCATAGTTTATGTTAATTTGTGTGATTTGAAATGGATAATTGTCAACTTTACTGAGCTGTTTTTTAACGGTCTCTACATCAACACTTTTTTTAAGAGGTTTTTCAAAAGGAGTACTTCCCCTAACCTCACATTCAATTGTTTTTCGATTTGCAAGGGCCAATCTTGCTTTCAAGTTTGGAAATTTATTTTTTAGGGAGAATGTAAGTATTAATTTTGATTTAACATAACTTGATCCTTTGTTTTCGATTTCTTTTACGGTTTTAGTTAGGTTATTCTTTTTTGTTAGATAAACATCGGAGTCATTCAAATCAAAATCGGCATTTTTATTCTGCCATACTTTTTTAACAATTAAAACCTTGTTTTTACGGGTTAAATCTTTGATTTCCTTATTTTTACCTTTGTTAAAGTGATTTAATGTTGTTATTAATGGATTTTGTGAGATCTCAAAACCATAATCATTGTCATTTTTTAGGATTAACAATCCATCACCTTTTTCAGGCATTGTTTTGATTGAATCATTTAATTTGATTGCCATTTGGGTTTTTTTACTGGATATGACTTTTCCAATCTTTAAACCAATGTGACCTGCACGAATGCTTCTTTTTGAAGTGTTGTTGAATTGGCCTTGGGTGAATCCTCTGTTAAACACCAAATCGATTTCCTCACTTCTGTGCGTTTTGCCGCTTTTTAATTTATTCAATGCTTTTCTATAGTTGCTTACTGCAATGGCCAAGTATTCTTTACTTCGCATTCTACCTTCGATTTTAATACATGAGATATTTAAATCAGATATTTCTTTTAAACTGTTGTACAAGCTTAAATCGCAGGGGGATAAATAGTAATCTTCTTTTTTGATGCCTTTGATTCTGTATTTTTGGCGGCAGGGTTGAGCACAAGTTCCTCTGTTTCCACTTCTACCTCCTTTAAAACTGCTCATTAGGCATTGTCCAGAATAAGAATAACATAACGCTCCATGAGCAAATATTTCAAGTTCCATATTGGTTTTAAGATTTCGTATTTCTTCTTTTCGCATTTCACGAGGTAGGACAACTCTTTTTATTCCCTTACTTTCCAGATAATTTAATTTTTGTTGGTTTTCACATGTCATCTGTGTTGAAGCATGAATTTTTAAATCGGGCAAATGTCTGTTTATCAGCTCAACCAAACCCAAATCCTGAACTAAAACAGCATCCACGCCCATTGCATATAACTTCGATAAATAATTTATAACGTTTTCAAGTTCACTTTCACGAATCAATGTATTGACGGTCACATAAACTTTAACATTGTGCATATGGGCAATTTTCACTGCTTCACGTAGTTCATCTAATGTGAAGTTGTCTGCAAACTTTCTCGCTCCATAATTTTTTCCAGATAAATAAACAGAACTGGCACCTGCATTAATCGCCACTTTCAAATGATCCATTGAACCGACCGGTGCAAGTAATTCAGGAATTCTCATTATTTGTCCTCGTGCAGTCTACCTTCAATATAATTGCCTTTGTTGATGTAGGATTGTGAGAAATCAATAATTTGGTATTTGTACTTGGTTAGCTCTTCTTGGTCTTTACCTTTAAGACTTTCATTGTAAATTGATAGGATTTGTGTGATGTATTTCTCATTGGAGTATCTGCAATCCAGAATAAGGTTGTCAAGACCCATTTCTTTGATTTCATTCATCTCTTCAATTAGGCATAAACAGTCTTTGTTGATGATGTGGCTTTGGCGTGAATAGTCGAAAAATACTTTATATTTGAATTTCTTTCTTTTTTTATCTTCCAAGGTTGCATAATCAGCATCATTTGAAATGATAAAATCTTTTCCATCATTTAGATTGGTAAAGTCATCTTTACTTACAATAACTTCAAGGTTTCCATTTACAATCATTTCTAAATCTATATCTTCCTGATTTTTATTGATTATTTCCTTAATTTCTTCACCTGAAAGTTCGGATGACAATATCAATGATTTGAATCCTGATTCTTTTAGATTTTTAACTGTAAATGAATTCCATACATTTAGATTATGATTTCCATAAATAGGACAATAAAATATCTCGCCCATTGCAGGGAAATCTCCCATTACAGAAATTATGATTCCTTCATCCTGAAGATCTTTTACAATATTATTGCATTTGATTGCATCTTCTTCGGATATGAATGAAGCTAAAACCCAAACAAGCTCAGTGGGGGATGCCATTAAGCTTGCTTCTTTTAATGTTTCTTTAATATTTGCAAAGTAATCCTCGGAATTGTTGTAGTGGCAATTTCCGTCAAAGTAAATTCTCTTCAAGTCAAAACCGGATATCGCTTTGATTTGTGAGGTGTCATCAATAAATACTGATAATTTAGGAGATTTATTGAGATTTTCATTTGAAACTTTATTATAATTGTCGTAAAATTTAGTTAAATCTTTCCTAACTTGTTTTACTGCCTTTTTGGTTGGGGTGTAGTGATTTATCAATAGACTTTCAGCATTATCAAGGATTTCACGTCTGATTTGGTTGATTTCACTTATAGGTATAAACAAGTCTTTTGGCATATTGTTGAAGCGAATATCTTCAATGTAGAATGGTGTTCCTCCAGTCTTTTTAAGTTGTTTTTCAATTGTCTCTTCAGTTACTGGCTTATTTTTAGCTTTTTCGAATTTTCCTATTGTTTTATGCCGGAAATTTATCAATTCATCGTCCAAATAGTATTCCACTTTTGTAAAGAGGTTTAAATCTTCATCCCATGTTAAGGATAAATTGATTCCAACATTATTTTTAATTGTTTCCTTTTCAAATTGTTTTAGATAATCGTGAGTTGATTTGGAATAGCTGATAAACACTTCAGTTCCAACCTTAACAAGTCTTGTGGTGTCAATAATAATCTCGTTTTCATCCTGTTTTATGATGTTTTCAAGATAAATTCCTTTGATTTTACCGTTGTATTTAAAAGCAATTCCATCTCCAGGCTCTAAAATAATTGGAATCTCTTTGTTTTTAATCTCAATTGTAACTTTAGTATCTTCAATGTTGGTAATATCTCCAATGTATAGTCCTTCATGGCCTGAACTACCTCTGCCCATTACCTGGCCAGGATTGTCTCCCATCATGTATCCATTTGTGAATTTCCTGTTAAAAACAAGGTGTAAATCTTTCTTATAGTCTCCAGGATTTCCATCAATGATGTTTCTGTAACTGTTTACAATTGTTCCAATGTAATCTCCGGATTTCATACGTCCTTCTAACTTAATGGATTTGACTCCTGCATCCGAAATCGCCTGTATGTTATTATATGTTGCAAGATCATGGGTTGAAAGCAGATATCCATTTCCTATATTGTATCCGCGGTATTTCAGGCGATATTCTCTTCTGCATGGTTGCGCACAAGCCCCTCTGTTACCGCTTCTTCCACTATTATAAGAGGACATATAACATTTTCCACTAACACAGTAACACAATGCCCCATGACCAAATACTTCAATATCCATATCTACATTGTCATTTTTAAGCCTTTGTGTTGTTCTTTTGATTTCTTCAATATTCACTTCACGAGGTAAGACGACTCTTTTAATATTATGTTCACTGGCCCATTTAATTGAGGGGTAGTTATTTAATCCCATTTGTGTTGATGCATGAACTTCCAAATCAGGAATAAATGTTTTTAAAAGCCAGATTAATCCAAAATCCTGTACAATAACTGCATCTACTCCAATTTGGTATAATTTAAATAAGTAATTCAATACATCAACAATTTCAAAATCGTTGACGAGGGTGTTTACGGTTACATGAACCTTAACACCATTTAAATGGGAATATAATACTGCCTTTTCGAGTTCTTCCATGGTGAAGTTTTTAGCATATGCTCTTGCACCGTAATTTTGCCCAGCAAGATAAACTGCATCTGCACCAGCATTAACGGCTATTACTAAAACATCATATGAACCCGCAGGGGCCAATAATTCTTCTAAAACCATTTTTTAATTACACCTTGATTGATTATTCATTTATATTTTTGTAATTAATTATATATTAAATTAAAACATATTCTATTTTATGTATATAGTATTTGAAGGAATTGATGGTGCCGGAAAATCAACACAAATCCAAATGTTAAAGGAATGGTTGGAAGCTAATGGATTTCGGGTTGAAACATTAGTCGAACCGACAGATTCCGAAGTCGGAAGATTAATCCGCAAAATCTTGCAACGTCCGGATGCCACATCTGATAATGTTCAAAAAACTTTAGGACTTCTTTTTGCAGCAGATAGGATGTTGATAATGGATAAATTAAATGATGAATCTAAAATAATCATTTCTGACAGGTCATTTATTTCTTCTCTTGCTTACCAAGAACCTGCTGAATGGATTGAAGTTTTAAATAGATATGCAAAAAAACCAGATTTACTTATTTTACTTGATTTGGATGTTAAAACATCTGTTGCAAGAACTTCAGGTGAAGATACCTTTGAAAATGAAGAATTTTTAACTGGTGTAAAAGAAAACTACTTAAAACTGGTTGAAAATTATGAACATCAGATAATCGATGCAAACAATGGTGTAAATAAAGTTTCTTCAGATATTAAAAAAGCAGTAGCTCCTTATTTGGGAATTTGTCCTGATTGTATATTATGAAAAAATAAGTTAATGGAGAATAATTATTCTCCTTCTAATTCTTTTAATCTGTCACGAATGGCGGTTTCTAAAAATTCTCTTACTTTTACAAGTTCATCGTATTCACCAAGTATTTTAGGACCCCATTCAGTTTGTTCTAATTTAATATCGAATTTTTCAAATGCATGGGCAAGCATTTGTTCGCCAACACCATTTGGCACGCCCATTTCAAATAATTCTTTTTCTTCTACCATTTAATGTTCCTCCATGTATTCTCTTACAGGAGCAAAGAATTCAATTAAGAAGTCTTTAATTCCATTTTTCAAATCCATTGGATGTAAATTACCTTCACTGAAGTCTTTAATTAACTCATCATGTGTTAATTCAATGTCTCCACCGAATTTTTCAGGTCTTTTAATAAGTAATGTATCTTGATTCGGGAAAACAAAGGTTTCTGCAATTTCTATCATTGGATTTCCTTCAACTTCTCCTTGAGGGCAGAAACTTTTCTTGATTTTTTTAGCAATAACTTCAACAGAATCATCTACTGCGATGTAGTTTCCTTTACTTGAAGACATTTTTGCATCACCATCAAGACCATGTAATAATGGTGTATGGATACAAACAGGAACGTTTTCACTGATTTTTTCTAAGTTTTCACGTGCCAACATTTGGATTTTTCTCTGTTCCATTCCACCAAGTGCAATGTCCACTTCAAGTGCGGCCATATCTACAGTTTGCATGATTGGGTAAAGTACACTGGCTACTTTAGGATTGTCATCTGCACGGCTTACTTGATCCATACTTCTTCTTGCTCTTTTTAAAGTAGTCATTGTAGCTAATTGATAAACTTTATCAGTGTATTCTGGGTCAAGTTGGAAAGAAGAACCTAAAACATATTCTGTTGTTTCATCCAATCCTAATGCTTGGAAACATTTTTTGTTGTACTCTGCGGTTTCAGCTATTTCTTCAATGGTTCCTTTTCCATTTAAAAATGCATGATAATCAGCTAAAAGGATTTTGATTTTAAAACCTAAGCTTTGCAATTGTTTTAATTTTTGCACTGTCACTGCATGCCCTAAATGGATTTTTCCAGAAGGTTCGTAACCAGTATAAGCTATAGGTTGGTCTTTAGCTAGAACTTCTTTTAATTCTTCTGTATCTATAACTTCTAAGGTTCCACTTTCGATTAATTGAATTTTTTCTTCAATATTCATTGTATCACGTTTAGTTTAATAAGTAAATGTAATCATCAATTTTTATGAGTTTTATTTCATCACCGATGTTGCAATCCATGAATTCATCTTTCATTTCCAAATCAACAGCGGAGTAATCGCTTGGATCTAGGATTTGAATCATTTTTGGAGATTTGGAGATTATGCTTGTTGTTTCTATTTCTGAAGCTTTTTTAACTAGTTGGATATCTTCAATATTTTTCATAGGAATATTTTGCTTCTTGTTTGTTAAAATATCTTCACCAACAACTCTATTTTTGTCAATACCTTTTATTTGTATTATTTTTCCTTCATATTTTACAAAATCATCAGTTTCAAATTCAGGAATTCTTATGGAAATCCAGATTCTATAAAGGCCTTTTCCGGTAGATTTGTCTTCACTGATAAGTCTTGGAGATTCTTTTATTGTTCCTCCAAATTCTTCTTTTAGTGCTTCAACAACTTTCCGGGCTGATTTTAAAGAACCGATGTAGTAATCATATCCTTCTTTTAGTTTAGCTATTTGAGGGCAATATGCTAATTTGTCACTTTTGCTTTGTTTTATTAATGTTCTCTCAACTATTTCATCAGCTTTTGAGTATTCTTCACTTTTAATTTCTCTTTTATCAGCTCTTAATTGAATCACTGCTTCATAATAACCAGCTTGCAGTTTGCTGCATGTTGGACACACTGTTTTTAGGATTTTAACTTCACTGTCATGGGTTTCTTCAATTTGTGTTCCATGAACTTCTCCCACAACTTCAACAAAACAGTTAGCTATTGTACCTCTCATTTGGTCAATTTCAAGGTTTATGATTTCGTTTTCCACTTCATCAGCTATTTTTATGTTTCTCTCAAGTGCTCTGTAGATGATTTCTTCTTCAGGGATGTTTTCCTCAGACCATTTTCCCTCTTCAAGCTTACTGTTACAGTGGCTGCAGATTTGCACTTCTATTCTTTTTGGGATTTCAATCATCTGGAAATCTTTTAAAAAACAGTCTATGCAAATGTCTCCAACCATTTCTTTATCAGTACTTCCACACTCGGGACAAAACATAGTATCAATAAAATAAGTAAAAAAAGGTAAAATTATAATGATTTTAAAGGTGCTGTTGCACCGCATGCAGCACATTTAAGTAAGAATATTCTACCTTCTCTGATAATTCTGGTATCTGGTCTGTTACATTCATGACAAATAACATATTTGTCCACATAATCTTCAATTCTTTCATTGATTAAGTAATGAGTAAATTTACCTTGTAAGATTGCTCTTTGACCTTCAATATTTCCTGCAGTACCTAATTCCCTCATTAAGAATTTTAATAAGTGTTGAGGGTCTCTGTTTAAACCTTCTGCAACATCTTTAAAGTTTTTAATGAATGTTCTATTACCTTGGATATCTGAATAAGCTTTAGGAATTTTGAATCTTTTGTGTTCAAATACTTCAGGAGGTAATTGGTCTATTGCTCTTTCTAATAAGTCTTCGTATTTATCCATATTATCTCTCCAAAAATTAGTATAAGTATAATATATTAAATTTTATTTTAATCCTTTATTAATGTATTGTATATATGGAATATTTTTAGAAAAATTTTAAAAAAAGTAATAGAATATTTAGGCTACACGCCTAAAGTATCCTGTACGAGGCTGATAAATAACTCCTTTTTGGACTAAGTTTCTAACGATTTGTTCTGTTTTATCTTCACTTACGTTGTATTTATCACTCATATTTGATATTAATACATTTAGGGGAGCATCTCCAGCATATTCTTCCTCAAGTAACTTAATTTCTTCAGTTACTCTTTGGATTTTGTCCCTGTCTGATTTTGGAGTTCCACCACTAACGATATCAGCATCCATTTCTCCGGTTTCAGGGTCAACACCAACCTCTTTAAGACAAGACAATTGTAATCTAACTGCTTTTTCAGCATCCTCTTTATCAACAGTTTCTTTAAGTTTGATTTTAGCACAAGCTTCTGCTAAACGAATAATAGCTTCGAGCTGTCTTGCAGTAATTGGAACGGCACCTTGTTCTTCTGGATTGCTGTTTCTGGTACTTACATAAAACTCTTTTAACACTTGGTTTGCAGCATCGGTTAGTTTAGGGTTTGCATTTTTACGAGCATAAGCAATGTATTTTCTAAGCAATTCAGGCTCAATTTCATAATCAATAGTATTTTCTTGGTGTATTTTTAAGATGTGGTCTGCTAATTCTGAATCTCCTTCTCTACTTGGTTTATCTTCAATTACAAAGATTAAATCGAAACGAGATATGATTGGTGCAGGCAAGTCAATTTGTTCTGCAAGTACCTTATATCTGTCAAACCTTCCGAATTTAGGGTTTGCAGCTGCAAGAACGGAACATCTTGAGTTTAATGTTGCCATAATTCCTGCTTTGGCGATACTTACGGTTTGTTGTTCCAGAGCTTCGTGAAGTGCAGATCTGTCTTCTGCCCTCATTTTGTCCAACTCGTCAACACATACGTTACCTTGGTCCCCAAGTACTAATGCACCTGCTTCAAGAGACCATCCGCCAAGTTCATCTCTAACTGCAGCAGCAGTTAATCCTGCGCCTGTTGTACCTTTACCACTTGTATAGATACTTCTTGGAGCAAGTCTTGAGACGTATTTCAATATTTGGGATTTACCAATACCTGGGTCTCCCACAATAAGAATGTGGATATCTCCTCTTAGTTTGGTTTCATCCTCAAGTTGTTTTGCAGATCCTCCAAACAATTGTAAAGCAATAGCTTCCTTTACATCCCTATATCCTTTAATTGAAGGGGCTGTTGATCTAATAATTTTTTCATAAATGTGTGGGTCTTTAGATAATTCAAGAATTTGTTCTTCATCTTCTTCTGAAAGTTGTAATTCTTCAAATTCCTGTTCTAAAGGTTCAATATGATTAACATAAATATAATTTTTGAATTTACCGCTTCGCTCTTCTCTAAAAGTTTTTAAAGTTCCGGTAATTCTTACTTTATCACCAGGATTTAATTCATCTACTAAATCATCTTCTAAAACCATTAACATTTGTTTTGGTTCGGTTCCTCCTGATAAATTCTCTAAAGGTTCTTGCATCCTAGCAGTTTGTGTATCAATGTATTTTGATTCCTCTTGAAGTAATCTAAAAGATCTTCCTCCACATTCACTACAAAGTGAAGGTTCTATTATTCTATTTCCAGAACTTTGTTCAACTTCATGTAATCTCATACAACCCCTACACTCGAAAACACCAGTTTCGATACGAGGCCTTATTTCATCGGTTTTTCTTACAATACCATCTGCAGCAACAAATGTTCCAATGTATTTACTTAAAAGAGTTTTTAATGGGATTATATTAGAAAGATTTTCAAAACGAATGTTGATGTCAGCATCCTTAACGAGGGGGTCAATATTTTTTATAGCTATTTGGGCAGCTTCAATAACTTCCTCTGGTTTCTCAATTAATAAATCTGCTAAATCTGGATCGAATACTTCTAATGTTTGATAATCTACATTAAGTGATCTTTCATCAGGATATTTTTCAAGGACTTTGAATACATCGTCCTTATATAATGTTGCAAAAAATTCCTCAAATTTTGCAATTGATGTTTGTGATTTAGTAGTAGAATTCATTAAAATACTATTAATTTTTCATTATTTAAAAAATCTTTTATTTTGCAATTGATGGGTAAAAATTATATACTTAAATTAATAAAATAATACTAATAAATTTTTATAAATGAGGTTAATATGAGAAAATCTAGACTTAGCTTATTCAAATCCACTTCAATGTTAATTTCTATTCTTGGAATTATTATGGTAATTTCAACAATCATTGTAGTGGCTTATGTTGGTTATAGTATTGTTTCATCAGGTATTACAAATGAAATATCATCTGGTACTCAATATGACGAACTTGCTGAGCTCAAATCAGCTTATGATGACTTGGCAATGAAGTTTGATAGTGTAAAATCAACATATTATGCTAGTGGCTCTGACCAGATTAAAGAGTTCAATGATGCTAAACTGGAGTTGACTCGGGCAGAATCGGCAATTGAAAATGTTCAAAGTGCTCTTGATGCAGGCAAACCATCTAATGAAGTTGATAGCCGTATTGATTTTGCAAAAGAAAAACTCAAAGTAGCTAATGAAGCATATAACAATTTATAACTATTTTTTCTTTCTATTTTTTTTGTGAGGCATATACTCAAGGCCTACAACATACATTTCAGAACTTTTTTTACGTGATGATGCGGGTTTTGTTGTTCTTACATGTCTGAACTTGCCTTTAAGTGAATCCAGCATTTCTTTATATTCTGGACCTTGGAATACTTTCATAATAAGGTTTCCTTTTGGTTCTAGGATGTTCTCGGCTATTCCAATAACAGCATAAACCAAATCAATTGATCTAAGCTGGTCAATATTTTTAATTCCTGAAAGTGATGGTGATGCATCAGACATTACGACCTTAGCTTTCCCTCCGATGATGCCCATTATCTTTTCTTGGACCTCGGGGGTTGTGAAATCTCCTCGGATTCCATAATAGTTTTCCTCATGGAATTTTTTAAATCTGTTTAGGTCAACGCCAACTACAATTCCTTCTTCACCAACTTTTTCCAAGGCTACTTGAGACCATCCACCAGGGGCTGCTCCAAGGTCAACAACGGTGTTTCCTTCTTTTATTAGTTTATATTTCTTGTCAAGTTGTTTGAGTTTATATGATGCTCTTGAACGGTATTCTTCTTTTTTAGCTTTCTTGTAATAGGGGTCATTATGTTTTTCTACTTGCCATCTGCTTCCCATTTTAATCCCTCTTATATTGGTCAAAATCAAGTGCACTGCATACTGGTGAGCCAATTTTAACAATTTCCACATCAACTGCTTTATCATTAACTTCAAGTATCATTACAGTTCTATCAGCAAGCCTTGGAACAATAGGGCTTCCAGGATTAAGCAACAATACTCCATCTTTTTGCTCTATTTTTGGCTGATGGGAATGGCCTGAAACTAAAATATCAACATTCAATTCTTTTGCCAGATATAATAATTGGTCACTATCTGCTCTGGGATAAACTTCTCCATGTATCACGCCAATTTTTAAACCTTCTGCTTCAATAATTTTGGCTTTTGGTAGGTCAATTCCATTAACTCTATCCATATTTCCCTGAACGGCCATTGTCGGTGCGATTTGTTCTAGTTCATCAAGCACTTTGGGTGAGGTCAAGTCACCTGCATGAAGTATCAAATCAACATCACTAAAAGCATCAATTACATTTTGAGGCAGTATCCTTGCTCTATCTGGGATATGAGTATCTGAAATCAAGCCAATTAACATTTTTTTCATTCCTTATTAATTCAATTATATGTGGATAATCCTTTTTAAAATTATTCATAAAAGTTTATTAATTGTTAAAAATATATTTATATATATCATTCTTTTAAGGAGAAGATAAAATGGGAGAAGTTAAAAAGGAAGACATTTTAAATATCTTGGCCGGTTATGACAAAAGCGAAATCACAATAGCCACTCTTGGAAGCCATACTTCTTTACATATCTTGCAAGGTGCTAAAGAAGAAGGATTTAGAACAGCTATAGTGTGTGAAAAGGGAAGGGAAGTTCCATACCAAAGATTTGATGTTGCTGATGAATATATCATTGTCGATGAATTTAAAGACATCGTAAATGAAGAAGTTCAAGAAAAACTCAGAGCTATGAATGCAATTGTTGTTCCTCATGGTTCTTTTGTTGCATATGCTGGTCTTGATAATGTTGAAGATAAATTTAATGTCCCTATGTTTGGAAACAGAGATGTACTTAGATGGGAAGCAGAAAGAGACAAAGAAAGGGCATTACTCGTTGAAGGTGATGTAAGAATACCTTTCAAATACAATGATCCTTCTGAAATCGACAGGCCTGTAATGGTCAAATTCCCAGGTGCAAGAGGTGGAAGAGGTTACTTTGTTGCTTCATCCACTGAAGAATTTGATGCAAAAATTGAAGCTATGAAAGCACGTGGATGGTTAGACGACAGTGATGTGGAAGCTGCACACATTGAAGAATATGTTTCCGGATGTAATTACTGTATACACTATTTCTACTCTGCTCTAGATGATAAAGTTGAATTAATGGGTATGGATACAAGATATGAGTCAAGTATTGATGGATTTGTAAGAATGCCTGCAAAAGACCAATTAGACATTGATTTAAGTCCTTCCTATGTTGTTACTGGTAACCACCCTGCTGTAATTCGTGAATCATTACTTCCACAAGTATTCGATATTGCAGATAAATTAACTGAAAGTGCTAAAAAATTAGTTGCGCCAGGATTAAATGGTCCATTCTGTATGCAAACATTAGTAAATGATAATTTAGAAGTAATCTGTTTTGAAATCAGTGCTAGAACTGACGGTGGAACTAACACATTCATGGACGGTTCTCCTTACTCCTACCTAACATATGGTAAACCAATGAGTATGGGTAGAAGAATCGCACTTGAAATTAAAAACGGTATAGAAAGAGATGAATTAGAAAAAATAATAACATAGTGTTATTATTTTTTATTTTTATTTTTGTTTTTACCAATTTTTTGCTTTTTTTCGTATTCTTCTTTTGCTTTAACACGACTTCTTTTAGCCCATGCACCAACAAGACCAACAAAAGCACCGACAAGAAGAATTATAATAACTACTGTAAGCATTCCAGTTTCAGTTACAAAAAATCCACTAAAATGTCCTAAATATCCTTGAAATGTTAGTGCAACAATTGGAGTTGCTGCAAATGCTCCAATAAGAGTTCCGCTTATAATATCTTTTTGAGCATATCCTGCATATAAAAGTCCGATTGCTGAGAATGGATAAAACCAATCCCAATACAAGTATCCAAATATGATAAATGCTGCAGCTATTGCTGCTCCAAATACCAAAGCTTTTACATCTATGTTATCTATAAATTCCATTATGTAATCTCCATTAACTTATTCTTTTGAAGCTATTGTACCACCTATAGCTCCAGTAATTCCCATAACGATTGCATAGTAGATTAAATCCATGGCTATTGCTGTTAGACTTGTAATTCCTGAAACTGTAAATCCGGTTAAGCCTCCGAAAATGCCGAGAAAACTTCCGCCGAATGTTGCGACTAAAATAAATAAAATACCTGCAACGATTGTACCTAGTGCGCCTGCAACAGCAGCATTCCAAAGTCCGCCCATAGTTCCTTCATGAGCAATATAACCTGTTATAAATCCTACAATTAATAATCCTATGATTTCATAATGTGCAAAGAATGATTTTACTATAACTGCTAGAATGAAACCAACAAAAACTGCGCTCCATTTAGTCATAATATCACCTTTTTATAAGATTATTCGATTTTAGTAATAAATGTTTTTATTTTTTCCTGAGGATTTTCAATTTCCTTTGAAGTTAAAAACATTGTTGAAAGTTGAGTTTTTCCTGAAACTTCTGCTATTTTGTCCAATGCCTTGTCATATCCTCCACCCATGCATGTGCAAAATGATGCCATATTTTTGATTTGATCATTGTATTTGAGAAGATAAGTGTGAATTGCAGGAACCATATTTGAAGACCAGACTGGGGTTCCAATTATTACTAAATCATAATCTGATGGATTTTTGGTAATTGGATCAATATCGCTTGCTCTACCCATTGTCGCATTCATTCCACCTTTCATGAATCCAAGTTTTCCGTTATACTTGTTACCATCAGTTATTTCTTCAATATCGCAGTCCAATTCTTTTTGAATCATTTCAGCTATTCTTTTAGTAGTTTGTGTTCTAGAATAATATACAATTAATGTTTTCATAAATATCACTCAGTATATGTCTTTTAATTTGTCTTTTATCTGATTTAAAATTGCCTGATGCATTCTTCTGGTAAACTCACCTTTGTCATTTTGGTTTAAAACATCAAGATAGCCCTGTGAAACTAGGTTAAATGCAAATGGGCTTGGGATTACGGTATCGATTGTTTTAATTGCCATTTCTTCTCTATCAACCATCTCAATGACTTTCAGAGCATTTTTTATATCCATGTAATCTTCCATAGCTTCTCTTCTCGCCTCTTTTAGGATGGAAAAATTATCATCCATGTCTTGAACGAATTTAAGCAGTATTTTTCCACGGACCTGTTGGCGACCAACAGATTTTGACTCTCCTTTATATCTTCTAAGGGTCATGAGTGACCTTCCGGCACAATGTCTAAATCTTGAAGCTAATGTTTCTGTCTTATTCAATGCATTGGTCAATATTTGCTCAAAGTTTTCGGGAGTAAGTTCCTTAAATGATTCCAATCCTCCAATGGCTCCGTCAGAACTTAAATAAAATCCATTGTCGGAAATTGATATTGTTACATTGGTGTTGTATTTCTGTGCAACGATGTATGCTGTAGCCCTTGAGAGCGCATCATTGACTTTTCGCCCAAACAGTGAATGGAAAATAACAAATTTCCTGCCGCCAAAACCTTTGTAGTATTCAATTAAGAGTAATTGGTTACTTGGGATTTTAGCATACTTGAATTGTTCGACAAAGTATTCATAAATTGAATTGGCTGCAAAATCATCAACATACAAGTAATCATGAATGAATTCCATTATTTCTTCTTTGCTTCTTCTATACTGGAATTTTGAGTTCATATGGGCTCTGAATCTTTGAATATCCATTGCAAGATCAAAAGACAATGGGAGCTGTTGTGAAAACCATGAAGGAATTGTTGGAGGTCCACTTGCAGGGGTTACGTTTATCGTCATTCCTTTTCCATAATTGAATCTATAGGTTCTACCACCCAAAACAAAGGTATCTCCTTTTTTCAATCTTTCCATAAATGATTCTTCAATTTTACCTACAGTTTCACCATCACATTTGACTAAAACACCTGATGAATCAGGTATTGTTCCGATGTTTGTTGAATAAAGCATTCTAGCTAGTTTTCCACGTTTTCCAAATGTATTCTCTTTATAGTCAATCCAAATTTTAGCATAAACATATCTCTCTTCGAGTTCCGGATATTCTCCAGCCATATAACTTAAAACATCTTCATAATCGTCTCTTGTAAGGTCTTTGTAGCAATAACTCTTTTGAATTACATCATATGCATAGTCAATATCCCATGGATTTTCAATGCTCATTCCGTAGATATGTTGAGCCAAAACATCAAGGCAGTTTGTAGGTATTCTGATTTTATCAATTTTTCCTTCTTTTGCATTTTTAAGCAAAACTGAACATTCCACCAAATCGTCACGGTTTGTTACAATTATTCTTCCTTTTGATTTTTCATGTAGTTTGTGACCACTCCTACCAATCCTTTGAAGGGCTCTTGCAACAGATTTTGGTGAGTTTATCAAAACGACTAAATCAATGTATCCTATATCGATTCCAAGTTCCAGAGATGTTGAAGATACAACTGCTTTGAGTTTTCCTTCTTTTAATTTGTTTTCAGTTTCTAGTCTGACTTCTTTTGAAAGTGAAGAGTGGTGGGCCATTATATTTCCATCATTATAATGCATAGGATACATTTTCTTTAGATTGTAAACAAAGCGTTCAGTTCCGCTACGGGTATTTGTAAATATCAATGTTGTTTTATTTTCTTGGATTAAATCATCCAGTAGATCGTACATTCCCAATTTGGTGTCTTCTTCATCTGCAAGTACAATATCACTTACTGGTGACATTACTTCTATATCAAGCTCTTTTAGATAGTTTACATCGACTATTTTACAATTTCTCCCGACCCCATATTCATAACCCACCAGGAACATTGCAACTTCTTCAAGGGGGCTGACTGTTGCTGAAAGCCCAATTCTTGTATATTGGCCGATTAAATGTTGCAATCTCTCTAAAGATAGGCTTAAATGAACACCTCTTTTGTTTTCAGCAAGAGAATGTATTTCATCAACAATAACATATTTGACGCCACTTAACTTTTCTCTAAACTTTGGTGCAACAAGTAAAATGGATAATGTTTCGGGTGTTGTAATCAGGATATGTGGTGGTTTTTTAAGCATTTTTTGCCTTTGATATTGTGAGGTATCGCCGGTTCTTACGGCTTTTCTAATTCCAAGCTCCTTACCGGCGATTTTTTCAATCCCATCTAGTGGTTCATCCAAATTCTTTTCAATATCATTGTCCAATGCTTTTAGTGGTGAAATATAAATGCAATAAACCTTGTCTTCTAGTTGGTCTTTTTCAGCAAGTGCTGTCAAGTCACTTAATACGGATAAAAATGCTGTCAATGTTTTACCTGATCCTGTAGGTGATGAGATGAGGATGTTGTTCTTTTTGTGAATGTCAATGATTGATTTTTTCTGAGAGGGGGTAAAATCATCGAACTGTGAGTCAAACCATTGCATTACCCAGGGATGTAATATTTTGTATATTTGTTTTTTGGAATAGCTTTTAGTTTGCTCCTCAATCATTTTTGCCCCTCATTTTTCATAGTATTGTAATATTTTATTGATTTTTATAGTTTTTATATTTTTGAGTATAATTTTTTGCATGATTTTTTGTACATTTCAAAAAATTTATATTGATATTTTAATCAATTAAATTATTGTTTCTGAATATCATATAATTTTTATAATATATTCTGAATATCTATTACAAAATCATATAAAAATAGTTAAATAGTTTATTTTTTAATATATTTAAACATAGGCTAATGCCTAAGGTGGTATAAAAAATGAAAAACTATTTTGATATTAAAGACAAAGTTGCACTAGTTACTGGTGCTTCCTCAGGTTTAGGTTGGCAAATTGCTCAAGCATATGCAAGCCAAGGCGCAAAATTAGCATTATTCGCTAGAAGAGAAGAAAGATTACAAGAAAACGTTGCTGAAATAGAAGAAAAATTCGGAACCGAAGTAATGTATGCTGTAACTGATGTGGCTGATGTAGAAAACATTGCAGAATCAGTTAAAAAAGTAATTGATCATTATGGAAGAATCGATATTTTAGTAAATGCTGCTGGTATGGGTAACAATAAACCTGTAATGGACCAAACTACTGAAGAATGGGACCACCACATCAAAATAGATTTAAGTGGTGTTTACTACATGTGTGCTGAAGTTGGAAAATACATGATTGAACAAGAATATGGTAAAATCATCAACATTGGTTCAATCCACTCAAGAGTTATCTTCCCTGGTGGAGGTATTAGTGCATACTCCTCAGCTAAAGGTGGTGTAATGAACTTAACCAAAAATTTAGCTGTAGAATGGGCTAAATATAACATTACTGTAAATGCAATTGGTCCTGCTGTATTTGCAACTGAATTGACACAAGATACCATTGATTTAGATGGATTCATGGATCTTATCGTAGCATACTGTCCAGCTGGCCGTTTAGGTGAACCTGGTGAATTAGATGGTTTAGCTATTTACTTAGCTTCTGATGCATCTTCATACTGTACCGGCCAATTAATCTGTGTAGATGGTGGATGGACAGCAATTTAAATAAGAGAATTTTTCTCTTATTTTTCCTTATTTTTTTTAAATTTATATATTCTTAAAAACTAACTTATTATTATGACTTTTAATGAAGCTATTGACAATTTATCAAGTGATGACGTTAGCGTTAGGAAGGAAGCTATTGAGTCATTAGTTGGTATTACTGATGAAGAAGCTATTGAACCATTAATCAAGGCCACTACTGATGAAAATGCACAAGTCAGATTCAAAGCGGCTGAAATTTTAGGGAATATGGGTGAAGTGGCTGTTGATAAATTAATTGAAGAATTTAAAAATGCCGAAGGTAAAGACAAAAGATTTTTAGCATTTGCACTTAAGGAAACCGAAGACAGCAAAGTTATTCCATATTTTGTTGAAGCAATCGATGATGAAGATTTTGGTGTTAGAAAAGTTGCTGTACGTGCTTTGGGTGAACTTAATGCAGTCGATGAATTGGATGCAATTGCAAAATGCCTTGAAGATGAGGATTGGGGTGTAAAACTAGCTGCCATTCAGGCATTAGGGGATCTTGCAACTGATGAGTCAATCAAGTTAATCAAGGATATAAGAAAAACCGAGGATGATAAGGACTTTAAGAAGTCCTGTAATAAGGCCATTAAAAAGGCAGAAAAAAGAAAAAAAGCTAAAGCATCTGGTGAAGCCATAGTCAAAGTTATTCCAATGAGCACAATAAAAGAAATGGAAAAAACTAACTTGCAAAAGGCTATTAAAGAGTATGAAAGATATGTTGAAGCAAAACAGCCAAAAGATGCTCCATATAAAAGATTATGTGTTCTTTACAG
>NZ_JAZKXX010000067.1:0-19502 GCF_045611865.1 Methanobrevibacter sp.
AGAAATACATTAACGGCAGTCAGGCCAATGGTTATTGCGAAAATAACCAGCAGGATTATTGAAATGTTACGCTTTTGCATGTTCACACTTGTCTTTAAATCTGCATGATTTGCATTTTTTAGGATTTTTGGTTGGAATGAATGGTTTTGTGCCTTCAAACAGCCCATGCATTCTATCGATTGTATATCTTATTTCTTTTTCAACTTCAGGTGTAAACACTTCAATCCAGAATAGCTTTTCGGTTCCACGTTCTCTTAAGGCTCCTTTGATTGTTCGCACGTCACCGGTCATGTCTTTGAATGCAAGGCAATATGCCCTTACCTGATTCATTGTGGAGTGATAAGGGGTTCTTCCTGGTTTATCATCAATTATAACGATTTCATCAGGTTTCATCCAAATTTCATCGATGTAACCTCTAATTCCATACTCTGGAGCTATTACGAAGCATTCTCTTGACATTGACGCTTCCTTTTTGGATTCTTCAATTGCGTTTTCAAATGTTGTTGGTGTTGCATCCTTTTTGAAAATGTCTTCAAGCTCCTGGTGGATTTGACTTCCATGTGTCATTGCCTTGGTAGGTGCGGTTTTTATGCCTTTCATGTTTTCGAGATATAGCTGGTATTCACAATATCCTTGCTGGTTGAGCCAACTAATTGGAAAATTGTTTTTACCTTCAATAATTTGAATACCTTTTATGGAAGGATGGTCTTTAATTTGGTATTCCTTATCAAATCCGGTAATGTTTTTTTGTTTCATGAGATTATTTTTGGTAGTGGTGATATTTTAGGATTTTGTTTTAGGGAAATATTACATTTTGCAAGAATACCTAGATTTCATTGTCGAGGACTAATTGCACAATAGTTCACATTTGCTCTCACTTTTTTTAAATATTATAAAATCTAAATTAATTTCATGCACAAAGTTAAAGCTAAAAGTATTTTGTCAGCTAAAAATGGAATGAATCTATATCGTGGATGCACTCACGGTTGCATCTATTGTGATTCAAGAAGCGATGTCTATTCGATGAATCACAAGTTTGAGGATATTGAAGTTAAGGAGAATTCCATTGAACTTCTCAAAAAGGAGCTTTTAAAACGTCCCAAGGCAATGATTGGAACTGGTGCGATGACAGACCCCTATGTTCCGCTTGAAAAGCATTTGAAATATGTCAGGAAATCTTTGGAGCTGATTTACAGATACGGATTTGGCTTTACCTGCATTACAAAATCCGATCTTGTTTTGCGTGATTTGGATTTGCTTAAAAAAATCAATGAGAAGTCAAAGGTTGTCATTCAGATGACACTTACAACTGCCGATGATGATTTGTGCAGAATTTTGGAGCCGAACGTTTGTCCGACTTCAAGGCGTTTTGAAGTCTTAAAGATTTTAAAACGTGAAGGAATTCCAACTGTTGTCTGGTTATGTCCAATTTTGCCATATATTAATGACAATCATGAAAACATTGATAAAATCCTGGACATGTGCATTGAAGCTGATGTCAAGGGAATATTTTGTTATCAAATGGGTTTGACACTTCGAGATGGTAATCGGGAGTATTTCTACTCAAAGCTTGATGAACACTTTCCAGACCTTAAAGAGCGATATGTTAAAGAATTTGGGAATTCATATTCAATTCCTTCACCAAAGAATAGGGAACTGATGAAGCTTTTTAAACAAAGGACATTTAAAAATGGAATTTTAAATGATACTTTTAAAATTTTGGACTATATTACTGAATTTCCATCTGATGGGGATTCAATTCAGACAACTCTGTTTTAAAAAAAGTTAAAAGATAGAATATGTCTATCTTTTAATAGTAATTTGACTTTTAGCTGAAAATTGATAGTTTGAATTTCCAGATGTTATGGTCACTTTATGTTTTCCAACTTTAAGATTATTTATGTTTATTTTTACAATTCCATTGTTGTTTGTTTTGAGTTTATATGTTTTTTTGTCGATTTTGACATTAACGTATATTTGTTTTACTGGTTTTTTAGCATAACTGACTGTAACTTGGAAATATTTGGATTTTTTATATTTGCCAGTTACCTTTGGTGCTTTAACAGTTGCTTTAGCTTTATTAACAGTCAATGTTGCAGTTGATTTGGATATATGATACTCCCAGGGGTTGCCTTCAAATACTACAATCTTATAGCTGCCAGCGGCAAGGTCTGATATTTTAAGATACTTTTCGCTACTTTTAAGAATTGTTCCATTTTCGTAGTAGATGTTGCTTATACTAATGCATTTGTTTCCTTTATAGATGCCGACCGAAAGGTCTATTAGCTCAGGGATAATTTCGTTTGTATCTTTTATTAAAGCAGACAAGGTTAGTTTGCCTGTACCACCATAAGTCATGGTGATTGGTTTAACTGTTGTTTTTACTTCTGTTCTAATTACTTTAACGAAATTAATGTCGTATTGTGAAAATCCAAAATCAGAATTGGAAAATGAAAATGTTATGTTAAAATAGTCAGCAAATATAGGTTCTGAAACAATTTTCATTAGTCTGATTTCACAGCTGCCGTTTTCATCTAGTTTTATTGTTTGATGGCCTTCATGAGTAATTCCTTCTCTGTAATCGTTTGTAGCTGGATTGTGGGAAGTACAATTAACTTTCAAAGTTTGATTTGAAAGAGGGACTGTACCATTTTTTAAAGTTATGATAAATTTCATTTCACCAAGCTTTTCGTTAACTTTTGTGATTTCTATTGTTGCCTTTGGCTTATTGACAATTTCACCTGCATTGCTTAAGATATAAACGTTGTCAAGGGATAAATTGTCATCACAATCAAATTCTCCAATTCCATCTTTAACTAGGATGTTATTTTTGATTATTTGTCCATTCTCTTTATCAATTATTGAAAATTCACAGTTAGGCATTTTAACGATATTGCCGTTTCTATCCATAAATTTCAAGACATATTTCAAATCTGTTTTAACCAAATCCAGATTGATCCAGTTTTTCATGTAGTTTGGAGTCCAATCATACATGCGTGAAAGCGGATAATAATATGGTGTAATAAGTTCGATATTGCTAAATTCCAGGTAGTCTTCGATATTAAATCCAAAGAAATTGTTTGTAACGTTCATTTCACTGGCAATTTTATTATCTATTCCTGAGTCTGCATCGGTGGGCTCTAATTTGATTAGGCTGTATTTTCCAGAATTATCATAATTGTCTGTAAAAATATTGTTTTCTATTCTAATAAATGTAACTGGTTTTAAGGTTTTCAAATTGGACACATATATTTTTTCTTTTGGATGCCAGCAGACAATATTGGCACAGGTGTTATTGATAAAGATACTGTCTGTAATTGTGGAGCTATCACTAAGAAATATGTCAATTAAGTATGAAGCTAATTCATAATGGATTTTGTTGTTTTTGAATTCACATTTAGTGATTGAAATATTATTATAGCTATTTTGAAGTAGAACTCCACCAATAAGTGTATTATCAATAAATCTTGAGTTGTTTATATTTGAAAATCCACATCTAACCAAATTGTTTCCTTGAATTGTACAATTGATAAAATCAGTATTGTCCATGTCTAATGTTCCACCCGCATAAATTCCATTATTTAAATTGGAAAATGTCGAATTGATTATTGTGAGTTTTCCATCTTCAATATCAATTGCCTTGTATGTAGAGTCATATCCGCTAAAACTGCAGTTTAATATTGTGAGGTTAGAATTACTGGCCTTTATGCAGCCGATGATATTTAAATTTTTAAAAAGGGTGTTTGCTGAGGTGGTTTCTATTTTTCCGTTCAGTGTTGGTTTGTCCCCATATCCGGAAATGGTTATGCTTTTGTTGATGGCAAGGTCATTTCCAGTTTTTTGGAGGTATGTTCCTTCAATTTCAATCACATCACTAGCGTTTGCTAGATTTATCTGTTTCTGAAGTTCATCAAAACTTTTTTCTCCAATTCCAACTAATGGATCATCGTCATTTGCAGATACTGCTCCGATACTCACTGTTAAAATTATTAAAATGAGAAAAAAGATTGTAAATTTTTTATTTAACATAATATTTCATATGTAAAAAATAATTTATATATGTGATGATTCATTTAAATACATTATTTGTTAAATATTAACATAATGAATTTTGATGATTTTAACATTCGGGATGAAATAAAAACGGCCATTGGAGAGATGGGCTTTAATAAACTCACTCCAATTCAGACAAAGGCAATTCCTGACGGTTTAAAAGGTCTTGATTTAATATGTCAGGCACAAACAGGTTCTGGTAAGACACTTGCATTTGCAATACCTCTTTTGGATAAGATTTTCGTTCCGGATAAATCTCCTCAGGCCATTGTATTGTGTCCTACACGTGAACTGTGCATGCAGGTGGCGGGAGAGATTACAAAGGCAGGATCCAAAATTAAAAAGCTTAAGGTTTTGGCTGTTTATGGGGGCCAGCCTATCGGCAAGCAGACACGTGTCCTGAAAAAGGGTGTTCACGTTGTTGTTGGAACTCCTGGCCGTGTAATTGACCATATTGAACGTGGAAATCTTGAATTGATTGGTGTTGAAAGTGTTGTTCTCGATGAAGCTGATGAAATGCTTGACATGGGGTTCAGGGATGATATTGAGTTTATTCTGGCTGCAACTCCACGCCAAAGGCAGACATTATTGTTTTCAGCCACAATACTCGATGAGGTTCGCGAGATTGGTGAAGTCTATCAAAAGAACCCTAAATTCATTAAGATTTCTTCAAATAAAAGGACAGCACCAAAGATAGCTCAATATTATTGTGAATGTAATATTAAAGACAAATTTGATTCATTGTGTCGTTTAATTGAGATTCAGGATTCAAAACTTATTTTGATATTTTGTAATACCAAAAAGAGTGTTAATTTCATCTCTAAACATCTTAAAAAAGAGGAATACTCTGTCGATGCCATTCATGGAGACATGACTCAAAAGGCCAGGGATAAGGTCATGAACAAGTTTAGAAATGGAAACATCAACATTTTGGTTGCAACCGATGTGGCTGCACGTGGCCTTGATATTAGTGGTGTGGATGTTGTAATCAACTACGACGTTGCCCAGAACAGTGATGACTATACTCATAGAATCGGTAGGACTGCTAGGGCAGGTAGAAGTGGTGAAGCATATAATCTGGTTGTAAAAGATGAGATTCCTAGATTTAATAAGATTAAAAAGGACAATAAGATTACAAGACGTGATGCTCCCACGCTTGGCGAGATAGAGAATTTCAAAAATAATCGGATTTTAAATGATGCTTTAGAAATTATAAAAAATGAGAATATAGATGAGTATGAAAAAATAATTAAAAGGAATGATTTGGACTCATCTAAAATAGCAGGTGCTTTTTTAAAGATGTTAAGGGAAAAATGAACTATTTTGCCCCATCAATTATATTGAATTTGATTTTTTCACTTTCAAGCTCACGGGTAAATGCCTTGCTCATGTCACCAACAACAACTGCAAGGACATTCAATCCTTTTCTTGCAGCGTTTGCAGTTCCTTGTGGTGCAGCAAATTCAATATCAATATTTAAATCTAATTTATTTATAATAGCGCGTGATACTGTACCTGCAACAGCGATTTTATCGAATTCTTCACCAGTATTTGTTCCTTTGGCATATACGTTTTTGATTAATTCAAGGTCACTTGATTTTGAACCGCCGTCTTTAATGGTTGGAACAATAATGACTGTCACTTCGCCAACATTCATATCAATAAGGCCGGTTAGATTGGTTAGTGAAACGTCCATTCCCGGTTCTGCATCAGATATTACAACACCTGTTGCATTTTCCTCTTTTTTATGAGCATATAATACGCCACCATCCATGTATAATCCAACAATGTCTTCTTTTTTAAGTTCTTCTGTTGCAATTGCTGGCCAGATGGTTTTGTAGTGATTCATAGTTTCAAGCACGGAATCAGAGTATTTTCTCAAGTTAATTGCATCTTTTTTAACTTTATCGATACCTGCTTGGGTTATTTTATATGGGGATCTTCCATCTTTTGATGTGATGTATCCGAGTTCTATTAATGTTTTTATATTTTCTGAGACTGCTTGGATGGTTATTCCTAATTTTTTAGCCAAATCTTTTTGTTTAAGGTGTGGATCTTGTTTGGATATCTCACTTAAAATTTGAAAATGAGTTAATGCACCTCTTTTTTTAAATGCTTTCATCATATGTCATTCCTCAATTAAACTTGATTAAATATATTTTTTTACTTTATTATATATAAAGTTAATTTGTAAGTTTGCCTTCAAGCTTTATGTTAAATTGTTCAATGAATTCATCTTTTTTATTTACAGGTATATAAGCTCCGCATGCCATGGCATGTCCACCACCTGTTCCACCAACATCTGCTGAAACTTCGCGGATAATGTTTCCAAAATGAATTCCATCATATGACAAGAGTCTTGAGCATCTAAGAGAAACTTTTAATCCCTCACTGTCTGTTTGTGTAAATCCTATTACTGGTTTTTTCCAATTACAGTATCCAAGTATCATTCCGGTTATTGTACCAACAATTTCAGGTTTAATTCCGGTTCCATCGAAATACTGCAAGTTTTCAAGTTCAATTATACTTGTGTCACCAGTCGCTTTTTCAATTCCTTTGGCAAGATTTACACGATGATTTTTGGCGATGTGTTCAAGTTCATCAAGGTACAAAAAGCGGTCTCCCTTTAAGACTTCCATTGCTACTTTTTCCTCATGGTTTCTTCCACATGCATTCATTGCTGTTGAAAACTCAGAACCGTCCCTTAAAAAACTGCTTTCATCTTCTTTTAGGAAAGTATAAGAATCTCCAATAATCAGTTTTGGAATATGCTGAACATATCTTCCAGGAACTACCTTTGATAACATCTCAACAAGTTTTTGGAATAATTTTGTTTTATCCTCATCTGTCAATTGGTTTAAAGTTTTTCTGTTGTGTTTTTCATCGATTCCAAGTTCTTCCAAAATTGCCATGCACTCTGTGGTGTTGTTTGTAATTGGAAGTTTAACATCACTAAAATAGGATAGTGCTATAAATAATGGTCGGGTATTTCGCCCATAAATGTTCAAATCGTTTTTTGTAACTTCAAGATATCCCCCATCAATTGCATCCTGTTGGATGATTTCGTTTAGACCTTCAAAATGACCTGATTTTGTATTTTGCATATCTCCAATTGCAGATAATACTCCAATCCAACTCAAATCATCATATCCGAATTCCTTTGCAAGAAAATAGCATAATCCTCCACCGCAAACATAGTATGAACCGTCAATTCCATGATGAATTGGGTTGATTTCCAGGTATTCGTAATTTTTGTCATTCTTATAATCCAAATCCCTGAGTGGTGGGTGGTGGTCCAGGATGATGATTTTTTGACCCTCTTTGGCTTTGGTGTCGACTTTCTGGCCTGAACCTAAATCTGAAAATATTGTAAGTTCATGGGTCAAGTCGATGTCATCTAAAACGTCAAGGTTTACAAATTCGATTTCATGGGCTTTATTCTGTCTGTCTAGTATGGTTGATAGGATTGCACCTGAACAGATACCGTCACAATCAATGTGTGAGTAAACCTTGATGTCATTGGCATTTTCAATGATTTTTTTAGCTTCGAGGTATTGTTCGTGCATTTGTTGTGGCATTTGCATATTAATCATTTTCTAATTTCTTTAATCTTTAAACTTATTTCACGTATCAATTCAAGTTTTGTCCCTTCCCACTCAACAAGGATTCTTCCAGATTTTTCATACCATTTTCCAGGATATGAAGCTTCTTTTTGAATCTCATATGTTAAGCCAAGTCTTTTTAGGGCTCTTTCAATATCGTTTAAACTAGGATCCTTAACGGCATCCTCTTTTGAAATCTTACGACCCTCTGAAAGAGGTAAGTTTTCATCTAAATATTGTGGCCAAATTGTAATCATAATTTCACCTATTTAATTTCATTTTCAAAGATTTCCAAGGCATCTTTAACTACCAAATCCATATTATAGTATTTGTATTTTGCAAGTCTGCCTGCAAAGATTACATTTTCTTCTTTTTGCATTTCTGCTTCATATAACTTGAATTTGTCTAGATATTCCTGTGTTGGGTAAGGGTAGCATTTCTCACCATTAAATCCAGGATATTCTCTCATGATGGCAGTTTTGCCTTTGATATCTTGTCCGGTTAATTTTTTAAATTCGGTTATTCTTGTAAAGTATGGATGGTTTGGATAGTTTACAACACCAACCTCCTGGTAGGAGTCTTTGTCTAATATTTCATATACAAAGTTTAGACATCTGTATAATAGTTCCCCATACTTGTAATCGTAAAAGTAATCTATTGGTCCGGTGTAGATTAATTTTTCGTAATTAATTTTGTCAATATAATCTTTATAGTCTGATTTCAAGCCAACGTGTATTTTATCTGATGCGATCATGTTTTCACACATTTTTGTAAAACCTTCCTTTGGCATTCCCTGATATGTGTCCTCAAAGTATCTGTCGTCATGATTGAATCTAAAAGGAATTCTTGAAATTACGCTTGGACTTAAATTGGCTGCTGATGTTCCCCATTGCTTTTCAGTGTAGTTTTTAAATAATTTATTGTAAATGTCACGGCCTGCATTTTTTAGCACAACATCTTCTGAGGATTTGATTTCATCGATGTCTTCTTTGTGTTCGTCAATCCACTCTTTCATTGAATTTTCATCTAGGTCTAAATCGTAAAGTGCATTTAATGTATCAATGCAAATAGGCATAGGTACTAATTTCCCATCAACACAACTTAAAACCTTATGAACATAATCTGTCCATTCTGTAAATTGTGATAGGTAATCATGGACCTTTTTATCGTTTGTATGGTAAATGTGAGGTCCGTATTTTTGGATTAGCAAATCATCTTGGTAGAAATCATATACATTTCCACCGATGTGGTTTCTTTTTTCAATTATTAAAACTTCTTCGTCGAGTTCATTTGCAATTCTCTCAGCTATTGTAAGGCCAGAAAGTCCAGCTCCAACAATAACGTATTTGTAATCAGCCATTGTAATTTTACTCCTTTTGAATTTGAATTTTAGATTCAAGTGCTGTTGAAATTGATGATAATAACATTTTAGTCTTCAAGTCAGTGTGATGGATCTTTTTGAGTTTATTTACTTTACTTAAAAGTAATTTATTTTCCTGTTTGGTAAATGGGGAGTTTTTCCATGTATTTGTCCAGTATAACAGGTGCGGATTCACGCTAACGTTTTTAACATCTTTTGAAAAACCTTCGGTCTGTTTTCTGCAGTAAATATAAGACTCCATTAGTTCATCCAATAGTCTCACGTTAACATTATTTGTAATTGACTTGTCGTCCGGCAAGTCTCTTATGTAGTAGTCATAACACATGAAATTATTCAATAAGACAATTCCTTTTGCGTTCAGGAATGCTTCCAAGGTAAATGCCAAGTCGTCTCCTGAAATGAATGGTTGAAAACGGATATTATTATCCATAATCAATTCTCTTTTATAGATTTTACTCCACACTGAAGGAGGCATTTTTAATAAATCAGGTTCTCCTTCAATATTTTCAACATAAATCACATCAAGGGGTTTATCTCTTGGATAAGTTTTTTCGATGGTCTTTCCATATAGAAATCCTTCGATGAAGTTGTCCCATAGGAAATCTGGAACATCAAGGAAGTTTGCAGTTTCAAACACTTCATCAGGATAGTTTTTGGATAAGTCATCCATGTAAGGGGAGTATGATTTTTGAACCTTTCCTCCATATTCGAATATTCTTCTAAACCTTCCAAAAGCCATTTCTGCGTCATGTTCTTTGGCAGCATTATATAACATTTCACATGCATCAGGGGTGAATCTGTCATCAGGGTCTAAAAACATGATGTAATCTCCTGTGCAGTATTTTAAACCAGTATTACGAGGGGTGTATGCTGCTCCACTATTTTTTTCATGATGAATTGCCACACAGCAATCATATTTTTCAGCATATTCGTCAATGATTTTATCAGATCCGTCAGTTGAGCAGTCATTGACCATTATGATTTCCAAGTGATCTTGACCAATGGTTTGATTTATAAGAGAGTCGATTCCACCTCTAAGGTGGTCTCCAACATTAAAGATTGGTAAAATAATACTTATTTTTTCACTCATTTTCTTCTCTCCATGTTTTAAATAATAATTCCATCATGTCTGGAACTGTGTAAGTGTCAGGGTAAATGTAAGTAATGCCATATTCGTCTAAAGCCTTTGCAGTGATGGGTCCTATACAGACAGTTAGCAGATTCTCGTTGATTAGTTTAGCAAGGTCATTTTCAGCTATTTTAAAGAAGTTTCTAACTGTAAGTGGACTTGTAAAAGTTATTGCATCAATTTCTTTAGCTTTGATTTTTTCAATTAAGTCTTTTACTGCTTTTTCGTCCATTGGGAATAATGATTCATAGGCTTCTGCTAGGATTACTTCATTTTTAAGTTCTTTTAAGCCTTCAGGTAGGACTGGCCTTGCAGAAGCGGTTCTTGGAATTCCAATGGTTTTGCCGGTTATATTTCTCTTTTTAAACTCTTCAATTAAACCTTCGGCTGTAAAGTCTTTTGGCATTAAATCAACTTCAAGTCCATTTTTTTGAGCTAATTTTCCGGTTTTATTTCCAATAACTGCTAGTTTGCAATCAAGAGTTTTTAGAAATTGTGGATAAAACTTGTTTAAAGAAACGATGGTTGTTGGAGAAGTAAATATAATCCAATCAAGTTCATCTTTCCTTGCAACTAATTCTTTTAAGGAGTCACTGTTTACAGGTTTCAAATCAAGGGTTGGTGCAAGTACCGCACTGCCTCCTAATTTTTCTACAATTTCACAAGCCTTTTTTGCTCTATCTTTTGGTCTTGTTATTGCAACGACAGGTTTTGACATAATTTGTTACCTTCACTAATATATTAATGTTATATATTTGGTTTTAGTTGTTTATAATGTTTTTTAAATTAATAAAAAATAAATGTTGATTAACTTAATATAAATTGTTTTAATCACAAAATAATCTATTTATAAAGCAATATTTACTTTAAAAATCAGTTAAACTTATTAAATAGTAATTTGAACTATTATATTATGGTTAAAAATAAAAAAAAGCAGTATTCTACTGATGATTTAAAATATATCTTGCAAACAATTAACGGTGATTTGATGAGGATTATCTTAACTGAACATTATTTGCAGAAATTGGAACACAGGCATATAGATGAGATTTTAATCGATAAGAAATTATTGGAAGAGGAACCAATTGATATCAAAAGAGTTTCTCATTCGCCAGACGATTTCACATTAACTTTCAAATCTGATGAGGGTAATATCTCGGTTGTCGTTAAAATATTTAATTCAAATTCATTAATTCTAATAAGTGCTGTTGTTGGAGATTGAATATGAAATCACTTAAATTCCGTTATATCTATGATTTTGCGTTTGACTTGGTTGACTTTGCATGTGAAAGGGAATTCAAATTTAAAAGAAGCGTTAAGATGGCTGAAGGTGTATTCTTGGATTTTGATGAAAGAAACATGCCCTTTGCATTGGAGTTAATTGGGGCATCAAAAATATTGGGCGTTCACAGAAAGCATCTGAACAATCCAAATTTTACAGTTCATGTTGAAATTACTAGGAATTTGATTAAAACTGAAATCAACTTGAAGTATTCAATAAATCAAAGGAAATTTGATATTAGTGTTGAAAATGAGATTCCAAATGATTATCTGATGTCATCAATTGAAATAATTATAACAAATTAATTGTTTTTAAGCTAAAAAAATAAAAGGTGAGTTAGAACTCACCTAGCTATTATATGGATTTGAAGCTGAATATTCAACTCCGTTTATGGTTAATGTATATTCTCCATATTCAATATTACCATTCACTTCAAGTGATGAAACAGTACTGTCACCGGTCAATGTCCAGGTTGAGCCGCTGTCAATAACAACATTTGTTGTTCCAGTTGAGTTTATAGCACCACTGAATTTGGTATTTTGCATATTCCAGGTTAAGGAACTGATTGAATCAACAATAACATTGCCGTTAATGTCTTCATTATTTGTGTTTAGCTCTACACTTCCACCATTTGATCCTGTGGTTCCCCATTGGCTTTGACTTGAAGCCTCTAAAAAGACTCCGCTTCCGAATTCACATTTGGTGTTTTCCAAGTTAATTACGCAGGCAGTATTGGTTATGTGAAACATTGGAGCTTCACCGTAAACGCTTGAGTCTTCAGCTATTTTCAAATTGGAATTTGTAGCGTTGAATGTTGATGTTCCAACATCAGCATCCCCACTCATACTTTGGTAGATGAATATTCCTCCTAAATCAACGTATTCATCTCCATCTTGACGGTTTCCTTCACCGTAACCTGTTAGGTCACAATTTGCAAGAGAAATTGAGTTTTTACCTTCAATACAAGCAATTTGAGAAACATGGGATGTACCTTTGGTGTTTTCAACAGTGATTTCACCTGTGGAATAGATTAATGGTGAACCTCTACCGCTTGTTTTGCTCACTCCTGTATTTATATCTGAGTTTGAAACGGTTACTTCACCTTCGCCACGGTCGGTTGCAAGAGCAGCACAGCTTTGACCGTCTGTGTTTATGATGACATTATCTGCGGTGATTTTACCTGCATAAGTTGCATCAAGACCTCTTGATTTGTCTGAGTGGGTTGTGATTTTAACATTCTTGATTGTTGCTTGGGTGTTACCTGAAACGGAACTTGTTTCTCCACCAGTTTGCGGAGCCTGACTGCCCCCTCCACTTGGAGCTTCTGGAGCTTCACCGCCATTCTGTTGGCCTTGACCTCCTTCACCTCCAGTTGCTTCTGGTGGCTGACTGCCGGAGCCTTCTTGTGAAGTGTCACTACTGGTTGATGAGTCCGCATTTGTTACGAAAATTCCGTTTGACCCTTTGGAATTGGTTTCGATTTCAACGTTGGATATGTCCAGTGTTCCGTTTGTGTTTACCAGAATCGCTGAATTGACACCGTAAAAGTCAGCGTCATCTCCTGATGTTTGGGTATCTCCTGTTTTGTTGATGAGGGAGTTTGCCAATTTTAATATTCCTCCATTCTTGATTAAGATGGTGTTTGTATCGGATGCATCAGTGTGATAAAGTCCCATGCTTTCATCCAGATTTTTTGCATCAACAATCAGGTTTCCCCTATCTTCAAGTGCATTTGCATCAATATTGACAGCCCCGTTGGATGTAAAATTTGAAAATGCAAAGGCACCTGCGCCTATGATTATTACTATTGCAATAAGTGCAATTATTATCTTTCTGTTCATACGAATACTAACTCCTAAGTAATATATTATTTTTATTCACAAATGGTCGGTATATGTTACATCTCCTTTGGTCATTCCAAACTTCACCCCGTTCAAAAGCCCGTTTGGAAGCTCGGAGATGACAGTGACGGGAGTGTTGTCATCCGGACTTATAATCATGTTGTGTGTGACGTTCTGGCGGGTTTTTATGTTAATTTTATAAGAACCCTCCTTTTTTTCAAGTTCGCCATCACAAAAGATCTTGTTGAATGATTCAGTATATAGATAGTCAGGAAGCTCCACGTCAATGTCAAAGTGTTCTAAAATCTCTTTTAAAAGCATATTATCATTCCATACTTGGCAGGTATTGCTGGTCTGAGTCATATGATGAGCCGATCAGCTCATCGGTATCGACATCGAACTGGCGGAAACCGCCGTCTTTGTATGTCACTTCACGATAATATCCTTCACCTTGCTGTGCATTGAATTTGACGACTTCACTCACGATGTCACTGTCGGATGATGCCTCATCACTTCCTGTTGAAGTTGCAACGCTACTCACCTTATCCACGACTTCGTCGATTGAAGCGTCGTCACCGATTGATGTTTCCTTTATCAGGGTGTAGCCCACAGCACCGCCGACGACAAGAAGCGCTGCAATTGCTACCAAAACAACTATGATCAAGCCTTTCATATCATCACCTCAATTAAGCTTTGCAATAGATATTATACAATTGTGCTTAAAATACTTTTCTATTACTTTAAATAAGAAAAAATACTATATTATTAACCATGAACATGAAAAACGCCATGATATTTCTTCTGTTTTTCCTCTGCATTTTGGGGCTTGTGGTTGGTGTATATTATAGTGAGGATGCCAGTCATGAGAAGCCTTCCAAAACAGGCTGGAAGAGAGTCTATGGGGATGATGACGGAGTGCTTACCATCACACTGGAAAAAATAGAAATAATGAATATAGATGAGTTGCTCACCTAAATCCTTTCCTCTGCCTTGTCCCAATCCTTGTTTTTAGCGGGCAGAACGGTAAATATTAATGTAGCTATTAAAAGCAGTGCGGCTGTCACTATGGTAGAGTTGAGCTGGTCCATTGAACCGTTGTTTATAACGTCAATCATTCCGCCGACCCACACGATTGAAATAACAATCGGGAGGATGTATTTTACAATGATGAGCCACCATTTGCCGAGCTTGATGGTCTTTGTCCTTGAGTTCATGAAGTCAATAAGCTTTTCGGCCTCGAATATCCATGCAAAGACGATGCACTCTACAATAACGCCGAAGAGTAGCGCAATCTGGTTTATGAATGTATCAACAAATCCCAAAACGGACCCGCCGAATGATGTTGCATAAACCATTGATATTAGAGCTCCAACGATACAGAGTATTGTCATTGTCTTTTTACGGCTTAATGTGAACTTGTTCTGGATAGAAAATGACAGCGGTTCTATTGTTGAAAGGATACTGGTAAGACCTGCAAGGTATACTGTCAAGAAGAATAGCGGTCCTAAAACGTAGGCCCATTGGCCGAGGACATTGAATACTGTAGGATATACTATAAACACTAATCCTGTTCCCTGTGTCACCAGTTCTGAGACTGCAGTTCCTGACTGCATTGACATGTATCCGAGGATTGAAAATACTCCTAAAGCTGCGAAGTTTTCAAATGCGGAATTTGCAAGGGCGATTGCAAGGGTGTTTGTAACAAGGTCCGCATCATCCTTGGTGTAGCTTGCATAAGTGAAAGCTATTGACATTCCAAGGCTTAGGGAGAATACGATTTGTCCGAATGCGGCCATCCATATCTCAAAGTGTGTGAGAAGTGACCAGTCAGGGTGGAAAAGTTCCGCAAGACCAATGGATGCTCCGGGAAGTGTAAGTGAAAAGCCCACTATGACAACCATGATTATGAATAATAATGGAACCAAAAGCTTTGAGACTTTTCCAAGGCCTGCCTCAAGGTCCCTGTGTGAAATGAACCAGATGATTACCCATCCGACAAGCATGAATACCGCAATCAGCGGGATGAAATGAAGGATTCCCAGATATGAGTCGGAGGATTGGAGAAGTGTGGCCGTAAAGTAGGTGTTCGGGTCAGCTCCCCATCCCTTAAAGAAGCTTAAAATTATGTAGATTCCGTCCCAGCCAAGAATCGCTGAGTAGTATATCATGATCATGAATACGGCAACAGGCAAAAACCAGCCAAGATATTCCCATTTGTGATGGATCTTTTTGATTGCCTTTGCAAAGGAGGACTTGAAGTTGTATCCGACGCCATATTCCAAAATCAGAAACGGAATTCCCATTAGCAAAATCGCTACAATGTATGGAATGTAGAATGCTCCGCCCCCGTTGGAGTAGAGCACATATGGGTATCTCCAAATGTTTCCTAAACCTACTGCAGAACCAATCATTGCAAGGATGAATGAAAGGTTGCTGCCCCACTCGTTTTTATCTGCCATATTCTCATTTTCCCTAAAATATTTATATCAATTATTTTTGTCTTTTTGGTAATAAAAAAGTTTAGATTTTATGTGTTTTGAGCCAACATTTTAAAGTACCATGTTTGTCTCAGAGATATGTGTTTATAAATGGGATTTTGTTTTAATTGATAGAATATTCTAATTAAATTACTATTCAGTTACCAAATTCTTTTATACTAAAAATTCTTTTATCTGAAATAAGGATGTGATAACAATGAATGATTATTTTGCTTTTCAATGGCATATACTTGATGACTGTGACCAAAGATGTAAACACTGCTACATATTTTCCAATCAAGATGAAAAATTGAATCAGATGTCATGGCAAGAAATGGAGATTATTTTTGATAAATGTTTGGAATTCTGTGATGAAACTTCCAAAAAGCCATATTTTGCAATAACCGGAGGAGATCCGATTCTCCATCCAAATTTCTGGCAGCTTCTTGAAAAATTAAATGAAAATAATGTCAGCTATAGCATTATGGGAAATCCTTTCCATTTAAATGATGAAGTTTGTAAAAACCTCTATGAATTAAACTGCAGACAATATCAGATGTCTATAGACGGACTTAGAAAAACTCATGATTATTTTAGACAACCCGGCTCATATGATACTACTTTAGAAAAAATTCAAACATTGCGCAAGGCAAAAATCAGAACCAGTATCATGACAACGGTCTCTAAAAAAAATATCAATCTGATTCCATGGATAATTGACGAAGTCGTGCGTAATAAAGTGGACTTATATAGTTTTGCCAGATATTGTCCGACAAGTCCAAAAGAAGATATTATAATGCCTTTAGAATACAAAAATCTTTTAGAAAAGGTATGGCAAAAATATGTTGAATATAAAGATTCGAATACTCTTTTTTTATTTAAAGACCATTTGTGGACATTGTTTTTATATGAAAATGGATTGTTTGAAATTCCAAGGAATCTGAAAAAGAACATTATTTATGACGGATGTAATTGCGGCATCAGTCATATGACTATTCTTCCAAATGCAGATGTATATGCTTGCAGACGCATGGAAAGTAAAGTTGGAAATGCGTTAGATGGAAATCTGTTTTCGATTTTTAAAAGTGATGATTTAAATTATTTCAGACAATATGAAAACTTCGAAAAGTGTGGCGGTTGTGAATTGTTAAGATTTTGCAGAGGATGTCCGGCAGTTAGCCATTCATATACCAGTGATATGTATTCACCAGATCCTCAATGCTGGAAAAACTAATTTTTTTTAAAAGAAGATGGGAGGAATTTTTTGATTTTAACCCATATTTTTTGAGAAATTGGGGAAAATTAAGATTTTTTGGGCGGTAGCTTAATGCAACCTCAAAAAATTCCAATTTGGAAATTCCATGAAGTTCGGTGGGATAATTATTTTTTCAGAGGCTAACAACGTAAATCGCTATTTTTAAATAGTGCGCTTTTTATATATTAGAGTAAGATTTTCGATAATCTTACTCTTTGGTTGTATCGATACAGCAACTGGTTTGAATATCACTTCCACAAGGACCTGAAGTGATTTTAGTTGTATCAATACAACAGCTTGTGTTTATTCTATCTGGACAGGATGCAATAAACACATCCTGAGCTATTTTTTTTGGAAAAAATTCTTCATTTTCATTCCATTTGTTTAATTTAAACATTTTCACCATCTCTTAAATTTTGAAAGCCACATTTTTGCAACTTTCAATAAAGACTTATGTTGATGGCTTATAAAAGCTTTTCGTCACTTTTTAGTTACCATGACAAAACCCATTGCCAGAAACTTATGACAAATAAGATATGGGAGTGGTGTAATAAGTAAAATTTATTTTAAAATCGATTTTTTATGTATAACTAATTATTTATCCGGGCTATCATTAATAACTTGATAATTAGTCGAATTATAAATAGTTTATACATATTTGATTGTTATATAAAAAAAATAACATGTTATGTTTTTTTTAAATTTAATTATAAAGTTTTGAGTAATATTGGATTAGGTTCATTATTAATGCATCTTTGTGTCAGAAATGTACGTATTTATAAATGGATTTTGGATGATTATTTACTTAATAAGTAATAAAAAGAAAAGTAAACTGGAGAAACTAAGTAGGAGAAAAATATTCTTCATAAAAAATAAAATTTAAAGATGTAAATAACTTTATAGGGTAATTCAAGTAGTTTAATGAATGTTCTAAAAGATTCTAAATTTATAAATTTAAAATTAATAAAATTTTTTGAAGTGTCTACATTTTTTTATTAATATAGTAATGATTATACTTTTCAATTTCTTCAATTGGCTTATTTACATAGAATTCAAGATGTTTAATAATAATTTCATCTTTATTTAAACAACATTCACTATAAATTTTTCCAGAACCACATGGACATGAATCATCGCCAGATATATGTTTAAATTCAGAATGAGTTTTTGAAGTTTCAGTTATTTCAAAATTCCAATCATCAAATGGGGAATCTAAAGCAGATATTAATGTTTTTATTTTTCCATAATCATAAGTATCAATACCGTTAATAAATGGAACAGTGCATTTATCCATAGGATTTTCAACAAGAGAATCATTAATCACAGTTATACCTTCAGGTATTTGCGCACATAGTTTTCCACAGTATAATTCTCCGATTTTGTGGTTACAAACACGTTTGTAAGATATTCTTTCTTTTCCACAGATATTACATTTAAATTTATCAATTTTAAGTTCAACACTTGAAAATAATGTATAAGGAAAGATCTTTTGAAATTGTTTTGTGTATTCATAAATAGAATTAATTTTAAATTCATCTAATGTGCTATTGTAATGTTTAAATAGATTTTTATAAATTGTTTCGACATGTCCAAATGTACACCAAGCACCATAAAAATTATCTCGTTTTAATTTATAAAAGGCTTCAACATAGTATTTTTCAATAGCAAATATTGCTTTTAAACACCATATTTCATTTGCTAAAGTGCAATCTTTCTTTATTCTGGAATAATATGCATAAAAATCCAAAAGGTAATATATGTCTTTGAAGTTTAAGTGCATATAATTAAACTTGAATTTTTTTAGGATTATTTTTAAATATTCGAATTTATTCATTTTCATCAAAAAGTTTCATGAAATCAGATTTATTCTTAATTAATTTAAGAAAGTTATCATAATTTCCATGATATTTCAGGGTTTTTGTATTCTTTTTATTTTCAACTGAAATCTCAATATCAATATCATCATCGGGGTCATGAAAAAGATGGTCATATAAATAATCTCCCAGTAATGATAAAAATAAGGGGAGAACTATATTTGTAACAATAAATGTTCCCATCCAGATTTCAGCAGATTGTAATCTAAAAACACTAAAAGATTCTTCATCACAACAAAACATAATATCCATATTTTCAGATTCATCTTGTAAAAATTCATAAAAATGAAAGGATTCTTCATAAAATCCCATTTCTTTATTTTCTCCTCTAAAATCAGGTATTATCAAAACATCAACATTTTTTAAATCATTTTTGGCTTTGTAGAAATCCTATTTGATTTTTGCAAAAATTTTTTAAAAATTTATTTTTATTTCTATTTTTACTTATAATCTATTAAAATTGTCTGATTATTGTGTATTAAGATTTACACTTGAAATTTCACATCGATTAGAAAAAATAAGCAATATATAATTATATATAGTAAAAATGGAGAATAAATATTAATATGAAACGCGAAAATACCTATTCTCCAATTAGTAGTTTGTTT
>NZ_JAZKXX010000068.1:0-3682 GCF_045611865.1 Methanobrevibacter sp.
TCATCAGTTATCTCAAATCCCTTAACTGTTATTTCAGCATCACCGAATTTGAAGGATTGTCTGAAAATCGGCTTTTGTGTCAAATCAAAGAATTCCATCTCATAATCCTCAATGCAAAAAGGCTCAAGAATATATCTTGCATTTCCTGGATAAACGTTATTCATGAATGGATTGTTTTCAAATATCAAATCTATCCAATATTTTTGATCGTCTAATTTATGGGCTTCACCGCTAATTCTGATGGATTTATTGTCCTTCAAGCTTAGATAACTGACTTTGGGATGATTCATGATTTCTGAATAGACATGCTTTCCACGACCGGTTAAAAAATATATCCTATCATCTTCAATATGCATTATATCAATAATTCTTGACTGAGGATTGCCATTATCATCAACAGTGGACAAAACTGCATCAATCACTTCCCTCAACTGTTTAAAACATTCTTCTTTAGTAACCATATAAACTACTCCAATTTAAATATAATCTTTCCCTGAGCCATGTTTGACTCCATCAAAGCATGTGCCTTTCCAATATCTTCCAAATTATAGAATACCCTTGAAATTTCAGGTTTAATGTTATTTTCAACAATGAAATCAAATAGACTGTCCATTATCTCCTGTGTCGGATAATTGCTGAAAAAAGAAGTGAGGTAACAGCCATTTGGAATAATCTTGATTGGATCGAATTCATCCATATACTCAATACCCCCCAAAACACCTGTAACACAGCATATTCCTCCACTGTTAAGGCATTTCATTGAATCTTCAAGAGTTTTAGGACCAATCAGTTCCAATACTTTATCACATTTTAATCTTTCAGCCAAACAACCATCATCAGCAAAACACTCATCAGCACCATTTGACTTTAATATGTCAAATCGCTCCTCGCTTCTGGACGTTGCAAATATTTCACATCCCATTTGTTTTGCAAGCTGAATTGCAGAAAGTCCCAGTGCAGATGTTGCTCCTCTGATTAATAGAGTATCCTCCTTTATAAGATTAAGTGACATTAAAGACCCGTAGGCAGTGAAATAAGTTTCAGGAATTGCTATTATTTCCTCCAATGCCAATTTGTCAAAAACCTCTTTATCAATTTTAAAGACAATTTTTTCAGGAAGCAAAGCATATTCGGCATATCCCCCATCAAAGCTTCTTCCCATTCCACCCATAAGTGCAGCTATCCTATCACCGTTTTTAAATCGAGTATTTGATGAGTCAACTACTTCACCAACGCATTCAATACCTGGAATTACAGGCAATTCAATATAATCCTCATCAGCTTCATAATCCCTTAAAATTACTTCAGCCCTATTAATTCCAAAGCCTAGAACCTTAACTAAAACCCAACCATCCTTAACTTTAGGAATTTCAACTTCGCTAACTTCCAGCTCATCCGCATTACAAGTTTTCTCCAAAACAACTGCTTTCATCATAACACCTCTTTCCAGCATTGAGGATCTGGCGAATACATATCATGGGTTGTTCCGTAGCTTACAGCAGGACACCCTCTGCAAAATCTCAGCAATTCGCATCTGCTGCATTTTTCAAATTTCTCAAATTGTCTGTATTCGTCCATATCATCACCCATGAAAATATCATATACTGATTCATTTAAGGCATTTCCAACCTTGCTGTCCATTCTGCGACATGCAAAGACATCACCTGACGGTAAAATTGTCAAATGACTGTTTCCACAATTGCATCCGTCATAGACAACATCATCATTCAAATTTTCCGGAATCTCATATAACCCTTTTTCATATAAGAATAATGTCCATAGATGATCCTTTAGTGTAAAAAATGTTTTGCTGTCTTTATATTCATTGTATTTTTTCCATACCTTTTCCAAAAGGTTCCTATATTCTTCAGGAGTCATTTGTGTCGCCTTTTCAAGGCTTGTCGGACAATATCTTGCAAAACTGAATAACCCTGCATTATTTTCAACAACAACATCAATCAAATCAGGAATCTCATCAATGTTTGTCTTGGAAACTGTGGTCATGATGCTGGCCCTGACTCCCGCATCCTGCAGGGTTTTGATTTTATCCAATGTAATGTCAAACGAACCGGGTTTTCTAAAATAGTCATGGGTGTCCCTTAGACCGTCCAAAGACAGTTGATATTGTCTGCAGCTTAAGCTTTTAAGTCTTTTTGCAACTTCATCTGTAATGTGGAAAGGGTTTCCCAGTATTGAATAATGAATCTCCTTTTCGTGCAACATTTCAAGCAATTGCCAAAAGTCGGGATGGAGAATCGGATCACCTCCAGTAATGCTGAAATATGGTGTCCTGTTTGTTTTCCGGCAGAATTTTAAGCAATTATCCAAAACAATTTTCATATCCTCATACTTCATTGTTATTAATTCCTTGTCGTTTTCCTCTGAAAAAATATAGCAATGTTTGCATCGCTGATCGCAGTCGTCAAGGATGTGCCATTGAAATGCAAAAAAATCGGCCATAAAAAACAACTCCAAAAAATAGTATAATAAAAAAATAAAAGATTTAAGATTGAAACAATCTTAAAATCTGTCTGAACCACAAGCAGTGGTGATATCTGATCCGCATGCAGTGTTAATATCAGAACCACAAGCAGAAGCAGTCACATCACTGCCACAAGCAGTGTTAATGTCAGAACCACAAGCGGTAGAAATTACATTTTGTGCGATTTTTGATGAGAAAAATTTCTCATTATCATTCCATGCATTAAATTTCATAATTTATCTCCTTAAATTTTAATAAAAGTCAAACTTTTATTTAATCATAATATATTTCAACAGATATAAAAAGAATAAAGTTACTTCCAGGTTACTTAAAACTAATTAATATTGATTAACAAATATTATAACAGTTTTAGGAGACATTACATGAATAATGATAAAAAAGCAGGAAAATGCCCAATGGAACTTGCCATGGAATTGATCAGCAGAAAATGGGTTATTCAAATATTAAGAGATATGTTTTTTGGAAAAAAACGTTTCAATGAATTTAAAGATGGAAAACCTAATCTATCCAATAAAGTTTTAAGCAATTGTCTAAAAGAAATGGAAGAAAACGGACTTATCACTAGAAACAGCGATAAAAATAACCAAAGTATTGAATACACATTAACTGATAAAGGAAAAAAACTTAATAAGGTAATTTATGAACTCGCAATGTTTACATTAACTACTGATTTGGGCAATGAATTCTATGATGATGAAACTAAAATCGAATTAGAGAACATATTCAAAAATACATTGATAAACAATTAGGTAATGGAACATATTCATTGCCATTAACCAATCCATATAAAGTTAATATTATACCAACACTATACAAAATATAAGCCCCTACCTAAAAACAGCCAAAACAGCCTTAAAAAATAATTAATTAAAAAACTCTTTTTATGAAAATAAGAATGAATAATAATTTATTAACCTATTTAATAACCGATGCCAAGTTATCATATGCTGAAAGAAATATTAAAGTTTAATAGATATTATAAAGATCATAAATCATTTAAAAAGGATTTTGCCCGTATACTATACAAAATATTTACTACTTTTAGCTCTCAAATTATAATATAAAACTAAGAAACATATATATTTTTTATTCTTTTATATTAGAAACACGACATGATTTCAATAGCATGATTGTTTTAAAAATGTGCTAAGTAGTAAATAAAGTCGGAGGCCAAGCGGT
>NZ_JAZKXX010000069.1:0-12049 GCF_045611865.1 Methanobrevibacter sp.
ATATTTAAAGGTTTGGTAAAAATAAGTAATTTTAAGAAAAAACACTAATGAGTATAAAATATAAAAAATTTGATGAGAAAATACTTCCCCCTATAAATCAACTATTTTATTGAACTTCCCATCAAAGATAAATATTAAATAATATCCAACTATTCTAAAGTTGGATAATTAGGACTTTCATTAGTAATCAACAAGTCATGAGGGTGGGATTCCTTAATTCCACTACTTGTAATTCTAACAAATTGTGCTTTTTCTTTCATTGCTTCGATATCCTTAGCACCACAGTACCCCATGGATGATTTCAAACCACCCACTAACTGGAATAAAATCTCAGCAATGGTTCCTCTGTATGGTACTGCACCTTCAATTCCTTCAGGAACATATTTTGTATGGTTCATTTTACTTTTTTGACCTTGGAAGTATCTGTCTGCTCCACCATCATATTCGCTGGTCATTGCACCCATAGATCCCATTCCACGGTATTTTTTGTATTGTTTACCATTCATTACAACAATGTCCCCCGGAGCTTCTAAGGAAGCTGCAAGTAAGTTTCCAAGCATTACTGCATCTGCACCAGCACCAATAGCTTTTGCAACATCTCCAGAGTATCTTATACCTCCGTCAGCAATAACTGGAACACCAGAATCTGCAGCTGCATCAGCAACATCTGAAATAGCAGTTAGCTGTGGTACACCTACACCTGCCACAATACGGGTGGTACACATTGAACCAGGACCGATACCTACTTTAAGTGCATCCACACCCATGGATATTAAGTCTTCTGCAGCTTGTGCAGTAGCAATGTTACCCACACATAATTCAGCATCAATATTGTCTTTAATAGTTTCAGTGAACTTAACCACATTCATGTTATGAGCATGAGCACAGTCAATAGAAATAATATCAGCACCAGCTTGATCAAGTGCCATTGCCCTGTCCAAATCAAACGGACCACATGCAGCGGCAACTAAAAAGTTTCCATTTTTATCACGAGCAGCATTTGGATATTGTGACCTATTTAAAATATCCTTAATAGTAATAATTCCAACTAATTTGCCGTCACGAACAACAGGAAGTCTTTCAACTTTATTTTCATAAGCGACATTTAATGCTTCTTCAGCTGAAACCCCTTCTTCAACAGTGACTACATCAGAGGTCATTATTTCTTTAATTGCAGTAGTTGGTTCGGAATTTAAAACCGGCCTGATATCCCTTTTGGATATGATACCCATGATTTTATCGCCGTCAACAACAGGCAACCCGCTGATAAGTTCGTCACGCATTAAAGATTCTGCTTCACCAACAGTGGAATCCGGAGATATAGTTATAACATCACGAATAGTTAAATCTTCAGCATTTTTTACTTTTTTAACTTCTTCAACTTGCCTATCTTGTGAGATATTTCTGTGAATTACCCCTACACCACCTTGTTGTGCCATAGCTATTGCAAGATCCGCTTCAGTTACAGTATCCATAGCCGCACTCAATACCGGAATGTTTAATTTGATTCCTTTACCTAATTCTACAGTGGTATCGATATCTTTAGGTTCCACATAACTCGCATTAGGAGTTAAAAGAAAATCATCAAAAGTATAAGACATTCTTGCTTCTTGAACTTTTTTTGAAAATGACATAATTACACCTGATTAAAATGAATCCAATAATTCTTTAAGCTCAGCTACTGCAGTGTGGTGTATCTTACCAGTATTTCTGTCACCACCTACACAAGCAGCTCCTCTAATACCCACAACATCACATCCGATATCATGCAATGGTTTTAATTGGTCTTTTTTAACGGAACCTGCAAGTGCAGTTAACAAATCATAACTGTGAGCTTCTTCAACAAATTCTTTCAATTGATCTAAATCTAAATAATCAAATAATGTATGACCATCCTTAACAGCTGTATCAAGCATTGCAAGGTCACAGCCTGCATCGCGAGCTACTTTTGGAATATCCATAGGGTCCACTGCACCTACACGGTGAGCATCAGCATATCCTGCTGCTACAATAATGGTATCTTCACTAACATCTTTTACAGTTTTAACAACGTTTTCCATGACTTCAACAGCTTCATCATGGTCTTTTGTTCCATATAATCCAACTTTAATATAATCAGCACCAGAAACGTGAGCACCCATTGCTGCAAGAGAAACTGTACCTGGTTTGTATGGTACATCACCTAAAGTAGCACTAACAAGCTTGTCTTCAGGAGTTAATTCTCTTATTTCCTTGATAACCCATGGGAAATTAGCACCCAGGGAACCTTCCTTAGGATTTTTTACATCAACAATGTCTGCTCCACCTTCAATAGATTCTAGAGCTTCTTCACGATTTATAGGGCTTATTAATAGAAGCATGTATTTCCTCCAATAAAATATAATTTTATAATATATTAATATTACTTCATTATTACTTATAATATTATTGTTTTTTTGAAAAATTTTTAAAATTAGTAAGGTGAATCATTTTTTGAAACATTATCCTTAATTTTACCATGAGCCTTTGGGTAAAATCCAACATCTGTAGATAATTTTCTCATATTTTCAATGATTTCGTTTGTCGGGATAGCTACAGGGCAGTTTAAAGTACACAACCCACATAGGGTACACATGTAAAGGCCTGAGTTAAAACAGGTTTCATCGTCCTCGATGAATTTTGACATTGCAACGCCACGGCCGCCAAGATAGTTGTTGAATCCGAATTCGTTTCCAACGGCATTGTATACAGGACAGTGGACCACACAGTTTCCACAACCGATACAGTAAAGGCATTCAGCTGTCGCTTCACTTCTCCCATTGTCTAAAAGCACCACTACAACTCTTTCTGCACCATACATATTTTTCAGGAGTTTCTTTTCAATGTCTGCGGTTTTTGATGGTCCGGATATCACATTCATGTATGATGTTACGAAGTTTCCTGTTGCAAATATTGTCTCAAGTTTTACAACGGAGATTGCATCTTCCAAACAAGGTACGATTTTATCAATCCCAGCTACAATTATATGCAAATCTTTTAGTGAAATGATTGAAATATTACCCTCATTGTGCACCATTACAAGTGACCCTTCTTCGGATGCAATTGCATTGGCCCCACTTATACCTACTCTTGCATTTTTTAGGCGATTTAGTACATCTTGCCTTACGACTTCCATAATCTCACGGGCTTCAGGATTGACATTCACGTCAAGAGAATCATTGACAATGTCAGTAATCTTTGAAATGTTTAGATGTGAAGCAGGCCCTGTCGGGTGAACTGGCTTGTTATCAGTTTTTTTAAGCTGAAGAATCCTGTCTCCCAAATCAGTTTCAACAACATCAATATCCTTATCTTTTAGATGCTGTTTTAGGTTGATTTCACCTAAAGTATTTGATTTGGCCTTTGCCAAGGCACTTGCATCATATTCACTGAGAAGATTATCAATAATATTTAAAGCGTCATCTGAAGTTTTGGCCAATTTCAACTCAATATCATTACGTTCAAATGATTCCTTAAGCTGTCTGAATAATTCCTCATTATCCTCAATAGAGTATTTTTTAATATCACGAACTCTATCTATAAGTCTTTTAGTGGATGGTGAGTCTTTAATTGAAGAAGATCTCTTTTTAACTGTGTTGAAAGATTTTCTCATTGTTTCAAGTTCACTGGCTTTCATCTACACCACCATATTTTACCAAAAATTCAGTTAAATCCAAAACTTCAAGTTCATCATTTTTTAAGTTAAGTTTACAGAATGGACATGGAGTCACCAATGTTTTACAATTAGTCTCTTTTGCCTGGGCAATTCTTGCTTTTGCCATTTCCCCGGCAATTTCAGGATAAGCTGATTTTACTCCACCACCCGCACCACAACATAAGCTGTCTTCACGGATGTTTTCCATTTCAATTAAATTTGCAACTGACATTATCACATCACGCGGTTCATCAAAGACTTCCATATGACGGCCCAAATGACAGGAATCATGATAAGTGACATTTAAATCATTTTTATCAAAATTAAGCTTTTCATCCCTAATCAATTCATCCAATAATTGGGATATGTGAATAACCTCTAAACCTTCATAGTCCTGACTTAATGTTTTAAAACAGCCTGCACAGGAAGTGATGATTGTTTCGCCTTTTAATACTTGAGTATTTTTAGAAATTTGATTTTTTGCTTCATTTATAAAACCTGTTCTAAGCAAAACAGACCCACAACAAGATTCATCATCTAATAAATGATAATCAACACCAGCTAAATCTAAAAGCGTTTCAGTTGCTTTTTGAATGCTGGTTTCTTTTTCCCTTGCAGTGCATCCTCTAAAATAAAGCATTATTCTTCCTCTTCATCTGGAGTGATTTCGTTTTTTAAAGCCAATTCTTTAACAATGGTATTTAACTGATCTTGTGTCTCATCAAGTCTGAAGTATAGTTTGACAACAGTATAAAACAATACAATGAACACTACAATAATCAAAAAGTCCAGACCACGTGTTATACCGAATAGTCTAGCAAATACAAAACTTGTATTAGGGAAAATTGAAAATATTATAACAAAAATCCATAGTATTGTCCACAATATTACTGTAGTAAGCGTATTTTTTCCCTTTAAATGCCTATATAAAAACCATGCAATGGCTATTAAAGATATTATTGGAAATATAATTGAATATAATAACATTTAATCACCTTAAAATTGATGTTTTATCATTTGAATTAGAATTTTAAATGCTTCTGTGACATTAGTTCCTTTTGCTTGGGTTTCAGGAGTGTATATTGTTTTGATTGGAACTTCTTCAAATGGAATATTATTATCATTGACCTCACGGATAAATTCGGATGAAATAAGATATCCTCTTGCATTGATATTAATTTTTTCTAGTGCTTCAGCAGTTATTGCTCTAAAGCCAGTTTGTGAATCACTTACACTTACTCCATATAATATTCTGGTTAATAAATTCATGACAGCATTTGCAAAATTTCTGCTTAATGGCATGTCCTTTAGAGGCCTGACTCCAATTACCGCCTGGGCCCTACCGGTTATTAAGGGTTCGAGAACATTTTCCAAATCATCAACTGAATGCTGGCCATCGGAATCCATATTGACAATATATTTTGGATTGTATTTTAAAACCGCATCAAAACCTGTCTGCATTGCCATGCCCACACCACGGTTGATGATGTGGCTGTAAATGAAGATGTTTTTAGGATATTTTCTCTGTGAATCCCTGATGACTTTTAAAGTATTGTCTGAAGAACCGTCATTGACAATGACCATCTTATATCCTTTCTCTGCAATCTCTTCAATTACAGGTTGGATTCTGGTTTCTTCATTATATGCCGGAAGAATAACATAAGTAGCTTCTTTATCTTCCTTTTTGATTTCTAATGCCATTTTATACCTTTATTATAATGGTCCTGCATCTTCTTTTCCTTCACGCATTCCCATTCCAGCTTCTTTTCTCATTGCTTTTCTGTGATACATCATTTTGATTAAGTTTTGTGCATGTTCACGTGCTCTGTTTTCTGCTAGCTTTGCAAGTTCAACGGGGTCTTCTTCTTCATCTTCATGTACAAACACTTCCAAAATGTGGGTGTTTGTCATGAGCTGTGCATTAATAAGGCCGGTTGATGCTTCATGAGCACACATCTTATCCTTTTCCATTGGCCCTGGCATTCCAAGTGCCATTACAATATCACAGTTTTCCTCTTCAATGAGAATTTTAGCTGTTACAGGCAAATCTTTTACTCCAGGAACGGTTTGGCGGATGATTTGCAAATCATAAGCATTGTTTTTAAGCTCGTCGATTGCTGCTGCAGCCATATCAAAACGGGCAAATGTTGTATCACAAATTCCAATTCTCATTTAAATTCACCTTAAAAAAAAAGTATGTTTTTATTAATATAAATGTTTAATTGAAATTAAAAAAAAATAAATTGAAAAAAAGAGATTAGTTTTTGTTTAACAATTCTAAAAACTTATCCTTAGCTTCTTCGATTGTTAACGGATAATCTCCATGCATGTCAAAACCTTCATCTTCAAGGTCCTGGAATAACTCTGTAACGATAGGAACTTTTAGATTTGCTTGCTCTAATATTTCAGGTTGAGCAAAAATCTCTTTAGGAGTACCTTCACCAATCAATAAACCATCCACTAGAACAAAGACTTTTGAAGCATAATTCGGAACCAAATCCACTTCATGTGTTGAAATTATAATTGTTATTCCTTCATCATTGAGTTCATTTAATAATTTGGACAATTCAACAACACCCTGTGGGTCAAGACCTGCAGTAGGCTCATCCAAAACCATCACTTCAGGTTTCATAGCAAGAATTCCTGCAATAGCTACCCTTTTCTTTTGCCCTCCACTCAAGTGATGCGGAGCAGTTTTTTCAAATCCGCTCATTCCAACACGAGCTAAAGCCTCTTCCACTCTGTCTTGAACTTCCTCCATGGACAATCCCAAATTAAGAGGTCCGAATGCGACATCCTCTTCAACTGTAGGAGCAAAAATCTGATCATCCGGATTTTGAAATACAATTCCCACCTTTTGACGGAATTTAAGTAAAGATTTTTTATCATACTTTAATTCTTCACCATCTATAAAGACTTGCCCTTCATCAGGTTCGTAAATTCCATTTAAATGTAAGAATAATGTTGATTTTCCAGCACCGTTTTTTCCAAGAAGAGCAACCATTTCTCCCCTTTCAACTTTTAAACTAACTCCTCTCAGTGCCTGATAATCTGAATTATAAGAATATTTAATATTTTTTACTTCTAACATTTTACTTCTCCCTCTTTCTTGGTTCATAAACTGGAAGTTCACCATCATATCCTCTGGAATCCAAAGAAAACTGCAAGGTTTCACTTTTATCAAGAGACCTTAAAAATATTGTACTTGCAAGAGCTCCTAAAGATTTAAACGAAGACCAATATGAATGATATCCTAATCTACTGTTTTGTGCCTTTTGCATTGTATCAATTTCATTCAAGAAAATGAATATTGCATTATACATCAAAAGAGCAATTTCTATCATGACTTTTGGAACTTTCAATTTTCTTAAACAATTCAAAATCTTTGCAATAGGTGTTGTGAGTGCTAAAAAACCTAAACAAGGCAAACATCCCAGTACACGCATGAATGTATAAACACCATAATGCAATGAGTCGGTAGTGACTACAATGCCCAATATTCCAGTTTCATAAATTACCTCTCCTTTTCCAAAGAAGAATATTAAAAATATACATGTTATTACAAGAAATGCCATTGGAAGTGATAGGAATTTTAAATAAGACTTAATGCTGATTTTAGCAACGGCCAATATTATAACAGACATTACAATAAAAATAAACACGTCAAAATATAGATTATCAAATGCTAATGTAACAATTAATAATATAATTGTCAAAAACAGTTTAAAAAAAGGATTGAATTCTGTTAACTCATTATTATGCGCAATATAATCCATATCGAATTTCATAAAATCACTTTAAAAAAAAAGAAAAAATAATAAAGAAGAATTATTCTTCTTTACCTTGTCCTCTCCAGTAACCAAATGCATAACCAATAATGATTGCACCAATAGCTGCTTGAAGAGCGAATAATAAACTTTCTATTTCACCACTAGGTGGTTCCCATATAGATGAAAACCAAGGTTCGAAACCGGTTTCTTCGATTGCTTCACCAGCCGCATCGTCTGCTCCACCGAAGTATCCGTCATCTTCTCCATGACCATTAAACATAATTAATGGTGCAATGAACAATATTAAACAAACAATTGCTAAAATTATTAATGTTGATGTTTTCATATTTATCACCTTATGCTTCATTAGGAGCTAATGCGCCAAGTTTATCTAACAATTTTGGTTTGTAAGCTTTTAATCTGTCCCAGATAATTACTGTTAAGATACCTTCACCAATAGCTAATGGTACTTGAGTTACTGCGAAAATAACTAAGAATTTGGTTAATGCTGATCCAAAGCTAGGAGCTGGGAAAGCGAAAGCTAATTGGAATGAAGTAGCTACATAAGTTAATAAGTCACCTAAGAATGCTGCAAAGAAAATTGCAACAGTTGATGAAACATTAGCTTTAGTTAAACCTTTATATACGAGCCATGCAGCAAACGGTCCGACAATACCCATTGAGAAAATGTTTGCTCCTAAAGTGGTTAATCCACCGTGAGCAAGCAAGATTGCTTGGAATAAAAGTACGATAGTTGCAAGTACTGCAGTTACAGCAGGACCAAATAATGCTGCACCTAATCCGTTACCACAAGGGTGAGAACAGCTTCCAGTAACGGAAGGTAGTTTCAAAGATGATAAGACGAACATGAATGCACCGCTTACAGCAAGTAAAGCTTTGGAATCAGGGGTTTCGTCTACAATTTTTTTGATTTGATATAAACCATATGCAACAACGATGAATGATATGACGAACCATATAATACACCATGTTAATGGTAAATATCCTTCCATAATATGCATAATTTATTTCCTCCAAATAACATATCAAAATAATTTGACAAATTACTCAATAAAAATTTAAATTATAGTTAAAAACTTTTAAAGTTTTATTGAATAATGATATTATATACCTTATACTATATAAATATTATTAGAAATATACCGAACAAATTCTAAGTTAAATTAATAATCTTAATAAAATAAATAACAAAGTAGATACTATGAACATTAAAAATAATTTAATTCTAGCACTTGATGTGATGAGTGAAAAAGAAGCCATTGAAATTTGTGACTCTATTAAAGGCTACATCGATACAATCAAAATTGGCTATCCACTAGCACTTGCAGAAGGCCTTGAAATTATAAACAAATTAAAGAATCAATTTGGGTTTAAAGTAATATGTGACTTTAAAGTAGCAGACATTGACGCAACAAACTCAAAAATATGCGATGAAACCTTTAAAGCCGGAGCGGATGCTATAATATGCCACGGATTTGTAGGATCCGACAGCGTTCAGGCATGCCTTGACATGGCAAATAAACATGAAAAAGAATTGTTCCTACTTACTGAAATGTCACATCCCGGAGCTAAAATGTTCCTGCAAAAAAATGCAGATGAAATAGCCAAAATGGGAGTTGACATGGGAATTACAAACTATGTTGCGCCAGCCACAAGACTTGACAGACTATCAGATATACGGAATATAGTCGGTCCAGATGCATACATAATATCTCCAGGTGTTGGAAAACAAGGTGGAGACGGTGCAAAAACCCTACAATATTCCAATGCAATCATAGTTGGAAGAAGCATATACGAAGCTGAAAATCCAAAACTTGCATGCGAAGAATTAATCAAATCATTAAAGTAATTCTTTTATATTAAAAACAATAAAAAATATAATAGTTCTTATAATCATTGAACAAACCTAGTTAAATGGAGGTGAAAACGTGGCATCCGATGTAACAAAATTAATCATGGAAACTATCCTTGGATTAATTACTACTGCATTCGCATTCGTTGCAGGTTTAGCATGGAACGACGCAATCCAAAAATTAATCGAACAATTTATCGGAACTGGAGATGCCCTTCCAAGTTTATTCATATATGCTATCGTAGTAACTATTGTTGCAGTAATCGTTACCGTATTACTCGCTAGAGTAGCTGGTAAAATGGGTATCGAACTTGACGAATGAATTTAAAGGAATTTTAAATTCCTTTTAACTATTTTTTTCAAAAACAACACCTGCAGTCACATAAGATAACTCAAACATGATAAAGCATACAAATATTAAAATATTAAATACACCACTGACTGCAAGCAGACATATGGCAATCTTCATCACGAAACGGTATTCAAAAAACAGGTTCCAAAATCTGTTTTCAGTGATTTTTGGTATCATCTCATGGCCGATTTCATCGGTTAATGCTGATAAAATACAGATTAACAATACCACGAAGTTCAATTCAGGAAGTCCGAAAACAAGACATATTACAATATATAATATCAGTGTAATGACATGGTGGATTCCATCAATCTTTAATGCGATTAAATTACCTATAGGGATAGCTAAGAATATATAAGCTGCCTCAGCACTATAAAGTGTCGCTGCCGCTGAAGCTATGGCGCATAAAATGCCTAAAACTGTGGCAAATATCAAATCATTCTTTTCATCGAAAAAGTCATCTGAAAATTTCATAAAAAATCCAGACAACATGAATAAGATTGCTAAAATAATATAACTCATTTAATCACATTTAATTTTATCAAGAGCAGCTGCATAAATCAATGGAAAAATTACTGTAACGTCACCAACAACACTTGCGAGATTAGATCCGCATCTAGCCTTTGACCAGGATTTTGCCTCTTCAAGTGGTGCGCCACCTAGACTGCCTGCCTCCGGCCTATCCATTGTAATTTGAATGGCCGCATCAAGACCTCCCTTAAGTATGTTGGAAGCTAGAGTATAATGTTTTGTAAGGCCTCCTCCCAAAAGCACAGCCCCTACCTTCTCGGCTCCAAATACAATATCTGACAGGTAATGCATGTCTGCTACGGCATCTACCACGAAATCATGATCTTGTGAAAAAATCCACAATTGTAATCCCATCATTGAATCAATTAGGCCTGGTGCAAATATTGGAACATCATTTCGAGCAGCAGCCGCTACAAATGAGTTTTCATCATCAACTAAAATTCCGATTTCATGAATTAACTCTTGAATTGAAATGTGTTTTTTCTCAGATGAAATCCTTTCATATATTTTTGTTATTTCTGTTTCAAAAATTGTAAAATCATCTGAGCCAACATTAATGTCTGCTATTCTTCCAATTCCCTCTGCATTTAAATCTTCATCGTCACGTCCTTCATGGCGATAATGAGATCCCCCAAATGCCTCAACAAGGTCGTGGGTAATGTTTGCCCCACTTGACACTATCAAATCAACATGACCCTCTTTTATCATTTTAGTTACAATGTTTCTCATGCCCCCTGGAATCAAAGGTCCTCCAAGGCTCATGAATACCTTCATTTCAGGGTCTTTTATCATATCTGTCAAGACATTGCAGGCACGAGCAACTTTACCTGCACCTAAAACACCGGATTTATCAAATTCATTTAATAAATCCAAAACTTTCATATTATTGTCTACATTGATTTGATTTACTTTCATTAAATCACTTAAAAATTAATTTGTAATTATAGGAAATTGATCAAGATTGGTAATGCTGTTTATCAAATCAGTTCTTGTTACAATACCTAATAAAACATGGTTATTATCCGCTACAATTAATCTGGAAATTGATTTTTTAAGCATTACTTCAATAGCATTAGCTATTTTTAAATCTTCATTTACAATAACCACATTTGTTGACATCAAGTCCCCAACAGTTAAATTTTCTTTATCTTCGGCTATTGCATGAACTAAATCTGATAATGTAAATACTCCCACCACTTTTTTATCCTTCATTACAGGAGCACCATCAATATTATTTTCAACCAATTTTTTTGCAGCTTCTTTTATGCTGCAATCCATTTTAAATGAGATTACATCACGGCTGGCAATATCTCCAACAGTTTTTTTAGGAATACTTCTTATTGTGGATGTATCCACCAGCAGAATATTGTCCATGTCATCACGACCTACAATAACACCCATAATCCCTAGGTTGTTTACTGGTGTTGGACCTATACTTACAGTATCTCCTAAATTCAAGTCTTTGATACTGCCCAATACCTTAATTGCAGCTTCACATTCACTTGGTTGTGGAACACTTGTAAATTCAATTTTTGCAACAGATATATCTTCAATCCTTTTACCATTTTTATAGATAGGCACTTTAGAATCCTTATCTGAAACTGAAATATTTAATGAATGATAAGCTTCAATGGTTGGTTTATATCCTCCCCTTGGACCTGGCACACCCTTGACTAAACTTAAACTTCTTAGAGATTGCATCTGATTACGGATTGTTCCCGGGTTTCTTCCCATAACCTCTGCAATGTCTTCTCCCTTAATGGATTTGCCGTTTGAGGATTGATATAAATTAATTAAAGTTTGTAAAATTTCTTTTTGGACAGATGTTAACATGTTTTATCCCCATCATT
>NZ_JAZKXX010000070.1:0-55855 GCF_045611865.1 Methanobrevibacter sp.
AAAAAAGTAATCGATTAAAAAACTCTTTATTTATAAAAAACCAAAACATTTATATACAATTCGATATAACAGTATATTATCAAAACGTAATGGTGATAAAAAATGAAACTTAGTGCAAGAAATCAATTAAATGGTAAAATTACTGGTGTTGAATTAGGTGCTGTAATGGCTAACATTAAAATCGAAATTTCCGAACCTGATGTTATTACTGCTGTGATTACTAAAGAATCCGCTGAAAAATTAGGTCTATCTAAAGGTGATGACGTAACAGCAATTATTAAATCTACTGAAGTTATAATCGGTAAATAGATATATTGATGGAGGAATTTTTCATGAAACTTAGTGCAAGAAATCAATTAAATGGTAAAATTACTGGTGTTGAATTAGGTGCTGTAATGGCTAACATTAAAATCGAAATTTCTGAGCCTAATGTTATTACTGCTGTAATCACTAAAGAATCTGCAGAAAAATTAGGTTTGGCTGAAGGTGATGATGTAACAGCTATTATCAAATCTACTGAAGTAATTATCGGAAAATAAGTTTAGGATTGGGATTACAATCCCCAAATTCCTAATAACAATAAAATAGCAAAAATAACTACTGCTACTTTCAAAATAGTTTTTAAGTTTTTTATTATCGCATAGACGATAATAAACAACAATATTAATTTAATTATAAAAAGAATTTCCAATTTTTATCCTCCTGCTAGGATAGTTTTTGTACCTTCTTTTGAAATTTCTTCTTTTTTAAACTCAACTTCATATTTTACAGTTTCAATAACTTCTTTTAAAGCGTCAAGAGTTTCTCCCCTATGCGCTCCTAAAACTGCAACTAGAAATAACATGTCTCCGGTATAGAACTCACCGATGTAGTGAATGACGGAAATTTCATGAACATTATATTTTATTTTTGTATTTTCAACTATTTTTTCAATTTCACTTTGAGTTTTTTCTTTATCAGGTGTGGTTAAAATTAACTTTTCCAAGTTCATATTTTCTTCTTTTCCACGTACTATTCCTTCAAAAGTAAAAATAGCTCCTGAATAATCAATTTTAGTACTTTTCTTTAAATCAGCAATTAAGTCTGCTGTTGTTACTTTGTCTTCTTTTGCTTCAATAACTCTTACAACCATATTATTATCTCCAGTTGGTAAATATGATTAAATTAGTATAAATAACTATTGTTATATGTCACTAATTTCTTTAATTGATAAATTTTTAATTCTCTCAACACCGTTAATTTCATTTAACACATTAACAGTTGCTTTTGGGACCAATTCTTGCCAATTGTCATCTTCTAAAATCCTACGCCTAACTTCAGTTCCAGACAAATGCATGCGGTCATAAAGTGGAGGTTGTCTTACTTCAAAACCTTCTTCGGCAAATAACTGTTTAACAAGGGAATTTCCTGAATAAACAATAGTAAATGGTGGAGTTAACATCTTAACATGTGAAACCCAAATAGCGTTGAAATTGATATCCTGCATTGGAATTATGTAATATCTGGAAGGGTCAACACCTTCATCAGCTAAAGCTTGATTAATCATAACAATCCTTTCACCGGCAGTAAATGGATCTTTAATTTCATGGCTTAACTGTGCGCTTCCAATACCAATAATAATTTCATCAACTTCATTTAATATCTCATTGATAATCTGCATATGTCCATTATGGATTGGTTGCATTCTACCAATTAATATTGCTCTAACTTTCTGCATAATATCACTTAAGGATGTAATTTCTCTAAACAATTAATTAAATTCTCAGCAGTCTGTTGTTTTTGATATAAGGCATCTGTAATTGATGTTTCCATAAGGAAAGTGTTAATTCCTTTCTTAGCAATAGGTTTTGTTACCTTTTCAGGACTTGTTCCTTCACTAAATTGGTAATCTACTAGATTAACATCTCTTGAAATTTCTCCAATATAACTATTTATTTTATCGGTCCTATTTGAAAGGCTGAAAATGAAATTTGAATATTCATAATCAGGATTAATTTCATGAACATCGATTACAATGAATGGATTATCTTTAACAATATTTGGAACTACGAATTCGTTGGCCAGTTCTTCACCAGCGGGTCTTGTATCATCTCGAGAAGTTAAATCATCTTTAGTTACAATATAGTAAATAACATATTTTTTAGTTAAATTCTGAGGCCCCTCTTCATGGGTTAGATTATAAATAGTGCTATTGATGGCTTCATGAATTTCATGTTCTCTTGGATGAACACCTAAAATGAGCCCAACAGTCTCATTTGAAGATAAATCGCCCGCTTCAATCTTATAAACAGCACCGTTAGCATTTTTTCCTACAGTAGTTACAGTATAATCATTATCATGATTCATCGTATTTGTTAGGATAATAGCTAAATTAAAAATTACTATAACTATTAAAACTAATAGCAATAATTTATATTTCATTTTTTTATTCATAAGTTGACCTTATTAAATTAATTATACATAAATATCTAACTAAACTTATATTAAAGACTTTTTACTAAAATTATAATAATTAAATTATGGAGTTTTCATAATGGAAAATAAGAATATAATTATTATACTTGTGGCAGTAATAGCAATAATTGCGGTTGTTGGTTTTGTTTTCACTAGTGGAATATTAAATCAACAAGATAATGGTGTAACCACTCCATTTAAAACAGAATTTATGGAAGGAAGTTTCGTTGGAAACGTTACTTTAGTAAATGATGATGAAAAATTTATGCATTCTTATGAAGATAAAGAACATAAAATTACTTATAATATTTCAACTGTAGATAATTCTTCAGCATTGATGGAAATTTATGAAGTTCAAGGTTTATCAGCTCCTGAAGAGAGGACATTGAATGGAAATGACTGGAATATCTACTTTACTCAAGCAGTTCCAGATGATGCGAAGAATGATACTGATGCAATGACAATTATAATGTGTGAATCTCAAGGTGAAAAACAAGGATATTTAATTTACATGATTGTCGATGCAGCTTCAGACGTTAATTCTACATTAAGTACCTTTGGTCAGTCTTACACAGATTATCTAGAGCCTTTACTTAAAAGTGTCACTTTAAAAGAAAGTAAACATGTTCCGGCTATTAATGAAGAATTTGGTCTTAGCGAAGAAGAATTTGCTCAACAAATGGAACTTGTTCACCAATATAAAGCAGGAAATACTTCTGCATTAGAAGGTTAGATAATGAAGATTACAGTTTTTCATGCAGATGAGTGTGATAGAAAAAAATGCACATCCATAAAAATGGAAAAACAAGGCAAATGTAGGTTAGTTTATAATATAAACAAGATTCCTTCAGGAGCTATTGTTTTAAACCCCTATGCTGAAAAAGCTGTATCCTATGAAGACTATAGATATGTACAAAGAAGAGGAATTGTAGGGCTTGACTGTTCTTGGAATGAGGTTACAAGTTCTAAAAAATTCTTTTCTTTATCAAAATATCACAGATCACTTCCATTTTTAATAGCTACAAATCCTGTTAATTATGGAAAACCTTGTATTTTATCAACCGTTGAAGCAATATCTGCAACATTATACATTACTCGTTTTAAAGATGAAGCACGTAAGTTAATGGATGGTTTTAAATGGGGACATACATTTTTGGAACTTAACCATGATTTACTTGAGGCTTACAGTGAAGTTGATACTAGTGCAGAGGTTGTTAAAGTTCAAAATGAATTCTTATCTGAGTGCAGATAAATACCACTCATTTTTTAATACTTTTTAATAAATTTTTATTACTTTTTTGGACCTTTTTTCCTTTTTTCTTTTTTCTTTAATATTTAAATCAAATGAACATCTTAATTTTAAACAATGACTAGAATATCAGTTATCCTGCCGGTTTTCAACGAAGAGAAATTCATCAAAAAAGCTATTGAAAGCGTACTGTCACAGTCCCTTGATGATTTTGAACTCATAATAGTAAATGACGGCTCAACCGATGATACGTTATCAATAATTAACGGTTTTGACGATTCAAGAATAAAGATAATTAACCAGAAAAATCAGGGCCCCGGAGCATCCAGAAACAATGCTCTTGAAATGGCCAAAGGTGATTATGTGATGTTTCTTGACGGGGATGACTGGTACTGTCCCGACGCCTTGAAAACCGCTTACGGTGAAATCACATCCAAAGATACAGACATTTCTATTTTCCAAATCATCAAATATAACGACGGTGAGTATAGCAAGAACAGCTGGTTTAATTTGAACAATTTCTCAGAAAAATTCGAAGACAGGGTGTTCAATCCCCATGAGTGCGGGGATTTTCTCTTTAACATTTCTGTCAGCGCCGCCCAGAAGATATTCAGAAGGGAGTTTTTAGTTAAAATTAAAGCAAGGTTTCCCGAAGGGATGTATTTCGAGGACATGCCGTTTTTTTTCTACACCTTCCTCAAAGCTGAAAGGGTTTCAATCATAAAAAGGTATCTCTATGTCAGACAGAAGCATGATGGCTCTATCACTGAATCCGTTGACGCCAAATTCCTCGATACCGTTCCTGCAGGTCAAATTCTTATGGAAATATTTACCAAAAACGGATGGTATGACATGTATATGTTCGATCTTTTGGCATTCAAGGTAAACGGCCCGAGATATGCCCTTATGGGAATTGAGGATAAATACAAAGAAGAACTTTTCACCTTAATAAAGGATGACTATGAAGAGATAAAGTCAGGCAAATATTATGATGATTATATGGAAAATCTCGGGCCGGTGAAAAGGAAATTCATGCTGGACGTTTTAAATGCAGGGGATTATGAGGAATTCATGACCCTGAACCAGACAAAATCATCACCTGCATAGAGGCTTACAAGTACTGATGTCAATGAAATCAAAACAAATGGGGATATCACTTTTAATCGATTAAGAGATTCAAAATGAGATACTTTCTGAAAAAGGTATAAATTCAGAAATATAATTCCAAGTGCAATTAATATTTTTTTCGATTTTTTTCATGGAAAACCTCTGTTTTAACTCATTTTTACTAAACCTTTAAATACTATTAAGATAAAATAATTAATTAATAGTTATGAACACTGAAAATCACTTTTTTATTTCATAACAGTTATTTTAATTAAAATTATATTTTCACGATTATAGGAGGAGTTATTAATGGCAAGATTTGAAGAAGCAGAAAACAGGATGTTCAATGTAAAAATCTGCTTAAAATGTAATGCTCGTAACCCTGCTGGTGCTACTACTTGTAGAAAATGCGGTTACAAAGGTTTAAGATTCAAAGCTAAAGAAGCAAGAGGATAGATTAATTCTCTTAACTTTTTTTTATCTATTTTTTATTTTAGTCAACACTACTTTTTTTCAATTTAACAATAATTTAATATATTATTTTAAATAAATCTTATTTTATGAAAGACGTTGAAAATTATATTCGGGATATTTTAAAAACAAGATCTATTCATTTTACTTTAATTGACCCTGATGAACAAACTCCAGAAAAAGCTTTAGAAATAGCTACTTTGGCTATTGAAGGTGGTACTGATGGTATTATGATTGGTGGATCAACTATCAATGGTGAAGATTTAGATAACACCTGTAAAATATTGTCTGAGAATATTGCTGTTCCTATTATTATTTTCCCTGGAAATACTAGTAGTGTAAGCAAACATGCTGATGGAATATTTTACATGAGCTACATTAATTCAAGAAATCCTCACTGGATTAACGGTGCACAGGCTATTGCAGCACCATCTGTCAAAGCATCAGGTATTGAAATTTTACCTATGGCTTATATGGTTGCAGAACCTGGTGGAACTGTTGGTTGGGTTGGAGATGCTAATTTAGTACCAAGAAACAAACCAAAGATACCTGCGATTTATGCTATGTCTTATGAAATGTTTGGATTTAAATTTTTCTATATTGAAGCAGGTTCCGGTGCAGACGAACCAATCCCTCCAGAAATGATTGGTTATACAAGAAAAGCGGCTCCAGAAATTATATTGGTTGTTGGCGGAGGAATCCGTGATGCTAAAGCAGCTTACATTGCAGCAAAAGCTGGTGCAGACATTGTTGTTACCGGTACTGTTGTAGAAGAAGTTGACGATGTAAAAGCTAAAATCCAAGAATTAACTGGAGCTATTAAAAAAGCTTCACTAGAGTAGATTATCTCTACTCAATTTAACTTTTTTTATTTTAATAATTTAATAATTTTCTTATTTTTTTCAAATTTTTGATGTAATATTTTAAAAGCAATATTGTTTTGTTTACAATCGTTTTCTTTGCAAACAATTAAATATGCAGTTGTATAAATTATTATTAAGTTAAATACTTATCAAGTGTTTAAATTGGTTATATACAAAAATTAAAAAAGGTAATATAATGAAATTTGCACATTTAGCAGATACTCATTTAGGTTATCGCCAATTTGGTTTAATTGAGCGTGAAAAAGACTTTTATGAAGTATTTGAAAAGGTAATAGACAAAATTATTGAAGAAAAAGTTGATTTTGTAATACATAGTGGAGATTTGTTTGAAGAAGCAGTTCCCTCTCCGAATGCACTTTTAGCTTTTCAAAAGGGTTTACTTAAACTAAAAGGTTCAGGCATTCCCATGTATGCAATAGCTGGAGACCATGATGTTGCAATGCGTAAAGGATCCATTCCTCCACAAGTAATTTTTAAGAAATTGGGCCTAAAAGTAATTAGTCCGATTAATACAAATTACATGCATGGAGACATATTTATCGCAGGGCTACCTTATTATCCATCATCTCAAGGTAAGGTTTTAAAATCAAAACTTTCAGAATTATCTAAAAAAGCAGCTAAACATGAAAAATCCATCCTAGTTCTACATCAAGGAATTGATAAATACTATGGTTATCAATATGAATTGGAAATGGGAGAAGTTCCAGATAACTTTAATTATTATGCAATGGGTCACATTCATAAATATGTTAATGATAACTTTGGAGCGGGGAAATTGGTTTATCCGGGTTCAGGTGAAATCTGGAAAACTGATGAATGGGAAGATTGCCTGGAGAATGGTAAAGGTTTTGTTTTAGTTGACTTTGATGGCCCAAAGCCACTTACTAAAAGAGTAAAAGTTGACATTCCTCGTGAATTTATTAAAAGATCTCTTGATTATAATAACTTAGAAAGTGGTATTGCGGGAATTAGGGAAACAATTAAAGACTTTGACAAAAAACCGATTTTAGATTTAACAATCAATAATGTTGATTCTGACACTGGTATAGTTTATGATGTCATTAAACAGGAACTTGAGGACTTATCCTTAATGATTAGGCCTACATTCAATGTTGTTGGAGAAGAAAGCATTGATGAGATAGTAAATCAAAATGAGGCACTGGGTCCAAAAGAGCTTTTGACTGAGCAGCTTAAAGGTTATGGAAATGGTGATGTTAACGCCTTGGCTATTGAATTATTTGACTATCTCTCAAAAGATAGAACTGATGAGGCCAAAGAGTTAGTTGACCAATATTTTGAAGACCATTATAAAAATGTAAATGATAACGTTGAATTTAAAATTGAAGAAGTGAAAAAAGAAGATTCTCAAAAAAACGGATCTAAGGATGTTCAAGTTACATTTAATGAGGTTTTAAAATGATTTTCACAAGATTAAGACTAAATAACTTCAAGTCCCATGAAAGCACTATCATTAATTTTGATAAAGGAATAAGCGTTATTGTGGGAGAAAATGGTGCTGGGAAATCAACAATTTTGGAAGGTATTAGTTTTGCTTTATTTAAACAGCATGCAACTAAAAATCTTGATGATTTGGTAAGGAATAATGCTCCTTCAATGTTGGTTGAGTTGGAATTCAACTCCGACGGCAGGCAGTATAAGGTTATCCGTGAGAAAAAGGATTCTTTAAAATCGTCAATTTATAAGAAAACCTCACAGGATAGCGGTTATGTTCATATTTGCAGTGGGGACATGGAAGTTTCTCGTGAAATCAACAAAATTTTAGACATTGATTCTGACATGTTTTTAAATGCAATTTATATAAGACAAGGAGAGATTGCAGAGCTCATTGATAAAACTTCAGATGAGAAAAAGCAATTGATAGATAAATTATTGGGTGTAAATTCACTTGAAAAATCATGGCAAAACTTGCAGCCATTAATCAACGATTATGAAAATCAGCTTTCAGAAATTAACGGTAAATTATTCAATTCCACTGATTTGGTTGAAGAAAGAGATAAGAAAAAAGAAGAATTGAATGTCCTTAAGGATAGAGGTCATGAACTTGAAGAGCAAATAGAGGAAGTTAATGAGTTTTTAAGTGAAATATCTGAAAGCAAAAGGAACATGGAACGTGAAAAAGAAATTCATGATGACCATGTAAATAAATTAGATGCGGAAGAAAAAACATTGGCAAAACTTGAAGAGGATAAAAGAGTAATTCAGGACAATTTGGATAAGATTCGTGAAGCTGAAGGTGAAATAGAAAGGCTTGAAAAATATGTTTCTAAATTGGATGTTTATCTTGACTTTGAAAAATCAGTAACTAGCATACAAAGTCTAAAAGAATCTGAAAAAGAAGTTGAAGATAAATTGGATTCAATTAATGAGCAAAAAAGTATCATGGACGATAATAAGGAGGGCTATGATAAATTTTTAGCTTCCGATGAAGAAATCAATGAATTAACTGATAAAAAAATTAATATGGAAAAAGAATTGGCAGCAATGGCCAAGCTTGAAAAAGATAAAAAATCTCTTTTAAGAGATATTGAAAATGAAAGAAATGGTATACAAAACTTTTTCTCAAAATCAAGAAATCAATTGGATGAGGAAGGCATAAACAAAGACGTTTTGGCTAAAATTGATGATTTTAATCATATTGAAGAAGCAACTAATGACTTTTTGGACGAAATATCTCTAAAAATAAAAGAAATGGGTAAAACTATAATTTCCAAGAATGAAGAAATTGTTGTTTTTAAACAGAATATCAAAGCTAATGAAAAGCCTTTGGAAGAGCTTGAAGATGTTGATAGTAAATGTCCGGTTTGTCAATCTGACATTAGTTCTTATAAGAAAAAAGAATTGGTAAAGTATTATAAATCACTTATTTCTGAAAATGAAAATGCAATTTCTGAAAACAAAGAAGCTGTTAGTCTTTTAACAAAAAATAAAGAAAGTTTTGAAGATAAGCATGAAAGAATTTTGGAGTTGTCTAAAAATATCATTGAATACAAGCAAAAATTCAATCAACTTCAAAGCGAATTGGTTAAATTAAATACAATTGATGAAGAACTTGAATCTAAAGAATACATCACAAATAAATTGGGTGAGATTATTTTATTAATTTCTAATAAGAAAATAGATAAGGAATCTTACCAGGAATCTTATGATGTATACAACCAGGCTAAAGGTGCTTTAGATGTTTTAGGAAATAAAACAGATGCTCAGTATAAGTTAAAACAAATCAAGAATGAAATAGACAATCATGTAACCAATATTAAATTGGCAATTGATCAAGATCCACATTTAAGTGGTGACATCACTGCATCTGAGCTTAAAAATCGTATTGATGATTTAAAACAGAAAAATGATGAATTCCACCAACTTAAAGGTTATATTCAAAATAAAAATAGTTACATGACTCAATTGGACTCTATCAAAGAGGATATTGGAATGTCTATTAATCAGATAGACATACTTAAAAATAAAATTGACGCTTCTGTTTATGATGAAAATAAATATGAACAAATTATTTTCAAAAATGAACGTTACGAAAGAAGATATGATGCTTTCAACAGTGAACTTTCTGAAATTAAAGGAAGGGCACGTGAATCGATTGCAAATCTTAAAGAATTAAATGCAAAAATTGAGACTGCTGAAAAGTTCCAACAGGAATATAATAATGTTTCAGATTATATTAACTTGTTAAATCATATTAGAAACTTATATAGTGGAAATGGAATTCAAAAAGATTTAAGGAACATTTCAAGACCTTTAATCCAAAGATACACTAAAGAATTCTTTGCTGAGTTTAACTTTAACTATTCTGATTTAACTTTTGATGAGGAGTATAATGTGACTGTATATGGTCCTGAAGGTGAATCATCAATGAGTATGGTCAGTGGTGGTGAAAAGATAGCTATTGCCTTAGCCTTAAGACTTGGTATTACTCAGGCAATGGCTAATGGAGAATTGAATACAATTTTATTGGATGAGCCTACAATTCATTTGGATGCATCAAGAAGGCATGAATTGGTTAATTTATTAAAGGACATGACATTGCTTCCTCAAATGATTATTGTGACTCATGAATCACAGCTTGAAAACGCTGCAGATAACATAATTAAAGTTGAAAAAGAAAATGGAATTTCAAAAGTAGTAATGTAATTACATTATTACTTTTTTCACATTGTTTCTGGTGCATCTTTAATAGAGTCGATTATACAATTTGCATTCCAACCAACAATAGTTGCTGCTTTCTCTTCTAGGAATTCCGGAACTTCTTCAAGGCCTAGTGGCCTTACTAAAACCATAGGGATATTGTACTTTTCACCGGCATTTACTAATTCTTCAAAAACTTCTTTATTATCATTGTAAAGGCCTGCAAGTAGAATAATTCTATCTACTTTTTGGTAAAATTCATCTCCCGCATTTGCATATGATCCGGATATGGATTCTTTCCATAGGAAATCAACTTTTGAGAATAACTTTTCTGTAAATTGACCATATTCGTTTCTTAAATCAACACCATTAGTAATGATTAAATTATATATTTTATCGTCCCTTTCATCTTCAAACATTTAAACACCTTGCTTTTAATATTGGCATTATAGTATAAAATAATTTGTTTTACAAAATATTTATTAATTTTAAAATGTAAGATTATATTAGAATTATTAAGGAATTATTATATGAAAGCAGCTGTAATCGGATTAGGTGTTGAAGGAAAAAAGGCAGTAAATTCTCTTTTAAGGCATGGGTGGGAAGTTTACGCCACTGATTTGAATATTAATGTTGATTTGAATGGTTTGGATTTGCCAATGTTGTCAATGAATATGATTGATGAAAAGCAAACAATATCCATTGTTGGTGAAAATATAACAGTGGATTTAGGTTTTACAAATTCATATGCTATTGAAGAGTGTGATGCAATAGCTATAAGTCCCAGCATGTTTGGTGGGGCTTTTGCAACAAGATTATTGGAAAGCGGGGAATTGTTAAGTGATGTTATATCAAAACATAAGGATATTTTTACTATTGGGATAACAGGTACAAATGGTAAGACCACTACTGTTCACATGATTAAGGAAATTTTAGAAAATGCAGGTAAAAAAGTTTTAGTTGGTGGAAACGGTGGTGGAGGATTTTCAGGTTACTATGATTTAATTTTAGATGCTAATGAAGGAGATTATGACATATTGCTAGTTGAAGTTTGTGACATGACTTTGGATTTTGCGAAATATTGTTTTGATTTTGACATGATTGGCCTTACTAACATTGGAAACGATCATATGGATGTTCACAAGACAATTGCAAACTATAAAAACTCTTTAGTTAGATTTTTCTCAAATACTACAATATTTACAGCATTTAATCAAGATTTTAATTCTGATTTTAAGGAGTCAGCTAGTAAAACTATTCCTTATTTTGTATATCAAGATGAATTACAGTTATTTGGTAAATTTAATTTACTTAATGCAGGATTAGCTACTGCAATAACAAGGGAATTGAAAGTTCCTAAGGATATTGTTAGGTCCACTTTGGCTGAATTTAAAGCCGTTGAAGGTAGGATGGACGTTTATAAAATTAATGATGCAGATGTTTATGTTGGAAAAACTGATAATTCTGATGCTTTGGCATCTATTCTTTCAGAAAAAAATTTTTATGCAATATTTATTGGAACTCCGCGCCACAATGAAGAGCATCGCTTAGATATTTTAGATGTTGCGGTAAAATATAATCCTGAAGTTATTGTACTATTCCCTGGCCTTGATGATACTTTAGATATTGCTATTTATAGGTTAAATTCATTAGGTTATATGGGAAATATTATTACTGTTAATTCTTTAGACCAAATCATCGAGTTGGTTGCTGAGTATTCTCATGAAGAAGCAATTTTAATTGGTGGAAATGGTCAAGATACAATCATTGATATTCAAGAAAGGATTAAGCTTATCTCTGAGAAATTATGAGTATGAGTAATCTATATATATTATGTAAATAAATATTAAATTATTATTGTTATTATTGGTGTATTAAATGAGTAGTAGTTGGAGAAAAATATCAGTTGCGATTTTTATAGCTTTAATATTATTATGTGCAGCTTTAATTGTCATTAATTCCGTTAATAGTACACCACTAACTGCTCAACAAGTATCCGACGAATTTAATCTTCCACTTGGCCAATCAATGTTTGAAAATGATTCGATAGTAGGTCAAAGTAATCCGGTTGAAGTTCCTCTTTTATCTAATTTTGGGTTTATTTCTCATCAGATTCTTGCATTTGACTTACAGGGAATTTTAATGACATTATCTACTGGTGTAGTTCCTTTTGATTTTGGAACTGTTTCTAGTGGTGGTATAGATACTTATGGAAATGTTGTTGATGTTGATGGTCCCGGATTTTTAACTATGGAAAATGACAAATTAATTGTAAAATCACCTGACCATTATATATGGGGTTACAGTACTGCGTATACATGGTTAGAAAGGACTGAAGAAGGAGTAAATATAGTTGAAAATGGTACTGTTGTCAAATCAGTTCCTGTTGATCAAATCAAATACTTAAATTATAGTAATGATTATTATAATAATGAAACTATAGTTAATTGGTATAATTATGATTCTGCAGTTGGTTCAACATTCATTCTAGAAAAAGGAATGACTAATTTTGATGATGGAAGAAATGATGTTGCTGCATCTCAAGTTCCGTTAATTTTCGGACAGGATGTTGTTGATTATGCAGCTGAGTATCCAACAGGTTCCCCAATATTGTTATATGCTGGACAATACACAGAGGAAGATGGTGAAACTTATGGTACTTCTTTAGGTTCACACCCGGAATATGGTGATGCTACACGTGAAATAAATGCTAAACAATTTGTTGAAGCATGGAATGGAACTATCATCCCGCCTAATTCAACTAGTAGTGGTAAGGATTATGTTTACTTTGCATCTGCATCTGATTCCGAAGCACCTGGTGGAAGTGCAGCACATGGTGTTTGCCCATCTGCAAGAGCATTAAGAGCTGCTGTACTTGCAGAAGGATTCGGATTGCCTGTTGGTATGGATGGTTCTGAAAATGCAGTACTGTTTGGATATAACCCTGCAAGTGATATAACTGTTACAAATAATCATGACTATCCTGTAAAAATTAATATGTGGACTGAAGGATCAGGAACTGGAATGGGTATTTATGCAAAAATAACAAGATATATTCCAAATGATTGAATATATCAACTTTTTCTTTTTATGTCAATCTCAACTATTATTACAGCAGCCGGAAAAAATTCTAGAATGAGAAGAGACCAAGTTTCTCGAAATCTTGAAGTTAAAAATAAACTTATTTTACCATTTGAAAATAAAACTGTTATAGAGACAACTATTGACAATGCATTATCTGCAAATATAGATGAATGTATTGTTGTACTTGGCCATTATTCTAGTGAAATAAAAGAAGTTATCTATGATAATTATAAAGACCATGTAAAATTTATCAAAAACAATCCTGTTGATGTAGGTTTATCAACTTCTTTATTCAATGGTTTGTCAAATATTGATTCTGATTTTGCATTATGTGTTACAGCTGACCAGCCTACAGTTTCAACAGAAACTCTTAACAAATTGATTTCTACAATTCAAGAATGTGAAAATCCGTTTAATACAATATCCGTTTTAAGAAGGCGTAAAACTGGATTTTTGGATACTGCTGAAGGATTAGGAATGCCTTTTGTAGCACCACGCTTGAATTTAATGAAATATCTTGAAAATGAGGATGATAATTTAAATCCAATACTTAGAAAAATATTTGATGACGGGTATACATTTTATGGGGTAAAAGAAAAAAATAAAAAAGAGTTGTTAAATATCAATCATTATGATGATTATTTAACATTATTAGATTGATTTTAAGCCTTCGATAACTTCTTCGATTTTAGCTTTACTAATACCGACAGTCATTTCGTTATCTTTAATGTCTGCTGCTTTTCTTGAACCGTCACAACCTAAAGTAAAGTTTACTCCATCTGAAAGGTAAGGATTTGCAAATGCATCGCCACATAATGATTGAATACCTGCAAATGATGGATTAATCTTTTCTCCAGTTTCATAAACAATACTTTGAGCAAGTAACATTCCGCCAACAGGTTCGGTTATAACTTGAATAATGTCAGCTTCAAAATCAGCTTCATCTAATGGTGCATAAACAATTCCCCAGCTGATGTCTTTAATGATTGAAAGTTTATCAGTTAACTTTTTAGCTGTTTCTAAATCTTTAAATCTTCCAAGTGAGAAGTATTTTTCACCATTTGCTAATTTTTCAGGCATGTCTCTAAGTCCAATAGCACCTGCTCCACCTAAACACATTTGTTGGTCAATGTTTGAGTAGAATTTAGCACCTAAAGAAGCTTTTCTAACCATTTCACAGTGTCTTATTTTTTCATCAATCAAATCGTAACCTTCTGGTAAATCATCTTCTGTTTTGATTAATTTCATAGCCACTGGTTTAGCATCAAGTTTGATTTTGCTTTCGATTATTTCACAATATTTTTTGTTTTTCTCCAAGTTTGTCATAAAAATCGCCTAATATTCTATTTGGATTATGGAATTTTAAAGTCTTTTGTTTTAACACTGTTATTTTTACAAAATGTCTTAAAATCACAAGCACTGCAGGTTCTTTCATCTGAATCTGCTTTCCAAGCCTCTTGAATTTTACATCCTTTCATCTCTTTAATTAAAGACTCTTCAATATTGGATACAACACTATCAAACTTTAAAAGTGCAGTGTTTGTTTCTTCATCATTAACATTGATTACTCTAATTGATCTTGCAATTTTAAATTCATCACTTAACTCTGGGGCTTTATCCTCTTCTTCCCAGTTATTAATTAAATCAACGTCACTTTCAAATTCTAATCCAACATCGGTTAAATCATTGTTGAGTTCATCTTTAATTAAAACCAAATCCTCTTTTGAAGGAACAAGCTCATTTAAATAAAAGATAATTCCGGCAATAATTGGTTTTGCCTCTTCTTGTTTAGATCTAAGCCATGAGTAGGTTAAAATTTGTTGTTTGTGAGTTTCCCATTTATCTTCAATTTTTTCATTAGTAACTTTAACGGGGGGTCTTTTCATTCCTTTATAATCGATAATTATTTCATAATCCTCTTCTCCAAACTCCGAAACTCTTTTTTGGAAATCGGGGTCTTTTTTAAGAAATCTTATAATCTCATTGTCAAAGGTATCGAGGGTAGTTTGTTCCAAATCGTTGATTTTCATTGATGTTAAAACATCCACAACGCCGTTGATTCCATAATAATTGGATCTGCTTTTATTTTTATCATAATTGGGCATTTGTCTTATTCCTTTAATTAACAGTTCGGATGAGTCAATTAATGGGAATAGGTGTTTTCCCCAAATATTAATTGCTTTTTCAGCTCTTGCACTGGCTAATTTTTTATGGTCATGTTCATTTAAATCATCAATTGTCAAATCATTGTCTGGCTGATTTAAGATACTGTAAAATAAATCTTCATCATGTGGATAAAGACCTCTTACTTGAAGCCTTAAATCAATTAAATCTTCAATAGGTCTTATATCTTCTTTCCAATCCCAAGGAAATTCGGTGTTATTTTCTTTCCATTCAATAAAAGCTTCTTCCAAAACACCATGAATAAACTCTCCGAACCATCGTTGAACTGGTTTTGAAGGAGGTAATGTTCCTTTATTTTGGTATCTGTATTGTAAATTACAAGTTAAAAATGAAAGCAAATCTCCGGTTAAGCTATATTCCGGTATCATATATGATTTTGATCTTGTTGGTAATTTCATTTTTTCACTCCTAAATTAGATATATCTCATTAAAGCCAACATAGTTTTCATCTCTGCTCCATCCTAAAGCAACATTTGGAATGTTGAAGTGATCATTTTTCTTAGTGTATCCTTCAATAGCTGAATTTAGACCTATTAATAATAGAACACTTTCAGCTCTTGAAAATGCAACAAAGTAAAGTCTTGTCAAATCATCAAACGAACGGTCTTTCTCACTTCTTGGGCTTTGACCTAGAGAACTGTGTCGTCTAACACTATCCTCAATTGTAGTGTTGTTTTTTAGGGATTTTGGAAATCTTAGTCTTTGAGTTCTAATGTCATTTGTTTTAAATCTGGAGCCAACATCAACGATGACTAGTGGAAACTCCAATCCTTTTGACTGGTGGATTGATAATACGTTGATTCTATCGTCAGGCAATGTTTCAAGTAGTGATTCATCAATACTGACTCCCCCAGTTGAAAGTGGGATAAATATATTCCATATTGCCTCAAGGACGGATTCACGCTCTTGTTGTGGGCTTTTAAATGAAATATTTGAATGATAATCATTGAAAAATCCAGTTTGTGTAATTGATTTGGTTATAGCTTCAAGATATACAATTCCTTCCACATCATCTTGTAAATCTTCAATCCAGGTTGTTATTTTGTATGCAAGTTCCATTAGGCTTGCTGTTGTTGGCCATTCTTCACGTTGTCTTGGACGTCTAAGTTGCCAATGTGTAACAAATTGTGATAGGGAAATAGGTTCGGTTGGTTCGGGGTTTAATTTAATGTAATCTTTAGCTTTAATTCTCCATTTATTCATGTTTCTTTTTGCAAGATTTGGTATGGTCTTATCGGACTTTTGAATACTTGCTTCAGGGTCAATACATTCAAGCATTAAACCGCAAAAAATACCTACAATGTCAATGTCTTGCAGGTCAATCCCTCTTGGATTAAACATTTCAATGGGATTTTTCAATCGTTTAAGTTGTTTTCTTAAAAAGAATAAAAATGAACGGTTTCCAAATTGCAGTTCCTTTGGAGAATATGACAAGATTGCAATATCAGATGCAGATCCATATTCCTCATCTAATTTAAGTGTTATTTTTTCTATTTCTTTTCCAGCTTTAAGGTTTTCACTTCTGATTTGCTGTAACTTTGCAATATCAAGTTTTTTATTCATCTTTTCATAGTAATCTTTATTTAAAACTTGTAAAACTGGAAGTTCACATTCTCCTTTATTTATAAGCTTATTGATTAATATTGACAGGTCTCTTGCAAGCATCTCTGGATTGTTTCTAAACATTCCTAAAATCGGCATTTTATCTTTTTCAAAGTCAGGTGCTATAATTTTAGGTTTATTTTCAACTCTTGCTTTTTGATATTCTTTATCGAGCTCTGCAAATTGATTGCAATGTTGGATGATATTTTCGGTTGACCGATAGTTGGTTGTTAAGTTAATCTCATCAACATCAATTCCTAATCTCTCTTTGATACGGGCCTGATAATTGGTAAATAGATCTACTGTTGCTCCTCTAAATCTGTATAATGACTGGTCATCATCTCCCACAACAGTAATGCTTCCGTCATTTTCAAGTGCGGATTTGGCAATTGTAAAGTAAATATCTTCCTGGATGAGGTTGGTATCCTGATATTCATCGATTAAAACAATTCTAATTTCATCTAAAAAAGTTTTCAGGTCATTATTTTTTAATTTATCAAGAAACATTGACTCAAGCATCGCAAAATCGATAGTGTTTCTGTTTTGGAGTGTTGTTTCATATTCTTTAATACAATCAAGAGCCAATTTCTTTCCTTTTTCATTTTCAATTTCAGTATATAGTTCATCAAAATTAACTTGATCGTAAAAGAGTCTATTTTTAATTTCCATAAGTATTTCACTTATTTTGGAAGGCTCTTCAAGTTTTTGCCTTCCACTAAGTTCCTTCAAGTATTCGACTAAATCTTTATTTAAGTATTTTTCATCTTCAATAATGATTTTCATCATTGCAGAATTCGCTACAAATTCTTCTATAACTGTGGCCTGATTTTCACCAGGTTTTCTGTAATCTCTTAGAAGTTCTTCAGCAATACTATCTGTGGTACCTATTTTAATTTGGTTAAAATCAATTCTATCAATTTTTAAGATGTTATTGAAGTTCTCATCACTGATATTGTCAATGAGATAATTTTTTATTTCATCTCCCCATCCTAGAATTCTTGAATATAGCTCATCTGCTGCTTTTCTTGTAAATGTTGTAGCTAATACCTCCCCTGGTTCGATATCATCAACAAAAATATATTTTAATATTTTCAACACCATTACTGTGGTTTTTCCAGAACCGGGTCCTGCTACGATAAAAAGGGATTTATTGGCTGGTGATGATATTGCATTTTTCTGGTTTTTATTTGAAGAGATATCTCTTTTTAGGATATTTACTACAATGTCTTCAAATTCTTCATATGATATCATTTTTTTCCTCTAAATATAATTTATGTCGTTATGTTATTTATAAACTCATGGAGAGAGCATTTGTAAAGTATTCAAGATTTAATGAATTTTTGTTAGATAAGATATAAAAAAGATTTATTTATTATAAAAATTATAACATTTTTATGGAGGGTATTTATTTCCTTCTATAATATGCATATTAAGTTAGGAACATTTTTTGTTTCTAACTTACTGTTTTTAGTTTTAAGAAAGTTTTAAATATTATTTTAACTCAATTAATATTATTAAGTTTTAATTTTAGCGGTTATTATGTCTGAGCTCAACAATATTGATATGTTTAAAAATGATGTTAGGTATAGAGAAAATATTGCTCATATTGAAACAATACCTGCTAAAAAAGCTAGTTTTAAAAAAGTCGAAAATTTGGATGAAAAAATTGTTGAGTACTTAGATTCAAAAGATGTTAAACTTTACAAACATCAAGCAGAGACATATGAATCTATTAAAAATGGTGAAAATGTAATAATTACAACGCCGACAGCTTCTGGGAAAACTTTAGCATTCAATTTACCTATCATGGAGACAATGATTGAAGATAGTGAAGCAACGGCACTTTATATTTATCCTGCTAAAGCTCTTTCAAATGACCAATTACATGTATTAGAAAACCTTGAGGAGTCTCTTGGAATCAAAATTAGTCCAAGAACATATGATGGGGACACTCTACGGGAAGATAAGAAGGGAATTCGTGAAAAATCAAGAATTGTTTTAACAAACCCTTACCAATTACATTTAATTTTATCATGGCACCATCAATGGTCAAGATTTTATAAAAACCTAAGATATATTGTAATTGATGAATCACATTACTATAAAGGCGTATTTGGATCTAATGTTGCATTTCTAATTAAAAGATTAAAAAGAATTGCAAACTTTTATGGGTCATATCCCCAGTTTATTTTATCATCTGCGACTCTTGCTAATCCTTTAGAGTTGGCGAATAGGTTGACTGGTGAGGAATTTGTTTTAGTAGATGATGATACATCACCAAGCGGTGAGAAAGACTTCATTTTATATAATCCGTTTAAAAATTATTTAAGAAATAAAGTTTATACTCAAAATGCACCTTCTGTTCACATGGAAACGGAAAATATTTTCATGTATATGATGCTTAAAAATATTCAGACATTGTGTTTTACTGTTTCAAGAAAGACCACGGAATTGATAGCAATGTGGGCTAAAAAGGACATGACACAAGTTAAAGGAAAATTGGCTCACAGAATTGCTGCTTATAGGGCAGGTTACAGACCAAAAGAAAGGCGTGAAATAGAGGAAGGTCTTAAAAGTGGAAAATATCTTGGTGTTACATGTACAAATGCCTTAGAGTTGGGTATTAATATAGGGTCTCTTGATGCGGTTATCATTTCAGGGTATCCTGGAACAATGATTTCCACTTGGCAGCAAGCAGGTCGTGCGGGTAGGAGCAATCAGAAGTCAATTGCTGTTTTAATAGCTTTTGAAAACCAATTGGACCAATATTTTATGAACAACCCGAAATTTTTCTTTGATAAGCCTCACGAAAATGCAATCATTGATTTAACAAATCCTATTTTGCAAGAAGCTCACATTTTATGTGCTGCAAAAGAATTGCCTCTTAAAAGGGGTGAAACTGAAAAATACTTTAATGTTTCTCAAAATGTGGTGGATAAGTTAGTTTCTAAAAAAGACTTGCAAGAAAATCATAGGGGAGATTTCATCTATCCATATGATGACAATCCTGCAATGGACCATTCACTAGACCAAATTTCATCAGAAGAGTTTAAAGTAATGAATAACGGCATGCTTTTAGAGACAATGGAGAGATCACAAGTTTACCGTGAAGCTCATGAGGGAGCAATTTTAATCAATAAGGGAGACACCTATGTAGTTAATAGTATCAATCTTAAAAAAGGATATGTAAATGTCTCTAAGGAGAATGTTGAATATCATACAATGGTTTTAAACAAGACGGAAACAAAAATCAAAAAGAAATTGTCAAAGACAAAGTATGGTGATTTGACAATACACTTCGGAGAGCTTACAGTAAGTGAGGATTACTTTAAGTATAAAAAGATGCACTTTTCAAAGCCAATTGGAACCTATCTTTTAGATTTACCTCCTTTGAAATTCAATACGAAAGGATTGTGGTTTACAATACCAAAAAGTGTTAAAAACACATTGGAGGATATGTATCCAAATGAAGAGGAAGTATTTGCAGGGGGTCTTCATGGGGCAGAACATGCTTTAATTGGATTGTTCCCTCTTCATACAATGTGTGACAGGTTTGATATTGGTGGCCTTTCAACAAATTTCCATGAGGATACACAAGAAGCAACTATTTTTATTTATGATGGTTATGAAGGTGGAATTGGGATTACTGAAAAGGCAGTTGATGTATTTGTTGATTTACTTGACTCTACAATTGATTTGCTTAATAATTGTAATTGTAAAAGTGGTTGTCCGTCCTGTATATACTCACCAAAATGTGGAAATGATAACAAACCACTTCATAAAGGCGCTACAATTTATATTTTAGAATATATGAAAAAATTAATTTCATCTGACAGTAAAGGTGAAAAAGAGGAAATTATTGTAGAAGTTAAAGAGCTTGATGAATTTGATGAAGCTTTAGATTTATATCAAAAAGGGGATTATTCTGCTTCAAAGGATGTTTTAAATAGTATATTGTTGGATGATAAACGCCATGTAAAGGCATTGGCCTTAATGGCTCAAATATTATATAATCAAGATCAAAAGGATATTGCATTGTTATTCACTAAAAAGGCATTGGCCATCGATAGGTCAAATGAAATGGCTAATGAATTGGAGGTTTTACTTTCAGATAAGCCTAAAAATAATTCTTTAAGCGAATTGGATTCACTTGATGATGTTGAAACATTGTATGAAGAAGCCTATGATTTGTATGAGCAAGGTGATTTGGATACTGCTTCAGAAATATTAACAAAACTACTTGATTTTGACGACAGACATTCAGATGCATTGGCTTTAATGGGGTTAATATATTATCACTCAGGAATATTTCCAAAGGCCGTTGAATATTATAGAAAAGCATCAAAGATAAATAAAAATGGTGAAATGGTTCGGGAGTTAAAAATGAGGGTTGCTTAGTATTCAGCCATAAGGGCTGAATCCATTTTGGAAATGTTCACATACCTCTTCTAACATGTCCGGAATATCTATTTTTTGAGTACAATAATCAATGCATGTACCACAATATGTGCATTCATCTGCGGGAACTTTTTCATCAGCTAGTTTATCGAAATACAGTCTATAAATGTTTGATTCAGGTTGATTTTTACTGGTATTGTATAAATGGAAATATTCTGGTATTGGAATCATCTCAGGACATGCATCAATACAGTATCCGCATTCACTACAAGCTACTGCAACGTTATCTTTAAGTTTTTTAGCCATCTTTTCTAAAAATTCATGTTCTTCATCACTTAAAACTTCAAAGTTTTCGTACGTATTGCAGTTATCAATCAAATCTTCCATGTTACTCATGCCGCTTAACACTATTTTAACATGTTCAAGTGATGCACAGAACCTTATTGCAAAACTTGCTATGGATTTATTGGGATTGAACTGTTTAAACTCATTTTTAATCTCATCTGATGGGTTTACGATAACTCCGCCTTTTAAAGGCTCCATTACATATACATCAAGGCCATGTTCGACACATAAATCATAGCATTTGTGAGCTTCAATTAAAGGATCTTCCCAATCGAGGTAATTAAGTTCTAGTTGGACTATATCTAAAATATCTCCATATTCGTCAAGAACCTCTTTTAGTAAATCTGCCTTTTCATGAAAACTAAACCCAATTTTTTTTGCAATTCCATCATCTTTCATTTTCTTAACATACTCAAAAGTATTACATTTCCTTGCTAATTTTAACCAGGGGATGTTGATGTTGTGAACAAAGAATACATCAAAATAATCAATTCCAAGTCTTTTAAGCATTTCATTAACGAATTTATCATTGTCTTCAGGGGATGTTAATGCCCATGTTGGCATTTTATCGCAAATTAAGTAAGATTCGCGAGGATATCTCTCAACTACTGCTTTTCTAATTGCTATTTCACTTGCTCCATTGTGATAGGCATAGGATGTATCGAAGTAGTTAAATCCTTTTTTCATGTAGATATCTACCATTTGGTTAAATAAGTCCTGATTTATTTTACTTGGGTCGTTTTCATCCATTTTTGGAAGTCTCATGCAGCCAAAACCAAATTTAGATTTAAAATTCATCGTGTTCTCTCCTAAAAATGATAATTGTGATTATTTTTAATTTGGTAAATATTTAAGTGTTGTTAATAATCAACTTAATGATATTACGGGGAGCTGTTCAAAATATTAAATAGGTTTATTAATAAACAAATCTATATTTATAATATTAATATTTTTTTAAGAGGAGAAATAAGATGCATGAATTATCAATGGCTCAAGGCATTATTAATGCAGTTTTAGAAACTGCAGAGGCAAATAATGCAACTGAAGTTAATGAAGTCACTATTGAAGTAGGTAGACTTGCAATGATTAATCCAGAGCAATTACAGTTTATTTTAGGTGTTTTGATTGAAAACACTATAATTGAAGATGCAGAAATTAAATTTGAAGAAATTCCTGCAGAAATTGATTGTTTGGATTGTGATTTCAATGGTGAAGCAATACTGGATGATAGTGATCATTATGCTCCACTAGTTAAATGCCCTAAATGTGACAGTTTAAGTGTGGAAATATTAAATGGAAAAGATATTGTTGTTAAAAATATTGTTATTGAAAAACCTGATGATTATAAATAAATGGAGGATTGACTATGCACCAAGTTGCAGATGTAGAAGTAGCAAAAAATATTATGGATGCTAACAAAAGATTAGCTGATAAGAATTTAAAAAACTTAGATGAAAAAGAAATATTCTGTGTTGATTTTGTAGGAGCAATAGGCTCTGGTAAAACAACTTTGATAGAAGAAATTATTGATAATACTGATTATAAAATAGGTGTTCTTGCAGGAGACGTAATCTCCAAATTCGATGCAGGACGTATTGAAAAACACAATGTTCCAGTAGTGGGCCTTAACACTGGTAAAGAATGCCACTTAGATGCGCATTTAGTAGGTCATGGTCTTCACGATTTGCCGTTAGATGACTTGGATATGGTAATTATTGAAAACGTCGGTAATTTAATCTGTCCTGTTGACTTTGAATTAGGTTCCCATTTAAGAATTGTTGTTGTAAGTGTCACTGAAGGTGATGATACTGTAGAAAAACACCCAATCATTTTCCAAACATCAGATGTAGTTGTAATCAACAAGGTTGATTTGGCTGATGCTGTTGGTGCTGATGCAGATAAAATGGTGGCAGATGCACAAAAATTAAATCCAAAAGTTAATGTTATTAAATCTAGCTTAAAAGAAGGCACAGGTTTAGATGAAATTATAAAAGCTATTGAAGATGCAATGAACTAGTTGTATTGGGTGGTTTCATGAAAGTATGGATAGATATTTCAAATGCGCCTCATGTAAGGTTTTTTAAAGATGTAATTAAGTACCTTGAAGCTGAAGGTGAGGATGTTATTGTCACTGCAAGGCAATTTGGAGATATCCATAAATTATTGGAAATGTATGAAATTGACTTTATATCAGTTGGAAAGCATGGTGTAAGTCTTTATGATAAATTAAGGGAGTCAACTTCAAGAGTATATAATCTTGTAGATGTTATACATGATGAAAAGGTGGATGTTGCCCTTAGCAAGCATTCTATAGAACTTCCAAGAATCAGTTTTGGTCTGGGAATTCCTAGTTTATATGTTTTAGATAATGAAAAAGCTTTAGCAGCTAATAAGTTAACTCTTCCATTATGTGATAGGATTATTGCACCTAACAGTATTGATTTTTGGCAGTTAATGAAATTTGGGGCAGACCCAAACACTATTATTCCATATGATGGAACCTCCGAATTAATGCATTTCAAGAGTTTCAAATATAACGATAATATTTTCAATGATTTAAATCTTGATTTAAAACATAAAAAAACTATTTTGATGAGACCTGAACCGTCTCTCGCATCCTATTTGGATGTTGATTGTAGAAAATCTGTCTTATCTCCTATTGTGGATGAATTAAAAAATGTGGCTAACATTCTAATTCTTCCAAGATTTAAAGAACAGGCAGAAATATTTGAAGGTATCGATAATGTTTCAATCTTGAAGCCTCCTGTAGACACTTCAAGCATAATTAAAAAATGTGATTTGGTCATAGGGGCTGGAGGAACAATGAATAGGGAAGCGGCAATATTGCAAACTCCAGTTATTTCATGTTATCCTGGCGAAACTTTATCTGTTGATCAATATTATGTTAATCATGGCTTGATGTATAGGTCAAATGACACTGATGAGGTAATTCACAAGGCATTGGAATTTATTGTCCATCCTCACAAAAAAATTGATGTAAAGACTGATGATTTATTCCAAATTATTATAGATAATCTATATGATTTGGCTAAAAATGGTAAATAGTTATTTATATTAAAAATATCTAATATTTAATATGATATGTATGGGCTGGTAGCTCAGATGGTAGATCGTCGCCTTGGCATGGCGGAGGCCCCGGGTTCAAATCCCGGTCAGTCCACTTATAATTTTTAAAATAAAAATCTAATTGTGATTAAAATATGTTGTTAATTGCTCAAAATCATTTTCAATTAATTGTAGAAATGGGATTAATGTTATTTGTTACAATGGTATTTGCTTTAAACTTAATTCCTTTATCATTAAGTGTTGTAACATTTTTATCATTATTCTTAATGGGTGGTTTTACCCTTCTTTTTGGAGCAGATATCGTGCTTCTTTTTATATCTTCGAGTCAGGCGGAATTCACTCACCCATTTGGTCCAATAGCATTATTGGGTGCCGTAACAGCTCTTGCTTCACTGAAAGTAATGAAGGAATCGGGTGTAGATATCAGGCCGCTTAGGAGATTTGTAATATTGTTCTTAGTAGGTATTACAGTATTTGGAGGATTAATGCATAGGTCTTTCTTAATCTTATGGATTATTGGTCTTTTCTTTGGTTATTTAATTATATCTAAATCTTTCAGAGAAAAATCCATATTTACAATGAGAAGAATATTGATATTTTTAGGAGCAGCAGGTGTAGGTTTTATCCTTTTAGAACTGGTTGCTCGTATTACTGGAATGACAATCTTTTCACCGCTTTTAAGATTAGGTAGGATTGAGCAATATTCCTTATCAAGTATTAAAACTGTATTAAATAATATTCAATTAATTGGACACAATGCTAAGGCTTCATATTGGGGAGCAGAAGGTACGGCTTTTGCTGAAGGTTATATTACCTTGCCGATGCAATTAGTTTTATTCTTTGGTCTTCCATTCCCAATGTTTTTCGGGGTTCTTGTTAACCAAAAGGATACAATAGATTATATGCTTCCGGGTATCTTTGGATATGGTTTTGACTTTGGTATATTAGGTCTGGCTTTATTGATGGCATTTGTACTTGGAACAATTGTCATAGGATTTAAAATATTGGCAATGTATAGAGAAAAAAGAGAAAAGAATAATAAAAAATACTTGGGAAGAGAAGTATTATTAACAGGAGCTCTTGCAGCTTTCTGTTCACAGGCATTAATTGGATTATTTGTATTTAACAGAACAATTAATGGTATGGCATTATTTACATTCTTATTTGTAGGTGCATTAATATTGGCTAATGTAGTTACATTAAAATCAAGATCATAAGGTGATTTTATGAAAGCTTTAGTATTATTGGGTTGTCCTGAAACTCCATCTCAAACTCCGATGGCAGTTTATGTTTTTAATAAATTAACAAAAATGGGGTATGATGTTACAATCGCTGCAAATCCTGCAGCTTCAAAGTTAGTAAAAATATCTGATCCTGAAGGATTTTATAATCTTAATTTAGTAGATTTAGAAAGGTCTTTAGGTGAAATTAATGAAGGGGACTATGATTTATTAGTTGGTTTTGTCCACAAAGATGCGGCAGCATCATTTTTCGTAACCTTTGACCAAATCTTGCAAACCAAATCTCTTGCATTGGTATTTTCAAGAGATATTGATGAAGTAGAAGAATTTGTTAATATGATTGAAGAAAGTGGAAGCAATGCTAAAATAGTTCCTATTAGGGCTTTCCATAATCCTTCACCAATCAAAGTTAAATTCGACAAAGCAATCAAGGAGTTTGAATAAATGTCATTCTGTTTAGATACTTACCTTCAACAATCTGATAATTATGAGATACATGCTTCAAAAGCTGGTTTTAAGGATTGTGCAATGATTATTAGATTTAAAGCTGAAGATATTGTTTATATAAAACCAGGAGATCAAGTTTTGGGTGTTCGTGTTATTGGAATACCTCCTATACCAATTGGATTTGACCATGAAAAGGGTACTGTTTTTTTACCATACACAAAACCTTGCCATGGAACTTCTGTTGTGGAATTGCCAATTGATGAAGAAGAAGTTGAAAAAATCAGAAAATTGGATATAGGTAATAAAAAATGAAATCAACTGTTGTAGGTAGTTTTCCAGCTAGTGAAAGCTCTCCGTCTAATTTTAAAGATAAATTACTAAATAGTTTTGGTTCTTTTGATCCATTTAAACAGGCTATTAAAGAAAGTGTTCTTGCCCAGCTTGAAGCAGGTGTAGATATAATCTCAGATGGTCAGGTAAGGGGAGACATGGTTTCTATTTTTACAAAGTATATTCCGGGAATGAAGATAGAAGAAGGAAATACTTTTATTGTTTCTAAAATAAGAAATCCAACTAAAGAAATTTCTATTGATGATTTAAAATATGCTAAAAAAGTAATGAGCGAATATTATAATGGGAATATCCCAGAAGGTTGTGGGGTAAAAGGAATCATTACAGGTCCAAATACCATAGTTCATTCATCAAGAATTCAAGGTTTTTATAAGAATAAAGAAGATGCAATTATTGACTTGGCACACTCATTGAAACATGAAGTAGATGCAATAGCAAAAAAAGTAGAACCGGTTTATATTCAAGTTGATGAGCCATTTTTATCAACAGGCATGGTTGAGATGAAAACTGCTCGTGAAGCTATTGATATTCTCCATGACGGTTTAGAAATACCATTGGGAATGCATGTTTGTGGAATTTTAGATAATGCATTTAAAGACCTTGCTAAATTTAATGTTGACATATTGGACATGGAATTTGCTGGAAATAATGTAAATTTAGGTGTTTTAGAGAAAAATGCTTCATTACTATCAAATAAAAAAGTTGGTTTTGGGTGTGTTGACTCATCAGTAAATACTGTTGACGATATTAAAGATGTTGATGAGTTAGTTAAAAAAGCTATTGAAATAGTTGGAAAAGATAATTTGCTTTTGGATCCGGATTGTGGTCTTAGAAGAGCACCAAAAGATGTTGCATTTGAAAAATTAAGATTAATGAATGAAATTAAAGATAAATATAGTTAATTTTTTTTAATTCAAAGGACAAAAAATAGTGAATTTTTAAAATCCTAAAGGATTTTATAAATTCTTTTTTATCTATATTCATGTTTAAAGTTCTTGTCATATAGCTTAGATGCATTAAAGTCTCCCGGGTCTAAGACATCTCCCACTACAATCATTGCAGTCTTTGTAATATTGGCATCTTTGACTTTATCTGCAATATCTGCAAGTGTTCCTCTAATTATTTGTTGGTCTGGCCAAGTTGCCTTTTTGACAACTGCAATAGGAGTAGTTTCTTCATAACCCTCTAGCAATTCATCAACTACCTTGTCAATCATTCCGATTCCTAAAAAGATACACATGGTTGCGTGATGTTTTGAAAAGCTAGCTATACTTTCACCAGCAGGTTTGGGGGTTCTTCCTTCAGGACGAGTAATGATGACACTTTGTGAAATTTCAGGTAGAGTTAATTCGGCTTCAAGGACACTAGCTGTTCCGAATAGAGAGCTTACACCTGGAATTATTTCATATTCAATGTCATGCTTTTTAAGCTCACGGATTTGTTCTGCAATGGCTCCGTAAATTGAAGGGTCTCCTGTGTGGACACGTGCTACGAGCTTGCCTTCATTAACTGCTTCGGTGATTATTGCATCAGTTTCTTCTAAATTTAAGTAAGCACTATTGTGGATAACACAATCATCCTTTGCAGGACATAATACATCTTTGTTTACAAGTGAACCTGCGTAAATGATTACATCAGCGTTTTCAATTACATTTTTTCCTTTAACGGTGATTAAATCAGGATCTCCAGGTCCTGCACCGACGAAAATTACTTTTCCTTTCATAATTAACTTTTTATTTCAAGTATTATTTAATTATTTTGTATCAAAATTGACTTTTAATTTGAGAAAACTTTATTAATTTCTAAAATAATTAGGAATTATGGATTCAAAAGGTCTTATTTCAATAGAATATTTATTTTCATTATTTATTGTAATCATTATTGCATCTAGTGTGTTATTTTTCTCATCATCTGCAATAAATTCAAGTTTGAATATTGAAGATAGTGTAACACACAGGTTGATTTTGGATGATGTGGCAGGTAAAATTAGTCAGGTAAATTCAAATGGCGAAGGTTATTCAAAATATATTGAACTGCCATCTGAAAGGGGATATTTTGAAATCATGGTAAAAAAGGACAAGTTGATTTTGGAATATGACAATAAAAAAGCCGAATCGCCACTACCAATAATAAATATTGATGAAAACTATAAATTGGTCAGTGGTGGAGAGTATTATATTACAAAAGCTGATGGACGGATTGTGATATCATGATTGAAAATGGGGGTCAAATGTCGGCTGAATTCCTGTTTTTGTTTGGTGTTTTAATTATCATAATAATGATTTCAATAGTTTTTATTTCAGGGGAAAATGAATTAAATACAGCCATGGAAGCTGCAAGAAATGGAGTAATTGAAGGGGTTACAACCTCTTCAAGTGCAGTTTATCCGGAAAATGATGCATATGCTGAATATTCAGATAGAAAAGAAGGTCTGTTAACGCCCTATTCTGTTGATATTGTAAATATTTCTTATGAGGAATTTGGATTTGATAATGGTTATGATAAAAAGCAAATACAGTTTCAGGTCTATGCAAAAACCTCAGACAGATTTGACAGTGAGGAACTAGTTTCAATTGGTGATAGAATTAATTATTATTTAAGAAAATCAATCGCAATTAGTTTCAACACAACTGATTCAACAAATAATCTATATAATCCAGTTTTTTCACCACATTATGTTTTCACTACCGCTAATGTTAAGTGGCTTTAGGAAGATAGTATAATTATGACAAGATATGAAAAAGGTAAAGAAGTAATAGAAGGAATTCAGGAAAGGTCTCTTGAAGAAATATTTGAAACTATTGACGATGTGGCGCCGGACATGTCTCGCTTTGTGGTTGAATTTCCATATTCAGAAATCTATACTCGCAAGGAAGTTGACCTTAAAACTCGTGAATTGTGTACTGTTGCTGCTCTAACAGTTTTGGGAACAATTCCACAATTAAAGGACCACATTAATGCAGCATTAAATGTTGGAAATTCACCAACTGAAGTTGTTGAAATAATAATGCAAATGAGTGCTTATGCAGGTTTTCCAAAATCTATTAATGGTATAGTTGCTGCAAAGGAAGTATTTGTTGAAAGGGACTTACTTGAGAGTGATTGATATTTCAAACGAAACTTTTGAAGCGATAGCTTTGAAACTACAGGATGAATTAGTTGATATTATCAAAAACAACAAAGAAGTTAACGATTATGAGCTAATTGTATATAAATATGTGTTTATAAGTGAATTGAAAATTCCTCTTCTTGAGGATTTTGGTATTGAAATTGATGATGATTCATTCATGTTATATATAATTCCTGATGATTTGGAATTTGGCATACTTAGAAAATTAGACGATGTTTTTGATAAATTCAAACTTTCATTCATGCCAAACGAATATAATATAATCAAATTGAAATTTTTACTCAGTGATTAAATGTATAATGAAGAAGAAAAGCAACAATTGATGAATGACTTGGCCGAGATGGAGACTTTCAAAGCCGATGTTGGTGATGAAGGAAAAATCTTGCAGGATGACTTAAAAAAGTATTTTGAAAATGGTGAAGGAGATAAACAGGATTTAATCTTTAGATTAGAATTATACTTCTATGCCTTCAAGTTATTCTGTAGAAATGAAGTAAAAATCGATAGAAACCAATTTACAATATTTTTAAATGATTCAATTCTTGAATGGAATTTAATAAAATTGGTTATGGATGATTTTACAGACTTTGAATTTGAAATTGAAGCTGTTAGAGAAAATAGTGATGTTTTAATTAATTTGAACTTCACATACCATTTCTAGATTTTAAAAATTTTACGAGCATTGTTGGTGGTAATTTCATCAACAGTGCTGATATCAATATTTTTTATTTCAGCTATTTTTTTAACTGCATTTACTACATTAACAGGTTCATTTCTCTCTTCTTTTGTCATTGCTAAATATGGACTGTCAGTTTCTGTTAATACATAATCCAAGTCAATTTTTTCAATTAAATTTTGATGGTGTTGGGAGTAGCAAAGCATTGTAGAAAAGCTCATAAAACAGTTGCCATTATTCATTATTCTTTTTGCAGTTTTTAAACTACCTCCATAGCAATGGAAAACAAAATAAGGGATGTCTTCGTAAGGTTCTATGATGTTAACTGCTTTTTTCTCACAGTCTCTTACATGCATTACAATAGGAACTTTATATTCATTTGCAAGCTCTAAAAAACTAGTGAAAATTGCTTGTTGTCTTTCACGAAGCGCTTTATCAGTCACATAAAAATAATCCATTCCGACTTCACCAATAGCAACGATGTCAGATAAGTTGTCGATTAGATGATTCTGTGCTTCTTTAAGTTCATCTTCAGTTGAATTTTGTGAACTGACAGGATGAAAACCAAAAGTGGGATAGATAAAACCTTCATATTCCTTTGAAAGATTTAATACATTCTGATTACTCTCTTGATTAAAACCAGATGCTATAACATAATCAAGTTTCTCTTGCGCTTTTCTGATTACATCTTCACGGTCATTATCATAATCTTTAAAATCAATGTGGCAATGGGTGTCAATCATTATTTAAACTCCAAATCTTCTGTCTCTTGCCTGATATGACCTAATTGCCCTTATAAAATCAACTTTTCTAAGTTCGGGCCATAATGTTTCACAGAAATAGAGTTCGGAATAGGATGATTGCCAAAGTAAAAATCCACTAAGACGTTCTTCACCACTAGTTCTTATAATTAAGTTTGGATCGTCAAGTCCTGCAGTATATAGATTTTCACTAACAAGTTCTTCGTTTACATCGTCAATTGTAATTTTTCCTGCTTGAACGTCTTCGATAATCTTTTTAAATGAATCAATAATTTCTAAACGCCCATCATATCCAATAGCTAAGTTGAAAAATCTTTTATTATAATGGGCAGTGGATTCTTCTGCTTCTCTAATAGCTTCCCTTACACTATTGGGGAGCAGTTCTGTTCTACCTACTACTTGAACTTTTACTTCATTTTTATGGATTTTTTCATGTGTTACGAGTCTTTTGAAGTTTTTGGTAAACAAGTTCATTAATCCTTCTACTTCATGTTCTGGTCTGTTAAAGTTTTCGGTAGAAAATGCGTAAACAGTAATAATTTCAATTCCAAGCTCAATACTCCAGTCTAGTACTTTTTCTAGTGTGTCCACACCTACTTCATGTCCTTTTACAACATCTATATTTCCTTGGATTTTGGAATATCTCCTATTTCCATCCATAATTATAGCAACATGTTTTGGCATTTTCTCAGGAACTAAATCACGAGAGATATACCATTCATATAGTCTATAAAGTATATTTTCCCCCATTTTAACCACTTTAATCTTTTTTTAAGTCATTAGCTAGGATTAAACTGCGAACATATCCATCTATACTTTGATCTCTACTGGTGTCGATGTATATTTTATCCATACCAAAGGTTACAGCACCATAACTTGGCCAGGAATTAAGTAAAACAAGTGATCTAAAGACAATATTTCCAACCCTTCCATTTGGAGCGATGATTACATTACATCCGTCGTTGATTGCTTTTTCGATTAGTATAAAGTAGTTTTTAACATCTTCGGAAGTGTTTTCTTGTATGAGTTTGGTTAATTTTTTACTTTCAGTAATTGATTTGGATACTTCATTACCTCTTCCAAAATCATCTTCTCTTCCTTCTGCAAGAACTGCGATTTTTGGTGTTTTTCCAAGACTTTTTAGAAAATCAATACAGTTTTGAACGATTTTAAATCTGTCTTCAACGTTTGTGCCTTCGTCAATTCCAACAGGTGATAATAAAAACTCGCGGTCATCTCCATTAACATAAGTTGCTCTGGAAATATCAGGGTATATTTCCTTTAGTTCTTTCATGATATTGGAGGCTGGAAGGGAACCTCTGACTACACTGTCTATTTTATCATCAAGAACTGCCTTAACTAAGTCTTCATCACTATATATTAGTTTTAAATTTGTTTTTGGGTGTTTTTCTTTAAAAATATGACATGCCTGTATAATATTTTCGTTTTCTCCAACACCAATAGCTATTGTTTTCATTAATTTTATTATTTGTAATTTAATATAAATTAAAGTTTTCTAAAATTGGTGTGATTGATTAAAATTAAAAAGAAAAAGTTATGATGATTTGTTAAAATCATCAATTGCTGAGTCAACTAATCTAATTATTGATTCTGATAAATCAGGATATGAATCATTTATGGCAACTGGAATGTTGTCACAGTAGATTACCTCTAAACCTGCAGCTAATGCATCTTTTGTTGCAACATCTACTGCTGCTGCTTTGAGTTCTGTTAACATTACATCTGCCTTATCCATATATTTTTCCATGTCTTCTCGAAGAAGTGGTCTATTTGACAAGTGGGCAGTTGTTCCAATAACTTCGCAGTTAAATTTACTTTCTAAGTATTCTACAAGTTTGTCTTTAACTTCTTCAGGAGCAGTAGTAGCAAATAAAACCTTTTTGCCGGTTAAATCGCCTAACGGTTTTGGTCTAAACACTGTTGATATGACTGTTGCATCAGGGTTGACTTCACCTACAAATTCTTCAATTGCAACTCTTTTATCTTCAGAACACATTGGCTCTTCACACATTGTTAAAATTACAAGGTCTCCAAGTCCAACTCTGTATGGTCCGAAGTATGTTGTAAGGTTTTCAAGCGGTTGGTTTGCTCCAATGAGTGCTATCTTCTTATTTGTTTTAATTGGAGGTATTGCTGCTCCGCTTCCTTCAAATATTGCAAATTTGGCATCAACTTCGTTTGCAAGTTTTGCTCCTTTTTTCATATTGGTTAGGAATACTTCACCTGCCATTCCTCCACCACAGCGTCTGCAACCTATGGTAAGGATTCTGCTCATTAGTGCATCTTCCCAATGGTCGCTTGCAGCATGAACTCCTTTTTCAGATTGTTTAAGTAAAAATTCGGCATTGATTTCTAGTTCTTCACCATGTACAATTTCAGGTTCTTCAGGTCCTCCTCTTCCCATTGCAATTACACATGGTTCGTAGCCATTTTTATCAATTAGTCTTGAAACAAAACCTGAAACGGCAGTTTTACCAATACGTTTTCCTGTTCCAAGGATTGTAATTGAAGGTTTTTTCATTATGTCATATTGTGAGGTGGGTTCAAATTTAAAATCAGGTCCTTCATAACTTATTCCTTCATTTAACACTTTGCATGCAATTTTAAACCTTTTTGGATAATCGAGGATAGGTTCATCACTTAAATCCATAACTGTGTCGATGTCATGTTGTCTAATCATGTCCACAATAATATCGTATGGGATGTCTTTATCTTTTGCAAATTTAACGGGAACTCCTAGTTTTTTGGAATATGATTCTTCGGAATCATCTCTAAGTTTTTCTGTTCCTCCAATAAAAACAGCACAGGTGATATCAATGTGTTCTAAATTGTTTAATGTATCTATTGCTTCTTGAGTGACTGGCAGGTAGTGTTCACCATCAACTAAACAGAGCATTTTGTTTAGAGCTTTCATGTTAAAAGGTATAGTTTTAATAATATTTATAATAATATTTTAAATTATGAATTTCCAAGAAATTGATTTGGATGAGACGCATATTAGGCTTACTAGTGATTTGGCAAATCATGACCTAAAAAGGTATATTTATTCAATTAGAAGGGATTTAAAAAATTATATTTTAAAAAATCAAGATTTTTTACTATCAATTGAGCCAATAAAAGTTGATGGGGATTTACCATTAATTGTCGAGAAGATGATTGCATCATCTAATATTGCTGATGTTGGGCCGATGGCATGTGTTGCAGGAACAATTTCACAATTATCTCTAGAATACCTAATTGATAGGGATTCTAAATTTTCCATTATTGAAAATGGCGGGGATATTGCTTTAATTAATGATGAAAAGGTTTTATGTGGGATTTATTCTAATAATCAAGTTTTGGGAAATGAAATTGCTTTTGAGATAAAGCCTAGAAAAAAACAATTTGGAATTTGCACATCTTCGGGTAAAATTGGCCACTCAATTAGTTTTGGTGATGCGGATAGCGTTACAATAATATCAAAATCATCATCAATTGCAGACGGCCTTGCAACTAGAATTGCTAATGAGGTTATAGGTCCTACAAGTGAAGATAAAGTTACTAATGGCCTTGAGTGTTGTGAAAATTATCGCGAATTTTTTGATGGGGTTTTGATAATTTCAGGTGATAGTGTTGGGACTGTTGGTAGGTTACCTAAAATTGTCGAGACAAATGAGTTTTCTAAAAGCACCATAAATATTAACAGAAGATAGCTTTAAAATAATGATGGTGTTCATAACTACAGATTTAATTATAGGTTTTTTCATAATTTTTATAGTTTGCAAGATAATTATCAAAATGCTTTAACTAAATATATAGGAAAAAGATTGTATGTTTAATCAAAAAAGATTTAAAATTTCTGGATAAACCTCTAAAAAGTTTAGGTGTTAATTTGATAAGTTACGAATGTAATTTTTTTTGAATGCAATATTTAAATATGATTAGTTATTAATATTACTTTATAGAATTGGGGAGTTAATTTTTAACTAACTTAAATTAGTTAATTTATGGGTTAGATATATATGTATAAAGACGAAATGATACAATTACATCAATTTTTGGTATATGTTTTAAAATACTTGGCTGAAGACGATCAAATCACAAACGACTGCAGTGAATATATAACACTTAAAATAAGCCCTCATCACATTCATAAGACAAAAGCGGAACACAAACATGCTATTTTTGTTTTATGTAAAATTATTTCTCAGGTAATTGCTGATAAAGAAGATAATTCAATCCCTGAAAATGTCCGCAATTCACTTTCAGACCTTGTTACAAGATCTGAAAATGAAATGAAAGCTGACTAATTTCTTTTATTTTTTTACTATTTTTTTTAATATTATATCTGTTATTTTTTTTAAGGTCTTTTATAACGGCATTTTTTTTAATTTAAAGCAAACTGTTAATAATATTTAAATACAATAAGTTATTATCTATAAAATAAAAAAATTAACACGCGTGATATTTTGAAATCATTTGAATTTTTATCTAAAAAAAGAGAAGAAAAGCCAAGAAACTGTGGAATAACAATGGTCTTGGATAAAGGTTTAGGCCTTGAGACTGCAGAAAGTCTGATGAACATCTCTGGAGATTATGTTGATTATTTAAAATTCGGTTGGGGAACCTCAATTGTCCATGATAGGGATATTATCAAAGCAAAAGTCGAAATGTATAAAAATCATGATATAACTCCTTATACTGGAGGTACATTATTTGAACTAGCTTACAATGCACATAAATTGACAGAATTCTTTGAAGAAGCTCGCGAATTGGGTTTTCCAGCAATAGAGATATCTGACGGTTCAGTAAACATTCATCATAACGATAAATTAAACTGCATCAAACGTGCTAAAGAAGAAGGCTTTGAAGTACTATCTGAAGTCGGTAAAAAAGACCCAAATCTTGATAGGGAACTCACATTGGATGAGAGAATCAAAAACATGCAGGAAGAGCTGGATGCAGGTTCATCACTAGTTATTGTTGAAGCTAGAGAAGGTGGGAAAAATATTGGAATATTTGATAAGTCCGGTAATGCAAAAGAAGATGAAATTGATGCTATTTTAGATAAAATCGATGGGGATAAAATCCTTTGGGAAGCTCCAAACAAAGACCAACAAGTCTTTTTCATACTAAAATTAGGAAACGCAGTTAACTTAGGTAATGTATCAAGCGATGATATCACATCCCTTGAAACCTTAAGACAAGGTTTAAGAGGAGATACCGTTGGCAAAATTAAATAGAAGGTATTCAAATTGACTAATAATCGTACAATCGACCAGATTAATGAAAAAATTGATAATGGTGAAGCTAATATTTACACTGCTGAAGAGTTCAAAAAAATCATTAAAAAGGGGGATGCTCCAAGTTTTGATGAAGTGGATGTTGTGACATGTGGTACCTGTGGGGTAATGAGTGGAACAGCGGCCATTTTAAACTTTATAATTTCTGAACCTGGACGATTCATAAGGGCTCGTGAAGTTTACCTAAACGGAGTTCCGGCCTACGCAGGGCCTTGTCCAAATGAATGGTTAGGTTCAGTTGATGTGATTCTTCATGGTACAAGCCATTCGATTTATGATGAAAGTTATGGTGGAGGATTCTTGCTTAAGGAAATACTTGAAGGCAAGGAAATTGACGTAAGAGTGGAAAGTGCCGACAATAAAACAATAGAAAATACAATAACAATTGAAGATATTACAAGAGCACAAATTATAGGATCACGTATGGCATTTAAAAACTACACTGCATTTACAAATCCAAACAATGAAGCAGTATCATCAATATTTGCAGCAACACCACTTGAAGGCAATCTCAGAGGCCTAACATTTTCAGGCTGTGGTGATTTAAACCCACTTCAAAACGATATTCCACATAATGTCATAAAAGAAGGGTGTAAAGTTCTTATAAATGGTGCTCAAGGATATGTCTTGGGGGATGGAACAAGGTCAAGTCCTGAAAAGCCGAATTTAATGCTATCAGCCGATTTAACAAAAATGGATTCATATTATATTGGAGGATTTAAGACCGGCCAGGGTGGGGAGGTTTATGATACAGTGGCCATTCCAATACCTGTATTGAATGAGGAAATCTATAATAATTTACTTATCACTGATGATATGATTGATTTGCCGGTGGCAGACATCAAAGGACGTCACTTGCCATTAGATAATACAAATTATCAAAAAATGTGGGCAGAAAATGATTTAAGACCAAGGTATAATGGGAATAAATGTGAAAATTGCAGCTCATGTACAGTTGAAGAGATATGTCCTACTAATGCATTTAAAAAAGGCAGTTTAAACCTGGCATATTGTTTTGGATGTGGAATGTGTGCTAATTTCTGTCGCAACAATGCATTTGACATGAATACAGGTAGTGTTGATTTAAAGATTAATGGTTGTGATGTAAATATTCCTATTATTTGTAGACAATCAGATAGACTAAGGGCAAATAAATTATCATTAAAATTAAAGAAAATGATTCAAAATAAAGAGTTTAAATTATAGGTGAGGATATGCAAAAAATTACTGATTCACCAATAGACTTTGCAGAACAAATAATAAATGACGTGAAAAACTCAAAAGAAGAAGGAGTTTTAAAATGTGTACAATGTGGAATGTGCACATCAACATGTCCTGCAGCACGACATAGTGACTACAATCCAAGAGATATAATTGAAAGGGTCTTAGACGGTGATAAATCAATCTTAAAAGATGATAATATATGGAATTGTTTTTATTGCTATACTTGCCATAGTGTTTGTCCTGTGGGGAACAGTGTATGTGAGGTAAATCAAATACTAAAACAGATTGCAATAGAAAATGAGATGGGATATGATAAATTATATGAATACTTGGGCTTTGCAGACTCATACTTCACAGCAGCTATTGGTGCAATTCCGGAAATATTTTTCACAGACATTGACCATGATGTACCTGGTTGGTGGGATTTTAGACAACACTTGGATGAAATAAGAAATGAATTGGAATTGGACCCTCCATTAATGCCATCAAATGAAGTTATTGATGAGGTAAGTACAATTTTAACAATTACTGGTTTTAAAGATAAAATTGATAAAATAAGATCATCTCAGGAGGTTGAAAAATGAAAAACGTTCCTGATAAGGATATTCTTTTATTTAGGAGTTGTCTTGTAAGCGTAGAATATCCGGGGGTTGAATCATCAACAAAATTTGTCTTTGACAAACTTGGAATTGACTATGCAATTTCAGAAAAGCAAACCTGTTGCACTGGTTTAGGTCACTATTCAGATGTATTTAACCAAATTGATACATCAGCTATTGGTGCAAGGAATTTTAGAATAGCAAAAGATATGGGAAGACCTAATCTTGTTATGATGTGTGCAACATGTTATGCAATTAATAAAAAATCAGTTAAATTACTCAATAAAAAAGATGATTTGAGAAATCATATTAATCAATTATTTGATGACAATGGATTATCACACTTAAAATATGAAAAAGATGATTTAAAACCAACAGAAAACATATTTCATGTAGTGGATATTTTATATGGTAAAAAAGATGAAATTAAAGACAATATTAAGTATGATTTAAGTGATTATACAATTGCAACTCATCACGGATGCCATTATTGTAAAGTACACTATGAAGATACTATTGGTGGAGTGCGTGACCCAAATATCATGGATGAGCTAATAGAGGAATGTGGTTGTAAAACAATCGGATGGTATGACCACAAAAGAGCTACTTGTGGGACAGGTTTTAGACAAAGATATTCCAATCCGGATTTATCTTTTACAGCTACTGCTGATAAAATGAATGCAATTGATGATGAAGATGTTGATATTTTGGTTCATTTATGTCCAAATTGCCATATTCAATTCGATAGATATCAACATTTAATCGGAAAACGTGAAGGAAGAGACTTCAAAGCAATTCATTTAAATATTGCACAATTCATAGCCCTTGCAATGGGCGGGGATTTTGATAAAGTTATTGGAGTGAAAGCACATACTGTTCCTGTTGATTCTATTATTAAGGAATTAAAGGAGGTTAAAAAATGAGGGATGATTTAAAAGTTGGCGTGTTTTTATGTGAATGTGGAGGAAATATTTCAGATATTGTTGATTTGGATGAAGTAAGAGCTTCTTTAGATGTTGAATTTATAGGACAATTTGAAAATTTATGTTCTTTAAATGGACGTAAAATTATTAGAGATGCAATTTTTGAACATGATTTGGACCGTGTTGTAGTAGCAGCATGTTCACCAATAAGCCATGAAAAAACATTCCAAGACTATGTAAAACCTCTAAATCCTTATTTGATGGATATGGCCAATATAAGAGAGCAATGTTCATGGGTACATTCAGATAAAGAGAAAGCAACCCATAAGGCTATTACACTTATTAATGCATCAATTGAAAAGGTTAAACAGTCAGATGCAGTGGATCCAATTTATTGCCAAACACCGGATGAAGTGGCAGTGATTGGTGGGGGAATAGCTGGAATGAATGCTGCATTATCATTAGCTAAACAAGGAACCAAAGTAACTCTTATTGAACAATCTCCATCAATCGGAGGGCACATGGCTAAAATAGGTAAGGTTTTCTCACCTGTTAAAATCGCTGAAGAGTGTGGAATGTGTCTTTTGAACCCGATTTTAAATGAACTTGTTTGGAATGAAAACATTGAGGTTTTAACAAACACCAAAGTTATTGAAGCTGAAAGGAGAGCTGGAACCTATAACTTGATATTGGAGAAATCTCCGAGATATGTAGATACGGAAAAATGTATTGCATGTGGTAAATGTGCCGAAGCATGTGAAGTGGAAGTTCCAAATGACTGGAACGATAATCTATCAATGAGAAAAGCTATTTACAGGCCATTCGGACAATCATATCCTGAAGCATATGTTATTGACATTGAAAATTGTACAAAATGCAGTAACTGTGTTAAGGCATGTAATATGAGGGCCATAAAGCTTAGGGGAAAACCGGAAAAGTCACTGCTTCAAGTAGGATCTATTGTTGTTGCAACAGGCCATAAGCTATTTGACATGGAAAAACGTCCTGAATATGGTTATGATAGGTATGAGGATGTAATAACTCAATCAGAATTGGGTCGTATCACTGGAGTAAACGGCCCTACAAAAGGTAAACTCCTAAAGGCAAATGGTGAAGTTCCAAAACGTATTGTAATGATACAATGTGTAGGATCACGTGATGAAAAGCCGGATGGACACAAATATTGTTCTAAAATATGTTGTACTGTAGCACTTAAAAATGCAAATATCATCAAACACAAATATCCTGAAACTGATGTTTTGATTTGTTATACTGATATTAGGACTCCTGGAATGTTTGAAAAATACTACAAGCACACTCAGGAAAATGAGGTTAGGTTCTTACGTGGTCGTCCTGGAGAAGTTGTTAAAAAAGGAGACAACTTTATAGTTAGAACTGAAGATACGCTAAAAGGCGAATTTGTAGAAATAGAAGCTGATATGGTAGTGCTTTCAACTGCAATGGAACCGTCAAAAGGTACATGTGAAATTGCAGAAATCTTAAATATTGGTACAACTGAAGATGGCTTTATCAAAGAATCACACCCTAAAATCAAGCCTGTGGCAACAGATGTACAGGGAATATTTGTATGTGGAACAGCTCATGAACCAAAAGACATTACAGATTCCATCATGCAGGCAACTGCAGCTGCATCGAAGGTTGGGGAATACAACTATGGTGGTGTGGAAATCGAACCGTTTATTGCAGAAATCAATCCAGAGAGGTGTATTGTCTGTGGTGACTGTATTTCCCGTTGTAAATACAAGTCCATGAGTATTCAAAACGATGAAATCTACATTGACCCAATGAGCTGTACAGGTTGTGGAAAATGTTTAGTTGGATGTAACCAAAGAGCCATTACTGTCAATGGTAACATTGATGAAAAGATTATGTCTACAATTAAGGGAGTATTGTCTAAAAAACAAGACGGTGAACGTATGATTTTGGTATTCTTGGATAACATTGGTTATACAGCAGCTGATAATATTGGAGTTAACAGACTTTCATATCCGGAATCAATACACATTATTAAGGTAATTTCCGTTAACCGTGTAAGGCCAAAACATATCATATATGCTCTTGAAAATGGTGCTGATGGAATATTCATTGGAGAATTCCCTGGAGACTTAATGTATGATGAAGTTGAACGTAAAATCCAAAGGGTTAAAGACAGAATTTGTGAATTGGGTCAAAACCCTGAAAGAATTACATTCTCAAAAGTATATATTCCTTATTTCTCAGGACTTGCCCGTAAATTCGTAGAATTTGATAAAAAAATAGAAGAATTGGATGAAGCGAAATTATAGCTTCATTTTTCATAATTTTTTTAAGGATTTCTTTTCCTAAATCTATGCATTCATATGATAATAAAGCTATTCAATGGATTTCATGAATCTATTTTTAATAGCGATTGGACTCAAATCAATAATCGGTGCAGTTGAATTGCCCGGTTCGCAATTATATACAATAAAACTTGCATCATCACTTTTAATGAATTCTTTCAAGTTAACATCTTCAAAATAGTAACTATTTTTAAATCCAACTCCTCTTGCAACATCAACTAAATCAATTTCCTGGGTGTATGTGTCCTGATTACCGGTTGAGCCATAAGCCCCATTATCTATTACAATCCATGTTAGATTTCTAGGATTATTTGCAAATATTGTTGCAAGTGAGCCCATATTCATTAAAAGAGATCCGTCGCCGTCAATTACAACAACATCCTCGTTAGGTTTTGCAAGTGCAAGTCCAAGACCGATTGATGAGGCAAGCCCCATTGATCCAATCATGTAGAAATTTTTGTCTCTGTCTTGAATGTCATACAATTCTCTAGATGGAAATCCAATATTGCAAACAACAATTTCGTCCTCAATACTTTTCATAATATCTTTTATTGCATCTCTTCTTTTCATGTTATCACCAATATTTGATTTCTAAAAGTACACTTACAGGTTTTCCCTCTTCAACAGACAAATCCCATGCTAATTTTATATCTTCATATGCTGCTTCAGGATTTGCAGGTTTAAAAAATCTGAAATCCATTGCTTCGAGTATTCTTGGAGTTGACTCTCCCATTGGAACTTGTCCACAGATGTTTTCACCTTCAGTTCCCCTATGGCTCATTATCATGAGCAGTGGAAATTTATATAATTCTGTAAGGGATTTTAATGCATTTATTGAGTTTCCAAGTCCTGAATTCTGCATTAAGATGGCTGGTCTTTTTCCTCCAAGATAAGCTCCGGCACATATTCCAATTCCCTCTTCTTCACGGGTAACGGGCACATGGATAATCTCTTCATCTTCATCTATCATATTCAATAATTTTGATAAGTTTACACAGGGAACACTAACAATAAAGTTAATTCCCGTATCTTTAAGAGCATCAAAAATAGCTTCACTACTGTCCATTGTATCACTTCAATTTAAATATATTGTTCATATTATAAAAATATATTTTAAAACATTATTTTTTCTTTATTGTGAATATTTTAAGTCAATTTTCATTTAAGTTATTCTAAATTTTCATAATTTTTAAATAAAAATAGTAACCTTTTTATTTAACCAAATAGTTATATATAATCATGTTTGATAAACTACCCATTTCTTCTGAAACAGAAAAGATTTTAACCAAATCTCTAGACGAGGAGATTTCTGTTGAAGAGGCAAACCATTTAATGAATGTTAAAGGGGCAGATTTATATCCTTTACTTGCAACTGCTGATTTTTTAAGGAGTAAAATCGTTGGAAACGATGTGACTTTTATTAACAACTGTAATATAAATTTTACCAATGTATGTATTGTTAGATGTGGATTCTGCGCATTTGGAAAAGATGCAGATGACCCTGAAGCCTACATTTTAAATGATGAGCAGATTTTAGCTAAAGCTCATGGGGCTGTTGAAAATGGTGCTCGTGAATTCACATTGATGGGAGGAGTACTTCCAAATGCAGACATTGACTATTATGAACATTTACTTTCATTATTAAAGGACAATTATCCAAAAGTTGCGATACATGGATATTCTCCAACAATGATTAGGGATGCCTGTGACCTTTCAGGCATTAGTTTATCTGAAGGCTGTGAAAGATTGAAAGATGCTGGTCTGGATACATTGCCAGGAACAGCTGCTGAAATTTTGACTGATCGCTCTAGGGAATTGATTTGTCCTGAAAAAGTAAGTGTGGCAGAATGGATTGATATAGTCAAAACAGCTCATGAAGTTGGAATTCCCGGCTCAGCAACAATCATGTATGGTCATGTAGAAACTTTAGAAGAAAGGGTGGAACATATTGACATTATTAGAAGGTTACAAGAAGAAACTCAAGGATTTACTGAGTTTATCCCAATGACTTTTATGCATGAATATTCTCCAATATTTTTGGAAGGTCAAAGAAACCTTGGAGCTACCGGAACAGAGGATTTGAAATTATATGCAGTTTCCAGATTAATGTTTAGGGATTTGATTCCAAATATTCAAGTATCCTGGGTAAAAATGGGATTCAGATTCGCTCAGGTGTCTTTAACAGCCGGTGCAAATGACCTTGGAGGAACATTGGGTGGAGATGAACTGTCTGAAGCTTCAGGAGCACCTGATGGAGTTGAAGCATCAATCGAGACATTGGCAAAAATGGTTAAAAACCTTGGAAGAAATCCAATCGAGCGAAACTCAAAATATACGGAATTTTATCCAATAGGGTGAATTTATGAAGAAGTTTATTGTTATTGATGGGTTAGATGGGTCTGGTAAGGATACACAAGTAAGGTTGCTTGCTGAGATGTATGAAAAACAGGGCCGGTCGGTAACCGTAAGGTCCCATCCATGTTGTGACAATAAATTTGGTAGAAAATCAAAACAAGCCCTTTTAAAAACTGGTAAAGTAAATAAAATCAAAGCAACTGTTTATTTTGGCCTTGATGCAATTAGATCTGTTGTAAAATACACTCATGATGATAAAGTTGATGTTTTAATATTTTCAAGGTATATACTGGCTGTAATGTATCTTCCGGATGTTATAAATACGATTGTTTATAAAATTGTTGTTTTTGTACTTCCAACATCCGATTGCATGTTCTTTTTGGATGTAAGCCCTGAAGAATCTTTAAGGAGAATGGATTCACGTGGCGAAGAAACAGAAATATTTGAAAATATCGATTCATTAAGGGAAAATCGTTTAAAATCACAAAAATTCACATATAATTGGAATGTAATTCCAGGTGATGATGCAGCTGAGGTAATCAGTGAAAAAATAATAACTAAATGTTTAGAGTCTGATAGACTACTCTCATAATACTTCTTTTATTCCAGCGTCTGTAATTATCATTAAAGAATTTAAGTTCTCTAAAGTAAGTGAAACTATTGGATGGGCTTGAATGTCTTTGTTCATGAATATTATTTCTTTTTCAACAATGTCTATCCAGTTTACGTTATATACAACGACGCCATTAACAATTAATCCCAAATATTGGGGAATAAATCTATTTTCATTTACTTCTTCAAAATACTCATTGTTTCTTAAAATTTCTCTTAAAACATCGTCCATTTAAACACCTTTTCTTTCATAAACGAATTTAGGAACGGCTTTATCAAAAGGATCAAAAGTTTCTCTGTTTTTAACTTCCATGCATTTCATACTGACCTTTGAGTGAAGTGAAGAAGGGAGCCTTAAAATCCTTTTTAGGTCAATTGTTACTTTTGCATCTATTGTTGCAAGATTTACACGAGCCATAGCTTCAACAAGATTTTTATAACGTCTTGGCCCAATATCTCTTTTAAAGTAGCCCCAGTTATCATTTTCCAAGTGATGTCTTGAAGCCATTATGTCTTTCATTAGTTTTGGGTTTATTCCATCAATCTTTTCATTTCCAACCAAATGCCCGATATTAAACTTTACCTTATCGGTGAATATTTTTGAATAACCGATAGGAATTGTGAAATGTTCAAAGTTGAAACTTTGATTTGAAACTTCTGAATTGATGAATTGGGATTTAGGAACCTCTGCTCCAGCAACATACTTCAATACTTCAGACCTAAGTTCACTTGAAGCCTCCATCATTTCTTTATCTAAAATCCTAATGTGGTATCCACGACCTGAATAGATTAAATGGATATTTTTTAGACCTAAATCTCCTTGCAATGTATCAATTAATGAATTTACTATTTCTAAAGCTTCTCCAAGACAAACCTCACAAACTCCATCACATTGGCATGACCTAATTGGAATATCCTTTGCGTCAACATCAAAAATATACTCGGCTTTTAACCAGTCTTCCCGCCTTCTTGGATTGTTGTAGAAAGCTACTGAAATATATGCTGCAAAAGGAGCTTTGTATCGTAAGAATTTCCTTAAGGATTCTGTTCCCTTAAAGACTTTATATCTATCGTTTGGTCCTCTGCCGTTGTGGTCAAAACCAAACTCCCTTTTTTTAATGTCAGTGGATATGAAGTCAGGCAAGTCTTTAGGGTCCCATTCTTCACGATAGTATTGTCTTCTTTCTTTTAATGTAGCTTTAGAAAACATGATTATAAGTTACTTTTTTTAAGTATTAATTATTTTTGTAGATGTGATTTTGTGCAAACATGATTTTGAAAAAATTTATTAGATATTGTAAAAATAATGATATATATGATTAAATGTCCAGTTTGCGGTACAATGGTTCAAGACGGTGAAGAATATTGTCCTAACTGCGGATATGATATATATTGCATAGATGAAGACGATGATTTTTAAAGATATTTGATATTATGGAAGAAATAGTTGAAGTAATTGGAGTTGAACACCTTAAAACGGTTTTATCAGGATTAACTCCGGAAGAGATTGTAAAACCAGCATTTGACAATTGGATGGCAGGAATAAGAACAGGCCATACAGTATTAAATTTGGAAAATGGTAAAGTTTATGGACTTGGAATTGAATTAAACCAATTACCATTAGCTGATAATATTTATATTGAATTATTCACAATTGAATCTCATGAAGACCCTGTTAGTGAAGAGGACTTTTTTTCTAAAAATGAATATGAGGAGTTTTTGGAATTCAGTAGTGATGATCCTTGTGAGTATATTCCAGATATTATAACAGAATTTTGTGAATTAAAAGGTATTGATGAGTATGAACGCAAAATTGGTATCTTAGCTTATAATTTTGAAAAACAAGAACAAAATAATTATAATATGTGGGAATCCAAGATTTTAAACAAATATTATGATGCAATTCATGAAAATCATAATCCTTTCCAGTTTTCAGCATCTAGTCTTTAGCTTCCTGGTCTAATTGGTATTTTTTACGCCCATAACAAGATAATGGATTATTTATACCTTTACAGGACTTATCTGGATGGCAAAGGTTAGGTAAGTGTATTTTAATTTTCTCACAACTCATTGGTGTGTACCATTTGGTTTCACCTTCATGGTTAATATCTACTGTTTCATGCATTCCAAAACCTAATTTTGAGATGATATTGATTTTTTCTTGTGGTTGGTCATCAAATAATGGTGGTGAACAGTTGTCTGCAGCATCAAAGATTAAAGGCAATATTTCATTTTCTGTAATGGATAAATCAGGATCCATATCAGAAACTTTAACTGTCTCGTCTGAAGCAAATATTCTTGGATATAATCTTGCATATGATGCAAATGAAGTTAATAAAAGTACAATTGCATCGTTACGCCCACCAGAAGACACTCCTTCAACTGTTGTTTTAATACATGGTGGAAATGCATCCGGATTTAATTTTCCAGCTTGAACACTACCGTATATTCCGCCACTTCCAGCATAATATTGATTATATTTGCTGATTTCTTCTGGAATGAAATCTTTTAAATTTTCAGCAATTTTTATAATGGCGGGATGGATTTCAATTCTTGCTGACATTTCTTTAATTCTTGCAATGTATTTCTCTGTCTTTTGCATGATTAATCTTGATAGGATTTGCTCTTTTACACTGTCTCCAATTAAAATGTTATACATTCTGTCGGGACTTCTGTCTGTAAATTCATCTGCAAACCTTTCTAAAAAGTCGTCCTGTTGAAGAATGATGTTTCCTTCATCAATCAGTAAATCAGTTAATTTAAGTTTTTTTGTTGCAACAACTTCGCTAAGTGATTTCCAGTTAATTGAACCGTCTATTTTTACTTCATCAAGTACCTCATCAATGATATCAGCTCTTGACATTGGAGGTATTTTTGCAAGCCTTTCTAAAATAAGTGTTCCTTGTGATTCGATAAAAAGTCTTGTTTCACGTGATCCAAGGTTAAATTGTATTGCTATGGCTTGACATAAAATGTGGAATGTTACAACATCCTGTGTGAATAAATCTTCATTTGTCAAATATTCAAATTCAGATTGGGTGAAGTTTTTATTATTTTTTTTCTCGATTGCCCATTGCATACGCTTAAAAGCCAAATCATAGTATGATTTTGGAATTAATGAATCATCAGATATCCTTTGATTTGTTGTATGGGTACAAATATCAATTAAAGCTTCGTCTTCTTCGAATATTTGGTCCAAATCTCCGTAAGCTCTAATAATTTGTCTTCCTTCATTGGATAATGGGTTTATATATGAAACTTCAGCCATGCTTTTAAGTTTTAATTTTATGTTTTAAATAGATATCCTATTTTAAAAAGCAATATTGTTGGATAATTATTAATTTTTTCATTATGAAAATCTTAAGTTAAAACCCATTAAAAATATTACTTTCTTATATAATGAATAACATAATTATTATATGTTTAAAATAAATAAGGGGAAAAGATAAATGTCTAAAATTTTTATTTCATGTGCACTTCCTTATGCAAATGGTCCATGTCATTTAGGCCATATCCGTTCTACTTATTTGCCTGCTGATATTTACGCCAGGTATAATAGAATGGTTGGAAATGATGTGCTGATGGTTTGTGCTACCGATGAACATGGAACTCCAATTGCAGTTAAGGCGGATAAAGAGAATAAAAAACCGATTGAAATTTCAAAAAGATATCATGATATGATTGTTCGTGATGTAGAGTCAATGAACATATCTTTGGATAATTTTACAAGAACTACTGATGAAGCTCACTACGAAATAGCTAAAAACTTCTTCAAGGATTTATATGACAATGGATATATCTACAGACAGGATATCCAACAGTTATATTGTCCAAATTGTAATAAATTCTTGCCTGATAGGTATGTTGAAGGACTATGTCCTGTTTGTGGGTCTGAAGCTCGTGGTGATCACTGTGAAAAATGTGGAAGGGCATTGGATCCGACTGAACTCGATGAACCTCATTGTATAACCTGCGGTACAACTCCAGTTATTAAAGATACCTTCCAATATGCATTTAAATTATCTGAATTTGAAGATGACTTAAAAGACTACATTGAAAATAATGATAACTTGCCGGCAAACGTTAAAAATTATGCTTCAAACTGGTTACAAGATGGTTTGAATGACTGGGTTTTAACAAGAGATATGGATTGGGGTATTCCTGTACCTTTAGATGAAGCAGAAGGTAAAGTATTATACGTTTGGATTGAAGCATTCTTAGGTTATATCTCATCAGCATCACAATGGTCAGCCCAATCCGGCAGGAAATGGGAAGAATATTGGAGCGATTTTGTAGTTCACTTTATTGGAAAAGATATTATATACCACCATTCAATTTTCTGGCCAGGATTATTAAAAGCATATGGTTGTAAATTACCTGATATGATTTATGCAGGTGAATTTTTATCTCTTGAAGGAGAAAAAATGTCAACAAGTAAAAATTGGGTTATTTGGATTGCTGATTTTGTAAAAAATTATGAACCTGATTTGCTTAGATATTATTTAACAATCAATGCTCCTTTAAATAAAGATTCAGACTTTTCATGGGATGATTTCCAAAGAAGAAATAATGATGAACTTGCAGATGTAATAGGTAATTTCCTGCACAGAACATTTACTTTCACCCGTAAGTATTTTGACAATGAAATTCCAGAATATGCAAATCCTTCCGCTGAAGATGAAGAATTTAGAAATGCTATTGAAGGATTACCTGAAAAGGCAGGCGAATATATATCACAATTTGAATTTAGGGAAGGTTTACTTGAAATATTTAAGGTAGCTAAAAAAGGAAATAAGTATTTCAACGATCAAGAACCTTGGAAAGCCGTAAAAGAGGATATTCAAAAAGCAGCAAACTGCCTATACTTATCAAATCAATTAGCAAAAACATTGGCATTCACATTAAAACCATACCTGCCAACAAAAGCGGAAGCAATTGCTAAAATATTAAACATTGAAGATTTATCCCAATGGAAAGATGCAAGCGTATTTTTACCTGTTGGTCATAAAATCAATAAAGCTAAACCATTATTCAAAAAAATTGATGATGAAGTAATTGAAGCTGAAAAAGCAAAATTAAAAGAAAACCTAAAAGAAAGTGAGGATGAAAATATGAGTGATTTAATCAGTATAGATGATTTTGATGAAGTTGTAATTAAAATTGGTCAAGTTTTAGAAGCAGAAAAAATTGAAAAATCTGACAAATTATTAAAACTACAAGTGGATATCGGAGAAGATAAACCTAGACAAATCGTTGCGGGTCTTGCTAAATTCTATTCTCCAGAAGAATTAGTTGACAGAAAAGTCTGTGTTGTAGCTAACTTACAACCAGCTAAATTATTCAATACATTATCCGAAGGTATGATTTTAGCTACTGGTGAGACTGGTGCATTACTCTCCCCAGATGAAAATGGAAAAGTTGGCGAAAGAATTCAATAGATTAAAATGCAAGAATCTGTCCTGGTAAACAAAGCCGAGAGCTACTTAAAAGAAATTTCAAATGATTCAATTAGCTTAGAGGGCATTGAAGAATTTGAAAATTTCAAAAGTCTTTACTTTAAACTAGTTGACAGATTAAACCATTTGCAAAACCTTAAAGATGATATGGATGCTCAAGGATACACCACTCCTTTCACATCCCTGAACAAATATGGTACCAAAACATTAGCTGATGTGGCCATCGATGAAATTGGTGAAAGCAGTCGCCATAATCAGATATTTAGAATGAAAGCTAATGCGAAAAAAAATATTCTCGATAGGGTTAAATCAGCTATTGATTCACATAAAATCGCAATCGGAAACTTGGAACAATTTGGATATGTGAAATGCGGGTCCTGCTATAAAAAATATTCAATTGATGAATATAAGCAAATGAATGGGAAATGCGTTTGTGGAAATGAAGGTTTTGCTTTTAAAATTAAGCGAGAATCAACACACAGAATAGGAATAATACCTCACCTTCCCCTTTCGGGAAATTATATGGTTTTGAGAACTGAACTTTCAGGATATGGAAGAGAAGCACTCAAACAAGTATTGAACATTTTAAAACAAGAGAGAAAGGGTGTTGTTAAAACTATTGCTCTTGTGATTCGATTTAAAGATAAAAATAATCGCGTAATTAGGAAAAACATCACGCTTGACTCCGAATATGTAACTAACTATGAGGAGGAGGTAAGGAACAGGTATGGTAAAGATGTAAGAATCGAAGCTTTAAGATTCCACAGGACCAAACCTGCAATCATTGATGATAAGCACGCAAGAACAGCTCTTGCAATTGCTTATGTGAAATATGCTCATGAAATCATCGATGACATAAAGGATGATATCCTAAAGAGAAGACTGACTGATTTTAAAAGGTTGAATAAATACTATGATGTGATTGATGAGTATCAAAACCGAACTCCTGATTTCATTGATCAATATGATTATGACGCAATTGAATCATGGAGAGAAACTCAAATTGAGGAAACATTTATAAAATTAGGCTATTTCGATAAATTTGGAAACATGACAAGGTCTTTGAGAAAAGATTTAAAGGTAAGAGATAACATTTACAACAATACTTTAAAAAACATTGCATCAACATTAATCTTATGGGACATGTTCAAATATTATTTGACAACTTCCAATAACTCAAGAAAAATCGATAATGGACCATTCCCATATATCAGGGTAGAATTAGATAGAGAACAAAGAAAAGTATTTCAAACCACTTATGACAATGTAATTGAGATTTTAAATGATTATACGGATATTAAGATTATTCCAGTTCCCGAAATGGATTTGTTATTATATGAAAAATTTAAATTTGAAAAACAAATCAAAAGTTCAAACATTAAGTTCAACCATGTTGCATTGGGTGCGGCACTAATATACTCAAATTCAAATATAGAGCTAAGTGATATTAGCAATGCATTTAATATTAATGAATCCAGAATCAAAAAAGAACTTAAGAATATAGATCAAATTCAAAATCCAAAAAGCGACAAATCCAAAAAATTCTTAGATTTAATTAAAAAATAGTGATTAGATGGATGAAGACACAACAACAATTCATATAACAAAAACTTTAACATCATCAATGATTGTTGAGTTAATAGATGAATATCCTAATCTGGAAGAGATAACATGTTCTCCCAGTGTCTATAATAGAACATCCAACACTTATATCGATGCCTTAAAACAACTTGACATTAATGTTAAAAGGCACTATAATTGGGGAGCCAAGTCTAGAAGCAATGGAATTGAATTTTATGTTTTAAAATTGTCAGATGAGGGTCTCACTCCCAAACAAATTTCACAAAAACTAGAAATTTCACTTAACAGAGTTTATTACCTGCTTAGAAAGGCTAATGCTCGATTTGATAATAGAAAAAGAAAATATGACCATGATGAAATTAAACAACTTAAAAAAGATGGTTTAAAACCTAAAGAAATATCTGATAAATTAGATATTCCACTTAGAAGTGTTTATTATATTTTAAACAAAAAATAATTACTTTTTTTAATAATGAATGCTAAATAATTATTTATGATGATTTTACCCCAACTTCCACTTTATGTTATTGCTATAATCTGTGGTTTATTATCATTTTTAATAACAAGATTAACAATGCCGAGGATTATAAGAAAATTAGAAGCGGCAGATATTGTCGGAAAAGACATTCATAAGTCCTGGAAACCTGTTGTTGCGGAAATGGGTGGATTTGGAATACTATTTGGATTCACTATAGGTATGTTTTCCGGAATATATATGCATGATATCTTAGCATTTCCATTAGTAATCGTTTTAGTTGTAATATTGCTTGTAGGTATTATTGGAATTGTGGATGATTTACTTGTTTTATCCTCAAAAGAGAAATTTTTCCTATTGTTTTTAGCGGGTCTTCCATTAATATGGGCCGCACCACCTAATGTAGGTTTATTATATTTAATAACAATTCCTATTGCATTGTCAATTGGATCTAACTTGACCAATATGTTGGCAGGTTTAAATGGTATTGAATCCGGTCTTGGTGTCATTTCCATGGCTTCACTAACAATTGCATGTATTATACTTGGAAAATATGATGTGACAATTATTTCCATGAGTATGCTGGGTGCTCTAGTTGCATTTCTATACTTTAACAGATATCCTGCAAAGATTTTCCCTGGAGATACTGGAACATTGATTATTGGTGCAGCTATTGTTTCAATTGCATTTATTGGGCGTGTAAAATTAATTGCATTAATTGTTTTAATGCCGAATATTATCGATGCGGCTTTGAAATTCTTCTCAGCTGGAGTAATGGAACGTCAACAATTCAAACCTACACAACTTAATGATGAAGGAAAATTAGTAAGGCCGGAACAAGGATTTAAATCATTAATCCGACTAGTTTTGAGAAGGCCAATTGCAGAAAAAGATGCAGTTAAAGTAATTTGGGGTATTGGAATATTATTTGGAGTATTGGGTATTATAGTTGCATTAATAATGCCTGGAATGCTTGAAAATCAAACATTGATGAATTTCTTACATATTAAAGAAATGTTTTATCATATTTAATCAGGTGAGATGGATGAGGCCATATGTAATATTGAATGCAGCCATGACATTGGATGGAAAGATTGCAACTGCAACAGGAAGCTCTAATATTTCAGGTGAAGAGGATTTAAAAAGAGTTCATGAAATAAGAAAAGACTGTGATGCGATTATGGTTGGAATCGGAACTGTATTGGCTGATGACCCAAGATTAACTGTTCACAAAATCGATGCAAATCCAGATGACAATCCTGTACGTGTAGTGGTTGACAGTAAATGCAGAACACCAATCGATTCAAGAATCACAAATAAAGATGCAAAAACAATAATTGCCTGTGCTAATGAGTATAAGGAAGATTTTAAGGCTTCTGACAGGTATGAAACTTTCAAAAAAAGAGGAGTCAAATTCTTCTTTTCAGGAGATAAACGTGTTGATCTTGTTTCATTGATGAGCTATCTCCATGAAGAGGGAATTGAAAAGTTAATGCTTGAAGGAGGAGCTACCCTAAACTTTTCAATGATAAAGGCGGGTTTGATTGATGAGATAAGAATTTGTGTTGCTCCAATGGTTGTTGGTGGAGTGAATGCAAAGACTTTCTTTGACGGTGAAGGTTTTGACACAATGGATGAAGCTATTCGTCTTGAGCTTGTTGATTCCTTTAATTTAGGAATGGATTTAATTTTAACATATAAAGTATTAAAATAATCCGCTGAATCCTACATTTTTACATACACAATATCTGCATAAAGACTTTTTGTCAAGAATGTATTTCACACGGCCTTTACAGTAGTAGGTGCCGTTGAAATAGTAAACGTCATCTTTTTGATTTTCGCTAAATGGATGGAGTGGCTTTTTGACTATTAACGCCAAAAATAGGGATATGTTTTTTGTAAATTCACGAGTTTCCGCATCTCCAGGAGAATATCTATCAAAATAATATCCGATATCACCTTGAATGTTTTTAATCACATCATCATCTATTTGAAAATCTTCTTCAAGTTCAATGCTGTATATTTCATCATATACTTCAGAGTTATATTTTGCTAGCTGCTTTACAAGAGGGTCACGATATCTATCATCAGTAGCTTTGTTTCTCAAATAATCAATAGGATAATCTTTTAAATTTTTTCTAATTATTTTTAAAAGTTTTGATGCTTTCATAATATTCCTTTACTTTTTAAAAGTTCTCTTGGATTATCCACAATAGCCTTCATGGCTTCATCATGAGTTAAACCTGCTCCTAGTGCTATCTGATAGGATTTTTCAAAAGTAATAATGTTGTCCGGGGAGTGTGTATCAGTATTAACTAATAGTTTATTTCCAACTTCACGTGCAATATTTGCAATATGTCCGTTTCCAAGACAGTGTCCGCTACGTGCAGAAATTTCAAGGTAAATATCATTTTCTTTTGCCTTTTCTGCTTCTTCTACGGTTATTAAACCCGGGTGTCCTAAGATATCAACATGTTCTGATTCAACTGCAGCACTATTTGTTCCAGGGGTAACTGGTTCATTCAATGTTTCACCATGAACAACGACAATTTTAGCACCTAATTCCTTTGCACGAGCTGCAATTCCATCAATGGATTCACAAGGTGCATGAGTTACTTCAGCGCCTAAAATGACTGTAATGTCCCATTTTGAATTGATGTCATCAATAGCATCTTGGATTGAAGTAATTGTATCTACATTTGACCAATCAATATGGTCTGTGATTGCAATTGCTTCATGATTTAATTTTAAAGCCCTTCTTGCAAGTTCAGAAGGCAATAATTCGCCATCACTAAATAAACTGTGCATATGTAAATCGATTCTTCTATTCAAAATATAACCTCTTAAACTTAAATATAATATTTTATATATGCCATTTAATATAAACTTATATAACGATTAATATTTTTTGAGGTATTAAAATGAAAGCAAAAGCAGTAAAAATAGCTGATGGTGTTTATTGGGTAGGTGTTATCCATTGGAATAGCAGAACTTTCCATGGATATGGCATTCCCGGCACTACTTACAATGCATATTTAGTATTTGGGGATGAAAAAACAGTATTGATTGATAATGCTTACACTGGATTACAAGATCAACTTGATGCAAGAATTGAAGATGCATTTGAACAAGAAGGAAAAGAGATTAAAATTGATGTATTTGTGCAAAACCATTCAGAAATGGACCATTCAACTTACTTGAGAGATACCATTGACAAGTATAATCCTGATGCCGAGATATATGCTTCACAAAACTGTATTAACTTTTTGGAAGCACAATATCATAACTTCTCAGACTTAGAAATTAATGCTGTCGCAACTGGCGATGAAATAGACATTGGTGGGAGAACTTTAAAA
>NZ_JAZKXX010000071.1:0-20292 GCF_045611865.1 Methanobrevibacter sp.
TGGATTTACAAGCTTGATGACTACATTTGGTAAAATTTGTGTTGCAATAGGATTTTTGCTGCTTATTGTCTTTGCATATTATGAAACAAGAGTAAACACTCCTGCATTCAATATGAGATTATTCAAAAACATGAAGTTCACTTCATCTAATATTGCAGCATTGTGCAGCTATCTTGCAGTGGCAGCACTCACTACGATCTTGAATTATCATTTCCAATATGTAAGGGGATGGAATGCTCAAATGGCTGGACTTATATTGATAGTCACTCCAATCATCATGGCATTCATGGCTCCTAATTCAGGAAAATTGTCTGATAGGATACATCCTCAGAAATTGGCAGCTATTGGTATGTCCATTGCAACTGTAGCTCTATTGATTCTAACATTCTTGAATGCTGACACTCCAGTTTACTTTGTAATTCCATTTTTAGTATTATGTATTATTTTAATGATAACAAAAATACCTCAAGAGTGGAAAACCTATGAAAAAGACAAAATCGATAAGGTCGGATCCATATTATATGCCATTGGAATTTTAGCATTTATTTATGGATTTACAACATTAATTACCACTTCAGGTAAAATATTGACTGCGGCAGGTATTGTCTTATTGATTATATTTGGTATTTATGAGCTAAAACAGGCATCTCCTGTATTTAATATGAAGCTATTTAAAAACAGAAAGTTCACTTCTTCCAATGTTGCAGCTTTATGCAGTTATCTAGCCATAATGGTAGTTACAACTATCTTAAATTATCATTTCCAATATGTAAGAGGTTGGGATGCACAAATGAGTGGAATGATATTAATCATTACACCAATTATCATGGCAATAATGGCTCCTAATGCAGGTAAGCTTTCAGATAAGATACATCCACAAAAACTGGCGGCTTTAGGTATTGGTATTGCTGCCGTTGCACTAGCAATTCTAACATTCCTGACTGGTGATACACCATTGTATGTTGTCATACTTGCAATGATTCTTCAGGGTTTAGGTATGGGACTATTCTCAAGTCCAAACATGAACGCAATCATGAGTTCTGTTCCGCCAAAGGATGCACCTACAGCCTCTGCATCTCAAGCTACAATGAGAACTATCGGTCAGACCATGAGTTTAGGTCTTTTAACACTTGTATTTGCATGGATTATGGGCAATCTTGAATTGGCTCCACAGTATGCGTCAATGATTGTTCAGTCATCCCAGATAATCTGTGGAATCTGTACCTGTGCATGTATACTTGCAGTGTTTGCCTCATTGGTTGGTATTAAGTCAAGTGACAAGTTCAATACAGATAGACCAAATTAATTGATAGTTACCCCAACTATCAATTACAATTATATGAAAATTATACTAAATTAAATCAACACTTTTATCCCAAACCATCACTTTTATTTTTAATTAAATTAATTTACTTGAAGTTATATTGCCAAATCATTATTTGTCATTGTCTAATGTAGATGACTCAGCAATATTTGAATAGATAATGTTAATTACTTTTAAATCATATTATAATCCATGGAAATCTCAGCAAGTGAAATGAAAAAATCAATTGAAAGAATATATAAACGGCTGGATAAGGTCACACCAGTTGATTTTGACTGCGGAAAACTCTGTGGAGAAGTATGTTGTGTTTATGATGCAGAAGACTACAGAAACGAAGAGTTGGCCCTATACTTGCTTCCGGGTGAGGAACTGATGTATGAAGATAGCGATGAATTTGATTTATATTACATGGATTCATCTGAAATCAAATACCCCCATTCCTGGAAAGGCCAAATATATCTTGTCAAATGCAGAAATCCACCGAAATGTGACAGGTCAATCAGACCGATTCAATGCAGAACATTTCCATTGATACCTCACTTAGACAAGAATGGTGAGTTTCATCTAATTTTTGATGAAAGTGAATTTCCATACAAATGCCCAATAGTACATGACCATATCAAATTAAACGAAGATTTCGTTAGGATAACATATGAAATATGGGCAATGTTAATTAGAAATCCATTGGTTTATGATTTAGTGGATATGGATTCAAGAATGAGAGACAACAGAAAAGTTGATTATGAAATTGTAATTTAACCTACAAACTCCAATCAATCTCTTTAATATTGTTTCTTTTTAAGTAATCATTAGCCAGTTTGAAATGATTTGAACCTAAAAAGCCACGTCTGGCTGAGAATGGGGATGGATGTGAAGTAACCAAAACCAGATGATTTGGATTTGTCAAGAATTCCTTTTTCTTTTCTGCCTGTTTTCCCCAAAGTAGAAATACTATTGGCTGTTTCTGTTCATTCAATAATTTGATAACATTGTCCGTAAATGTCTGCCAGCCACATTTACTGTGGGAATTTGCATTGCCATCCTCAACGGTTAAAACTGTATTTAACAAGAACACTCCCTGTTTTGCCCAAGATTCCAAACATCCTGATTCTGGAATAGGATAACCATATTCAGCATTAATCTCCTTAAAGATATTTTTAAGAGATCTTGGAATTGGTCTTCCTTCAGGTGTTGAAAAGGCAAGACCATGAGCCTGTCCCTCCTCATGATAAGGATCCTGACCTAATATAACAACTTTAACATCTTCAATATCAGTCAACTTAAATGCATTGAAAATCTCATCATATGGAGGATAAATTGTTTTTTTACTGTATTCCTCCTCAACAAATCCCTTTATTTGTTTGAAATAGTCGCTTTCAAACTCATCCTTAAGGACCAAATCCCAATTATTTCCAATCATGCTATCTATTCAAATAGTATTTTTTCAGCTATTTGCAGCTGGTTCAACCATTTTAGGACAGAATTCCGTAAATAAGTTATAACCATTATTAAATAAATCTACTGCTTTGCTAACATATGTAATTTCAAACACCTATTTTTCATATACCAATTTTCCAGTCATATGGTCAATTGTTATTTCAAAAACTTCAGTCCTATCCAACAGCTTATTGATTTCATCAACGGTTTCTTCATGAGTTGGAAAGAACTTATCTCCAAGATGAGTCAATTTATCAATTTTTTCATCACTATCAGTCAAAATCCTGATTTTTCCAAATACAATCACACTTTTGAATGTATACCACCATGAATCTTCGGCTTTGACACCCTTATCCATGACGCAGTATGATACCTTTTCATGACTTTTGATGGCATCATGTTTGTGGCCGGTTTTTGCTCCATGGAAGTATATCTTGCCATCAACATATACATGACTTATAGGAACAGAATATGGATAATCATAATCACCTAAAAGGGCTAAAACACCACGAGGTTCATTTGTCAATATTTCAATGCATTCCTCATGTGAAAGTTGCTTATTTTTAAGCCTCATCTCTCGAAACATAATACTATATCTATCAAAACTACTAAAAATACATTCATGTGCGAATTGACATTTAGAAATGCAACTAGAGAAGATACACCACTAATTTTAGAATTCATTTGCAAACTTGCAGATTATGAAAAAAGATTAGATGAAGTTATAGCTACAGAAGAAGAACTTGAAAAATGGATTTTTGACAAACATCAAGCTGAAGTAATATTTGCCCTTGAAAATGGTAAAGAGATTGGTTTTGCATTATTTTTCTTAAGTTTTTCAACTTACATATCAAATGTTAATCTCCACTTGGAAGACCTATACGTAGATCCGGAATGCCGTGGAAAAGGTTATGGTAAAGCATTACTTAAAAGGCTTGCAGAAATAGTTGTTGAAAGAGGCTATGGAAGATTTGAATGGACTTGTCTTTCATGGAACCAACCTAGTATTGACTTTTACCTTTCATTGGATGCAAAACAAAAAGATTGGAACGTTTTTCATCTGACTGGTGAAGAATTGAAAAAATTAGCTAGGGATTAGAGGCATAGCCTCCTATTTAATCGCTCTTTTCATAATAAAGTACATCAATTTTGAAAATGCTTTTTTTATAGGATTCAATTTAACTTTTGGAGAAAAATCATAATTGACCAAACCTGAACTAAACCAAAATTCCTTGTCAGCTTTTATTGGATCTGATGATGTTGCCATTGCTTTCCACACTTCAAAATATAAAATATCCATGAATTTAGGAGAATGGATTTTTCTGGATTTTACATCATCTGAAAATTTCTTAGCTGTTTTATCAATGCCTTTTGTCTCTAGAGTATCCTTTCCACCACATGCATATGTTATTTTATAGTTCTTGTTAAAACCCCAATGCCTTAATGTTTCATCAATATAGTTAGCGACCTTTTTTTGACCTGCACCTGCAGTAGATACAACAATCAAAGCTTTTTTGGTGAAAAATTCTGGCCTGTGATAAAAATAAGCAGTATGGTCAAAGAAATTCTTTAAAAGACCTGTAACGTTCATTGCATAGACTGGAGAGGTTATTATAAGACCATCGCATTCCTTTATTTTTTCTATTATCGGATTTACTTTACTGAAATGCGGACAATTCTCTTCTCCTTCCATCATACAATTCATGCACCCTATACATATTGGAATGTTTTGAGCTATTAAGTGTACTTCTTCAAAATCACCTTCTATGCTTTTTTGTGCCTGTTTTACTATTTTCCAAGTATTCTTTTTCCTTGGTGAGCCATTTATAATTAAATATTTCATAATTGACCTTCCAAAACTAATTTTTCTTTAAATTCAAATTGCTTATCAAATTCATCAACATCATTTTCATTAACATTGAAAACTTCAGGATTATAAAATGTTCCTTCAATTAATTCCATTTTATTTTTATCTAAGATTTTAATCATAAAGAATGGGCATTCCTCGTTTTTATCGGTTCCATCTAGATATATGTCATATTTTGAAGCGCTTTCAAATCCGAATCTATGGTAGTAATGTTCATCGCCTATAACAAACACAAAAGGAATATTCATTTCTAGGATTAATCCTAATGTATGCTCAATGAGTTTTGATCCATATCCATGATTTTGATATTTTGTATCTACTGAAATCGGACCTAAAACAACTGCATCAACAGCATCATTTTTGAAAACAATTCTGCCTTTTGAATAATTGATGTGTGCTATTATTTTATCATCAACTTCAATTACATAAGCCAAATCCTTGATGAAACTTTCATCATCCCTTAAATTATGGACAATATAATGTTCAAAAGCACCAGGTCGATATATATTCCAGAAGGAATTTCTCACCATGTTTTCTACTTCTAGATAATCTTTTTCCTCTTCTAATCTAATAATCATATTTTTCACTAACTTTAACCGATTAAATTTCAAATTCTTCAGTTTTTCCCTTAACAAAAAAATAAAAAAAAGTTAAAGTATTGTAATGATTGCAAATATGATAAACAGGACTGCAATACAAAAACAACAGCCAGGTAAAGATGAATCTTTCTTATCTTCACTTTTATTGACTGGATTGGCGAGGACTGTTGATTTTATTGTGTATTTTTCACTATTATCATATACATCAGCAAGCTTAACTGCAACCCAAATGGATCTGATGATACTTACTAGCAATAATATTAAAGCGAAAGCTATCATCATTGTCGAAGGCACACTTTGACCATGTATTGCATATACTATAAAGTAGAAAAACCATGGGAATTCATAGGAAACTCCTTCAAGTATCCAATTTTTATTGTTAAGTTTTAATCCAATGTATATAAATCCAAAACCATTTAAAAATGGGATAACAGAAAAGATTACCCACCATGATTTTTTAATTTTTTCTGTAAGATTCATATTACTCAATTAAATTATTTTCTGAAGTTTCTATTTTTTTGACTACCCTTTGACCGTCTTCGGCCATGTCACTGAACATTTCAATAGTTTCTTTCATTTTAGGAAGTGCCTGTTCCTTATAGGCACTTACATCTTCAATAGCCTGAATGGCTTCTGAAAATGATTCCTTTAAGACTTCCGGTGAAATCATGGTCTCTGCACTGCGCTTTTGTATTTCACTTCCTTGTTCCTTGAGCATGTGAGAAGTTGATTCAATGATATGTTCGGTAGTTTCATTAAGGATGTTAATCTTGTCCATGACAATCTTTTGATCATAGAGTGCACATGCAACCATTACGCCTGTTCTTAAGGCTGAAACGGTAACATTTTGGGCACGTTTAACACCTCTGATTAATTCCTTATTATTACGTCTAATTACATTTAATGATACTATCCCTTGTTGGTTTACAACAATCATTTGTTGCATGTCCATAATCCTTTGCCTAAGCGGAAACAATATTTCTTCACGTACAATTGCTATTTTATCCTCATCTACACCTTCAATTTCAGCTGTTCGTATTTGTGCTTCGATTGACTCATCCATCTTTTTACCGAGTTCTATATCTGCAAGGAGTTTATTTGTAATTTCCCTTAAGTAGTTTTCTTCGTTTAAAAGAGTAGTATTGTCATTTTGAAGTACAGTAGTACTTTTATCTAGAGATTCAACAATGTCTGCAATTGCCACTTCAGCCTTTTCATATTTGGCGAAGTATTTTTTAACCGGATTCATCAAACTTCCGATTACTCCTTTTTTGGCAAAATTAACCTTACTTGGATCCAAATCCTTCATTTGTCTGTCAAGTTCAAGCAGATTGTCACCAATGTTATCTGCATCTTTTCCACCTTTTGTCAAATCAACCAGTCTTGTTGATAGCATTTCATTTTTTGACGCTGCTTTGTTCATATCTTTTAAACCAAAGTCATCCAATGGTTTTAAGATTTCTTCCCTTTCATGAGGGTTGTTTAAATCTGCATCGAATATTGCAACGGCATTTTCTTGAGCTTGATTTTTGAGATTTGAGTTTTCCAATTTTTCTTCTTCATTCTTAAGACTTGTTTCGACATCATTTTTTATTTTATCTACATCTAGAGAAAATTCTGCCATAATATCACCACTTAATTTAAATAATCAATTTTACTTTGGTCTATTTTTTCTGTATAATTATCAATAATATTTTCATCCTTTATAATTTGTACAACCACATAATCCGGATCTGGTTTAACGGATGTTGTATAATGGCCAAATGATATGGAATTGTCTGAATCATAGTAGATTTGTTCCAGACTTTCGGTTTCCTGGCCAATCTGTGAGCTGTTTTTATCATAATATGTTGTTTTTATCATATATCCCTTGATGTCATCGGGAACTTTTGTAAACAATGCGGAAGTGTAGAGCATGTAATTACTTTTAAAAGAACCGTCCCTTGTGTCCCATCCGCTAACATCTGTAATTGTCAAAAAGACATGTGTTCCATCATCATTAACTTTATTATTTCCGTTATCACCACCGGTTGAAGAAGTCAGTATGAAAATGCCTCCTATGACAAGAACAGCAACAATCAATATAATTAATATTTTACCGTTGCTGAAAATATCAATTTTGGTTTTATTAAATGAATGGCCGCAATCTGGACAAAATTGAACTCCATTCGGTAATCTTTTTCCACATGTAGGGCACTTTTTACTCATTTAACCACCTAATACTCTTTAACTGAACCAATAAGATTTTCCATATTCTCAAGTAAATTATTTACTTCCTCTTTTGTCTCATCGTCACTGCTGATATTGATTACCAGTTCATTTGTAAGCTCTTCAATTTGATTGATGATTTTTTTCATGTTATTAATCTTTCCCTGGATTTCGCTTTGAACCCTTGGTGTGTCATCAGTAGCCAACCTAATAATGTTTAATGCACTATCAACTTCCTGATAGAACAGTTTGTTGGCCTTATCTATTATTGAAATGAATTTGTCATATGTTATTTGTGGCGGTTCAAATCTCTTTTTAATCAAATCCCGAACCACTTGCTCCTTAACGTCAAACAAAATCTTCAGGTTGTCAATTTCCTTTGCATATACCTTAAGTGATTGAAGACCTGTATCCTCAATAACTGGTTCTTCGATTGTTTTATTTGAATCCATTTGACTTTTCTTAACTTGTTTTTTGGTCTTTACTTTTGTGTAGCCTTTTAGATTAAATATTTTATATAAATAAACTAATGGAAGAATTAATAAAACTAAAATTGCCACCATTAACATTTTGATTGCAGAAAAAAAGACGATGACTGACACTGATAATACAACAACATAATATAAGGCAAATATCCATGGTACTGACTCATTAACAAGCAATACATCTGAATTGGATCCTACTCCTCTTTTCAATCTTATTTTTGCTGCAGTCTTTGACTCAGGAGCATATTGTAAAATTTCATTTTCGGTTAAAATGCCTTCCCGGGGTTCAACAATGAATCTCACATCAGAAATTGTTTCAACACAATTTAGGAGTTTTCCATTGTCATCATAAGCTCTGGAATCTTTAATGGTTAATGGAGTTGTCAGTCTTTTAATTTCATGAGCTTTAGACTTTTCAATTGGCATTTTAATTCCCCCATGTAATAGCAAAATATATTTTCAACGAACCTATTTATAAACGTTTGTATTTAATTATTCAAATTCTTTTTCGAGGAGAATGGTCACAGGCCCATTATTCAGCAAGCTCACCTTCATGAATGCACCGAATTCACCTGTTTCAACCTCAACAAATTCGCTGCATTTCTCTGTGAAATAATCAAACAATACAGTAGCTTTATCAGGCGCTAGTGCCTTGTGAAATGATGGTCTATTCTTTTTGGTGTGGGCGTATAGAGTGAATTGAGGAACAAGCAATAATTTACCCCCAATATCCATCACGGATTTGTTCATTCTTCCATCTTCATCATGAAAAATTCTAAGCTTTGCCAGTTTTCTTGAAAGATAGTCCGCCTCTCTTTCACTGTCACAATCTCCAAAGCCAACCAACACCATCAAACCCTCATCTATTTGACCAACAATGTTGTCATCGACTTCCACACTGGCATTTGTTACTCTTTGAACAACCAATTTCATTTACTATCCCCATTATAGATTAAGATGATTTAGAACATCATGTGTTACTTCTCTTACACTATTTGCCGCTGCAAAGAACTCTTTTTTCTCAATGTCATTCATGTGAATTGGAACAATCATTGCAACACCCCTTTTACTGAGCACTACCGGAACACCCAATGAAACATCGTCAACACCATAAATCTCCCCATCCAAATAACTGCTTACAGTCAAAACTTTATGAGTATCAGTAATTATTGTTGAAATTAGATTAGCTATTGCATAGGAAGGTCCATATTCAGTAGCTCCTTTTTTAGAAATAATTGTATTTCCAGCATTTTTAAGTCTATTCACAAGGCCAGTAATATCCAGATTAACATATTCCACGAAATATTTAAGTGGAATACCACCAATTGTTGTTGAACTTAAAAGAGGAACCATATGATCTCCATGCTCACCAATGACCCTTGTATGAACCTCTGAACTGTTTACATCAATTTGTCTTGAAAAGTAAGCCTTCAATCTCAATGAATCCAAGTGGTTTCCAATACCAATAACCTTGCTCTTTTTAAAGCCTGAAGCCTTAAGTGCAACTGTGGTCATTACATCAACCGGATTTGTAGCTATTAAAATAATTGAATCTGGAGCATGAACTGCAATTTGTTTTGCATAATTTGCAACAATTTCCGCATTTGGTTTTGCTAAATCTAATCTTTTCATACCTTCTTTTCTAGGGGTTCCTGCAGTAATCAAAACAATTTCAGAACCTGCAATATCATTGTAATCACATGATGGGGTCAGTCTACAATCGATATCCTCTGCTGCCAGAGCATCATACATGTCAAATGTTTCTCCTTTAGCCTTGTCTACACTTTCAGGCCTTGAAAAAAATACAATTTCATCAACAGTATCTGCTCTTGCAAGGGTAAATGCTACATTTTTACCGATTACACCAGTTGAACCCAAAATGCTTACTTTAACCATGATTAAATATTAGACTTTAATATAAAAATAGATTACGATTATGAAAAATTATTAAAAAAATTAAATAAAAAGTTATAATCAAATATACAAAATATAGAATATTTATAAAATAATGCATATTGTAAATATTAACAATAATTTTATATTATTAAAACAAATTAATATTAGGTGATAGTATGGCAGATGACGAATTAAAACTAGAAACAAAATGTTTTGACGCCAATGAATATGGATACCTTTACGGCTTAAACAAAAAAATTCCTGATGAGGAATTTGAAAAAGTAAAGCCTTATTTTAGAAATTTCAAAAGAATGGACTTTAAGGAGGGCAACATCCAAGTAACCGGCAGACCTGAAGGATGGAGATGCCTTGAAAAAGACGTTCCAAAAGTTGAAGAGATACTTGGAATAACAAACACATTAGAAAAACGACAAAACAAGATAAAAGAAGCATTTGCCGATCCCATTAAAAAAGCAAACCTAAAAGATAAGTCTTACGAATGGTTAAAGATGTTATTTGAAAGAACAGGCACACGCCCAGAACAGGATTTGTCAAGACTTGCAGTTCACTCAACAAAAATCTATGACCCGGAAGACAGCTTTAAAAACGGTGCCATTAATGGCGAAGGTGAACTGTTCATATACACCCCTCATGGAATGTGGTATATTATTAACAACAGTGGAGAATTTGCAGATAAATCCTTGAATAATATTAAAACTTCTCAAGGAGGAGCAGTAGGTCATAGATTAATGTATGATGATTTAATCGATAGATTAATAAGAATATACACAGAAGAAAAGATGTATTCGGGTGAAAAACTATTTTAATCTTAAAAATCAAAATTAATATCTAGAATATTAGGTGGTTTAATATATATGCAAAAAATCATAAATGCACATTGTCATATTTATCCTGAAAAAATAGCAGATAAAGCAGTAATAGGAATTAGAGATTTTTACGATTTGGACATGTCTTTAAACGGTAAATTAGATGATTTGATAAGAGACGGCAGTGAAGTGGGAGTTACACACTATCTTGTCCACTCCGTAGCCACTACACCAAAACAAGTAAAATCAATTAATGAATTTATTGCTGAAGCTGTAAATACTCATTCTGATTTATTCACTGGATTTGGAACCCTGCATCCGGACAGTGAGGATATACAAGGTGACTTTGATTACTTGATAGAACTTGGCCTTAAAGGTGTAAAACTTCATCCTGATTTTCAACAATTTGCAATGAATGAAGAACGTGCATTCAAGATAGGTGAAGTCGTAAGTAAAGCTGGAGTGCCAATGCAGGTTCATTGCGGTGATTTTAGATACCATTATTCAAATCCAGAACAGATTAAACCATTTTTAGAAAAATTTCCAGATATTCCATTTATCGGAGCTCATTTTGCAGGATGGAGCATGTGGGAAGAAGCAACCAGCAAATTGGCAGGATTTGAAAACCTCTATGTTGATTTGAGTTCCAGCTTATATGCCCTAACACCTGAAACTGCCCTAGATTTGATTCATGCATATGGTGCCGACAAGGTATTATGGGGAACCGACTATCCTATGTGGGAGTCAAAAAGCGAGATGGAATACTTTAATAAAATCGATTTAACAGAAAAAGAGCGCACCCAAATACTTTATGAGAATGCCGCCAAATTATTGAAACTTGAATAGTTACTCTTTTGAAAATGCAGTTACGGCTGGAGGAGTTAATAATCCGTCAGATATCATTTCATTAATCTCTTCCATACTAAACCAACCAAAATCATCATGTTCTTCACTAATAGTAACCTCATCACTTTCACAGGTTACCTTCATGATTAATTGAATTGATTTAACTTCTTCCTGAGTCTTACAGGCAGTATAATCTTTTCTGACAACATTATATAGTGAATCAATATCAACTTCAAGGCCGGTCTCTTCGAGAAATTCTCTTTTTAATCCTTCATCAAAATATTCGCATTTTTTAACTTTTCCACCTGGAATTTCCCATCTGCCGGCGTCATGAGCAGAGCGAGATCTAATTTTTAAAAGTAGAATTTTTCCATTGAATTCACAGATTCCTCTTGCTGTCAATCCCCACATTGTTGACATAATAACACCTAAAAAAATAGTTAAAAGGGATAAATATCCCTATTTTATTGCTTTTTCGACAGCTACAGCTACAGCTACTGAAGCTCCAACCATCGGATTGTTACCCATACCGATTAATCCCATCATTTCAACGTGAGCAGGTACGGATGATGAACCTGCAAATTGTGCATCAGAGTGCATTCTTCCAAGTGTATCGGTCATACCATAGGAAGCAGGTCCTGCTGCCATGTTGTCTGGGTGTAAGGTTCTTCCTGTTCCTCCACCAGATGCAACTGAGAAGTATTTTTTGCCTTGCAATATGCATTCTTTCTTGTATGTTCCGGCTACTGGGTGTTGGAAACGTGTCGGGTTTGTTGAGTTACCAGTAATGGATACGTCAACACCTTCAAGATGCATAATAGCTACTCCTTCACGTACATCATCAGCACCGTAACATCTGACTTTTGCCCTTTCACCGTCGGAGTATGCTTTTTCTTTGACTACTTTCACTTCACCTGTAAAATAGTCAAATTCTGTTTCAACATGTGTAAACCCGTTGATTCTTGAGATTATTAATGCAGCGTCTTTTCCAAGACCATTTAAAATAACTCTTAACGGTTTTTCACGCACTTCATTTGCTGAGTTTGCAATTCCTATAGCTCCTTCTGCTGCTGCAAAACTTTCGTGACCTGCAAGAAATGCAAAGCATTCACTTTCATCACTCAATAACATTGATGCAAGGTTTCCATGACCTAATCCTACTTGTCTGTCATCTGCTACACTTCCAGGTATACAGAATGCCTGAAGTCCTTCACCAATAGCTTTTGCTGCATCGGATGCTTTTGTGCATCCTTGTTTTATTGCAATTGCTGCTCCAAGGGTGTATGCCCAGCATGCGTTTTCAAAACAAATAGGTTGAACTCCTTTAACGATTTCATAAGGATCAAAGCCCTTGTCAAGACATATTTGTTTAGCTTCCTCTAAATCTTTAATACCGTATTTTTCCAAAACAGGAATGATTTGATCTATCCTTCTTTCGTAACTTTCAAATAAACTCATAATATCACTCCTTTCTTGGGTCTATCTTTTTGGCTGCATCATCAAATCTTCCGTATTGACCTGTTGCCTTTTCTATTGCTTCAAGTGGGTCAACACCGTCTTTTATTAAATCCAACATTACACCCAGGTTAATGTATTTGTACCCAATTATTTCATCATCTTCATCAAGTCCAATTTCGGTAATGTAGCCTTCTGTTAGCTCCAAGTATCTTGGACCTTTTACTTTTGTTGAATAAATTGTTCCGATTTGGCTTCTGTGACCTTTTCCTAAATCTTCAAGTCCAGCACCAATCTGAAGACCGCCTTCTGAGAATGCAGATTGAGTTCTTCCATAGACAATTTGTAAGAATAATTCACGCATTGCAGTGTTTATCGCATCACAAACAAGGTCTGTGTTTAATGCCTCAAGGATTGTTTTGCCCACAAGTATTTCACCTGCCATTGCAGCTGAGTGTGTCATACCTGAACATCCTAAAGTTTCAACCAATGCCTCTTCTATAATTCCATCTTTAACATTTAATGTTAGCTTACAGCATCCTTGTTGAGGTGCACACCAACCGATACCATGTGTAAAACCAGAAATATCTCCAATTTGCTTTGCTTTAACCCATTTTCCCTCTTCAGGAATTGGAGCAGGGTCGTGATTTGCACCTTTTCTAACAGGACACATATTTTCTATCTCTGTTGAATATATCATCTTTTTTCTCCAAAATTTTACTTGTTTATATATATCTGTTTTTTAATTAATGTATTTTTTGAAAAATTGGCCTAACTTTAAATAGAACATTTTTAAATAATATGAAAATATATCTATTTTTAACAAATATATCAGGTGATAAGTTATGGATTATCTATTAGTTTTAGCAAAAGTCGAACCTAAACAAGGTTGTCAAGACAGTATTCTTGAAGTAAGTGGAGAATTAATTAGTGAATCTTTACTTGAAGAAGGCAATATTGATTATCAATTATTGAAATCAATAAATGATGATACTTTAACTTTTGTTGAAAAATGGAAATCTCCTGATGCTTTAAAAAGACATATGGCTTCACCACACTTCTTGAACTTCACTGAAGAAAGTGATGAATTTATTGAAAAGATGACCGTTCAGGTTATTGGTGCTGAAGAATTATCACTATAACTTATCTTTTTTTGTTTATGAATAGAGATTACACTAATAAACATTTCTATTTTTTACTACTTCTTTTATTATTTTAAAAATTTCATTGCTTAAAAATAAGTTTTTAATATAAACCATCAAATTATTTGCTGATTCTTTAATAATTATGATGGTAAATTTTGATGCAAAAATTAAAAAAAAGTTAGTTGACTGTAATGCAGTCATCAGGACATATCGCCATGCAGACTTTACAAGATTTACAAACTTGAGGATCTCTTACTGAACTTACACTATCCACAATAATCAAGACATTATTCGGACAGGCAATTGTACATTTCTCACATCCACTACAATCATCTGTGTTAATGTCAATGTGGGATTCGACAACTTCCTCTTTTTTGTCCTTTTTCTTTCTTTTAAAAAGTGAACCTAAGCCCATATTTACATCCTAAAAAAAAGATTAAGATTAGGTTTAGAATTTTAAACCTAATTCGTAAGCTTCTTTTAATTTGTCTTCTTGTTCTTCGGCCACGATACCTGCAGGGCCTGCTGAACCAGCATCCACATGACCAATTACTTCATATCCCATGAAAGTAAATGGTGAGAATTTGGTAAGTTCTATGTAGTCTTTGTAGGTTCCTTCAGGTTGGTTTTCAGTAAATATCAATGCAGCCTTACCAGATAGGCTTTTGTCTGGGTTTTGACCGATGCTGTAGAATCTGTCAATAATCAATTTTCCTTGTGCTGACATCTGACCGTAATAGATAGGTGTTGCAAAGATTACACCGTCAGCAGCCACCAAATCATCCAAAATTTTATTTCCGTCATCTGCCCTTACACATTCAGGGTTTTCAGCACAGTACATGCATGCTTTACATGGAGCGATTTCACAGCCTTCCAAGAAGTATTTTACTACTTCCCCTCCATTTTCTTCGATACCTTTAATCATTTCATCCATCAATACATCACAATTTCCGCCTTTACGTGGGCTTGCTTGAAGTGCTATAACTTTCATCTTAACTACTCTCCAATTATTGAATTGTATAATTATTTGTCTAATTAATTATATAAATCTAATTTGCACCCGAAATTTTTCTTAAATATGGGATTTTGCTCAATACAAAGACAATGGCCCATGAAGTCAAAACGGTAATTATTAAAATTATCGGCAGCAATTTTAAGGAATGGATGTTTAAGAATTCAAAGCCCTCTATTATAATATAATGAACCAAATACATTCCATAGCTACAAATACTAATGCTTAGAATGGCTTTTCCAAAGATATTGTTTTTGATTTTGGAATAAATGTTGTCAGTATCTACAGATATCTTATCCAAATACTTGACTGCCAAAAACAATCCTACACTTTGAGCTATTGTAGTGAACAACAGATTATAGTCACTGTATAGGCCCAGCTCATATCTGAAGACATACATGCGAAAGACTGTTGATAAAATCAATAGCAGAAACCCTGCATAAAACATGCTTCTGTCAGATAAACCGAATTGTTTATTGTCAAGATAGTATCCTAGCACTACAAAACCCATATATCCTGCAAAATAATCCAGATTTATTCCATCAAGCAGAGGAATTTTAACAGTAATGATAAAGATTGTCACTGCCCAAACCAATAGGAAGAATTCAAAACCTCTAAGACCATATTCCTTTAAAAATGAATTGATTATTGGAATAAACAGATAGATTCCAATCAACATCCATATATACCAGAAAGGTGAAGTCAAACCAAAAATAACCTTTAATGTTTCTTTACCGGACCAACCGAAAGAGAAAAATCCAATTAGGCCAGTTACCAATACCCAAAAGATGAAAGGATATAGGATTCTTGCAAATCTCTTTTTGAAAAATTCGGATAATGTATATGACCTGTTTAAAAGCAATGCTCCAGACAACATTAAGAATATGGGAACTGCAGGCCATGTGGTTGCTGTCAACAATCCAGGAATTGCATGCTTTAGACTGTCAAATCCATAACCTATAATGCCGTCGACATGGACAAGAATAACCATAATTATGGCTATTGCCCTTAATAAATCATAATAGAATATTCTCTTTGTGGAATTCATTATATGATATTTTTAACTTTTTAACTATATAATAGAATAGATTTTTTAACCTAATAGGGATAATATATACTTATGAAATTATCCAAATCGAAAGTTAACACGTATCTCAAATGCCCACTTGAGTTTAAATTTCAATATATCGATGAAATTGAAGTTGAACCAAACAAATACATGGCATTAGGCAGTGATGTTCACTTAATCGCCGAGAAGTTTTCAGAAAAATTCGGAGATGAATTGGATGATGTGGATATTGAAAACGAATTGTTTAAAATTGCTTATGATTTGGATATAGGTCATGCTGATGAGCATGTAAGTAATTTGGGATCTTTTTTTAGGGAAGTTTTCATTGACAATGATTATAAATTATATTTGAAGGAAGAATATTTGCATGATGAAAAAAACAGGTTTTCTGGAATCTGTGATATTATCTTGGAAGATGAAAATGGAGAATTAGTCATTATTGATTATAAAACAAGCAATTCCAGTTCCTTTTCAAAATATCGTCTGGAGTTATGCTACTATAAATTGCTTGTTGAAAACGTTTGTGGAAAACCGGTTTCAAAGGTAGGTGTGTTTTTTACTAAAAATGGTCGCTTAAGACTATTGGATGTTTGTGATGAAGACAACAAACGTAAATATTTGAGTTATTCAGAAATAGATGAAGCAATCGATACTCTCCACAATGTTCGAGAGAAAATAAATAATGAGCATTTTCCTGCTAAAAGACAATATATATGCAGGTTTTGCACCTACAAAAATATATGTGATGAATATTTCTAATTTATACAAATTTTAAAAAAATAAAAAAAAGAATGAAGTTTATGAGGATGATTCCTCAACTTCATCAAAGTCTACTTTTTGACCTAATACTTTAAGTCCTATGAACAATACAACAATACCGACTGGTAATGAGAAGTAGAATGGAACACCGAAACCAGCTGGGATGTAACCTACTAAAATAGTTACAGCTGCAACAAAGATTGCATAGTAGATTTGTGTTCTTACGTGATCTATATGGTTACAGCTTGTTCCCATGGACGAAAGAATTGTTGTATCTGAAATTGGAGAACAGTGATCTCCGAAAATAGCACCAGTCAGTACACCACTTGTACAAACAATTGTAAAGCTCATATCTCCGGAACTGATAGCCCAAGCTAATGGAATAGCCAAAGGCATTAAAATACTCATTGTACCATATGAAGTACCGGTAGCGAATGATATTAAAGCACCTAAAATAAAGATTAATGTTGGTACAATCCATACTGGAATTGTGCTGCTTAATACACCTACCAGGTAATCAGCAGTTCCTATTTCTCCAATTACTCCACCTAAAGACCATGCGAGAAGCAATATTACACCAGTGATAACAATGGTTTTCATACCTCCAATCCATTCGGAAATTGCATCTTCGATTGTGAGTATTTTTTCGCCGACAGCCATTACAATTGCTACAATGGAAGCAAGAAGTGCTGCTTGGAAAAGTGCTACGGATGCATCGGATTGAGATAAAGCAGTATATATACCATCAAATGATAATGGAGATGATTTTATGATTGCAATAAGTGCTTGATCTTCTCCACCTAAAATGGTAGTGTATCCGCTCCAATAGAATGCAATAAGTGCACCTATAATTAAGGTACCAATTGGAATGATAGCATTCCAAACTGATAATTTAATGCCTTCAACTGGTTTGACTTCATCAAAACCAGGAGCTTCAGGTACAATAATTTCTTCGTCTTCTTTTCTAGCACGTGCTGCTTGTTCTGCTTTTTTCATTGGACCGAATTCGTATAATGTTAAAGCGGAAATCACAATGAAAATTAAGATGAAAATGTTATAGAACCTGTATGGAATGGTTTGTAAAAATATTCCAAATCCGGTTACATTAGTCACACCTACAGACTGGAAACCAGCAGCAATTAAACTTATTTCTAATCCAATCCAAGTGGAAATAATTGCTATACCAGCTACAGGAGCTGCAGTTGCGTCTACAACAAATGCTAATTTCTCTCTAGATACTTTGAGTCTGTCCATTACTGGTCTCATAATAGGACCAACAATTAATGAGTTTGCGTAATCGTCAAAGAATACACATAATCCTAAAAGCCAGGTGAATAATTGTGCTTTTCTTGGAGTGTTAGCTCTTTTAGCGAATGCATCAGCAAGAGCTTTTGCTCCTCCCATTTTGGTTACCAATTGGATGATACCTCCAATAAGCAAACATTGAAGAATAATACCCGCATTCCATGGATCAGACATACAAGTAATTACTTGAGTACCTAAATTCAAGAATGCGTTTACGATAGTGGAAACGATGTTTAAGTCGTTAACACATAACATGAATTCTCCAACGAATACACCCACAAACAAAGAAAGAATTGTTTCTTTTGTTATGAATGCTAAAGCAATAGCAATAAGCGGTGGTAATAATGTTAAGATACCGAATCTTACAGAATTATCCGCATCTGCTGGTGTGGAAGTAATCCATAATGATAAAAGGAAAAGACATATAATAGAAACAGCAGCAATTAAACCTAATTTCATTTTGTCATTCATTTATTATCACACCATTTTCCTATACATTCATTAAAATAAATTAGAATTATTTTAAATCAATAAGTTATCAGTTTATTTAGAATTTAACTTATAATGTACAATTACATATTGTTTTTAATAATATAAATATATTATATTAAAGAATAAACTTCAATTTATGAACATTCTTTAAATCAATATAACAGATTAATTCAATATTTCTAAAAAAATATAAAAAAATAATTAAAATTAATAAAAATATTTAAAAAAAATAAAAGATTACTAATATAAGTTAAATAAGCGATTTTTTAAACAAAATCAACAAATCAAATAAATTAAATTAATTTTATTAATAATTAAATAATAATTAATTTTTAAATCACATTATGAAATCAAAAATATATTTTAAACATCAAAACAATATAATATTCATAACTAACGATTAATTTAAAAGGAAAAAGTAATATGAACATACTAATTATTGGTGCAGGCAGTGTTGGAATTGGTCTTGCAGCATCAGTTCTCTCACAAAATACCAATGTGAGCATATATGCAAGGGGCGAAACTGCAAAGGCAATTAAAGAACATGGAATTGAAAGAACTGGCCTATTTACACATTATTCATTTACAAAAAATGAAATCACAGTATATGAAAGATACTCAGAAATTCCAAAAGGCAACTTCGATTATGTATTCATAACCTCCAAGACCACAGCTAATGATGACATTTCACAAAAGCTAAATGAAAACAGAGATATCCTAAAAGATGATGCCAAGATTATCATTTTCCAAAATGGATTTGGAAATGATGAGCCATACTTAAGATATTTCAACCCAAAAGAGGTTTTCTCAGCACGCGTAATTACAGGCTTTACCCGTCCAGAAAGACACATCAGTGAAGTGACAGTTTACACCGAACCTATTTTAATAGGGTCCCTTCAGGGCGAAGACCCCAAAGATTTACAACAAATAACCGACATGATTACCTCATCCGGCATTAACTGTGAACTAACAGACGAAGTTGACAAATATCTGTGGGCAAAGATGCTTTACAACTGCGCACTAAATCCGTTAGGTGCAATACTTAATGTCCACTATGGGGCATTGACTGAAAACGAATACACAATTGAAATCATGAACAGCATCATTGATGAAATATTTAATGTGATAAAAACTTGTGGTTATTCAACTTTATGGGAAACACCCGACGAATATAAAGACTTGTTTTACTCAAAACTCGTTCCTGATACCCATAATCACTTCTCATCAACCCACCAGGACATTCAAAGGAAAATAAAAACTGAAATTGATTCCCTAAATGGCAAAGTCATACAACTTGGCGATGAGAACAATATTGATGTAAGTACAAATAAAATAATCTATAACTTAATTAAAGCTATTGAAAGTACCTTTTAGATACTAAACCTTTATATATGTTAAAATTAAAAATACTATTGTTCATATTTGATATACTATTTTTTTATAATATGAACAATGGTGATGGTTGAAATGAGCATTCGTTTGTATTCCTTTAGTGGTGTTTAGGAAGAGAATGTTCATTTGTTTTTAAAAAACTTATTTTTTTGTGATTATTATGAGCGAACTTAA
>NZ_JAZKXX010000072.1:0-31051 GCF_045611865.1 Methanobrevibacter sp.
AAAACCAACATCATACTTGAGAAAATTCAAGTACTCACAAATGTATAGCTATATGCGGAAAAGCAACCATCATAGTAAAAATTGTTCCATACAATAATTCTTAGGTCACCGCCATAAAACACATAGCACATCTTATAGACAGATAAATTTTATTAACAAAATTAATTAAAAAATATTGCAAATTTTTATTAAATTAAAATTAAATTAATAATTAATCCATATAAATAATAAAAATAAGTATAAACTGTTATTTTATCTAAATTAATATTTTTATGAAAAATATTCAAAATAATTTTAAAAATGTCAAATAATTGAAATTAAAAAAAATAAAAGTAAAAATAATAAAAATAAAGAGAAGTGAGTTGTTTTAAATGGAAAATAACAAGAAAATAAATAAGTAGTATATAAACTTAACTATTTTTTTATAACTTTTTTCGAATTACGGAAATTATTCTTGTTAAACTTCTATGCATTTTAATTCCATATTGTTCTACAATTTCAAATCCAACTTCATCTACCATCGGCTTTAAATCAATGAAGTGTGGAGACGCCATACATAAGTAAGCATCGTCTTTCATGTTGTCATAAATAGATTCCAAAAATTCTTTAATAATCTCATCCCCATCAACATCCCCTGTTGTGGTTGAAATTCCATATGGAGGATCAGTAACTACAGCGGCTACTTTTTCATACATTTTAAGCTCACGAACATCCAAATTAAATGTTCTGTAATCTGTAATTCCATAATGCTCAAGATTAATAGCAGTCCCATTTTTCATTTTCCAAAAAATATCTGAACCTAGTACCTTACAACCTATTAATCCTGCTTCAATCAATATGCCTCCAGTTCCACAAAATGGATCTAATAGCAAATCCCCCTCTTTTACCCTTGATAAGTTAACCATGCATCTTGCAAGTTTAGGACTCATAGATCCAGGATAGAAAAAGGGTCTTTTGTGAGGTTTACTATCTTCAAAATGTTTTTTATTTAATTTAATTCTTTCAATAGCCACATAAAATTCATTTTCATAAGCCGCAATTCTTATTAATGTTTTTGGTTTGGTCAGATTAACTTTTATATCACTACAATTTTCTAATATTAATGTTCCAGCTTGTCTTTCATAGCCTACGGTGTCAATATCTGAGTGAAATCTTTTGACACGAACTGCAAAACTTTCATCAATATATTCTCCCCAATTAATAGAATCCATATCCTTATCAAAATCATTTACATTAGTTTTTAAGATTAATTCATGTACTTCATGAGTATATCCCAATCTTTTTGTAAGAATTCTATAATAATCACAGACATTTTCTTTTGAAATGTCAGTCAATAATACCAAACCTTCAGTGATTACTTCAATGTTTGCATTAATGTTTTCACATTCCATTACTGCTTTTAGTTCTGCTTGAGGAAGTAAGGGATGTTCTTGTGATTGAATAAATAAAAGTTCCATTTAATTCACCTAAAATCCAAATATCTTTGATACTTTTTTAAATAAAAATTTGGGAATAATCTTAAATATTAAACCTCTTTTAATAAATTCTTTAATAATTACTGACTGATTATCCATATCCCCATAAGTTGATATTAACTCTTCACAATCATTTTCTTTAAGTTTTTTAAATAAGTAATCAAAATCATCATTTGAAAGCATGTTGAGAGTTTTGTGAACTTTAAATTGATATTTAAATTCTTTTAGGTATTTATCTAAAAATTCATCTTGATATTTGTTTAAATAGTTAATATCTTCTTCATCTACGGCTTTATAAATATGTTCACAAGCGATTCTGCACGCATCAAATGCCAATAACAAACCTCCTCCGGAGGTTGGTTTTACTTGAGCTGCTGAGTCACCTATTAAAACTCCTCTTCTGTCCACTAATTTATTCTTTTCATCAAAAATTGGAATGAAACCTTTGTATTTTTCAATGAGTTCATATTCAAAATTCTCATTTAAGAAATCATTCAAAATTGAGCCCTGTATTTTATGAGAATCATTAGAAAATAGACCAATTCTGTAAAGGTCATCCTGTATAGGAATAATCCATAAAAATCCAGGAAGTATGTCTTCTCTTAAATATGTGTCAACATAATCCTCATTGTTTTTAGAGGAATTTCTAAACTTGTTAATAGTATCTTTCGAAATTTTTACAAGAATTTGTGATGCATTGAAATTTGATTGAGTATTTCCCATATGATGAGATAATAGAGAATTATATCCTTCACATCCAACAATGACATTGGATTTTATAATTTCTCCATTTTGAAGATAAACTTCACCTTCATCCAAATCATAATTAATAGCTTTCTGATTTATAAAATTGGCGCCATTATCAATAGCCCTATTAAATAAATATTCGTCATAAGCAACCCTGTCAATAATATAAGCTGCTTCATAATCTTTTTGAACGTTTAAAGTATAATTGTCTGTGTGTAGGAATGCTCCTTTAACCTTATTTAATATTAACCTTTCCGGCAGGTCATTTAACTTGACTATGTGGCGACTTAAAATTCCAGCACATTGAAGAGGATATCCGATTTGTCTTTTTTTATCGATTAAACAAACAGATAAACCTTTTAAAGTTAAATAAAAAGCGATTGTGGATCCAGCCGGACCTGCACCAATAACAGCTACATCATAATTCATTATAAAACCTTATTTTTTAAACTTATCAAAATGTCTTCTAATAGCTTTTTCCTGTGAGTCCGCATCATTTGGTTCATTTGACCTTTGGTCTTCAGAGCTATAATCAGGATAATTATCCCCTCTGGAATACTCATCCCTTACATTATTATAATAATTACCTTGCGAATATCTATCAGAATAGTGTCTTTCCTCTCTTAAAGGAACTTCTCTATCATATCTATTGCCATAAGGTTCATATTCATAAGTATGCCTATTACCTTCATGACTTAAGTCTTCAGGATAATATTCATAATTATGTCTTTGATATGAATTGCTTTCGTGTGTTATTGGGGTTATTGGCTCAAATTCATCATAATAATCATTCCTACCTAAATAATCCTCTTCATCAAAATATTGTCTTTCTTGAGGATAAGATTGGCGAGGAAACCTTTGAGGAGGTTCTTGAAAAGTTCTAGGCCCAACCATATTAGAAAATATAATTTCTTCCACCTTTGAAGGATTAGAAATGTTTTTCAAAACCATTTGATTATTATCATATGCGCTAAAAACAGAAACAGATCCCACATTGAATAATCTGGCAATGACGCTTTGAGATGTGTTTATATCCTGAATTGTGGCATAAGGCATATAATTCTTTTTAGTGGATATCACACCTGATTTAATTATAATTCTTGAATCGGTTAAAGTGTATTCCATAGAATACCACCCAACAAGTTGCCAGATAATATAAATTGCAATAATAAGAATGACAACAAAAAATCCAATAGCAACATATCTTGTAAGTGGCAATTGAATACGGGAAATCATATAAACTTGCATTTCACCTATAAGTTTAATCATAATGGGAGAAACATACAAGACAATGCCTAATAAAATAACTCCATAAATAGCTTTTTTACAACCCAATAGCATATTAGGTTTTGTTTTATATAGAATTACTTCATTAACTCTATTATCATTTTTATTAAACAACATGATTATACTATTAGAATTTACTTTTAAATAAAGTTTTAGAAAAAAAGATTAAAAAAATAAGCCTCAGCTCGCCCATCATTCATCACATATCAGAGCTCATAGGGTTCATCATAGGCTTATTTATATAATTATATTCAACCAAACATTACTCCAGCTTCGGTTTTGAACAATTCATCTTCTTGAGTTTTGCTCATTACTTTTTCAATTGCATCCATAAAGTCAGCTACAGTAATTTTGTCACGTTTTTCACGAATTGCAAACATACCTGCTTCAGTACATACTGCTTTTAAGTCTGCACCAGATAATTCATCTGTTAAATCAACAAGCAAGTCAATATCTGCTTCTTCATCTAAAGACATGTTTTTAGTGTGAATTTTGAGAATTTCACGTCTTCCATCCACATTCGGAAGAGGTACTTCAATAAATCTATCAAAACGACCAGGACGTAATAATGCAGGATCCAATATATCCGGCCTGTTGGTTGCACCAATAATTCCAATGTCTCCTCTTGATTCAAAACCATCAAGTTCAGCTAAAAGTTGCATTAAAGTCCTTTGTACTTCTCTATCTCCACTAGTTGAACTTTTAAGTCTTTTAGCTGCAACTGCATCAAGCTCATCAATGAATATAATGGCCGGTGCTTTTTCTTTTGCAAGTTCAAATACCTCACGTACAAGTCTTGCACCTTCACCAATGTATTTTTTAACAAACTCGGAAGCCACTATTTTAATAAATGTAGCATTGGTTTCATTAGCAACAGCTTTTGCAAGTAAAGTTTTACCTGTTCCAGGTGGTCCATAAAGCAATATTCCTTTAGGTGGTTCAATACCTACCTTTTCAAATAGTTCTGGTTCAGTTAAAGGAAGTTCTACAGTTTCTTTAACTTCAATGATTTGTTCTTCCAAACCCCCGATTTTATCATAAGTAATATCCGGTTTTGTTTCTATTTCCATTCCAGAAACGTTTGCATCTTTTTCTGACGGCAATACTTCAACAATACCAAAGGTTTGTTGGTTTAGTGCCACTCTTGAACCAGGCACCAATAATTTTTCATCTAAGAATTTTGAATAATTAACAAGGAAGCTAGGTCCGGTGCTACTTTTAACAGTCATTCTGTGATCGTCTAAAACTTCAGTGATAGTAGCAAGTACTAAAGGAGGAGATCTGAATCTATCCACCTCTGAACGAAGAGATTTGGTTTCTCTTTCTAATCTAATTTTTTCATTTTCAATGAGTACTTTGTCTTTTTCTAATTTCCTAACTTTCCACATTAAGTTACTTTTAGCTTTGGATTTTTCTTCTCTTAAAGATACAATTTCATCTTGTAGGGATTCCACTTTTTCGATTAATTGTTCCTTTGAAGAATTTTCCAAATCGTTAAAATCATCCATGTGAATCATCTCCAGTTAGTATTATTCTCCTATTTCAGAGACTATGTATTTAATTCGACTCCGAGTTTTTTCTCGGTTATATTTATTCAATGTTATAATAACAATTTGTAACTTTAAAGTATTTAAAGGTATTCATTTTAATTTGTACTAACAATCATTAAATAACATTATTAATATATATTTAACTATACACTATTGGAGGAACTGATTAAAATGGAATGTGAAATCTGTGGCAAACCAGTGCCAGAAAACAATCCCATAAGAGCAAAAATTGAAGGATCAGTTATGGTTGTTTGTAAAGAGTGTTCAAAACTTGGTAAAATCCAAAAAGCACCTCCAAAACCAAAATTTGTAAAACAAGAAAAAACAAAAAGACCAACAAATACTAAAAATAGAAACTATTCAAGAAGAGACGACCCTACAGATGAACTAATCGAAGATTTCAATGTAGAAATACGAAAAGCAAGAGAATCTAAAAAGTGGTCTCGTGAAGATTTAGGTAAAAAAATTAATGAAAGAGTTTCAGTCATTACAAGAATTGAAACCGGCAAAATGACACCTGACAACAAACTAACTAAAAAATTCGAAAAAGCTTTAGATATTAAACTTCTTGAAGAAATAGATAATGTTGATTTAAATCAGTTTGTCAGTAATTCCTCTGGTGAACGTACCTTAGGAAATATTATGAAAATTAAAAGGAAATAGCTATTTTAAATAGCTATTTAATTTATCATTTTTTATATAACGGTCTTTACCTTGAATTTTATAATCAATTAAACCATCATTAACTGCTTTATGTGAATGATATCCTGGAAGTACTTTTGCTTCATCTAATGCATCACGTAATTTATTGTAAGCATCATACTCATCACTAACGACAACTACATGAGCTGGAGGATGAATCTTTTTAATTTGTAGAATACTCAATGTAGTATCTTCTTTTACAAAAAATGCAGTAGCTACGCTAGATTTGGTTCTGAGCTTGGATTTTAAAATATCTTCAACTAAAGAATCTGCAAACTCCGCATCAATAACTTTAGGATTTGATATCAAAGTCATGTTTCCATGACGTTCCATATCTGAAATTGCACTAAGCAATTTTGAATTATTTTCCCCCCTAACTAAAATCAATGCCATAATAAATCTCCATTAAAAAAAAGGTGATTAGAATCACCTGTTTTGGAATGATTTCAATAATCTGCTTCTAAATACAACCAGCAATATTAAAATGATTCCAACTGCCGTTTGAACACTTCCCAAAACGTTTAATATATTTCCATCAATAGGCAAATCCCATGAAGGAGAAGATCTATCTCCAGGAAGCGCATTATAGTAAACACCAACAGCTTTAGAACCTTGTTTAACATTAATATCTTTAGGTTCTACGTGATCCACACCCATTAGAAGACCATTATTAATACCTCTATTTATAGAACCTGCAATAGCAGATGCATCATAACCATATTTTGCAACTGAAGCTTCAACAATTTCTTTTGTAGTTGATGCCAGACCAGGCTTGTCACTTCCATAAACCGATACACTAACTGCATTAGGACTAACCGTCAGCGCATTACCTAATGCTTCATATGCATAAACAATTCTAAGTGTTCCTCCACACACAGGACATTTATCATATGCCTCTGCTGCAGGAAAACCCGTAGCCCAACCACAGTCATCACAAGTCTTTGAGTACTCTTCATCCATAGGAATACCCGTTGTATTCATTTCTCTTGGAGTAAACATATCTCCAGTAGACATACCTGAAATCAAGTTAACTCCACCTCCACCGTATTTCTCTCCTGAATCTTTAGCTACTTCACCCATAGCTTCAGAAAGAATTGTGGTTGCAGGATATCCATCCCTAATCATTTTTCCAATGTTCATAGCAGTTTCTTTTCTTACAGTACCTGCAGTACCATACATTGGATTTCCTTCAGTATTCCTTAAGTGAATAATTGCTCCTTTTTGACCAGGCTGTAAAGTTGCAACACCACTAGAATATGGAGTTACTTTAATTTGGTTACTTGCATCATCAACAGTAATTACATAAGCATCAAATGACCCACCAACAGCAGCACCCATATATGGACCACCAACGACAAGACGAGCCCCTTTATATTGAGAAGCAATTGATGCAACAGACGCTGCAGAAGCATTGTTTTCTAAACTAGCAATTGCTTGAACAATAGAATCCAACCTTGTGTCTGAAGTACCAGTACCCCCAGAGAGTACTGCAAAATTATTATTTTTAGACATCAAGAATGTAGATTGGAACATATTCTCTGCAAAGGACATACTTCCAGCTGCCGCACCATTAGGATCCTGACCAGTAGGATCAGTAATGATAATAATGTTACAAGTAGCAGCTACACTACTCATAGTCATTAACAATATGACGAAAAATACGAGAAAAACTTTAAATCTATTCAATTTCATCCACCCTGCGTATCTTCATCTAATTCAACCGAAGAAAAGTCTTCAATAACGGTTACAGTAACAACACCGGTGTTCTTGTCAACTTGAACATCAGCAGCCGTAATTGGTTCGACAGATGTACCGGGCACTGTCGACCATGTTGCAAATTCCTGAGCCGTCTGAATAGCATCTTGCAGTGAAACTTCCCTTTTAGAAGTCTTTAATACATCACCATAAATTACACTACCATCCCTAAAACCGGCTTGCATAACATTAGCTCTAATAGTATCTACCGGAACAATATCATTTCCTTTAACAATAATACCGGAAATAGGAATACCATCATTTACCTCACTAGAAGAAGCAAATGCAACATAAGTAATCAAACGACCACAAAGAATCAAAACAAACGCCAATAATAAAATAATTAATGTGTCTCTTCTAATCTTTACAAACATATTTCATCCTCTTATTATCATATCCTTTTGATAAAAAGAAATACAATTATACATTTATTATATTAAATAATATGATATTTAAATTTATAGAATATCTTTTAAAAGGGACTCTGCAGGGTCCATCCCTTGAGCACCAATTAATAAAATAATATCTTTTTTATCTGCTTTTTTATAGGTATCTTCTAAACACTCTTTTAAGTTATCAAAATGAATAAAATCTATGTTATTTTCGTTTAAGGTATTGAAAAATACTTCTCTTTCTTCATCTTCAACATAATTCAAATTATTTACAACATCATTACTTGAAGATAAAATCAATTCAATCCTATCATCCATTGACTCAACTAAAGCTTCAACATTTAACTGATTGATTTCAACTCCCCTTGAACCTCTAATTGCACATACAACATACAATGTTTGATTTTCTGGAAGTAATTTGATAGTTTCTGCAATTGTCGCTTTAATCCCATCGGGATTGTGGGCAAAATCATCATAAATCAACGGTTCATCATTTAATTTTGCAAAACGTCTATCCAACGCTTTATATGATTTAACTCCATTAATGATATCTTCTATTTCAATGCCTAATGATATACAAGCCCCAATAGCAGACAATATATTCTGAATAAAGTGATTGCCTTTAAATGGTAAGTCATCAATTGTTAAAATAGCTTTATTATCATAATAAATTTTATTTTCATCAAAGTAAACTGCATCATCCACATCCAATTTAGACATTGATGTATAAAACGGATTTATAGCCTCTAAACTTCTAACTAATTCATCATCATAATTAAGAATTGTAGTTCCCTCACCAATAGCTTTAGGAACTGCTTTAATTTCATCATAAACTTCTTCAATTGAGTTCACAAGACCAATATGGTCCATTGCGATATTTGTTATAACACCCACCTTTGGATTTATTGCTTCACTCATCAAAGCGGCATGATTTTTCATTAATTTACCTAGCCATCCCTGAACTTCAGATACTTCAATAACCAGATAATCCAGCTCGCCATTTTCTGTAACTTCATCAGATATTAATTTTGAAACCATCGGATCAATTAAAGTATTAAATTCTGATTCGCTATCAGTATTTGTAAGTACATGATAACCAGCATTGTTTAAAATATGATATATTAAATGAGAAGTTGTAGATTTACCATTTGTACCAGTAATAACAATATTTGTTGAATTTGGTGAAAATTTATCTACAGTATGTGATAGTGCATAAGCATTTGCTAGTTCAATTTTATCTGTGATGATTAATGGGAAATTTAACTTTTCTGCTAGCTCAACAGCCCCGTCCTTGGGGGTTTGAGTAATCAAACATGCAATATTTTTATCAAATGCAATTTCAATACCAACTGCATTAATCCAATGCCTAATTACAATGTCTCCAGTATGTGCATCATTTAAAAAAGTGAATTTTCCAGTAAATCCATCAATGGAGAAAAATTCATCATTCCCAATAAGTTTTCCATTTATTGAATTAGCCAAATCTTGAATATTCATATTATCACCAAAAAATAGAAAAAATTAGAATACATACATCTTTGCAAGTATTCCAATTATACATAATAATGCTGTAATTGCCCAATAACTCAATACAATTTTTGTCTCAGACATCCCATAATGATTTAAAGTATGGTGCAATGGTTCTACAGGCAATTTAATAATATGTGCCCTGTGAAGTAAACTTACCACAACAGAAACAATTGGTACACCCAATGCAAGAACACCAAAGTATGGAATATCACAAAGCAATACGGCTGCAGCATATCCCGTACCTAATACAAATGATCCAGTATCTCCCATAAATATTGAAGCAGGATGTTTGTTAAATACTAAAAATCCTAAACATATACCTGTTAAAATTAAAAAGGGCGGAATAATAGTTGCTGGTCCAAATAAATAACCATAAGCACAACATGCAGCTGAAGCGATTGCCACAATTCCTGCTGCAAGACCATCCATTCCATCAATTAAATTAACTGAATTAATACATCCAATAATTGCAACTATAACTACTGGAATAGCCAGTAAACCTAACTGGAAACCACCCAATGTTGTGATAACTCCAGTTAATCCTAAAAATAATCCTAAAACAATTTGACATATGATTTTTTCAAGTTCTTCAGGTTCTGTTTTAATTGGAACCTCACCAATAACTTCTACCTTTCCTTCTTTAAGCAAATCATCTACTTCTGCTTTTGCTTTTGGAGTGGCTACACGAACTTCCTCACCAGGTTCCACATCCAATCTTCCAAGAGCAACTACTTCATTAGAAATATTTACAACAATTTTTTGAACTTCCTTAACTTTTAAACCTATTAAATCATCAACTAAACCTACAATTCCTCCAGCAAGCATAATATATGAAAGAATTAAAATTGGAGTATTTTGATAATACAATGCAATAATTAAAGAAATTGTAAATAAAAATGCAATACCTCCCATTGTTGGAGTACCGCTTTTATGTCTATGTTCACTAACTATAGGATTATCAGCAATCCTTGCTTTAAGCAATATTCTTTTAACATACCATGTGAAGAATATTGTTGCACATAATGTTATTAAAAAAAGGATTAACATTTCTGTATTATTCATTTTACCACACTAAATTATTTTAGGATGATAGAATATCTATTGATAATACTATTTAATTATAACTTATAACACAGAGATTAGGTTAACTTTTCAACTAATTTCTCAAGTTCATCAGCTGATTTTGCCCTTGCTGTAACTCTTTGATAACCTTCCGGACCATGGACAACAAAGTCATTATCATCAAATGATTTTACCGGCTCGTTTGGAGTAGGGCCGATGTAATTACCAACAGGAATTTCAGTTGAATAATAATACTGCAACTTATCAGAAATATTAGCTAAGCTAAACTCGCCAATTGCCATGTTAACAAGTTCACATAAAGAATTTACACCACAAGTAGCTGTAGTTAAATATCTTGTACCGTTCGGCCTTGTATTAACTTCAATTGCATATAACTGATTGTTTTTTCTGGAAAACATAAAGTCCATTTCAAAAATACCATCGGAATTGAGATTCTTGGCTACGTTATATGCAACATGCTGGACAAGATTATTATCTAAACCCTCTACCATACACGGGCCAGATTTAACTTTATTTAATGGATGTGTTCCTTCCAATGTAGTTTCACCCTTATATATTGGCGGTAATGCGACATATTCTCCATTGAAACCTAAAACTTCAATTGAAATTTCAGCACCTTCAATGAATTCCTCACATAATGCTTGGTCAAATTCTTTAAAGTATTCTTCAACGTCTTCAATTGATTTAGCAACTTTAATATCTTTTCCGCCCTGACCCCAGCCTTGTTTTAATACAACAGGCAGATTAAGTTTTAATTCATCAGGACCATTTAAAATCTGATAATTCGGAGTGTCCACACCAATTTCTGTGTAAAACTCTTTAGTCTTTATTTTATCAGAAGTCAATTCCACTGCACGTACACCTGCAGCAATTACAGGTATGCCATATTCACTTTCAACTTCCTCTTTCATGTGTGCCACATCTATTAATGGCGGGTCAATACCGATTAATGGAACAATTGCATCGACTTTTTGCATTAATGCCACCTGTTTTGGTCCATCCATACCTCGAGGAACTATGAATACCTGATCAGGCAAGTCAAGGTTTATGGCTTCCTCATTAGATTCAGTTAAAACACTTTCTATTCCTTTACGTTTAACATACCAATCTATATCATCATATAATCTTGAACCAATAAATAAAAGTTTCATAATATAATCCCTTTCAGTGTGTCTATAAATTCATAAGCGGTACTTTCAACTTTTGGTGTTGGATTTTCACCCCAATCCATAGTTTCAGGTTCTATTCCAACAAAAGTTATTTTAAAATCATTATCCTTTTCCAAATACCTTACAAAGAATGATAACGACATCGAATGAGTTGAAATGCCTATATTTGCAAAATCATATCTGTTTACGATTTTCATCTCCCCAGGTTCACAACCCATTAAGCATGCATCAACTATGATTATATGAGTCGGATTTTCTTTTCTAATTTTTCCTGTGAAGTTTTCTGGGACTGTTTTTGCATTGATAAATAACAGTTTTTTATCATTTTCAATGTTTTCTTCTTTTAACTTATTGATAACGAATGGTCCCACACCATCATCACTTTTAAGTTCATTACCAACGCCTAAAACAATTAATTTTTCACAATCCGCTAAAAAATTACTTAATTGAGATTTGAAGGACATTTTTCACCTTTATAAATATTTTGTTTTAATACTTTCAATCCCCTTTCCCATAATATATTTTATTTCAACATCTATATAGTCATTTACTTTAACTTCTTTTTCATCTAATGGAATTAATAAGGGTGGGTTTAACATTGGTGTTGGTCCGCATATAGTGTTTTCATTGAGTTTTGTGAATGTTGTAATTTTTAATCCATTCACAATTCCCTCGTTATTCGCTTTTAATCTTAAGTTTGTTTTGAATTCTGGATTTAAATCCTCTTTAAAATTAAAACTTGAGTAAACAATTGGCTTTGATAAAACCAGATAGTTTACATTTTCATCCCAGTGCACATAATGTCTTTCCAGATTTACAAGTTCTGCAGTGTTGATAATGCCCTGTGGAATTATCACACCATCTTCTTTTAGAAATTTTTTAGCATGATTTAATACTGTTACTTCTTCCTCGTCAATTAGTGCAGTATCTAACATCTCACATACAATCAAATCTGCTTTTTTTGTGAAATTATAATTTAAAACATCACTATTTACAACTTCAATATTCTTAAAATCAGATAAATTCTCTTTAGCACAATTATAGGCTTTTTTGTCCATTTCTATGGAAATTATTTCATTAAATTTGCTGCTTAAAAAGTAAGATAAAATTCCACTTCCACAGCCCAAATCATATGCTAAATCATTATTTAAATCATATTCTTCAATAGCTTCAAAAAAAACAGATAATCTCCCTATATCCTTGAGCAAATCAGAATGATAGGGAGTAGTTTTGAACTTCATAATAAAAAAAGGAAAAAAATTTAATGATGGTGATGACCATGGTCATGGGAGTGACCAGGTTCTTTAAAATCTTCCCCATTAGCTGTACTTGTGAGTTTTACATGTTCTACACCTTTAAGTCTCATGATTCTTTCGGTTAACTCACGAATATCAACTATATCACCATTAACAACAACAATTTCCATACAGTATTTATCAGTCATGTGAATGTGCATACTTGTATTGATTTCATTTCTGAAACTGTGTTGAATTTCTGCAAGGTTTTCCATAACTCCAGTATAATGGTGATCATATATAATAGTAACAATACCAATTCTTTCTCCTTCCATTGAATTCATCCATTGATATCTTACAATATAATCTTGAAGAGCATCCCTAATACCTTTTGAACGAGATTGGTAACCTCTTTCTTTTAATACTTCATCAAAATCAGATAATAATTTTTTAGGTAGTGACATACTTATTCTCATCATAATAAAACACATCAATATCAATTATTATATATAGATATAATTTTTAGGTTATATAAATGTTATGATTAAATGTGAAAATAATAATACTTTTATAATAAAAAAATAAGGAAAAATGTTATTTTACAAGGAAGTAATACTCACCATCATCTTTATTGATGGTTTTTAAAATCCCTTTATTTTGAAGAGACAATATAATATGATACATTCTAAAATTAGTTAATTTTAAGTCTCCATAAAGTAAATGGCCTTCTAAAGTATACTTTGAAATAAGATTCTTATCATCAACAAGGCTTTGAATTAATTCATAAGATTCTTTTTCTTTCATGTTTAATTCTAACTCTTCAACATCTTTTTTAGAATTAACAGTATTGATTTCCTTTTCATTTCCAGATAAACTAACTTTATTATCCTCAAAAATGATTAAATCTTTATCATTAAGCTCTTCAAGGATTTGCACCAAATCATACTCATGAAAACCCAAGTCACTTCTTAAAACATCAACTGGAATACCATCAGGATATTCAATGTTGAATATTTTAATCTGGTCTAGAACTACCTCTTCATTTTTGGTAATAGTAATCATATAATCAGTTAATCCGTTTATAATAATAATTCTGTAAGTAATATTACTTAAATAGATATGTTAAAAAACAATTACACTTAAGATAATTGCATTTCTCTTTCAAGTGCTTTTGCTTCCTGCTTGTTTTTCTCGGCAACCTCTTCGGGAGTTAAATCAGAAGGCCTTGTAAAAAACAAATCAATATCATTTACAACTTGACAGATTGCCATGTGCAACAATTCTTTTAATGCAAGACTTTTCTGAACTCTGTTTAGTGAATCGTCAGAATAAATCCTGTCATAATCCGCCTGATAATCCTTTCGAATCTTATCAGGAGCCAAATCCCTTTCAAGCTGTTTTTCATAATATTCATCTGTTAAAAGTAAAAAATTAATCAATTCTTCTTTTTCTTCAGCAAAATCCTTATCTTTATCCTCAATAACCTCATGGAAGTATGCATTAACAGATTGGAAAACATCCCTTGAAACATTACCATTTAAAATATTGTCCATAAACAATTCAAAAGTTTCTGAAATATAATATTTGCCGTTTTCTTCTTTTGTAGCAAAAACCAATTCGTTTTCAATATTCGCTACATACTGAATTATGATAATGTCCATTCCTTTTTTAAATGTTTTTTCAGTGAATTTTGAGTTTTTAAGCTTGTAATCCGCATTTATTTTTAATGCATTTTCAATATCTTCAATATCTTTTTTTGAAATCTCCATGAACTCATCCATTTTACTTACCTCACAATTAGTTTGTCTAAAGTGATTAATAGTTTTTATTAACAATGAAAATTATATAAAAAAAATATGAACCCCGAAGACATATTAATCGACCTTAGAAAATTATCCCCAAAAAAAGAAATTACAACATGTGAATTAATGGATATACTTAAAGAATATGCCGGAATAATTTCAGTATACGATTTAATGTTAGCTAGTGCACATATGCGAAAAGATGGGGAATTCGTTCATGCCAATTACCGGGAAAAATATTTAGAAATTTATATCAAATACTTTATAATGCGTATGAAAGAAGTATTGGAAAATGACAGCTACAACAAAAAAACTATAGATAAAGAAACATTTGATGAATGCTTCCCAATGCTTGAGAGAACTTTTGAAAGTGAAAAAATTAGCGAAGACGGCAAATTCCCATTAATTTATGTAATCACATCATTATACACTACATTTATCCTAGAAGAACCAATACATCCAGTTGGAAGTGAATTTCCAGGAAGTTTAAAAGTAGAAGAGAAAAATGGAGTATTCTTCTGCCCAGTTAAAGAAAATCAAAATGACAATCCCAATGCGATTTGCCATTTGTGCCTTGCTGAGCAAACACCTGATATTTGAGCTGGTAACATGAACATATGTCTTTACGGATCTGGAAGTAGAAAAATAGATAAGATTTACACCGATGAAGCCTATAACTTCGGTTGTGAAATAGCTAAAAACAACCACACACTAATCTTCGGTGGCGGAGACACCGGAATGATGGGGGCATGCGCCAAAGGAGTTCATGATAATGGTGGAAAATCAATAGGGATAGCTCCACCATGGATTGGAAACTTCGAGCCATTATGTGAAGATTGCTCTAAATTTATCTATGTTGATTCAATGGACGAGAGAAAAAGGGAATTTGTAAAAAATTCAGATGCGTTTATCATATCCCCTGGCGGAATCGGAACATTGGATGAATTCTTTGAAATAATAACTCTTAAAAAATTAAAACAGAACAATAAGGAAATTATTGTCTTTAATATCAATCATTTCTTTGATAAGATGCTTGAAATGATTGATGAAATGAGAGATAAAGGATTTTTAAATAAACAAGCCGATATTTTTAAAGTTGCAGACAGCATTGATGAGATTTTTGAAATATTAGAAAGGTAAATCAAATGATTAGTGAAAAACAAGCCTTAGAAATTGCACAAAAAATTGAAAATGCTAACGATATAGATATTAAAAAAACAATTGAAAAGGCCTCAACTGCCGGTTATTTAGGTGAAAAACATTTTTACTGCACAGTTATCGAAGAAGGTGGAATGACTCATACCGTTCCCGAAATATTAGGGGACAGATACAAATCAATGGAGTTAGATAATTTATATTTTGATATAATTTCAAAAGCTCTTGACCATGACGGCATTTACATTTCACTAGCATATTCAAGTCCCTACATTCAAATTTCACCACAATATTGTGATGAAACATATGAATATGATGAATATGAAATGGATTTTAATGAAATAGATGTTGAAGACTTATATTTAATGGAATATGGTTTGATTACATCTGAAGAAACAAAAACATTTAAGATTTATGCTGAAGAAGGAATTTCCGGCCATGAGCGAACCGAAGATGTTGGAATTATGGTAAATATTCTTGATGGTGATTATAGAGCCTATTTTGCATTAAGATCCACTGATTTATGCATGTCCAGTTTTAAAGTGTTGCCGTTTGGCGCTGATTATCCTAAAGAACATCCATTATCATTTAAAAACCCAATAAATAGAATGCTAATCGAAATGATAGAAAAAGTAATAATAAAAAAAGAATAGATTAGTTAAAATCTATTGAAATTCTATAGGGTCTACACCGTTTAGTTCATTGAACTTCATTAAATTGTCAAAAGTTTCATTGAAGTCATTTTCATCACCTATTCCATATTTTGCAAAATCAATGATGAACATTTCTCCATCAATTTCAATTAATTCAAAGGAACCTTTTTCATCCAAACTTTCATCTACAAAGTTGAATGTGTTATTTTCATATGCATAAACAGTGTAACCGTTTTCTGTATCATTAGTTGTGTAATCCTCAGCATCATGTTCTGTGTGAGAAACAACAGACAATACTTGTTCTGGTTGTTTAAAAGTATCATATAAAACGTAAACACCATCGCCGACATCTTCAAAATCATCTGGAACGGTGAAACTTGTTGTATCAATAGCTGACACGGCACAAACTAACATTAAACATAAAATTAAACCTAAAAATACTTTTTTAAACATGAATCCGCCTTCTTAAAAAATTCTATTATTAATTATTATTTTTATTCTATTTAAATGCGATTCTTAAAAAATTATAATTTCAAGCAATTAATAGTTCAATATACCTGTCCAAATACTTTTTAAGTATTTTAACAATTGGCCCGATGATTATAGCGGATATTATTGTTCCTTCACGAACACCGGCAAGATAACCTAAAAATATGACTGACAGAATCGCAGCAATAATAACCATCGAAGTATCAACGAATGGCTTAACCTTTGGAAATTCAATATTTAGAACTTTTGAAATGGCCACAATAACCCCATCTGCTGGAAGATAAACGATTTCCGTTTGGATTTCTAAAAGAACACCGAATGCAACTACAACACAACTGATTAACAACAATAACATTTGGTTAACATAACCGACAGGATTTATGAAATTAACTAGCATTAATGAAAAATCTATAAAAAAGGAAAATATTGTTCCTATAACCAATTGCAGGTATTGTCTTTTTTCAAAATCCTTTCTTAAAAGTAGGATTTGGATTAAGATGAAAAGTACAGTGAATACAAACATCACTTCCCCGACGCTGAAATGAGTGATTAGACTTGAAACATATGGAAGGCAAATCAATGGGGAAGTTCCTAAATTGGCTTTAATAGATAGAGAAGCTCCTAGAGATATAATGAATAGTGAAATTAAATATATTATATACCTATTCGCTTTTTTTATTTCCATATTATATTTTTTCTTGAAAAATGGTTAAATATTTTTCTGATATGTAGATAACAATTGAGCGCAGGCCATATAGCAATCTTCTAATCTAAATTTCTTACTAATTGGAACCTTTAATGCCCAAATATCCATTAAAAAATGTATTACACATATTTTAAAAAAATAAGTGTAAAATTATTAGATTTTACCTACACCCGCCATCGGAACACCAGTTAAAGCTGATGCCTCTAGGGTTAATGCACGTAAGTTTTCTTTTTCAAGTTTTGTAATGTGAGTGTTTCCGGCTTGTTGGACTAGCATACATGCTTCGTCTGTCATTGTTTTTATGTAGTTTGCTACGTTTTTACCCCTTTCTTTGTAATCTAGTCTGTGTCTTAGGGATAAGTCTTGTGTTGCAATTCCTTTTCTACATGTTCCGGTATAACACATTTGACAAACTCTACATCCGATTGAGATTAATGCAGCTGTTGCGATATATACTGCATCTGCTCCAAGAGCAATAGCTTTAGCCAAATCAGCACCAGACCTTACACCGCCTGCTGCCACTAAGCTTACTTGGTCTCTTAGGCCAATTTCTTTAAGTGCCATGTCTGCTTCTACGATTGATGCAACTGATGGGATTCCTGAGTGTTCCATGATTACTTCTGGACCTGCTCCGGTTCCTCCTTGCATACCGTCAACAACGATTATGTCTGCTCCACCTTTTGCTGCAATTTTTACATCAGAAGCAACTTTACCAGATGCAAATTTGACCATAATCGGCACTTTCCAGTCAGTAATCTCCCTTAACTGTGAGATTTTCATACTTAAGTCTTCAGGACCTACAATATCCATGTGTCTTGCAGGGGATAGTGCATCTGATCCCTCCGGAATATTACGGATACGTGATACTTCTGCTGTTACTTTTTCACCAAGAAGGTGTCCACCCATACCGGATTTTGCTCCTTGACCAATTTTGATTTCAATTGCATCTCCTTTTTTAAGGTAATCAGCGGATACCCCGAATCTTCCTGATGCGTATTGTGCAATAAGCTTATCTGCAAGTTCTCTTTCTTCCGGCAGCATTCCTCCTTCACCAGTGTTTGTTACAGTTCCTGCAAGTGAAGATCCGATAGCTAATGCCATTTTTGCTTCTTTTGATAGTGCTCCGAATGACATTGCTCCAATCATGATTGGTGTTTCAAGTTTTAGCGGGTTTTCTGCAAAACGGTCCCCCAAAACCACATCTGTTCCACAAGGTTCCCTGTATTTATCGATTGGTGGTCTTGATACCTGTGCAGGGATTACAACCAAATCGTCAAAGTCAGGAATGCGTCTTAATGCTCCTGTACTTCTGAGTTTGTATGATGCTGTTTGTGATTGTCTTACAATTTCTACAATGTCTGGGAATCCCCATCCTTGTCTTGCATCTTCTGGAATTGCGTTTACTTCAATTGCTCTGTTTGGACACATTTCAAGACAGATTCTGCATCCCACACATTTTTCCTGATTTAATGGGTAAGGATCACCTTGAATGATTTCATAAACTCCATGAGGGCAATTGTTATAACATGAAAAACATCTTCCACAGATTTTTTCATCTCTATCATCACATAAATACCAACAACATCCTGGACGCCCAAAATTTTTTTTACATAAATCCGGATTTCTTTCAACTCTATATGGCATACTTAACACTCCTAGTGACCATAGAATGGCCTTGTACTTTTTGGAACTATTTTTTTAAATTCTGAATAATCATCAATGTCAAAGTCATATTTTGATAGTGCTTCTTCAAGTTCTAGTGAATCCTCGAAGGTTAACTCTTCGAATTTTGCATTGTTTCCTAGGCTTTTTACTTTACCTCTAACGTATACTACTCCACGGATGATGGATTCTGCCACATCATCTCCGACATCACCTAAGATAATTATACGGCCTCCCATCATGAATATCCCTGTCATGAACCCGGAATTTCCTCCGATGATTATTGTACCGTTTTTCATGATTTCTCCTGTCCTTGAACCTACTGATTCTTTTACAACAACAAAACCATCATATATTCCTTGACCTGCTCCGTCACCGGCTGATCCTTCAACGATGACTTCTCCTCCAGTGAGGTTATCTCCCACAAACCATCCTGCGTTTCCGTTGATTGTTATTTTTGGTTTGTCACACATACATCCTGCAAAGTATCCTACAGAACCGTCAAACTCTATTTCCACATCTTCGGTTACTCCTGCGGCAAGGTAATGTTTTGCATTAGGGTTTTTTATAATGATTTTGTCATATTCCCCTGCAGCATCTTTTAGCTGTGAGTTAATCTCACGAGGAGTTAAATTTTCTGCATCTATTTCCAATACGCTCATTTTCATCACCTTATATTTCATATACCATTACTTCACCTGGAGATATTTGTTCTACATGGTGTGTGTCTACTACTTCCCTTAGGGATACTTCTTCTGATGCTATTGCAAATACATCGTCGGTTTCCGCCATTACACCTGGTCTTAGGCCTAATTTGTCTTTTGCGATTCCGATTCCTTGTGGGGTTCCGATAATATAGGAAAATGGACCGTCCATGTCTTCAACTGATTGTTCGAGTGCTTCTTCAAGGGAATATCCTGTGTCAAGTTTATCAGCAATGTAGTGAACTAAACATTCTGTATCGTTGAATGTTTCGAATACGTGTCCTTTTCTCTCAAGCGGGTCTCTTACTTTCCAGTAGTTTGTGATTTGTCCGTTGTGTACTACTGATATATCACGTACAATGTATGTTTGGAAAGGGTGTGCATGGTACCTGTCCACTCCACTTTCTGTTGAAAAACGGGTGTGGCCAATAGCATGTGTTCCTTTAACTGATCTTACGTCGTATCTTTCTGCGATATCTAGTACGGATCCAACATCCTTTATCATCTCAAAATCATGGCTTCCGTTAATTACAATTACATCGTCAAGCCTGTCGATTTTTGTAATTAATGGTTTTAGCTGGGAAAATTCATCTAAAGATATTTTACATTTGTAAATGAATGACTCTCCAACTGACGGTAAGATGGCATCTTTTTTAATTGGAGTTTCAAGATTTATAACATCTTTTACTTTTTCAAGCAATTCGTCATTTTCTGCTACTTGAATTTTTAAGATGTATTCTCCCTCTTTTAAACCTGTTCCACCGTATATTGAGTATCCTGCTGAGTCAGGTCCTCTGTGTTGTAATTGGTGGAGCATGTTTGTCATGTCATTTCCAATGTTGTGTAATTTTTTATCTTTGTAAACGATCCCCGCTATTCCGCACAATTTTAGACCTCCTTAGTATTTAATTATTTTTTTCTTATACATAGTTTAATGATTACCATATATAAATGTGTCGGAAAGTACCTTCCGATGAATAAATTTTCTGAAAAAATACATGAAAAATTTAAAATAAATAAACAATGTTTAGAAAAATTAGTGTAAAAACTGAATAAATTAAGTAAATATTCAAAATTACAGAATTTTGTATATCCAATGAGAAATTAACAAAAACCGGTTAAAATGAGTTGAATTAGATAATGAGCATAATTAATCATTTATCCAGTTGATAAAATAATTATATTATAAAGTAAGATACAAAAAATACCCTAAATTAAAAAAAAGTAAAAATAAGAAATTAATTTTATTTTTTAATAGAAGCTATTGCACTTTCAGCACCTGATTTTACAAAACCACTTTCATCATCAAGCAATTTTTCAAGTTCTGGAATAGCTCTTTCATCATTTAAGTTTCCTAAAGCCCAAGCAGCAGTTCCTCTAACTCTCCAATCCTCATCATCCAAGATTGCAATTAACGGTTCTACGGCAGGTTCACCCATACGACTTAAAGCGGTAGAAGCTTCTCTTCTAACCAATTTGTTGTTGTCCCTTAAAGTATCAATTAAAGCAGGGATTGCTTTTGGATCCTTAATTGCACCAAGTAATGTTGCCGCATTTAATCTGATTTGTTTTTTTCTGCTGGATAAAGCTTCAATTAATGGGTCTAAAGCTTCATCAGCCCTTAATTCCAATTCACCAACAGCATCCTCAACAACAAAGTCATCTTTATCGTTTAATAATTCGATTAATTCATCAATACTTCTTTCCATTTTAACCCCTCTCGTAATCTTAGGATTATCTTTGTAGTTAATATATAATTATAGCTTTGGTAATATAAAAGTATTTCGATACTATACGAACAAATTTTAAAATTAACTTAAATAAGATAAATATCAATATTAATAGTATACGAACAAATTCTTTTAAGTGAAAAATAATGTACAAAATTGCAATAATCAGTGGGGACGGAATAGGCATAGAAGTAATGAATGCCTGCGAATATTTACTGGACAAACTAGATTTAAACTTTAGTTTTGAATATGGGGAAGCCGGTTTTGAATGTTTCAAAAAAAATGGGACCACACTTCCAGAAGAAACCATCAAAATAGCAAATAAAAATGATGCAGTTTTATTCGGAGCATCCACATCAACACCCGGCCAACCAAGCCCAATAATAAACCTAAGACAGGCACTCCACGTATATGCAAACATAAGGCCAATAAAAGCCTATAAAGGTGTAAATTGCCTACGTGATGACATTGATTTTGTAATAGTACGTGAAAACACCGAAGGACTATACTCTCAAGTTGAATACGGTGATGAAAACAAGATGGTTGCAGAGCGAATAATCACAAGAAAAGCATCAGAGAGAATATCAAAAGCAGCATTCAACTTATGCATTAAAAGAGGTGAAAGCAAAGTCAGCTGTGTTCACAAAAGCAACGTCCTAAAAAAGACAGACGGTATTTTTAAAGAAAGCTTTTACAAAATAGCAAAGGAATACCCGCAAATTACCGCTGAAGACTATTATGTTGATGCAACAGCAATGTATCTTCTCACACAACCACAAAACTTTGACGTTATAGTTTCAAGTAACCTCTTTGGAGACATATTATCAGATGAAAGTGCAGGTCTCGTCGGAGGATTAGGTCTTGCACCATCAGGAAACATCGGAGACCACAACGGACTATTTGAACCCGTGCACGGATCAGCCCCTGACATTGCCGGAAAACATATTGCAAATCCCTGTTCCATGATTTTATCAGCTGCAATGATGCTTGACTATCTAGGAGAATGGGAAACTGCAAATGACATTAAAAACGCCGTTGAAAAAGTAATAGCTGATTGTAAAATTAAAACTCCCGACCTTGGAGGAGATGCATCAACAATTGACATTACAAAAGCTATAGTCAAGGAGTTAATTTAAATGCTCAACATTACTACTTTTTTAGATGCTAATTCAAAACGTTTAGATAAAAATGTATTATACAACCCAACTACAGGCAACAAATACAACTCTGGAGAAATATTATCAATTGTATCCCAAATAGGACGTGACCTAAAAGAATTAAATATCAATAAAGGCGACAGAGTACTGATTTATTTGAAAAACTCCGAAGAATATTTATTTTCACTTTTTGCCATATGGAGAATAGGGGCAATTGCAATACCTACAAATAGGGTTTTTACCGCATCTGAACTTGAATACATTGTGGACGACTCAAAGGCAAAATTGATGATTACCGATTTAGAAGCTCAAAATATAATCGATATCCAAACATACATCCCACAAAACATTTCTGAATTTAAAAACAGTGAAGTTTTACCTGCAGAAAATACTGATTGGGATGACTTATGTCAATTACAATACACATCCGGTACAACCGGCAAACCAAAAGGTGCAATGCTAACCCATGGAAACTATTTTACCGCAATACACAATGAATGTGATGTGTTAACCTTAAAACAGGATGATGTTTACCTAGGTATTTATCCAATGGCCCATGTTGGTCTTTCATGGTCAATAGCAGCACTAAGAGCTGCAGCATACTACATTCTAATAGAACAATTCAACCTAGATGAATACTTGGATTTATGTAAAAAAGAAAACGTAACTGTTTTAACTGGAATGCCACCAGTAATACACTCACTAACCACCATGGACAAACGTGAAGAGTTAAAAACTGTTCGTGAGATTATCTCCGGTGGAGGACCACTACACAAAAAAATATGGAAAGATTTCCACCAAACCTATGCAATACCAATCATAAATGCATACGGACTATCCGAAACCATCGTAATAGGAACAGGTACTGTTATCAGACCAGAAGATTATCGTGAAGCGGACAGATTTGAAAGTGTAGGCCATCCCGTTTGTTTTTCAGAAGTAAAAATAGTTGATGAAGATGATCCTTCAATAATTTTAGAAAAATACAAACAGGGCGAGATTGCACTTAGAGGCCCGGCAGTTGCAAAAGGTTACTGGGGAAATGAAGAAAAAACCAAAGCATCATTTTTAGAAGACGGATGGTTTTTAACAGGAGATATCGGATACCTTGATGAAGACAACCGTTTATTTATCACCGACCGTAAAAAAGACATGATTGTAATGAGCGGATGGAAAATCTATCCAACAGAAGTGGAGGAAGTCCTGATAAAATACCCTGAAGTTAAGGAAATAGCTATTTTTAGTATAAACGATTGCCACAGAGGAGAGATTCCAGTAGCCGCAGTTGTATGGGAAAATGAAAACGACAGCGAAGGATTACTTGAATACGCTCGTGAAAACCTTTCAAGATATAAAGTTCCTCGTGAAATCTATGATTTAGATGAACTTCCAAGAGTAAACGGATGGAAATTACTCAGAAGAGAACTTAGAAAGATGTTTAAAGATTAAAAAAAGATTTAAGAGTAATGAAGCTAGAATCAATGATTCTAACCACATTATTTCACATAAGTTTGAGGTAATCCTCAAGCTAACTGTTATTTGAGATACTATATAAATTTTTTTTGAAAAAAGAAAATAACTATGATTTATTTTGAAATCATAGTTCCAATACCTTCTGTAGTGAAGATTTCTAAAAGTAATGAATGTTTTTTACGTCCGTCAATGATGTGACAGGATTTTACACCATTCTCAATAGCTTGAACGCAAGTTTCGATTTTAGGAATCATTCCACCAGAAATAACTCCTTCTTCTATTAAACCTGGAACTTCACTAATTCTAATCTTTGGAATCAATGAATCTGGATCATTAGGATCTCTTAAAACACCGGGAACATCTGTTAGGATAATCAATTTTTCAGCTCCAACAGCACTTGCGACTTCACCTGCTGCAGTATCAGCATTTAAATTCAAACTTGTTCCGTCTTTTGCAATACCTACTGGAGATATTACTGGAATATAATCGTTTTCTAAAAACATTTCAAGTAAATCTGTGTTAATGCAGTCCACTTCACCGACAAGACCCAAGTCAATGATTTCTTCATCGATTTTCTTTGCCTCTTTTTTATGGGCGAATATTAAGCTTGAATCTTTACCAGACAAGCTTATTGCTTGGCCATCGTGTTTAATGAGTTCTGATACTATTTCTGTTGATATTTTTCCAACAAGTACCATTTCGATGATTTCCATAGTTTCCTCATCGGTTACACGAAGTCCTTTGATGAATTTGGATTCTTTTCCTAATTTATCCATTGATCTTGATATTTCAGGGCCTCCACCATGAACGATAAGTGGTTTCATCCCCACATATTTGAGTAAAACAGTGTCTCTTGCTGTAGATGACTTTGCTTCATCATCCACCATCGCATGTCCACCATATTTAATTAAAATTTTCTCACCATGAAACTTTTTAATGTAAGGCAAAGCTTCAATTAAAACATCTATATCTTTCATTTAATCACTACAATAATTATTTAATTTAATACCTTATAAAACTAATTACATGGATGAACTTAAAAAATTTCTTTTAAGCCAAGGTGCAAGCAAAGTTGGATATGCTGATGTTAGTGGTCTTGCAGACGAATTCGTTGATTTGCCAAATGGAATTAGCCTTGTTTTAAAACTTCCAAAAAAAGCTATCGAATATGTTAAAAATGATGACTTTGAAGAATATTGGTCTTGTTTTCATGCAAAAGTAGCTGAATTGAAAGAAATTGCCCTTAAAGGTGAGAATTTTATTAAATCAGAAGGTTATAATGCGTTTGCTCTTACAATGGAGAGGAATGAATGTAACATGGAAAAGCTTTTAAGCATCTTGCCTTATAAAACAATAGCCACCAAATCTGGTCTTGGATGGATTGGGCGTTCGGCATTATTTGTAACACCAGAGTACGGCTCAGCAGTTACATTATGTGGAATCCTAACTGATATGCCACTTGAATTTGGAACACCCATTACCGATTCTGAGTGTGATGATTGTACAAATTGCCAAGAGGCCTGTCCTGTAAATGCAATCAATCCTCAAAAATGGAATGACCGGCTAAATAGGGAAGACATTATTGATATTGAAGCCTGTGGTGAATATATAATCGACCAATATAAAAACGGATTAGGTTGTACAAAGTGTATGAGCGAGTGCAAGCTCACACAAGAGTATTTAAAAAAAGAAAAATGAGTATTTAAATACCCATTTTGAATTTAAACCTGTATTCTTGGTTTACGATTTCCATTCCTACAAATGAACCTTTCAAAATATCTGCAACCTTTTGTAAGTCACTTGCAGTTATTTCACTACCATTACCAATCGGTGAGAAGAATGTCACCTCATCATCAGTTATCAGGTAGTTTAGAAGTTTTGTGTTTTCTTTTTGGTATTTTTCGACAATTGCCAATATTTCTTCTTCGATAGATTTGTCTAGGTTTGCCATTATTATCACCTTAAAATTAAATTAACATAGGAAGTATTTAAATTTAGCGTAACAAAAAAGTTACTTACATCTAATCAAGAAAACTCCAGTTAAAAATGACCATATAATCATCGTATAAACTGATAATCTTTCAAAAACAGGCATGTAAATACTCTCCATGTTAAAGCACATTATCCAGAACACGACAAAACCAATAAGGCCCAAAATTAAAGTTATTATCTGATATTTGCCGAATTCACCCATTAATCTTGAGACCAATATCAATAGAATATTACCTCCTAAAATGGCCATTATCGCCCCTAATGTGTGATAACCTGATGTTAGAGGGTTTCCACCATGAATCAAACCAACAATAATAACTCCTAAAGAGGTAACTAAAGTCAAGATATAAAAAATAGCTTTATTTTTAATGATATAATCTTTAAATTTGTAGAAATTAGCAAACAGTAATGCTAATCCAATTAAAATAAAAGCTGAATTCATAAGCCAAAACAATGGAGAATTGGCATTTGGAATTCCAAGTTCTGAAATGGTGTGGAAAATATAAGTATTTGCAAAAGAAGCCTTAAAAAAAGTTGCGGAAATAGCTTCGGCTACAATATAGTATAGACTACCAATAATTAAAACGATTCCAGCAACTTTACTTCTCATAATCTAAATTCCGAATTTTTTATCGAAGTATTTTTCTCTTAAATCCAGGTTAAGTTCTTCTAAATCTGCACCATCAATTGCCTTAAGTAAAATTTTATAAGCAGTTTTTTTAGGTACAGTAGTATTTTTAATATTGGATTTGGCCCAGATTTTATCAAACCTTTTCTTTAAGCTTCCAAAATCAAATTCTTCAGTGACCTTTTTTATGTTAACTATATTTGCAGTGTCTACAATGTCATATTTAACATAGTTTGTGGAATCTAACATAATAGGGTTTAAACCTAAAATGAAACGTTGCAAATCATAATCCAAAAATGATTCATAATCACCAGCATATGCAAAGACATGTGCTTTTGCAGTGAGTGCATCAATAAATACTAAAAATTGGTTTGCTATTAAAGCTTTTGAGAGGATTTCATCACAGAAATTATGTGCTGTTTGAATCATGTCATCAGATGAATTGTTAACGTAAATTTCATAATCTTCAAAGCGGAATGCAACAAGTGCAAACATGTATAAGTCAATCCACTCGTTTTCAGCCAAAAACTCCTTTGCTTTAGGAGTCAATTCATAATCTCCAGAACCAGAACCTTCATTTAAAACGGGCAATAATCTTTCAATAAGCTCTTGTTTTTTACCGGAAACTTTTAAACCGTTTTCCTTTAAAAGTTCTTTTAAATCGGCAACTTTATACTTTTTAGATAAATCTTCAGCGGTTGCTCCCCCTTCACCTGCAAGATAACCGTTTTCAACTAAATAGTCAATACAATCCTGTCCTGAAGGGAAAGTTCCAAAATTACCTTCATTCAGTACATATCCAATTTCATAACCCTTATTTAAAAAATTTAAAACATTAAAAACTTCTAATTTTTGTTCACTCACTTAAACACCTTTAACAATAATTCAAAGTTATTATCAAAATTCCAATCCTAATGAAAAAAAGTTTGAAATAATAATCGTAACTATCAACATTTACATTATATCTTTTTTAGTTAATTTAATGTTTTGCAATAATTACACTATTTTTCGAAAGAACAAAGCTATCAAAATAAATGAAATGGTGATTAATATAAATGCAAACCCATAAGTTATCCGGTGTTTTTCTTTTTGGTTAATCCACAATAATTAAAGTAACGCCATAATTAAAATATTGTTTAAGATATGAAGTATATCTAACATTAATTTTAGCTGATTTTTGGCAAAATTTTTCTCACATTACATAATTCCATCAGTAATTTAAAGAAAAATAATTACATTAATCGGCAATAATCTGTTTTTCAATCATGTCCATCAATGGCTTTACATCACCTGAAAGATTGATTTCAGTGATATTTTTAGGAAATCTTTTTTTAGAAGCATAATATGCTTGTGCAAAAGTACAGCTCATAAATTTCACACCTTCAAAATCAACTATAAAATCCAATTCATCATAAGAATTAATTTTATCAATGAAATCCATTGCATAGCTATTTAGCTCCAATGAAGAGTTTATCTCTTCAGATATTTTAATTATCAACCATTAACCCCTATTTATAGAAGTTATGCTTACGAAGTAAAAGCAATGAAAAAATAGATTAAGGATTGCATGCCTCATCGGCAGCACCCATTATCACACTAATTTCTTCGGAAATATTGATTTCAGAAATATTTTTAGGTGAATCAAGTTTTGCAGTGTAATAAGCTTGAGCATAGTTCATAGTGACAAACATTACATCCTTAAAATCGATTATGAAGTTTTCCTCAGGGATTTTATTTAAAATATCAACTAATTCGATTGCAATTTCACTTGACTCCAAATGAGTACCAAATTCAGCACCAACATTGATTAACATAATTCTCACTACCTAGTCAACATTAAGTATTTGTTTTTGGGAAAATAATTTTAATAAAAATTTTCAAGGAAAATAAATGTTCGCCTCATATGAAACGAACAAGTATTTTTCTTACAAAAAAGAAATTTGACAAATAATAATTTGAAAATTAAAGTATAATAAATTTTCCCAAAAAAAAATAGACCAGGACAAACAAAATGTCCTGGTCAAAAAACATACTTACTTTTTTACTCAGCAGATCCAAAAAAAAGTTAGAGTAAAATATTATACAAATCACATATTTTAATAAAACACTGGCGTTTAATTTTTAAATCGAGGTTTTACATGAAGTTTTCACTATTCGCTAGTTACTATCCCATGATTTCTGAATCCACATCATCGTAAAAACAAGGGTAACTTCATTATGATTTTAATTCTCTACGTAAACTATCCATCTCAGCCTTAACTTCAATGGCTTCCTCCACCAGATCATGATGCTGAATCAATTTACTGTATTTCTTTTCAAGTTTTTTCAAACGATTTTTCTTTGAGGCTCTTGTTTTCTTATTCATTGTACAAATTCCCCATGAATGAATTCAGAATCATCCGGTAAATCTAACTCACGTCTTAAAGTATTTATTTCAACTTGTTGCTCTAAAACATCATCAGTCAAACCTTCTTTTTCAAATTTGTCCTTAACTATACGTTGTTTATTTTTTAATTGAATTTTATGTAAAAATAGTTTAACTTTATCCAACATTAACAAACCTCCCTACTTTTAGATTTTTGTCATAATACAAACACTTTTCTGACTAATCCCTTTAATATAATGACTTTGAATGCTGAACTTACGGTCTTGTAAATGTCCACAATAACCAGGATAACTGCACCTACTACCTAAACTGTTTAATGCTCTAACATATCCAGTTTTAATGTTAATCTTATCAATGGCCTCATAATGTCCACAACCATTCTTATCATCAATATCGGAACCTGAAGCTGAATACCATAAATGAAAGAATAAGAAAACATTCTTTTTACACATTAATTCACCTAATGATTTCATTCTTTCAGCATCTGTTTTACCAAAATCAGAATAATTTTTCCATTCTGTTTTAATATTAATACCTGCTTTTTTAGCTGCTTTTGCAATGCCTGTTAAGATTCCATCATGACTAGTGCCTGAAGTTGTAGTTCCGCAATAACTCATTAATTCAGATTCAGAAATATTAGTAACTCCAAATTTCCTTAAACCTTGGTGAATACAATGAGGTCCACAATCATAAGGAGTTATTTGACCAAGAGCACCAGCACCTTGATTTAAATAATGTGGACTACTAATGAATGGATTTTTACAAGCAATCTTCTTAGAAGACGCTGTTGATACTTTAACATTAACATCAATAGTTTCAGGCCTATGCCCCTCTTTCTTTTCATATGCAATTGTCCATTTGCACATGTTCACAAACTGAGATTTAGAATATTTTTTACCCTTACTACCAGTAACATATTCTGGTAAAAAATCAGTTGAACTATTGTCTATAATTGCATATTCAGCAATTCGACCTAGTAGTACTGTTGTGTTATATTTTGTTTTATTTGCTAACACTTTTTTCTTTAATTCTGCAAAAGTTAATTTTTGTTTTCCATGACTATAATTAGTTCTTTTCTTAAAACTTTTATTTTCTTTTAATAACCAATAACTTATTCTAATCATGAGATAAGTGTATTCGTTAAATTTTATTGAACTCATATTATTTTTCACCTCTACTTTTTTTTATTCGTTTCTTTCAACTACCTGATTTGATGGATATTTCTTTGAAATATATAAAGACCTTGTACCTAATGGGATATAATATTTAAGAGTATTTAGATTTCCAGAAAACCAACTACTAGAATAGTTTATAATGTCATTGGAAGTTTCCCATCTTAAAATTACAGTAGTTATACTGCACATATAAAAACAATAATTATTAATTTGAGTTAAAGTGTTAGGCAAATCTACATAGGTTAAATTACTACAACCTCTAAAAGCATACCAATCTATTTTGGAAACTGTGTTTGGTATTATAACAGAAATTAAATTATTATTTGATAGAAATGCTTCTTGATTAATTGCTGAAATATCCCCTTTGATTTTAATAGTATAATTTCCATTTGTATCATATGAATGGTTTAATTT
>NZ_JAZKXX010000073.1:0-7184 GCF_045611865.1 Methanobrevibacter sp.
GGAACAGTCATAATGCTTTCAATTCCATTTTCCATTATTTCTTCAAAAATGTTAGATGGTTTTGGAAAAAGTATGTATTCACTGTTATTCACTTGTATCAAAATTGGATTGATAACCTGTTTAATATATGTATTGAATAATATGCTGTCTAATGGCAGCTGTGTCCTTATTGGACTAACAATTGCTGAAATAATATTCGCAATTGTATATTATGTATTCTTAAGATACTTGTTCAATAATTTTGATGAAAAATATGAAAATAAAGATGTCGTTAAAACGTTCAAATCTGATAATGAACTCGAATTTTTGAAAGAAGATGCGAAAATCAAAGAGAATGGGGCGAAAAAAAATAAGACTCTAAAAAAAATACTGTTAAATATAGCATTAATAGCCCTGATAATTGGAGTAATATGGATTGTGCTTTCACCTATTTCAGTTAATAATTATCCTATATTCATAGGTGGAATAATTTGTTTAGCTATCTGTACAGTCAGCATCTATCTAATAACAAGATTAAATCGACCTATAATTTCTTTATTTGGATTTATTGCCTCTGCCATCATACTTTTCACATTCATGCATAGTTATGGTAATGAATCAATTCTTTGGTTTATCCTTGCTGAGATTTTTATAGTGTTTATTACCATAATTCTAAAACGCTAATCTGACACGGTCACACACATATTAATTGATGTGAAAAAATATTCTCAAAAAAAGTAAAGATGATTAAATGGATTAAGTCATCCATCCCTATCAATCTTTTTAAAAGCTAAAGGATATATGGCGAGCATTATAAAAATACATAGAGAATGCACAATACATTTAACTAGGTCGGTATTGCCTGCAAATTTCGGGATTAAGACAAAAAGCAATATAAACAATATGACTGCTCCAATAATCCTGACTATTGCATCCCTTCTGCTTTTAGGATTTTCGAAGTTAACATATTTTTCCTCAACAAGAAAACCTAATGAAATTCCCAAAGCCAATGCCACATACTTAATATAACTTATTTCAGGACAGAACAATACACCAACCAAAGACAAAGCGATAATAGTCAAATAGAGATATGCCCTATTTTCAATCTTGTCGTAAATACGAGACAATATCAATATTATCGCCAAAGCAATGATGAACCCTGCAATAGTATCAGTCGGAAAGTGAACGCCTAATCCAACCCTTGAAAGAGCAACAATCAAAACTCCAACCAATCCAATAACTATATATTGAATATTCCTGACGTATATCGGAATTGCCAAAAACAGGTTGGTTGCCATCATCGTATGTCCACTTGGAAGTGAATATCCCTGGATTTTAAAGTCAAGAGGATTCTGGTCAGCCACATCGGCACGAATGCACTTGATTGTATCAACAGCAGCATATGGCCTTAAACGTGCAACGGTCACCTTGACAAATTCGCAGCACACACCAGCCACACCCAACGAAAGCAATGTGAATTTACCCCAATCCTTGTTGTATGCCAAATAGATTAAAATGAATAACAATGCAAGGACATTTTTAGAGACAACCACTGCAATAACTTCAAAAAATCCTAATACGAAACCTGGAAGAGTACTTTGCAGGAATATTATCAGAGAAACTTCCCACGGAAAATAAAAAACTGTTTCAAACATACTATTGAATATATTTGACATTTAATAAAAAGATTACTAACGGAGAACTAATTAAAAAGGATTTTGCCAGTATACTATACAAAATATTTACTACTTTTAGCTCTCTAATTATAATATAAAACAAAGAAGTACATATTTTTATTACTTTTAAATTTACCCGATATTTCAAAAATTTTATTACTTGTTTTATATAAAAAATATAATAAATAATATAATGAGAATATTACTGGAAATAATGAAATCTTTTTTTTGATAATGTTTTTGAAATGGGATAATTCTTTCAATGCAAACATATTAAAACTCCCATGTCTTTTTATTTCGTTTAAATATTTTTTCATTATTTTTTTATTCCCATTATCTGAAATCCGGATTTTTGAAATATGTTTTTCACCTAATATTATTCACTTTTTGTGAATAAAAATTCACATTTTAGCAAAGTTTAAATAGTCCAAAATCATTGTTTTTATTATAGGCAAATGTGAAAATATTTGCATTCACAATAAAATTTCTTTGAAGTTAATTTTTTAAATTTGATTGATGGAGAGGATTTTCAATGGCGCGGAGCGATAAAACTTTGGAAGACATTTTGAATATTATTTTTTATGATAAACCCTCAACTCAAGATGAAATTGCCGAAAAATTAAAGATTAGTCGAAGATATGTTACTCAATTGCTTAAACCATTAATTGAAGAAGACATTGTCAAAAGGGCTTATGTCATCGATTTGAATAAATATGATGAAATTTATGGCTCTTCAGACCCTATCTTCAATATCAAACAGCATTCCGCATTTTTTTTAATTGAAAACATGCTAAACAGCATGAGCGAGCATGTTAAAGAACAGATCCAAATGTCTTTCGATGCCATTTTAACTAATGATAAGGACTTGGCAGAACAAGCTTTAAAACTGGATTTTACCACAAATAATATGTATGAAAAAGTTCGCGCATCTGTTGAAACTGTCGTTGATGTTGATCCCCATTCCAAACTTTCCAAGATTTTATTGTTCAGCGAAGCGGCATACAATTATGAACGCATTGGAGATTATTCAGGCCATATTGCCAAATTTGTCATTAATGAGAAGACTGCCGTAGACGATGAACTTTTAGATATATTAAAAAAAATGCATAAATATGCACAAAAATCTATTTCATATGCAACTGATGCTTTTATTAATGGGAATATTGACTCACGTGGAAATTTGATGGATACAGAAGAAAAAATTCATGAAACTCAACAAAAAGCCATGAATCTCATTGCCAACCAAATGGTTGAAACTTCTTTTGAGGATATTGAAATGTCCAATTATTATATTTACATATCCCGTGTAGTGAAATCATTCGAAAGAATGGGCGATATCTCAGTGGAAATTATGGATTTGGCTGCTGAATTCCATAAGGATATTCCAAGGCCAACAACTCCACGTTCATTTAGAGAAAAAATTTAAAAAGACAATGCCAAATTTCTTCTCAGGAGGAGATCTTATATCAAATAATAAACCGCAAGAAACGTTTAGAGGAAAAACTGACAGGGCTATTAAGAAACGACCCCCATGGAAGGAATACAACCTGCATATAGTTTGTTTTGTTCTGGTTGCCATTTCAATGGCCATTGGAGTTAAAGAGATTAGAATCACTGATACCATAAGTGTTTTATTATTGCCTTTAATATATGCCCTAATCATGGGTTTGGCTCTTTTTTTAGCAAAACCTATAAAATTTATAGGTAAAAAGCAATCAAAGGTAGCTGAAGGAGCAATGGTTTTATTTATAGGAGTTTTAATTGCTAAATTAGCTATTTCGAGCGGACAATCCATTGATATTATTTTTAATGTCGGCCCCGCCTTGATTTTACAACTTTTGGGGGATTTGGGCACTCTTATAGCATTGCCCGTTGCTTTGCTTTTAGGATTTAGAAGAGAAGTAATCGGTATGGCAAGTTCCATTTGCCGCGAACCTAACTTGGGAGTCATTATCGACAAGTATGGTTTCAAATCCCCTGAGACAAGGGGAGTTTTAGCCATTTTTGTTATAGGATCCATTATCGGCACTCCTTTTATCAGCTTTTTTTCAAGCATATGCATTTCGCTCATACCTTACCATCCATATGCCTTTGCAATGGCTTCAGGTATAGGAAGCGCAAGCATGAATGCTGCAGCATTGGTTCCATTGGTGCATATGTACCCTGCCATGGCTACCCAATTGGAGGCCTTTGCAGGATGCAGTAACATTCTTTCATTTTGTTTAGGCATTTACATGTGCATATTCATTTCCCTGCCTCTTGCAGAAAAATTGTATAAATGGTTATCTCCAATCATAGGTAAAGGTGAGGGGAGAACCATTGATGACGAATATGCTATTGAAGGAGTAAAAGATGATAAATATGCTACTTCTGAGGATTTAAGTTCTGGTAAGATTGAAAGATGGGTCACTTTCCTCGTACTTTTCTCAATCATCGTCACAGTTGGAAATTTCATAGGTTACCATACCCCTTTGCTTGATGTGTTCATCGGAATGCTAATCATTTCAATTATTACCCTTATCGGAATGTGCCTTGAGAGGATAATTCCATGGGATATCCCATCAATCATTTATATAAGTTTACTTGGTATTTTTTTAGCCATTCCTGGAGTTCCAACTTCAGACATTATAATAACTTATGTCTCTCAAATTGAATTAACTACAATCTGCACTGCATTTTTAGCATATGTCGGTATTGCAATCGGTAACGATTGGGAGGAATTTAAAAAGATTGGTTGGAAAGGAATCATTATAGCAATAATCGTAATTTCCGGAACTTACCTCGGTTCTGCAAGTATTGCAAATCTGGTCTTATTTGTAACAGGCATGATTTAACAAATCTATTTTTCATTATTTATATCATGTTAGTTTTCCATTATGCGAAATAGTAATATAATTTTTATATAATATATATAATTATGTATTTATTTTTACATTATCATTAATTTTTCTACAAGAGTTAGAATATTCCATTAAAAAACTTACAGTTCATAAAAATCATTTTTTTCATATTCCATCCACATTAATTTTATTACTTATTTTATATAAAAAATATGAAATGGTTATTATGGGAATTACTGATTATATTAAAACCAGATTATTGAATTTCCCCAATAAATTTTTAAAAGAATTTACACTGAATATAAAGCCAATATACTGAAAAAACTATACAAAATATAAACACCTGCTAAAAAAGACCAAATTAATTCCTTAAAAAAAGACTCAATTTTTAAAAATATCAACATATAATGCTTAATAAAATCATAAAATAAGTATATTAAGTTAATCAAGAATTAAACCAATATTAATGAATAATAAGTCAAATAAACCCCAAATAATATAGATTTTTTGTTGCCCGTATACTCTACAAAATATTTACTGCTTTTAGCTCTCAATTTATAATATTCAACTAAGAAGCATATATATTTTTATTACTTTTATTTGATTTTGAAAGATATAAGTTTTAACAGAACCAGAATATAGCTATGATGGTGTTTATTGCTTTTTACCGGAGCTAAATTTTTGATATGTAGGAAAAACTCGTTATTCATTGAGGAAGTGTTTTATGTGGCGCTTTCCCTTAAATATCTTAATCAAGTTTAAAAAACTTAACCCTCGAACCGACCGATAAATGGTCAGTTCTTAAATTTGACAAATCCATCTACTTCAAAACTAAAACCTGAATAGGGGGACAAGCCCCCGTTCCTCAAGCTTGACAAAACCATTATCGTTATGCAAATAGTATGGCCTTTCGCTTACGCTCGGACGGAACATAATGGAAAATATAATTAAACTAACTCATTGATTACAGATTTACGGAACCTATCAACAAGAGTCGTTTCCACACCTTAGTATTGCTCCCAATTCTATTCACCGACTTCCCGCACACACCTCCATCTGGTCGGTACAGGGTCGGCCTGGGTGAATTGGCTCGATTATAACATGGATATGGCAAGGTTGCTATGGTCCGGAATATATTAAACTGTGTTGTCCATTAAATTTATATACTTAACAAAAAGATATTTAATATCATGAATTATGTAGAAGAAGCAGTGCAATTATTTGAAGATGGTTATATGTGTTCACAAGCTGTCTTAGCGGTATTTTGTGAAGAGTTTGGACTTTCAAGAGAACAGGCATTTAAAATCAGCATATCATTTGGAGGCGGTATGCGTAAAGGAGAAGTTTGTGGAGCTTGCACTGGTGCTATAATGGCATTAGGTTTGAAATATGGTGAAAATAAAAGTAAAAGCGATGAAATGTGTGTGAAATTCTTAGATAGTTTTAAAAAAGAAAATGGATCATATATTTGCCGAGATTTACTTGATTGTGACATTCGAACTGAAGAAGGGATTAAATATGCAATTGATAACAATCTCTTCAAAGAAATCTGTCCAAAAATGGTTGAATCTGCAGCAAAGATTGCCCAAGAATTAATTTTATAAAAAATAGAAAATTATTCAGTTACTATTTTATTTAATTCTTTTTTAATGATTTCAACACATTGTTCTGATTCGTTATCTAAACGGAAAGGGTCTTTAGCAGATACTTTTTCATCTTTTAATATTTCTTCAACGTTAATTGTTTTATAAATATCAATTCCACGATTTTCAAGTATTTTAGTGACACAATTTCCCTGACACCCACAAATGGATATTATTGGAAATTTTTTAAGCATTTCATCATTAGTTCCTTCAATATCTGCTGATGTTGAACCCATACATATTGAAATCACATTTTCATTCTCTTTTTTACAATCTCCTGTTGCAACACGGGATACTAATCCATTTGGACTCATACCATTACATGGTGCTAAAGCATATTTCTTTGGCATATAATTCACCTATTAATTTAATTAATTTTCATTGGTTAAATAAATATCTTAAATGGTTGTGTCAATATCGCTATTATCTACATAATAGTTAATGTCAATTTAAATCAGTAGTTGCTCACAAGATTTAATTTCTGGCATGGGCATTCACATTAACATCTCCGGTTGTTAATGTGGGTTCTGTTTCAATCTCTGCATAATATCATAGGGTAAAGGAATTAGGTTCCAAATATTGAATCGTTAATGTTAATGTTAATATTACTTTTATTTATAAAGGTTTAAAATTAATAATAATACCTAAAAGTTTTTAAAACTATAAATATAGAGTTTAAAAATAAAATAAAACGTTTTAAAGCTGTAAAAATTTTGTTGCCCGTAAAACTTTATTAACAAATGATAATCACAAGAATAATTATTTACTTACCAAATTCTCAAAGAAAATTAAGAAAAATTTTTTCATAAAATAGTAATCATCAACCTTAATCATCAACCAACATACATTTTTTATTATTAATCAAAATTGTTTTTATCATAAAATAAGCAATTTAAAGAATTTTAAAAAATTAATCATCAACCAAAAAATATGTTAATCATCAACCACATACATAATAGCAATTAAGAAAAATAAGTTGATAATATGTTTGAACCTCAATTTACATATACCGATAAAATCGTGAATTATATTGCAGAAATCGCTTC
>NZ_JAZKXX010000074.1:0-63681 GCF_045611865.1 Methanobrevibacter sp.
TTACGGTATTATTAAATAGAGGTAAATAATGAACTCTAAAGAAGTTGTGATTGATACCAATTTTTTTATGGTTCCTTTTCAGTTCAATGTGGATGTAATCACAGAACTTGAAAACTCATTACCTTCTTATAGGCTGACTACTCCTAGCTTTGTTATCAATGAATTGAAGGGTTTAAAAAGAAATTCCAAAGGAAAAGTAAGGTTAAATGCAAATTTGGCCTTAAAGTTAGCTAATTCTTCAAAAGTTGAAATAAAGGATATTTCATTACTTGAAAATGAAACTGTGGATGATGCGTTGCTTAGAGTTTCAGAAGTTTTAGCTACAAATGACATTGAGTTGAAAAATCGTGCAAAAGAAAAAGGCATTACTGTTGCCTACTTAAGACAAAAAAAATATATTGCTGTTGAAGGTAAAATATAATATTAATTAAACTTATTAATAAAATGAGGGATTATTTTGTATTACAAAACAAAAATTGAGGACACTGTAAGAATACCACCTTACAGGTTTGAAAGTCCTCTTGAAGAAGTCGCTATTCAAACTCTAAACGAAACTTATGAGGGTCGTTTAGATAAAAAACTCGGTTTACTTATCTGTGTTAATGAAATTGTAGAAATTAGTGAAGGTAGACTCATTATGGGTGATGGAGCTTCATATCATAATGTTGTCTTTGAAGCAATTTTCTTTAAACCAGAACAACATGAAATTTTCGATGGTGAAGTAATTGATATTGTTGATTACGGCGCTTTTGTTAGAATTGGGCCTATGGATGGTTTAATACATGTTTCTCAAGTAACTGATGATTATATTAACTATGATGGTAAAAGAGGAGCTTTAATCGCTAAAGAATCTAATAAAACTTTAGATGAAGGTGACTTAGTTAGAGCTAGAGCCGTCAGTGTTTCTATAAAAGACGAATCTACCAATAATATTGAAAATAATAGGAATTCTAAAATTCCTCTCACTATGAGACAAACCAATTTAGGTAGATTCGAATGGATTGAAGAAGCTAAAGAAAAAAGTAAGAAGGTTTAAGAATGAAAGCTTGTACTGTTTGTAAAATGATTTCAAGTAAAGACCATTGTCCTAGTTGTGGAAATCCAACTTCTGACAATTGGAGTGGTCTTTTAATTATAACCGATCCAGAAGAATCTGAATTAGCTCGTGAATTAAATATTCAAATTCCTGGTGAATATTGTTTAAGAGTAAGGTAGAGGTTTTATTGTGTTACGTTTAGATGCAGAATTAAATAAAGATATAATTAATGAGCTTAAAAAGCCATTAGGTAAATTATATCCTGACTTTGAAGATGCAATCGATGAAATAAAATCTTCTGAGTTTTTAATTTCTGTAGGTGATGCAACATTTGGTAATCTTACTAAATATGAATTATATCCAAACATTGGTATAATTGATAATTTAATTCAAAGAAAAAATCATACTCATGAATTTATACATGCAGATAATATTTTAAAAGCAGATAATCCTGCCGGATGCATTACAGATGATCTATGGGAAACCATAGGCCAAGCTCTTGAATTATCTAACAATGGCGAATGTTATGTAATTGAAGTAGCAGGGGAAGAAGATCTTGCAGTTCTTCCTTGCATCTTAATGGCAAATCCGGAAACTACCATATTATATGGTCAACCGAATGAAGGTTTAGTGCTTTTAAAAGTTTCTGATTTAAAAGATAAAGCTCAAATGCTTATTAACGGATTTATTAAAGAATAAAAATTAAATGAGGTTTTTATAATGGAAATCGAATTCATTGAAGAAAAAGAAAATAAATTATTTAACAGAAAAGAAATTAAATTTTATGTTGATTATGATGGAGAAGCTACTCCTAAAATCTTAGACATTAAATCTAAATTAGTTGCTTTATTAAACACTAAAAAAGATTTACTTGTAGTTGACAATGTACAACCTCACTATGGTGAACCTAAAGCTTTAGGTTATGCTAAAGTTTATGATACTATAGATGATTTAGAATACATTGAAACTAAACATGTTTTAGCTAAAAATGAAGAACCTGAAGAAGAACCTGCTGAAGAGGAAGAAGAAGCTGAAGCTGAAGCTGAAGCAGAAGAATAGGTGGTTTTATGGTAAGAAAATCTGATTTATATGAAGTAGATGGAGACAAAATTGTTAGAAAAAACCAAATTTGTCCTCGTTGTGGTGAAGGTGTATTCATGGCTGATCACGGTGACAGAGTTGCTTGTGGTAAATGCGGATACACTGAAATGAAAAAATAAGATTTTATAAATCTTCATTTCTTTTTTTATTTATTTTTATTTTTAATTATTTTTAAGAAGGGATTTCTTTGGATAATATTAGAAATGGTCGTTTTAAGACTGGAATGACTGATGAAGCAGCTGAATATACTTCATCTTTTGATGCTGATAAATATCTCTTTGAAGCAGATATTAAAACTAATTTTGCACACACTTCAATGTTAAAACATGAAGGTATTATAGATGGTGAAATTGCAGATAAAATTTTGTGTGCTCTTGATGAACTTAAAGAAGAGGGCTTTGATGCTTTAGTTTTTGATCCATCTGTAGAAGATGTGCACATGGCTATTGAAAATTATGTAACTTCTAAAATAGGTCCTCAAGCTGGGTTTATGCATACTGCAAAATCACGTAATGACCAGGTTGCATGTGATGTTAGATTAGTTTTAAGGGAGATGATTGAAGAAATTCAAATCGGAATTTTGGAATTTATTGAAGGTTTAGTTGAAATGGCCGGAGAGCACCTTGAAGATGTTTTCATTGGTTTTACACACTTACAACATGCTCAACCGATTACAATAGCTCATCATTTAATGGCTCATGTACAAGCATTAAAAAGAGACTATGAACGTTTAGCGGATACTTATAAACGTGTAAACTTAAATCCATTAGGCTCAGCAGCTATGGCTACTACAAGTTTTCCAATTAATAGGCAGTTAACCACTGATCTGCTTGGATTTGATGAATATTTGGAAAATTCTATGGATGGAGTTTCTGCAAGGGATTTTATCTCTGAAACAGTCTTTGATTTAGTGGCACTTTCATCAACACTTGCTAAAATCTGTGAAGAATTAGTATTGTGGAGTACATATGAGTTCGGTGTTATTGAAATGGCTGATGAATATTCATCAACTTCTTCTATTATGCCTCAAAAGAAAAACCCTGATGTAGCTGAACTTGCAAGAGGTAAAACAAGTATTGCTACTGGTGAGTTAATCACAATTTTAACCATTTTAAAAGCTATTCCATATACTTACAATAGGGATTTGCAGGAAATTACTCCTCATTTATGGAATGCAGTTAATGTAACCCGTGATACATTATCAATTGTTACTAAAATGATGTTGTCTGTTGAATTCAAAGTTGAAAGATGTGCAGAGCTTGCAGGTAAAAACTTTGCAACCGCAACCGACTTGGCAGACATTATGGTTCGTGAAAAAGAGATTCCATTTAGAACAGCTCATAAAATTGTTGGAAGAATTGTTAATGAAGCAACAGCCAATAATATGGCAGAAGAGGATATTACTTCTCAATTCATTGATGACATTGCAGTTGAGTTAGGCTTTGATGAGTTAAAATTAGATGATGATTTAATTCAGAGGGCTTTAAACCCTGCTGAAAATGTGAGAATTAGAGCTGTTCCTGGTGGTCCTGCACCGGAAATGGTTGAGATTGCTCGCGATAATATTAAAGTATTCTTAAATGAAGAATTTGAAAAACATGGAATTTAATTAAATTCCTATATTTTTTTAATTTTAAATTTATTTAGGCATACCTAAAATTTATATGCTTTCGAGTTCAATATTATAATCACTGAAATAATCTTTGATTATTGAAGTTGATATGCAAGAGATAATAGGATACTTATTCAAATTCAATAAGTAATGCTCAGCTCCTATAATCTCTTTTGCATAATCATAAGTTGTTTTTTTTAAATTAAAAATATTATAATTATTTTGTTTTGTAAAAACTCCAGATTAAATCAAGGGCTTCACCAGGCTCAAGTGCACCTGAACGGGTTTCCCTAAGTATCCTTTGTATTGAGAATTTTTTCATGTATGGAAATTTTTTGTGGACTTCATACAGCAGCGGACAACCAAATCCTTTAAACTCATTTAAATCATAGTTTCTGATTAAGGATTTTATCTCTTGTTTACCTACACTTAAACTTGCTGGAAGGTTCAAGCGATATAATGATTCATCTTGTAAATTTATGCATTGACTACCAGTTGCAAGCATATCACCAAAGACAATTATCGGTATTTCGTCATCTTTTGCATATTGCTTTACTAACTCACTGGTATTGTTTGAACATCTGCCGCAGGGATGAACTTTACCTGTAAAAGATTCTTTGATAACCTCCGAATAGTCAACTTCAATATATTCATGATGAATGTCTAATGATTCGGTTAAAAGTTTGATGTTTTCTTTAAATTGCTTTGGTAAGATTATTGTTCCCGGATTAACTGTAACTGCAATTGGGTTAAAACCTAACTTTTTAGCCAAAATAAGAGAAAAACTACTGTCAACACCACCTGAAAGAGCAACAACAGCTTCAGTTTCAGCTGATTCTTTAAATTTATTTTCTCTAAAGTAATTGTCGAAGTTAAAACTGTAAATGTTATTTAGTTTATCTTCAATTATTTTTTCCAAGTTTTTAAGGCCTATTAAATCCAAATCTATATTATGGACAGTTTTTTTAGATAATTTGAGTTTATATTCCTTGTTTAGAAAGTCACCATAACTTTCAACATGAATGCTATCCAGATTTAATTTTTCTTTAAGTTTTCCAACCACCCAACCGCCTTTTCCAATGATGGCTGATTTATCGGGACGGTCTTCAGTTATAATCCATAATTCATTGGCCTTAAAGTAAATCTCTTCGATAGAAATATTTACTTTGTCATGACCAATCTCTTCTCTTATGGCATTTATTTCATCTAAAAGGAATTCTTTTGTATACATCTAACTCATATCTCTTGTGACACTTATGCTTTCACATGAATAAAGTTTAGGATTTTTGATAATGTCTAAAACTATTTTTTTAATTGATTTTGCATTAGAAACATAACCTTTGGCAGGCTCTCCTTTTTTAGTGATGACATAATCCTCTTCATTCTGGTATGCAATGTATCCTGACCTTAAGATAGTATAGTCCAGGGAACTGTTTTCTATAATATCTGTTGCATTTCTGTGAACTCTTTGTTCTGGCTCATTGTCTAAATTAAATTCGTCACCATTGCCTTTGGGAAGTTCATTGTAAATTCCAACAACGCTCATGAAAATTAGTCTGTTCACATTTAATTCTGTTAGGTTACGTGCAATGGTTACTTGATCAGAACCTGAAACGGCACAGAATACAATATCCTGATTTTCTAAAGCACTCTTTAAATCTTTCTGATTTGTTGCATCTATGCTTTTAGCGGTTACCCTATGGCTGTTCTCATAGATATTTTCTGCTGATTTTGAAATTGCTGTTATTTGATAATTTGGAATAGAAAGTAATTTGGATATGAATAGTCTTCCAAATTTTCCGGTAGCACCAATTACTGCGATATTCATTATTTCACCTTTAAAAACTTATCATATATTCTTTTTAATTTTAAATGTTAAATATTTTTTAGTTAATTTTTTTTAATTTGAAATATAGAATAATAGTATGGAATATAGAAAGTTGGGAAATACTGGAATTGAAGTATCTGAAATAGCTTTTGGAGCCGAATTTTTAGTTGAAAGACCTTATGAAGATACTGAAGTATTAATTAAAGCCTGTGAAGCTAATGGGATTAATTTTGTTGACTGTTGGATGAGTGAACCGGATGTACGTTCACACTTGGGCCGAGCCATTAAGGACAATCGCAAAAATTGGATTATTCAGGGCCACATCGGTTCAACTTGGCAAAATAACCAATATGTTCGAACACGGGATATGGATAAGGTAATTCCTGCTTTTGAAGACTTTATGGAAAGGTTTGAGATTGATACTTTAGATTTTGGTATGATTCACTATGTTGACCAATTAGATGATTATAATGAAATAATGAACGGACCATTCATAGATTATGTTCGCAAGTTGAAAAGTGATGGTACGATAGCACATATTGGATTAAGTACACACAATCCAGATATTGGAATTTTAGCAGCTCAAAATCCTGAAATCGAGCTGCTGATGTTTTCAATTAATCCTGCATTTGACATGTTTGGTTCAATGAGCGATATTGAAGAATATAGAAAAGAAGATGCATATGATGGCGAGTTTTCAAGTGTTCATCCTAAAAGAGCGGAGTTATATAGTTTATGTGAAGAAAATGGGACTGCGCTAACAGTGATGAAAGGTTTTGCAGGGGGAAATTTGCTTTCTGATGAAACATCACCGTTTGGAGTGGCTCTAACACCGATTCAATGTATACATTATGCATTGTCTCAAAAAGGTGTTTCAAGTATTTTTGTTGGGGTAAAGACAGTTGATGAGCTTTTGGAGTCTTTAAAATATTGCCAAGCAACAGATGCTGAAAAGGATTATGTTGAGGTTCTAAGAAATGCTCCAAAACATTCATTTGAAGGACAATGTACTTATTGTGGGCATTGTCAACCATGCACTTCAGAAATTGATATTGCAATGGTAAATAAATTGTTTGACCTAGCAAAAAACCATGATGAAGTGCCTGCAAGCGTGCAAGAGCATTATAATAACTTAAAGTACAATGCAACAGATTGTATTGCATGCGGTGAATGTGAACTTAGATGTCCTTTTGATGTGCATATTGTAGATGTGATGTTGGATGCACAGGATCTGTTTGGTTTTTAGTGTTTGGCGAAATCTTTTTTTAAGCATTAAAAATTCAATCGAATAGTTTAATATAAGTATTTTTACAAATGTTTTAAGTGATTATTATGGCGTATGAAATTAAAAACAAAAAAAATATATCAACAATTGGTGTTCATGCCGGACAAGAAGAAGTTGATGAAACAGGTTCAAGGGTAACACCGATTTATCAAACCACTTCTTATGTATTTGATTCATCTGAACAAGCAGCAAACAGATTTGCACTTAAAGAAGGGGGAAATATTTACACAAGATTGACAAATCCTACAACAGAGGCTTTTGAAAAAAGAATGGCTGCTATTGAAGGTGGAACTGCCGCATATGCGACTGCTTCTGGTATGGCTGCTATATTTTATGCAATCATTAACTTGACTCAAGTTGGAGACAATATTGTATCCGCTGATAATTTATATGGCGGAACATATGAGTTGTTTGAAAATACTTTAGAAGAATTGGGCCGTACAGTTACTTTTGTTGATTCACAATCTCCTGATTTATTTGAAGAAGCTATTGATGATAGGACCCGTGCAATCTATGTTGAATCAATTGGAAATCCAAAACTAGACATTCCTGACTTTGATAAGATTTCTGAAATTGCACATTCTCATGGAATTCCACTAATTGCTGATAATACTGTGGGTATTGGTTCAGTTAGGCCTTTCGACCATGGAGCAGATATTATTGCTTCATCTGCAACTAAATACATTGGAGGTCATGGAACCACTCTTGGGGGGATTGTCATTGAAAAAGGTGATTTTGACTGGATGAATGGAAAATTCCCGACATTATCCGAACCCGATGAAACTTATAATGGATTGGTATTTGCTGAAACATTTAAAGGAGCTGCTTTTACAACAAGGATCAGGACAGTTGTTGGAAGGGATACCGGTGCCGTACCTTCTCCATTTGGTTCATTTTTACTTTTACAGGGTTTAGAAACCTTAGGCTTAAGAATTGAAAGGCATGCTTCAAATGCAATGGCTGTTGCTAAACACTTGGAAGCCCATCCAAAAGTAGCATGGGTGACTTACTCTGGTTTGGAGTCTTCCCCTAATCATGAAGTGGCTAAGAAATATGCTGAAAAGGGTTATGGTGGAATTGTGTCATTTGGTTTAAAAGCAGGTTATGATGGTGCTTTAAAATTCATTGAAAATGTGGAACTGATTTCATTTTTAGCAAATATTGGAGATGCAAAATCATTAGTTACCCATCCAGCATCAACCACTCATTCTCAACTATCTGAAGAACAGCAATTATCTACAGGTGTAACTCCGGATTTAATTAGATTTTCAGTAGGTATTGAGGATATTGAAGATATTTTAGCTGATGTAGATCAGGCTTTAGATAAAATTTAAGGTTTAATGGCAATTATTCTCAAAAAACTTTTTTAAACTTTTTTTATTAACTTTTTTTTAATAATTATAATGATGTAAAAAATTTTATATTTTCTAACTGATATAGTATTAAATAGCTATTTTAGGAAAACGAGAAAACATGATTAGCAAGCAATTAAGAGAATTTGAACTATTAAACACAGTCAGTGAAAGTATTTATGAATTAAATGGTTTAAGAGTTCTTATTATATTGAAAGATGGATCTAATTTAACTAGTTGGGATGATGTAGATAATAAAGAAGATATTATATATATCAGTGAAGATTTATTCGGCGAAACAAATCTTATGGGAAGATATGCTGGAATGACAAATCTTAAAGCTATTATAGCATCTGGCTTTGGAAAAGTAGAAACCATGAAAAGCATGTTTGTTGGCTGTAAATCTTTAGTTGATATTTCATCTTTAGCTAGTTGGGATGTTAGTAATGTCTTTGATATGAGAGGAATGTTTCATGGCTGTGAATCTTTAGTTGATATTTCTGCTCTTGAAAACTGGAATGTTTCTAGCTTAGAAAAGATGTCAACCATGTTTTGGCGTTGTTCTTCTCTTGAGGATGTTTCTGCTTTGGCTAATTGGGATGTTAGTAATGTTGATGACATGTATTATTTGTTTTCCGAGTGTGCATCTTTAGAAAATATCTCCGCTTTGGCTAATTGGGATGTAAGCAATGTACGTGATATGGGGTGTATTTTTGATTTCTGCTCTTCTCTTAAAGATATTTCTGCTCTTAAAAATTGGAAATTATATAATGCATTTAATATAACTGCAATGTTCAGGGGTTGTGTTTCACTTAAGAATATTTCCGCTTTGGCTAATTGGGATTTGTCTAAAATGAAGGATAATTCTGATCTTTTAGCTTTATTTAGTAATTGTACTTCTCTTGAAGATGTTTCTGCTTTAAAATCTTGGGATGTTTCCAATATTTCAAGAATCGATGGATTGTTTGAGGGTTGCATCTTTTTAAAAAATATTTCTGCACTAAAAAATTGGGATGTTTCTAATATTTCGTCAATGGAGCGATTATTTAAGGATTGTGAGTCATTAGAAGATATTTCTGCTTTAAAAAATTGGGATGTTTCTAATGTCACCAATATTATTGAGATGTTTTGTAATTGTAATTCCTTGGTTGACATCTCACCATTAAAATCATGGAATGTTTCAAATGTTAAACTAATGGAGGATTTATTCAATAGCTGTGAATTATTGGAAGACATTTCCCCGATTGCTAAATGGAATATTTCAAATGCATCATCTTTAATTGGCATTTTTGAATATTGTAGCTCATTAAAAAATATTTCTGCACTGGCAAATTGGAATGTTACTAATATTAAATCTATGGAAGAGCTGTTTTGTGGATGCAAATCATTAGTTGACATTTCACCATTAATGAAATGGGATGTTGGTAATTTAATTAATATAAATGAAATGTTTAAGGATTGCAAAGCACTTAATAATGCAAATCCACTTGATTTTTGGATTTTTAGAAATATACAAAATGCAGCAGATGTTTTTGAAGGATGTGATGATTTAAAATATTATCCTGCATGGTATGCTGAAGAAGGATTTAGAGGAACCAATGAATATCTATTGGAATTTGACAGATTTAATAAAACCACTAGGAATATTTTTGATTTAGGCAATTTGAATGTTTTAATTATCTTAAAAGATGGTACTAATCTAACCAGTTGGGATGAGGTATTTCATAGAGAAGATATAATCTATGTTAACGAAGATTTATCTGATAAAGAAGATTTAACTGAAAGATATGCTGGTTTGACATCTCTTAAAGCTATTTTTGCATTTGGCGTTAATAAAGCCGAGAAAATGAATGGAATGTTTTCCGGATGTCATGCGCTAGATGATATTTCCTTTTTAAGATTTTGGGATGTGTCTAATGTAACCGAGATGAAATTCATGTTCCATAAATGTAAATTTTTAAATGATATTTCACCATTGTCTGATTGGGATGTCTCTAATGTGATGGATATGAATGGACTTTTCTTGGATTGTGTTTCTTTAAGATATATTTCACCATTGGCTAAATGGAATGTTTCTAATGTAAAATTCATGAGGGCAATATTCTGGAATTGCAGGTCATTATTTACTATATCTCCATTAATTAATTGGAATGTGGAGAATGTAGAAAACATGAAAGGAATGTTTTTCGGGTGCATATCTCTAGATGATATTTCCTCACTAATTAATTGGAATGTGGAGAATGTAAATATTCTAGCTGGAATGTTTGGGCATTGTAAAAATCTAAAAAATATAGATTTTTTAAGTAATTGGACTATATCCAGTGCAAGCACAATAGATCATATGTTTTTTGGCTGTGAGTTATTGAAGGATGCAAGTGTTTTGGATAATTGGGACATTTCCAACATTGAAAATATGGATATGATATTTAAAGGATGTGTTTTATTAGAAAAATATCCTAAATGGTATGAATATGATGATAATTAATAATTATTCATGGCTTTCTTTCATTAAGTATTAATAATATTGATTTCAAAAATAATATATGGTGTTTAAGTGGAAATAGATCATTTGTCAATTTTAAAATTAGTATCTGAAATTATTATTTTTCTACTCTTAATAGTTATTTTTAGATTTGGGGGTTCTAAACTTAAAAAGTCTTCCAATAGATTTTTAAACCCTAAAGAATATTTGCCAGAAGAAGAAATCCATTCCTTAAGACAAATATTTTACTTAATGATGATGGCATTAATATTTATAGATATCTTATATGCCGTTGTGTTTATAAAGAACGATATAATTTATTTTGTATTATTTGACATTCTCCTTTCTTTATATATTGCCAGCTCCTTGGACACAAGTTCTTTAAAAAATAAGATTTTAATTATATTGCTAGTTCCATATGGTTCTTTAACTTATCTCATATTTGGCAATTCTCTTGTTGGATTAATTGATTTAATTCAGATTCCAGTATTAATTTACTTTATAAAAGTGTATTTCGATAAATTTAGAGAATATACTCAGTCAAATGGACTGGGAATAGCAGTAATTTTATTGTTTGCAATAATTTTTATTAGTTTTTTAGCAACACAAGTTAGTGAAAATGTTAATCCACTAGATTCTCTTGTTATGGTTTCAAATGCATTTACCAGTAATGGTTATGCAGTTTTAGGTAAATCTATTCCCGGTAAAATAAATGCTATAATCTTGGTTTGGGGAGGTTATTTATTGTCTGGTGTGGGTACTGCTACTTTAACTGCCGCAATCTTGACAAAGCATTTCAATAACCGATTTGATGAATTGGAAAAGAAGATTGAAAAGAACAATGATGATTAGTTGAATATTATTTTCATATAAAAGTATTACATTTTTTGTTATTTTTTAAGTTTTAGTGTTATTCTATCTTCAAGTATTACTTTTTTTTAATCCATTTAAATAATAATTATTACTTTTTATCAATGAACTTGATTAGTATTACTTTTTACACGATTTAAGCCGTTTTAGTATTACTTCAATTGGAAAAATATATATTTAATTATTATTAAAAAATTATTAAATGTAGTGATAATTTTATTTAAAATTATGTAATCAATCTTTAGTTAGTGGAATTTTTATGAATCTTTTTAGAAATAAGAAAAAAATTGTTTTGATACTTTTAATAATATTAGTTTTTAGTTTTTCTCTTCAATTTACATTTGCCGGGGAAAACCATACTAGTGAAATAAATCAAACTTCAACTTCAGAATTATTAAAAGTTTCTAATGATAATGTTTCTAAAACGATTTCAATCGATGATTCAAAAGAAAATATTTCTAATTCTCAAGAAACAACTTTATTTATCATTAGCGATAATCCGGGAGTTAATATTTTAGATCAGGCCAGTATTGAGCTTTCTGAAGAAAGCAAATTAAAAGATGTGAAATTGATTATCAGGAATGGTAATCAGATTAAAGAGATGGATGAAAATGAAATGATTAATTACTTGTCCTCCTGTGATGCATTTATTGGAGAGTGGGTCAGTAGTGATGTTGATTCAGTTTTAACAAGTATTTTGGCAAAAAATCCAAATTTATCTGATAAAAAGATTTTTCTTATACTAGAACCTCCTTCAGGTAATCTAAATTCAGAATCCAGTTCAATAAACTTAATTAGAAATAATACATTGAATTACAATAAAATATTTTCCATATATTCTAATGAAGAGTTAATAAACTATTTTAAAAATACTAAAAGAGGTATTGCTTATTCAAATGTTTATAATTTCATAAATGGTGATGGAAAGGATTTTAATTCTTTTTTAAATCAATTAATCCTCTATAAGGATATCAATGATAAGGAAAATCTGAAAAATCAAATATTATATATTTTAAATTATTTAGGTTTTGATGTAAAATATGAAAATCCAACTTTTACAGGCTCTAAAACTTATGGAATTTATCGTGAAAGGTGGTATTCTTTAGATGAGTATATTGCTACTTTTTTCAACCCTAATAATACTCGTACAATTGGTATTTTAGAAAGTACGATGTATGTTTCATCTCAACAATTACATCCAACCTACTCTTTTATAGAACATTTTGAATCAAAAGGATATAATGTTATCCCAGTTTTTGCAGCAGGTGGATCTGCTGAGCAATTGGCCGTAATGGTTGAATCATGGACAAGTGCAGGTAGTGATATTGATGGATTTTTAGCTAATTCATCTAATTATGATATTTATGTTGATGCAATTGTATCAATGGTTGCTTATGGTGTTGGTGGAGAAAACTTTACAAAGGCAACCGACTTTTTTGAAGAAGTGGGAGTTCCAGTTTTCAGAGCAGTACATTCAGATTATGTTTCAAATGAAATGTGGGAGTTAGGTTCAACTGGACTTACGACTGAAAGAAGTGATAAATGGTGGCACATTACTATTGCAGAAACTCAAGGAATCATTGATGCCACATTTGTTGGAGGTCAATCTACTTATATCTCTAATCTAACTGGGGCTAGCATAATGACTTATGTCCCATATGAGCGTAATATTGAGTTATTAACTGATAGGATAGATTCATGGGTTGATTTAAAGTATACTTCAAATGCTGAAAAGTTAATTTCAATTATTTATTATAACTATCCTCCTGGAAAGCAGAATATAGGTTCCAGTTATTTGGATTCAATAAAAAGTATCTATAATATACTTTACGCCTTAAAAGATGAAGGTTATAATGTTGGCGATTTGCCAAATAATGTGTCAGAACTTGAAAATCTAATGCTTAAATGCGGTATTAATGTAGCAAATTGGGCACCTGGAGAACTTGAAAAACTAGCCAACCAATCAGGAGTCACTTTATTGCCTGTAAACGAGTATACTGAATGGTTTGATTCATTAGATGATATAGTTAAAATACAAGTAAAAGAAGGTCCTGTTGCATACATCGGAGAGCTTGCAAGAAGGGCCGTTGAAATTAATTATACTTCAACAATTGGAGACACTATTGATGATTGGTTTAATCAAATTGTTGCACTGCTTCCAGAGGAAAATTCAGACCAATCTAAGGAAGTTTTAACAAATATCGTAAACAGTTTAAAAGATTACACAAAAACCAAAGATGAAAAATATTTTGATTTATTCTTAAAATACTTTGATGACTTTAAACAGTTAAATATTTCAGGTTTAAATGGTTGGGGGGAAGCTCCAGGAGATATCATGGTAATAAATAAAGAAGGTATTGATTATTTTGTTATTCCTGGATTAACTTATGGAAATATTTTCATTGCTCCTGAACCTCAAAGAGGATGGGAAGCAGATATCCAAAATCTTTATCACTGTACTGCAGTTGCTCCAACTCATCAGTATTTGGCCGCTTATTATTATATGCAAACAAAGTATCCTAATGCAATGTTATTTATTGGAAGACATGCAACTCACGAATGGTTGCCTGGAAAAGAGATTTTACTTTCAGCAACAGACTATGGATCAGTTGTTGTTGGGGACGTTCCACAGTTATATTTCTATATAGCTGATGGTTTAGCTGAGGCAATCCAAGCAAAAAGAAGAGGTTTTGCTGTTATCATTTCACATTTAACCTCTCCAATGTCATACACTCATTTATATGCTAATTTAACCGCAGCCGCCAGCTTGATAAATGATTATAAAGATAACCCTAGCAGCAGCATTGCTAATGAATTACGAGATTTGATAATAAATAATGATTATTCAACAAATATTGGCCTTACAATTGATGAAGTCAAAAGCATGTCTGATGATGTACTCATGGAAAAAGTTAATAGTTTTTTAATTGAAATGCAATCTACCTTGTATCCGTTAGGATTGCATGCATTAGGGGAGATGTGGTCTGAACAAGACTTGGCAAGCACAGTTTCAGCAATGTTGTCTTATGATTATGTGCTTGAAAACAATCATGGAGTGCTTAATTTATTCTCTGAACTTTCAAATTATTATTATTCAAAAGATTATTCTCAATTATCTGCTTTTGAAAGGGAGTTTATATTAAATAAGTCCTATGATATTGTAAAAGCATTAATTTACTGGGATGTTGATACAGTTAGCAATGTTTTAATTAGTGAAAATTCCAAATTTGACAATCCAACATTTTTATCTTGTCTAAACCTGGCAAAAGGATATATTAATCTGATTACATTTTCTATTTCTAATGAATTGGATGCAATGATTGAAGGATTGAATGGAAAGTATGTTCCTGTTGGTGAGGGTGGAGAACTTGTAATTAAGCCTAGCATTCTTCCTACAGGTAAAAACATGTTCCAGGACCAATCTTGTGAACTTCCAACTATTGAAGCATGGGAATATGCTAAAACTTTGGCATTATTGACCTTATCAGATTTAAATGACACAACCGAGAAAATCATAATGGGTATTTGGTGTGTAGAAACAGCAAGGGATGATGGGGCATTGGTTTCAACAGTACTTTATTTATTAGGTATGAAACCTGTGTGGACTGATTCTTCAAGTGCTGGCTATGATGATGAGGGCAATCCTACAGGTAAAAAAGTTAATGCAATGCCTCAAGTAATTAGTTTGGATGATTTGACTCGTCCGGATGGTTGGGATAAAAAAAGGATAGATGTAACTGTAATTACAAGTGGTTTATTCAGAGATCTTTATTCATCACAGGCTATTCTAATGGATAATGCATTTAGAGTTGCTCTTGCAAGATCATATTTAACAATGAGTAAAAACAATACATTAATGGAATCACAAGAATTAAAAGAAGCTCTTGAAAGTGTAATGAGTAGTATTAATTATTATGGTGTTTCAAATGAGCCATTAGAATCAAATTATGTTGCACAACATTGGATTGAAGATACTTTGTTCTATTTAAGTCAAGGATACAATGCATCATATGCAGGTGAGTGTGCAATAACTCGTATCTTTGCACCTCCAAATGGTGATTATGGTGCAGGAATATCAAAACTAGTTTCAATGTCATGGACATGGAACGATACAAGTGAGCTCGCTGACTTTTACCTTGGAAGGATGGGAAATATGTACTCTAAAAATTACTGGGGAGATACAAACCCATTAGTATTCTTAAGAGCTCTTTCAAACTCAGATACAATTGTCGCTAGTCGTAACACAAATCAGTATGGTGTTTTAGACAACGATGATTTCTTCGATTATTGGGGTGGATTATCCATGACCGTTGAGGAGATTTCAGGAAAATCTCCAAAATTCAATGTTTTAATGTATGCTAATAAGAATAGTGCTTATGTTTCATCACTTGAAGAGGTAATGTATAAAGAAATCGCTGCAAGATATGATAATCCTGACTGGATTAAAGGAATGATGAATGAAGGTTACAGCGGTGCTCGTTACATGTCAAACAAATTTGTAAGTAACTTGCATGGATGGCAAGTAACAAGACCTGTAGCAGTAACAGATGACCTCTGGAATAGAATTTACAATACATATTACAATGATAAATATGGATTAGGAGTTAACGACTGGTTAATGAGTGGAAATAATGCATATTCACTTATTTCAATGAGTGGAACAATGCTTACAACAATACATGATGGATATTGGAATGCAGACCAAAGTACAATAAATCATATTGCAAATACTTGGGCACAGGCAACTGTTCAAAATGGTGTTGCATGTTGTGACTGTAGTTGTGGTAATATTGCAATGATGCAATGGGCAGTACAATACGTAAATCCAGATATACTTGCACAATTGCTCCCTAAATTATATGAAGCGACTAAAAATCCAATATTTAAAAATAATACTCAATCAACTCAAGTACCTGAAAATGACCCGAATAACCAAAATGAGGCTTCTACACAAAATCCGGTTAAAGGTTCATCATCTTCATCTACATTCGCTTCCAATTCAAGCTCAACTACTCAAAATACAGCTCAAAATGGAAATAATGCTCAAGGAGAGGCATTTTCAAATGTTGGTTTAGGCAGTGAATCAGTTGAAGCGGGAAGTTCATTCTCTGAAGGAGCTGATGTTAAAAAATCAATTGAGATTAATCCAATAACTTCACAATCTGCTAGTGAAGTCGGTTTATCTCTTATAGCAGTTTTGGCAATTTTATGTTTAATTTTAGTCGTAGCTTTTGGATACTTCAGAGATAATGATGATAAAGATAAAGTTCAAGATTTAGATAAATTATTCAATGAAAAACGATAGGTGTTTAGATGGATGCAGTTAATATTTTATGGCAAGTTGGTATATTATCAGCTGTTTTAATATTTGGAATCAAGTTAGGTCTTGCAACAGGCCTTGCAAATATGTCTAAAAAATATTTGGCATTGGTATCTATTGGATATGGTGGAGGAGTTTTACTCCTAACTGAAATTTCATCATATTTTACAGAACAGATTACAGATTTAATTTACACTTATAATTTTGAATTTTTCTTAATAATGGCTATAATCATGATTTTAGCCGGAATATTTACAATTAGAGAATATAAAGTATTCGAAAAAAATACAACTGCAGCTACTTGTATGGCGGTTGTTGCACCGTGTCCTTGTTGTTTTGGATCAATTATTGTTAGCATAATGCTTGTAGCACCTACTGTTGGTTTAGGGCTTATGGATTTAAGTCTGGTTGTTGCAGCAGCATTGGTTTTAACAATCATAGTGACCTATTTTGCATCAAATTACTTAGTAAAATTTATTAATAAACCTTATCCTATTGTACTTGGTAATTTCATGTTCTTTTTAGGAATTTATTTCTTATTATCAGCATTATTCTTACCGAATATTACTGCAATGATTCAAAATCCAATGGATGCAATAACAATAGCTTCTCCTTATTATTTAATTGGTGCTTTAATATTGGTGATTGTAGTAGCACTAATTGGTGGATTAATCTCAAGGAGAACTAGTAATTTTAATTAGGTGATTTAATGGTATCAACAATTCCTGGAAGTGAAATATTAACCTCAACATTGAATATGATTTCTCAAAGTTTACAGATTCCTGTAATCATATTCTTGGTTGTATTTGCAATATTTGCAGTATTGGCAATTGGGGGGCTTATTTCAGAGTATACTTCTAGAAGAAAAGTTTCAGTTGATTTAATAGAGGAGTTAATTTATTCAATTTCAAATGCAAGTTCATTAGACGAAATCAAAAATGTTATCAAAAATGCAAAAATCTATGAATCCCAAAAGGTAGTTTTGATTAAGATATTACGTTCAAGCTCTTTAACTCAAGATTCAAGACATGCTCTTGCTAAGAAATTAATAGAAGCAGAAGAAAATAAATTCACAAAAAAAATTGAAAAAACTGATGTTGTAACACGTATTGGACCAACATTGGGATTAATGGGTACTTTAATACCAATGGGGCCAGGTCTTGCAGCATTAGGTGCAGGAGATGTAAATACATTAGCTAATGCGATTATTGTTGCATTTGACACAACCGTTGTTGGAATTGGTGCAGGTGCAGTGGCCTATTTTGTATCTAAAGTAAGACGCAGATGGTATGAAGAATATCTTTCCAACTTAGATGCAATTGCCGATGTGCTTCTAGACAAATTAAATCAATAGGTGTTTATCATGGTTCGTGATAAAAGTAAAAAACGTTTTGCAGAAGGCGAAGAAGATCCGATGGCTGGAACATCAAATCTTGTAGATGCAATGTTGGTAATTGCTGTTGGACTATTGATATTTGTTGTAATCAGTTGGAATATGCAAAGTGTTGTTTTTCAAGACAGCCAGCAACAACAGCCTATTGAACAGAACTCTCCTGATGTAACTGAAGTTAGTGAGGGACAAGTTTTAAATGAAACTCCAGACACTTCAAATTCTTCAGGTCAAGGTTATATGGAAATGGGTAAGGTCTATAAGGACCCTTCAACGGGCAAGTTGATTATGGTTGAAGGTTAAAAGTAATACTTTTCATAATATTTATTTTACATTTTTAATTAAATGTATTACTTTTTTTATAATTTAAAGCTATTTATTATTACTATTTTTCTTTATTAATACTTTTCGCCCTTATTTCGGCGATTTAGTAATAACAAAATATTTATTTAATTATTACTTTATAGTTATATTGTAGTATTAAAAGTAATATAATTTAATTTTTTTTTATTAATTATATTTCATATAATACTTAGAGGAATGTATAAATGGGATTATTATGGAAAATAAAAAAATAATATTTTTTTCAATTTTAATTTTCATGATTGTTCTTGGCGTTAATGCAGTTTCTGCGCAAGATGGCAGTGATGCTATCTCTGCAACTGATGGAGATATTTCTCTTGGAGATTCTCAAGAAGTTCAAGGTACTGTTTCGGGGGATGTTGATGTAGCAACTGTAAATCCTTGGAATACAAGTGGTGAACTAACTTATGATATTCCAACTGATGCTAAGACAATTAAGAGTGCTGATGTTTATGTGAATATTTATGCGGGTAGTGCTAAAAATACCTATGGTTGTAATGCTAATATAAGTATTATGGCAGGTAATGGCGTTACTCCGAAATATGAGTCATTATGGATTGAAGAAGGTTCAACAGATGGTGTAATCTATCCAGTAAATAATCATACTACCAAATGTTACTCTGATTATATGATTCATTATGATGTTACCAGTTTAGTTCAAGGTTTAAATGGAACTACTTTAAATGTAAAAGTAGATACATTTGAAATGGAAGATAAATCATTTGATGGTAAAATTAAATTGATTGCTTTAGTTTTAGCTTATGATGATGGTGATAATGATGCCATTAGTTATTGGGTTAATTCTACTCAATTATGGAGTAAATCAAATGTAACAATACCATTTAATACAGAAGGCAAATCTGGAGTTTCAACCTTAACAAATGTTGTACTTTCTAGTGGTGATGGAACTTATAAAATAAATGGTGAATTTTTAGGCGACCCAATTGATCATATATCTGGTAGTTATTATCAATATAATCAATGGGATGTTACTAAATTAGTAGATAAAACTAAAAACACCTCACTTGATGTTGCATATGCTGGAACTGGTGCATATGGTTCAATAAAAAATGTTCTTTCAGTTTTAAAAATTGATGATATACAAACTAACATGTCATTGCTTACAGAATACACTGCTAGCAGCAACACTGTTTTAAATGCTTTTGCAGGTACTAACAATACTATAACAGTTACAGTTTCAACCAGCAAAGCAGGAAAATACACAGTTAAATTATTCGCTGATGGAGTAATGGTAAATGAAACTGAAGTAAGCTTAGATAATTCTTCAAAAGCTGTATTGTTAACTGATCCTACTATTAGGCCAGTTGATGAATCCACTGTTAATGGAGCTGACAATCCTAAAGTTGATTATACTGCTGAATTATTATTGGATGGCGTAAGTGTTAACTCATCTTCAATAAATGTTCCAATCAGATATAATGGTTATTTAGGAAAAGATTTAGCTTATCCTGCTGGTGGAATGGAAGCATTAGATACTATTGTTATCAATGGTGACATTGTTGTTGACGTTAAAACAGAATATCTATCTGGTGCAGGTAATCTTAACAAGACTGATATTTGGAATATTAATTTAGATGAAAATTCAACCATTGTCAGAGCATTTGCTTATGTGCCTTACACATGGTGTAATCCAACACAAAATACAGAACGTCTAGATATGTTTAATGTAACATTTAATGGTGCTAACATTACAGCTATTGCTTTATACAGAGACCAATCTAATTTAGGTGGTGCCTCTGGTGCATATGGTTATGGTGTATTAGTTTATGATGTCACTGGTTTAATTAAGAAAAATGATAATAATACTTTATACTTAAGTAAAAATGCCACATATCCTGGTGTTTATTCATCTGCATTAGTCTACATGTACAATACTACAAGTAGCAATTACATTAAAGAGATATACATTAATCATGGTGCAGATATACTTTACAACAGTTATAATAAAGCTAACAGACCAGTCAAATCCGATTCAACATTCATTGTTGATTCCAAACTAACTTCAGATGCAAAACTTTATGTATTCGCATCAAATGCGCAAAATAACTATGTCGATGTTGTATTCAATGGTGAAGCTCATGCAAATGTTTTCAACGCTTCATCCTACCAAACAAGTTATTATGAATTGGATGTTACAGGTAAAGTTAAAGACAGCAATGCTGTTTCAGTTGTATCTACTAAAGGTACTTTCTTAGCATTACATCAAATCATGGTTTTAACTAAAGACTTGGATGATGTTGAAATTTCACTTGCTCCTGAATACACAGGTACAGCTTATGCAGGCACAAATAATGCAATAACAGTAACAATCGAAGCACTTAAAGCAGGAAAATTCAATGCTACATTATTGGCTAATGGTGTTGAAGTTAATAAAACTGAAATTGACTTAGTTGCAGGTACAAATAAATTTGTATTAATTGATCCTACAATAAGGCCGGTTGATGAATCTACTGTTAATGGAGCTAATAATACTAAAGTTGATTATACTCTTCAGTTATCATCTGGTGATAATGCTACAATCACTGTTTCTGTTTTATACAACGGTAATTTAGGAAAAGATTTAGCTTATCCTGCTGGTGGAATGGTATCATTTATAAATGTCACTTTCACTGGAAGTGGAGGTTTTGATATTAAAGATGAATCAACATATCTTTCTGCAGCTGATATGAACAGAACTGATGTATTTAATGTTAATTTAGATTCTAAAACAACTACTTTTGCAAAAGCATTGATTTTCATTCCATACAACTGGTTTAACCCAAAACTTGGCACTGAAGATGTGACAATGTTCAATGTCACTTTCAATGATGTGGCTATTACTCCTATTGCATGGTATAGAGATCAAAGTAACTTAGGTGGCTATGGTAGATACGGTTACGGTGAATTCATCTATGATGTAACTGATTTGATTGTAATAGGCAACAATACATTAGTTTTAAATAAGAATGTTGCAACTCCTGCTGTCTATCCATCTATGTTGATGTGCATGTACAACACTACTGGCAGTCCAGTTGTTCTCAATGCATATATTTCCGCTGGTGCTGATTTACTTTCAGGAACAAGTAATAATGTAGCCGGCAGAATTGTAAAAGCAGATTCAACAATTGATATAGAAGTTGCAGATTATGCGGATTTATATGTTTTCGCAGCTAGTGCTCAAAAAGGTGAAGGTAATCTTATAGTTAATGGTAATGTTTATGAAGATGTATGGGCAGGTAGTTCCAAAACTACTGATGTATTTGATGTAGATATTACAGATTCAGTTAAGAACTCAAACAATATCTCATTTGTGGCTACCGGTTCTACAATCTTGGCATTACACCAAATGATTGTAACCACTAAAAAAGCTGCAAGCCAAATCACTGCTCCTGGAGTAACCAAGGTATACAATGTAAATAAAAACTTAGTAATTACTTTAAAAGATTCTGAAGGAAATGGTATTCCAAATGCTGAAATAACCGTTGTTATAAACAATGTCGAAAAGACATATACAACAAATGCTAAAGGTCAAGTTAGTGTTGCTATTTCTAATTTAGCTCCAAAAACTTACACTGCAAAGATTACTTTTGATGGTAATGATGATTATCTTAAATCATCTGCAAATGCTAAAATTGTAGTTAAAAAAGCAACACCTAAACTAACTGCTAAAGCAAAAACTTTCAAAGTAAGCACTAAAATTAAAAAATACACTGTTACTTTAAAAACCAATAAAAATAAAGTAATGAAGAATGCTAAAGTTACTTTAAAAGTTAATGGTAAAACATACTCTGCTAAAACCAATAGCAAAGGTCAAGCAACCTTTAAAATTACCAAATTAACTAAGACTGGTAAATTTACAGCAGTGGTTAAGTATGCAGGTAATAATTGCTACAATGCAAAAACTGTTAAATCTAAAATAACTGTTAATAAATAGAGATTTTTCTCTATTTTATTTTTTTATTTTTTTTGAGATTATACTCATTTTTTATATGCATTTATTTTGATGAAATGATTAATTATTTTCAATGAAAATAGCTTAATATATTGTTTAATTGAAGAATTTTTTAATTATTTTTATCTTATGTTAAATTTTATATTTTTCATATTTTATCATATGGATAGTTTGATAAAATTAGTAATTATATCTCAGATTCAATCAATATTTCAAACAGAAATCTTTTTATAATTCAAGAATTAATTATTTATCACTAGTTGTTATGGTGATAACATGAAAGAAGAGGAAGATATTAAGGTCAACAGAAGAAGAACTGATAAGGTATATTTTGAATCTACTTTCATCCAATCAATATCTGATAAAATTGATTTTTTAAGGGAAGAATCAAAAGAAATCTTAAAAGAACTTGATTCAACAGAATTTAAGCAACAATTAGATGAATTTGATCTTGAAGAATTTAGTGAAGATACAATAAACAATATCGATGACATATTTGATGATATTTCCAGATTTAAAGATGATGTAATTAAATCAGATGATATTCCTGATGATATTAAAGAGCAATACAGGAATACTCAAGCATATTTCAATAGAGATGGCGACTATCTTAGAAGAGCAAAAAGAAAAATGGATAGGCTCAATGAGGAAAAATTAACTGACGAATATAAGACAAACAACAGGATAATTGAACTTTGTGATAAGGCTATTGCTGTTAGGTATGATAATTTCGATGCATATGTCCTTAAAGCTCAAGCATTAATTAATCTTGAAAGATATGATGAGGCTATTGAAGAGTTCATTAATGCTCTTTCACTAAAAGATGATGTTGATGTGTGGTTAGCTATTGCAAATGTAAATAGGCTTAATGGTGATTTTGATGATGCAATAAATGTTTATGATAAAGTATTGTTAAAATATAATGATTTATTTAATGTATTTAAAGGAAAAGCTTATGTTTACTTTGATTTAGAGGATTATCAAAATGCAGCTGAATTTTTCGAAAAAGCAAATTCCATAAAATATTTGGATGAGGAATCCATGAAAACTTGGGGTGAAAGTTTGGAAAAGTTAGAATGAGTTTATAATTATTCTTTTTTTCATTTATTCAAATTTTTAAAATGCCTTTGAGAAATAATAGAAACGAATAGGAAAATCATGAATTTAACTAAAACACTAAAAACTATAATTAAATTACTAAGCCCATTAAAAAAAAGCATATTTCCACTTCTCCTTATTGTTGCATTCTTATTGATTGATGTTTACTGCAACCTGACTTTACCTGCTTACACTGCAGATATTGTAGATGTTGGTATAAAAAATGCTGATTTCAACTACATAATAAATGTGGGAACTATGATGATGGTCATGGTCTTAATAGGTGTTTTAGCTACAATAGGCCTTTCATACTTTTCAAGTAAAGTTTCTGCAGCATATGGGAGAGACTTAAGAAAAATAAGTTATGAAAAGATTTTAAAATTTTCAAATTTTGAATTAAACAAGATATCAAGGGCTTCTCTTATTACACGTAATACTAATGATGTGTATCAAATACAGATTTTTTTAGGATTATTTTTTACAACAATATTATTTTCACCGATATTGGGTATAGGAAGTATAATTAAGGCAATGGAGCTTGGAACCAATCTTTTATGGATTATTGGAGTGACATTTGCTTCAGTAATAATTCCTTTTTTAATACTTTTTATAAAAGTCGTACCTTACTTTAAAGTGATGCAGGAATTGACAGATAAGATCAATCAAATTTCAAGAGAAATATTAATTGGGATACCTGTTATCAAAGCGTTTGTAAGGCAGGATTACGAAGAGAAAAGATTTGAAAAAACAAATGAAGACTTTAGATTGGTCAACCTAAAGGTTTTCAGAATTATCCTGATTGCAATACCTGCAATGACTTTGCTGTTAAACCTGATGATTGTTCTTATTTTATACTTTGGAGCATATGATGCAATCAGAGGGGAGATATTAACAGGAACAATTATAGCATTTATCCAGTATGCTACACAGATTGTAATGGCATTTTTAATGATGGCAGGTTTCATCATATTGCTTCCAAGAATCTTAGTATCTGGAAGGCGTGTTGCTGAAGTGATAAACACAGAAATATCCATCAGTGATGGACCAATTGATAAAATAGAGGATAATCCCACTATCGAGTTTAAAAATGTGACTTATATTTATCCTGGAAGTGAGAAGGAAATACTGAAAAACATTAATTTTAAGTTGGAAAAAGGAAAAACCACAGCAATAATCGGTGGAACCGGAAGCGGAAAATCCACAATTCTAAATCTAATCCCTCGCCTTCAAGATGTAAGTGACGGTGAAATCCTAATCAATGATAGGAATATCAAGGATTATAAATTATCTGTCCTTAGAGATAGAATCTCCTATGCTCCTCAAAAGGCAATTCTTTTTGAAGGGACAATAAGGTCAAATATGCAAATTGGTAAAGAAGATGCAAGCGATGAGGAGATTAAAAGGGCATTGGATATGGCGGAAGTGGATTTTATTGAAAGCTTGGATGATGAAGTTTCACAAGGGGCATCCAATTTCTCAGGAGGGCAGAAACAACGTCTCCAGCTTGCAAGATCAGTAATAGCTGAACGTGACTTTTACCTGTTTGATGACTGCTTTTCTGCACTTGATATGAATACGGAAGCAAAAGTGAAAGAAAATTTGAAAAGCTTAAAAGAAAATTCATCCATGCTTATTATCTCACAAAGGATTTCAACAATTATGGATGCTGATGAAATAATTGTGCTTGATGAAGGAGAGATTATTGACAAAGGCAGTCATGATTACCTGAATGAAAATTGCAATATTTATAGTGAAATAGTATCCTCTCAGATAGAACAGTCTAAAGAGTTCTTATATGAGGATTCTTCTAATCTCATCATAGATGCAGATTATATTAAGAAAACTACTGGAGGCAAATAATATGCCAAGACCTAGAAGATTGCCTCCTGAAAAACCGGCAAATACTAAACAATCTATAAAAAATATAATCAGTCTCCTGCTAGGATATAAACTAAAATTAAGCTTAACAGTCATTTGCGGAATCATATCAACAGTATTTTCAGTAATAAGTCCTCTTTTAATTGGATTTGCTACAACTGCAATATTCAATGGTATAAAATCTGGAAATATGAATTTGGAATACATAATCAATCTGCTCATCACAGTAGTAATTCTATATGTTGTAAGTGCGGTTTTCTCATATCTTCAGAGCTATTTCTTGCTTGACATTACAACTGATATAAGCTATAATCTAAGAAAAGAACTGATCGAAAAAATCACTCATTTGTCCATGGGGGATTTGGATATAAATACCAGAGGAGATATCTTATCAAGAATTACAAACGATGTGGATTCCTTGCAATCAGGTATCGTTCAAACCTTTAACCAGTTACTTACTGGTGTCATCACGATAGTTGGAGTTACAGTAATGATGCTGTCCATTAATTTATGGCTGACACTTACTACAATAATACTGGTTCCAATTGCCTTTTTTATCATATTTAAAGTTACCAAATTCTCACAGGATTATTATCTAAAGCAATTGGAATATAGGGGCAGGCTAAACGGACAAATTGAAGAGTCATTTACAGGTCACGAAATCATTCGTTCATTCAACCAGGAAGAGGAATCCATGAATATTTTCGATGAGGAAAATGAAAACTGGTATGAACAGGAGTGGAAATCCAAGTTCTTTTCAAGTTTATCAGGTCCTTTAGTGCATTTCATTTCCAATTTGCAATACGTAATCATATCCGTTCTTGGAGCAGTGCTTGTGCTTCAAAATGCAATAAGCGTTGGAGATATTTTGGCATTTATCCAATACTCCAAAAACTTCACAACCCCAATAGAACAAATAACAAGAATAATGAACATGATACAAACTGCAATGGCAGCAAGCGAGAGGATATTTGACTTCTTGGAATTAAATGTTGAAGAAAATCCATCCAAGGATTCAATCAAAGAAATAACTGAAGAGATTAGCTTTGAAAATGTTAGCTTTGGCTATACTGAAGATGAATTGGTAATAAAGGACTTGTCATTCAAAGTTAAGAAAGGAGAAAAAATAGCTATTGTAGGTGAGACTGGAGCGGGCAAGACAACCATTGTGAAATTGCTTATGAGATTCTATGACTTGAATAGTGGTGAAATAAAAATTGATGGAGTAAACATCGACAAGTATGATAAACACAGTGTCAGATCTCTTATAGGCATGGTGCTTCAGGATACATGGCTATTCAATGACACTATCTTTAACAATATCCGTTATGGAAAATTGGATGCTACTGAAGAGGAGATTATAGCAGCTTCAAAAGAGGTGCATGCCGATAATTTCATAATGCAGAATCCTGAAGGATATGAAATGATGTTAAACGAGGATGCAGACAATATTTCCCATGGTCAAAAACAACTTTTAACAATTGCAAGAACAATCCTTTCAAATAAACAAATATTAATTTTGGATGAGGCAACTTCTTCAGTTGATACAAGAACGGAAAAATTGATTCAAAAGGCCATGGACAGATTAATGGAAGATAGAACAAGTTTTATCATAGCCCATAGGCTTTCAACCATTAGGGATGCAGATAAGATAATTGTAATTGATGATGGGCGTATTATCGAGCAGGGTACTCATGAAGAATTGCTAGAACAGGAAGGATATTATTACAAAACCCTGAATAGTCAAAGTAAGCGGGTTTCATATTAATTCATTTCCTTCACGATATTACTTGGCATGTTTACAACCATAATAGTATTTTCTCATTTTGGATAAATGTTGATTTTGAAAAAATTTTTATAATTCTGATAATTTATTAATTGTTATTTTTTTAATTTTCAAAAACCGAACAGTTGAACAATTTTTAGAATATATCTTTATATCATTGTATATTTTTTACAGATTTTTTTATATCTAAAATTTCATTAAAAATTTTCAAAAAACTATAACATTTAAATACTACTTCGACAAATTTAAGATAGGAATTTAGTGAGGTGAAAATAATGAAAAAGATTACTATGGCAATATTAGCTTTAATCCTTATGGGAATGTTGATCCCAGCAGGATTTTCAACTGATTCCAACGTTGTAATAACTTATGGTGAGACCACCTATGCAAACAGCAACTACAAATCAATTGTAGACAGTTTCTTTGCAGGTCAATCAAATTTAGATGTCAATAATATTGGTACAAAAATAATTACAGCAAATGAAGTAAATCAAGTTTCAAGTGGAATTACAGGAAAATATTACTCTTCAAATCAAATATTGTCCTCAGCACTCCTTGATTTAAACGATAATGATAATCTTGAGGTTAGTGTAGACAAATCCAAAATCACTACAATAACCGGTGACATGTACATATCTGCTTTGAAATCAGCAGGTATTACCAAAGGTCACGTATATGTAACAAGTCCTGTTGAAGCGACCGGTGAGTCTGCTCTTGCAGGAATAATGAATGCTTATGAACAAGTAACTGATGTTGAAATTCCAGAAAGTGTAAAAGAAGCAGCTAATGATGAAATTTACACACAAGCAGAAATCGTGGACAATTCAGACGTTAGTGCTGATGATTTGGCTCAATTAGTTGACAGCGTAAAACAAGAGGTTGCACAAGATAACATTACTGATCACAACACAATTGTAAATATCATTAACAATTATGTCCAAAACAACAATATTAACATAACAAACAATGATATTGAAAACTTAGCAGACACTATTGAGCAAGTGCAAAATGTACAAGGTGATGTAAGCTACTACCAAGACCAAGTCAGTAGTTTTTTAGATGAAAATTCCAATGGTGGATTTTCAATTGATAGTTTATTTAATTGGATTAAATCCTTTGTAAATGGGATTTAATTCCCATCTTTTCTTTTTTTAATTATTGAAATTTTCAACATTATCAACATATTTTTTAAAAAATTCACTATTTTTAACCATTTAGTATATATACTAAGTAAAAACATAAATTAATTCATTAATAAATTAAATTTAATTAATCGTAGGTTTGATAATATGGTTAGATTTTCACAAACTCTGGAGGATAGGCAATCACAAAGTCGAGAAAAACCTTATGAACAAAGGGGAGGAAATCCTTATGAAAGGCAACCTCAACAAGTAAATGTACCTAGAAACGATAAAATGTACAGTCAACCTCCTAGACAGGCCTATCAGCAAGATAATTTCTACAGACAACCTCAAAGAGAAGAACCAACTGAAATTATCTATGAAAGACCAACTATTGAAAGAAAATCCATCCAACCAGATTATTCCAAGCCAGAATTAGATTTCGACCCTGAAGATAATATTAAATTCGGTGTTGAATACTCTCCAAATTCAAAACCTCCTGTCATTGGAAAAAACTATACTATCAGATCAAACTCAATTATTTACAACGATGTGGTTATTGGAGATAATTTTAGAACTGGACATAATGTTGTTATCCGTGAAAACACCAACATTGGGGATGATGTTTTAATCGGAACCAACACAGTTATTGAAGGGGATGTAATTATTGGAAATGATGTTAGTATCCAATCTAATGTATATATTCCAACCAATTCTGTAATTGAGGATAATGTATTTATTGGACCTTGTGCTTGTTTTACCAATGATAAATATCCTGTAAGGATTAACTATGAACTTCAAGGACCTAAAGTAAGGCGTGGGGCTTCAATTGGTGGTAACACTACATTCTTATCCAATGTTGAGATTGGTGAAGGTTCTATTGTTGCTGCTGGAGCTATTGTAATACATTCTGTTCCACCATTTTATTTGGCTATTGGAACACCTGCACGTATTAAACCGCTTCCGGATCACTTAAAAGTTCCTAATAGATTCTAAATTTTTTTATACTTTTTTTAGTGAGTATTGTTATTAGCTATTTTCATTCGTAAGTAGCAAAACATTTATAGTCAAATTGTTAAAATAAGTATTAAAGGAGATTATTTTATGGCAGTCTATAAATGTAAAATATGCGGATATACTTTTGATGAGGATGACATCGAAGAGGGATTAAATATACCTGCTGGAACTAAATTTGAGGATTTACCTTCTTCTTTTAAATGTCCAAAATGCAAAATGCCTAAATCTATGTTTGAAGAAATTTAAATAGGTTTATATATTTATTAATATAAACTATAATTAAATTAAATATACAATTTAGTATATTTTAAGGAGATTGTTAAAAATGGCAAAATTTAAATGTAAACTTTGCGGATATGTAACTGACGAATTTGAAGAACTCCCAGAAGACTTTAAATGTCCAATGTGCGGTGCAACTGCCGACATGTTTGAAAAAGTAGAATAGGAGCATGAAATAATGGCTTTTGTTTGTAAAGTTTGCGGACATGTTGTTGAAGCAGACGAATTAGCAGATGATTTCGTTTGTCCTATCTGTGGCGTACCTGCAGAACAATTTGAAGAACAATAAGTTCTTCATTTTTCTATTTTTCTAAAAATTGTTTGTTTTTATAATTGACTTTTATTTTTCCAGAGTATTTTTCAAATATTTTTATAATGTCTCTGTTATCTTTTGATACAACATTGTAGATTACTTTATCACTATAATCCTTATCAATAACATCTAAGCTGTTGTTTCTAACTTCACTGTCTGCTATTTTAATATCAGAGTATTCGAAAATAAGTTCAAAAACATCATACTCTTCTATTTCAAGTATTTCTGCCTTACCAATAGATTCCATAACAGATTTTGAGTATGCTCTAACTAATCCTCCGGCTCCAAGTTTGATTCCGCCGAAATATCGTGTAACAACTGCAGTGACATTGTGAAGTTCGTTTTTTCTCAAAACATTAATCATAGGTTTGCCTGCAGTTCCACCAGGTTCTCCATCATCGTCAAAGCCTTCCCCATCATTTACAATATAAGCTGTACAATTATGAGTTGCATCTGAGTATTGTTTATTTAATTTTTGAATTATCTCTTTTGATTCAGCTTTTGTATTAGTTGGAAATAAAGAACAGATAAACTGGGATTTCTTAATAACAATTTCGCACTGAACAGGGGTTTTAATAGTTTTCATCTTAACCAATATATTTATATAACTTATCTTATATATTATTGTTAGTTAATTTTTAAGGTGTTAATCATGTCAAGTAGAACAGCTACTGTTTTGGTAATTCTTATAATATCCATTATAGCTTTTTGTCTAGCATGCGTTTGTGCATCAATGACTGGGCCAATATCAATTTTACCACAAGAAAGTGAGTCTGGAGGAGTTTTAGATAATCTTTCTGCTATTACTGAAGATACAGGTGATACAGGTAATAGTTATGGAAATCCAGATTATACTGATTATTCAAGTAGTTCTTTATCTGATGATTCACAAGTAGAGACTACAACTGATGATTCTAGTAGCCGTGATTCTGGCGGTTCCAGTTCATCTGGTTCATCTAGTTCTGGTAGTGGAAGTGGTTCAGGCAGTTCAGGTGGTTCAAGTTCATCTATTGAAACAAAGGTTGTAACCACAACTGATGATTCTACTTATTAGAAGTCCAATAATTTTTCCACATCAAAGATTACTGAGTTAATAGCTAATGTAAAGAGTCTATTTCCATAGTCTTCATCTACATAAACGCCATTTTCTTCAACGTCTATTGCACCTTCTTCGATGTTTGGGTCATCACGACGGGCCTGTTTAAAACCATGTAGGCCAACTTCTTCATATTCATTAACGTTGGCTTGATTTTCTATTTCATCCTCATTTAAAATACCTAAAACCTTTGCCATGGATAACTCACCGCTTCCACCATGTGGACCTTCTGATGAGATTACCTTATTGTTGAATGTAATAGCTAAATCAGTTTTATCTTCAATATCCCATAATTCTGCCATAAGAGGAATATTTCCTCCATGGGCATTGACAATAACAACTTTTTCTATATCCAAAAATTTTTTAGCAGAATTTAGGGTATTAATGACATTTTCTTTCAATTCATCAAGGGAAACATGTACTCCATGGTCTATGGTGTCTAATTCATAAGCTGGAAAGATTATTCCTAAAAATTTGGCTCCTGTTTCTAGAGACGCCCTAAATGCGATATTTGCTCCAATTTTTGCATCAGTATCAATCGGAAGTGCGGGGCCATGATTTTCCAAGTGTGATCCAAGTGCAATAATACCTATCTTGTGAACGCCAGGGTCTCTGATTTTTCCTGCTCTGTATCTTAACTCAGCCATTTTATCACTCTATATCTCAAAGTTCCAAATGTCGTCTCCAACATAATGTTTGGTTTCAACTGCTTTTCCAGAGTCATTTTTAACCATTTCTTCACCACTTATCAAACTTACTCCAATAGCCAGTGGTTTTCCGTGGGTTTCATCAATGATTAATACGATGTCTCCAGGATTAACTCCTTCAGAAGCATTTACAATTCCAGGACTCATGATGTCAGCACCATTGCTTACAAATCTGATTGCTCCCATATCAACGGTGACGGTTTTTGCATCAATCTGATTAGCAAGTGCTGCTTTAAGGGTTGGGAATGGTTTATCGTCAATAATTATAATGTAAGGTTCTCCATCTACTAAAATAAATGAATTAGGTTCTGCTTCAAGTATTTCCACATTCTTTTTTCCTTGGAGTAAATCCCCATATTCTCCTAATTCTGCTTTTATTTCTTTTATTTTCTTTTTTTTCAAGAAATTTCTTTTTTTAACTTTTATTGCCATGTTAATCCCTGAATTTTTATTAAGTAATATTTTTGTATTTTAAATTAATAAATCTATTTATTATCCATGTAGTTTATTTTTTCACCAAATTCGGTTTTAATTACTGGATGATTATTTTTCACATACTTTGTTATTGAATATGCATTATTGTTAACTAGTTTATTGATTGTCAAATCAATTATTTCATGTTCTTTTTTGTTGAATTGAACTGTAGGAATTATTATTAGATAATATCTGTGTATTGTCCTGTGATAATATGATTCTTTTCGCAGAAATATATGTTTTTTAGCTATCAGTTCCTCACTTATTTCTTTGAAATGTTTTGGTTTTATTCCTTTTTTGGATTTAATGTAGGTTTCATGTGTGAGGAATCTGCCATATTTATTGTAGTAATTAAAATCAACTAAATAAAGGATTGTACACAAGACAGTTTTTCCAAAATGTGGCTTATTGTAGGATTTTGACAAAACATACATTAGAAGATCAATATATTTTTCTCGGTCGAATTGCATTCTATCACAGTGATGGTTGGGTGGAAATATATTTATGGGGGTTCTAAATTAAAGAATGTGTGAGAGAGCATTTGTTAACAAATAATCAGTTAATATCAATTTTGATATTAATTTTTTCCCAGTTTTTGCCTAAAATAAGGTAACCTTTATATAGTAGGTTAGTTATATTTAATAGTATTAGTTTTAATTAGGTTTTGTCTTATCTTAACTTGATTATATTATGTGTATGAGTATTATTTTACTCGATTTAATATTTAAAAACTAAAATTTTGATAATATAAGGTGATATAATGAGCGGACAAAATGTTCAAAGACCACTTGACGCATTAGGAAAATCTGTAGACTCTCCAGTTTTAATAAAACTCAAAGGAGATCGTGAATTTAGAGGTATACTTAAGAGCTTTGATTTACACATGAATTTAGTTCTTAATGATGCAGAAGAGTTACAAGACGGAGAAGTAACAAGAAGACTCGGTGTTGTGCTCATTAGAGGAGACAATATTGTTTATATTTCACCATAAGTATTATTCAATACTTTCGAGATTACATTTTTAACGATAAATTAGGGAGGTGTATCAATGTCAAAGGGAACTCCATCAATGGGTAAAAAGAATAAGAAAACCCATATTAGATGTAGAAGATGTGGTAAAAACACTTATCACATACGTAAAAAAGTCTGTGCTTCCTGTGGATTTGGTAAATCTAAAAAATTAAGGAGATACAGCTGGCAAAATAAAAAGCCAACTACTAGACAAAGATTAGTTTAGGTTGGTAAATTTGAAGATTATTTAATAATCTTCTTCAAACTACTTTTTTTGATAACTTTTCAGATACTAACTACTTTATTAACTTCTTTTTACATATTCTTATTAAATCTTTTTAAGGAGGAGATTGCTATGACTGAATTAATTGACATAGCTAGAGAAAATGATGTGAATTTAGATGAATGTGTTATTTTTGTTAGAGGAAAAGAGGATATATTGGCTGTTGATATTTCAAATGCAAAGATAAGGCAAAGAAGTGATGATACTATGGGATTTGAATTTTCCATCACTCCAAAGCAAACATTAAAACTAGAAGAATATTTCACAAAGTTAACAGCAGGTGAAAAATTCTACTTCAACATTTCAGGAACTGGTTATAGGCCAGTATATTACAGAGGTTTATCACCGATTACCAAAGAAGTAAGCCCGGAATATGAACCGAAATTTAACATTACATTATTTGCACAAAAAGCTATTGTTGAGCCGGATGATTCTTATTTCGCTCCAACTTGTGCATGCTGTGAGTTTTGCTACATTGAATAGTGATATTATGTTAAATTCAGAAATGTCAAACAGAATAAAATTAACGATTATTAAGACTGGGGAATCTATTGAACTAGATCAAAGACGTGTTCAGATAAGGGAAAATAAGAATGGTTTGATGGCTTTAAGCTACGTTGCACCAATTTTTGAGGCAATGGGTTTAGAAGATTTTTTTGATAATATTGATTCCTCTGGAAAGTTAACAATGAATATAGGTGGAACTGGTGATGTTAATGTTAACTTTAGGGGGATTGTTGAGGGAAGAGAAAAGAATTTCTCTAAGAATATAGACCACAAGATTCTTCTTTTGGAAGAACCCAAATGTCATAGGTCCGCAGAGTATGTTCCAATTAAAAGGTCTTCAAAATTTAGGCCAAGAGGTAAGATTTCTAAATAATCTTTATATCTTCATCTTCTAAAGCTTCCCACAAGTCAACTGCCCAGCCTTGAGAACCATCAATTACCATGTCAAGCAGTCTCACTTTTCCATCCCTAAAACGGAATAGTCTGTAGTCTTGTTGTGGTTTTTTAGCAGTACCTTCTTTGTTGCAATCAAGATATATTCCTTCATCGTATTTTTCTTCAAAATCGCCTGCTTTGACAAAGTCTCCAACAAGAGAGTATCCGTTTTTAACACTTTTATCTAGTTTTTCAACGGTTTTTAACCATCCGCCTTGTGCTCTGAACTTTATGTCCGGGTCGATTTTTGTTATTTCTTCTTGCCAATTAATAATCATAGTACCAAATCCTTTTTATTTTTTAATTTGGTTTTAGTATGCATATAAACGAAGAGTGAGAGAGCATTTGTGAACAAATATTTATAACAATAGTTATAATATATCTATATATAAGTAAAATTCCATAATTAATAGTAATATTAAATTAACTTTGGGTTTACTTATGAATTTAAAAGAAAAATTTGATATACAAACTGAAAATGAACATTTATATAAAATGGCATTTACTCATGGTTCATATTCAACTTTACATAATTTAGATTATGACTATGAGAGATTGGAATTTTTAGGTGATTCAGTTTTAGGTTTAATAGTTTCAGAGTATTTGTATAAGAAGTACCCTCAATATGAAGAAGGCAAATTAACAAAATTGAGGGCAAATTATGTTTGTCAATCAGCGTTAATCTATTACTCTCATGAAATTGGGCTAAGTGAGTATATTCAAATATCTGCTGAAGAATCAAATTTAACTAAAAATGAGGTATTGTCTGTTACGGCAGATGTTTTCGAATCATTTTTAGGAGCAATATTCCTAGATCAAGGAATGGAATTTGCAAAAGAGTATATTTCCGAAGTAATATTCAAATATATTGATGAAGAGAAAATATTCTTTGCAGACTATAAATCTGCCATAAAAGAATATGCTGATGCTAAAGAAATTGACATATCCTATGAAGTTTTAAGTGAAAAGGGTGTACCTCATGATAAAACTTTTGTAATGTCCATACTGTTGGATGGACAGATAATGGGTGTTGGTAAAGGTAAAAATAAAAAAGAAGCTGAACAAGCAGCTTCAAAAGTAGCTATAGAAAAATTAAATATTAAGGTGTTTTAAATGATTAAAGAATCTGTGGGCATTGTTGAAACAAAGTATTTCAATATCTCAGAGCCTATTGAATTAGATAGTGGAGAATCCCTTAAAGAAGTTACTGTCGCTTATGAAACTTATGGCGAACTTAACAAAGAAAAATCAAATGCTATCTTAATTTGTCATGCCTTAACTGGTGATGCACATGCAGCAGGTTGGCATGAAGGCGATAAGAAACCTGGATGGTGGGAAATTGTAATTGGTCCAGGTAAAGCTCTTGATAGTGAAAAATATTTCATTATATGTTCAAATGTTTTAGGTGGATGTAAAGGAACAACAGGTCCTAGTTCAATTAATCCAGACACTGGTAAAGAGTATGGGCTTGAATTCCCAGTAATAACCATAAAAGACATGGTTGAAGTTCAAAAAAGGCTTGTTGATTCATTTGGAATAAATCAGTTAGCAGCTATTATTGGAGGGTCCATGGGTGGAATGCAAGTTCTTCAATGGATGGTGACTTATCCTAAAATGATGAAAAAGGCCATTCCAATAGCTACAGCTGCGATGTCATCCCCTCAGCAAATTGCTTTTAATGCTGTAGGTCGCCAATCAATCTTTTCAGATCCAAATTGGAACGGTGGAAACTACTACAAAACCGGTGAAATTCCAAGAAATGGATTGTCCTTGGCTAGGATGATTGCCCACATTACTTATTTAAGTGATGAATCAATGGATATCAAATTTGGACGTGGTCTTCAGGATAAAGATGAAATCAGTTATGATTTCACTGTTGATTTTCAGGTTGAAAGCTACCTTAAACATCAGGGTGAATCCTTTGTAAAACGTTTTGATGCAAATAGTTATTTATTCATTACAAAAGCAGTAGACTTATTTGATTTGACTGTAAATAATTCGTTAATTGATGGATTGAAAGATGTTGAAGCTAAAACTGAAGTAATTTCTGTTGATTCAGACTGGTTGTATCCAACAGAACAAAGTATGGAAATTGTTACAGCTTTAAATGCAAATGATGTTGAAGTTTCATTTTCAGAAATTAAATCCAATTATGGTCATGACGCATTTTTACTTGAGAAAGGTCAACTTAACTATATCTTCTCAAAATGCCTAGCGGACAGTGTTGTTGAAGACTTGATGATGGAGGAAGTAGTGACAATTAAGGAAAATGTGGATGTTCGTAAAGCAGCTCAATTAATGCTTAAAAAACATGTAACTCACATTCCTGTTGTAACTGATGATTATAAGTTAATAGGTATTGTTACAAGTTGGGATTTATCCAAGTCAATTGCTACTAATTCAAATCAGCTAAAAGACATCATGACAACAACAGTCAAATACTGTCATGCTAGAGATAGTATTGAAGACATTGCTCGTATGATGCGTAAATTTGATATATCTTGTCTTCCAGTTGTTGATGAGGATATGAAAGTACTTGGCCTTATTACAACAGATCAAATCAGTAATTTACTTAGTTAAATTACTTTTTCTTTTTTTTATTATTTTTTGGAGTCGTTATAATTTCTAGATTGTCTAAATTCATTGAAGGTGCTAAAAAAGGTATTCCGATTACTTTTGGTTATATTCCAATGGGAATTGGATATGCTGCAATTGCAATAAAAGCTGGAATGAATCCTCTTGAGACAATTTCAATGTCTTTTTTAGTTTATGCAGGAGCAGGTCAAATTATTGCAGCATCCATGCTTTTAAATGGCGCAACTACCATGGCGATTATTTTAACTAATTTTGTTGTTAATTTGAGATATTTTGTAATGTCAACTTGTGTTTTAAATCAAGTTGAAGAGTCGAATATTCCTTTAAATATCTTGGCAGCTCATGTTACTGTTGACGAGTCATTTGCAATGTTTTCATTAAGTAAAGATTCATCAATCTGGATTTATTTGGGAATTGCCATTACAGCATGGCTTTCATGGTGTTTAGGTGCTGCAATAGGGGTATTCACACTAGATTTGCTTCCAGTTAGCGTTACAAATAGTTTTAACATTTCCCTATATGCATTGTTTGTAGCTATTTTGACTCCAGCAATTAAAGAAAACAAACAGATTGCAGTTTTAGTTGTAATAACAGCAGTATTAAATGTTATTTTAGGTCAATTTTTGGGCAATTGGTCTTTAATCGTGTCAACACTTGTTGGTGCGGGAGTTGGAATGTATCTGGTTGATGATGAGTATGTGCTTGCAGGTGATGCATGATGGATTATATTGCTTTGGTCATTTTGGGTTGTGCTGTTGTAACCTTTGTTCCACGACTGATTCCAGCATTATTTATAGATAAACTTGATTTCAGCCCAAAATTTGAGAAATTCCTGAATTTAATTCCATATACTGCCCTTGCGGCTTTGATATGTCCTGGAGTTTTGACTGTTGACAGTCAATTGTGGTACATTGGTTTGATTGGTGCGGTGGTTGCAGCTGGTCTTTCCTGGAAGAAAGTACCGATAGGTGCTATTGTAATAATAACGGTGGTTGTTTTAATCAGTGTATATTCTATTGTTCCATTTTTTTAGGTAATTTAGCTCCAAGCAGATGATTTAGGAAAAATGGGTTAAATGGAGGTCTTAAGTTTGAGTTCTGCTTGGAACCATTTTTTGTAACAAAAAATATTATAGATTTGTTACATATGTTAAAGATGTTTTACCTAGTATATAAATCTTTTGTTTTTAATTTTTGCATTGAATATTAATTATAAACAATTATTTAGTTTTAAAACTATTTAATTTATATTATAGATAACATTTTTCTATTTTATAAACTTATATAACTTAATTAAAGTAATTTTTAGTAGTTTTAATTAATTTTAACTAATATGATTAATTTTAATATAAACCATAATATTTATATACTATGTAATATAACATTAACATAAGTAATTAGATTTTGACATAATTACTTTCAGTACTTAAATAGTTTTGCAAAATGAAAAAATTTGTGGGAATACTATGAGGACCATGATTAAATATTTAAGACAAGAGCTTAAAATGAGCCAGAAAGAACTTGGGGATAAAGTTGGTGTTACCCGTCAGACCATTAATGCGCTGGAAAATGGTAGATATAACCCATCTTTATTTTTGGCATATGAGATAACCCAAGTGTTTAATAAAATGATGTTCAAAGGTGATCGAGAAAAGTATTTCATCATGGAAGAAATCTTCATCTTTGACGATGATTACTATTAGGAGTTTAAAAAATGATATTAGATATATATAAAGATTCACTAGAATATTCAGCAAAAGACTGGAAAAAGCTAGTAATATTGGGTGTAATCTGTTTATTCAGCTTTTTGTTACTTCCAGTTTTCTTAATTACAGGATATAATTACAGAGTTATAAATACAGCAGTTCATGGTATAATCAATGGAAGAGATCCACTTCCAGAGTTTGATGATGTCATTGACATGTTCGTTGATGGTGTTAAAGTGGTAATAGTTCAGATTGCCTATCTGCTTGTGCCAGGTATAATCTTTTTAATATTCGTATTCATCGCAAATGCTGTCGGTGGTTTTGCAGCTACTGTAATAATGGTTATAGGATGTTTGATTACATTTGTTTTAGTTGTAGTGGCTTGCTTGATGAGTCAAATGGCACTTTGTCATATGGCATATAATGAGGGTGCATTTTCAAAAGCATTTGCAATTTCTGAAATAAGAGAAGTGATTGATGAAATCGGCTGGTTCAATTGTATTGCAACCTACATTGGTTTGATTATAATCACTATAGCAATAGCAGTTGTCGTAACTGCAATCATTTATGGAATATTTACTGTATTTGGTGTTTCAGGAGCAATATTGGGTGTTGACCCAAGTGGAGTATTTATTGTAGGGGCATTGATTAATTCATTAGTAACCATGTTCTTTGTTGGACCTTACTTAAGTATATTCAACTCAAGATCAATTGGATTATTATACACAATGCAAATTTAAGGTGATTTTGATGGCAAGTATAACTGATTGTGTTGTTGAAGGGTTAAAATACCCTTTCAAGGACATTAAAAAACTTTTAGGCCTTGGTGGGTTATTTGCATTAATAAGTGCAATATCCGTATTCATAAGTTATAAATCATTAGATATTTTCAGAATGACAGTACACCTAGTTGAAAAAACCAATACTACAGTATCTCATTTGCCATTTTCACTATTGCCTGCTGGTGATTTATATCTTGTAGTTGGTTTGGCTATTATCAGTTTCATTATTTCATTATTCATAATGGGATATCAATATGATATTGTAAAATTTTCAATTGATAAAAAAGAAGACCTTCCAGGATTCAGTGATGTCCTAGGCATATTTGTTAAGGGAATCAAATATTTCCTTGTATGTTTAGCATACAGCATTATTCCGATACTTGTATTGGCGGGTGGAATAATGTTGATAGGTAACTCATCAATATTGCTGGTAATTATTTTAATTGCGATGTTGTTGTTCATAATTGCATATTTCCTCCTAATCATGGCATTAAACAATATGGTTGCGCATGATAATATTAAAAAGGCATTTGATTTTAATGAGATAATTGGCAATATTTCTAATCTTGGATGGGCAAAATATATTGGAATAGTCATATTTACACTCATTGTGTATATGATTATAATGGTTGCTGTAAGCTTCTTATTAACCTTTTTAACCGTATTATTTGCAGCAACTATCTCTAATCAGGCTTTTATAATATCAATTGTTATTGCAATAATTGAAGGATTGTTCATTCACTCTTATGGAGCAATATTTTACAATAGAGTTAGTGGATCAATATATCGAGAAGCAGTTAAATAATTGGAATGTTTTAAAAACATTCTACTTTCTTTTTTTAATTAATTTTATAGGAGATTTTATCATGGTAGACTATGTCATCGAAACATACAATTTGTCAAAAAAATATTCCAATCAATTAGTAGTAAATTCATTAAATATGCATGTAGAAAAAGGAAAAATCTATGGCCTTTTGGGAAAGAACGGAGCGGGAAAAACCACCACTATGTGCATGCTATTAAATCTTACATATCCGAGCAGTGGGGAAATATTCCTTTTTGGAAAGGATCCTAGGAATTATTCAAATGAAATCTATTCAAACATAGGTTCCATTATTGAGACTCCTGGATTTTACGAGAATTTAACAGCATATGAAAATTTGAAAATCATCTCAAAGCTAAGGGGAAACTATAATCCTCAAAATATCAGGCTGGTTCTTGAAATGGTCAATTTGGAAAATACAAAATCAAAGAAATTCAAGGACTTTTCCCTAGGTATGAAACAACGTTTGGGAATAGCGGCAGCCATTATGCACAGTCCGGAACTATTGATTCTGGATGAACCCATCAATGGTCTTGATCCATTTGGAATTAAGGAAATAAGGGACTTGCTTAAAAGATTGGCCCATGAATTCGGAATAACAATCCTAATATCCAGCCATATCCTAAGCGAAATAGAAAACATCGCAGATGTTATTGGATTTATGGATAATGGCATTTTAATTGAAGAGATTTCAAAAGACGAGTTATACGAAAAATTAAATAAATTCGTTGAATTTGAAGTATCGGATGTTGATTTAGCTGTTAATATTCTTAAAGACTTGGGACTTAATGAAAATATTGATTTTACATATTCAGATAATGGAATTTGTTTATATTCAAATATAGAATTGAGGGATAAATTCAATACTTTATTTGTTAATGCTGGAATTGATGTTAAAAAAGTTAATTTATGTGAAGAAAATTTGGAAGACTTCTTTACAAGATTTGTATCAAACAATTAAAGGTGATTAAATGCTAACTTTTATAGAAATGGAATTTTTAAAACTCAAAAGATCAAATATCTTTTTGTTAAGTATAATCGGAGCTATTATTCCTCCTCTTTTAATGTTCATTGCAACTTTTGCATTTGATGAAACACAAAGTTTTGAAATGTTGTTTTCAAGCGTAAATATGTATATGTCTGCGTTATTTGCAGTTCTACTCTTTGCAATAATCATATCATACCTTTTTGGAAGAGAATACAATGAGCATACCTTAAAAACAATGTTGACTATTCCAATATCAAGGGGAAAATTCCTGATAGCTAAATATATAATGTTTTTTGCATGGATTTTAATCCTAACGGCAGTGACAAGCCTATCAACAGTGGCATTCGGTTTCATTGCAGGCCTTGGCGGATTTACATTAAAGCTATTTATCGATAGCTTTGCCCAACTTCTGTTTGGAAACGTCTTGTTGTTTTTAACATTCTCCCCATTTGTGTTCATATCATTGTTTGTCACAAATATGGTTCCTGCAATGGTTGGAGGGGCCGCTTTGACATTGATAAACATGTTAATATATGGTCAAAACTGGGCACCGTTTGTTCCTTGGGTATGCCCATATCTAATTGCGTCAGGTGAGATTGCGGAGTACAGCACAAGCATTACTGTATCATATGCAATTATTTTGGCCACTTTTGTCACTGGATTAACCATTTCTTATATTTACTTTACAAAAAAAGATGTTTCGCTTTAAAAATAGAAATTAATTGTAAAGCACTGGATGTAATGTCCAGTGCTAATTCGGTTTTTTGGATTAATGTTTAGATTTGCCAAATATTTGGGTATATTTGAAACAAATTGATGTCGAGGCTGAAAATGGATTATTTTGATAATCTATACCAGTTTATTCATTGGGTGATAATCAACAGGTTCAGTTCCCATTGGTTTTACTGCTTCGCTTATAAACATGTCTATTTGAGCTACTGCAGGAAATGCAATTTTTGTATTTTCAATCTATAGACATGGAATTTAAGATGTAATTTAAGTATAATAAGTCTATAATATTATATTATGTGTTCAATTGTTGGTTTGCAAGGTAATTTTAAAGCAAATGATATTGTTAAAATGTTGAAAACCTCTAAATTCAGAGGTCCTGATTCATCCAGTGTGTTTTTAGATAAAATTTATGCAAATATTGATTTAGATGAATTTCAAGATGATAATGATTATGAAATAGCTTTTGGCCATAATTTACTTTCAATTTATGATTTGGATGACAGGCAATCAAAACCACAACCCATAAAAACTGAAAACCTTGTTTTGGTGTTCAATGGTGAGCTATATAATTTCAGAACAATTTCTAATTTTCTATCAAAAGTGGGTGTTGAAGCTGAAATCACATCAGACAGCGAAGCACTACTTTATCTGATTGATTTTTATGCTAAAAAATTGGATTTACTTAAAGCCATACAATCAGCAATTAGATTGATTGATGGAGATTATGCATTTGCAGTTTATGATGGTGAAAACTTGGCGCTTGCCAGAGATCCATTGGGTGTAAAACCATTATTCTACTCACATGCTGATGATTTATTTGGATTTGCATCATCAAGGCAATCTCTAGAAGAAGTTGGATTAACTGACATTGACACTTTAAAACCAGAACACATACTTTTCAATGGTGAAGATATTGCTCCTGCTCAAGCATTGTATGAACAAATAATTGAAGGGGATGTAGCTAAAATAGACAAGATGCTAAGATTAAGTGTATTAAAAAGAGTGGATGGTTTATCTGAGATTGGTGTGATATTTTCAGGGGGTCTTGATAGTTCATATTTGGCACTACTGTTAAAAGAGATTTCAGAAAATATTCCTTTAAAAATTACTCTTTATGCAGTTGGAGCTGAAGGCTCAAAGGATGTTGAAGCAGCCATTTATGCATCTAAATTCTTGAATTTACCTCTAGAGATTTGTGAAGTGACAGAAGAGTTAATAAGGGAAGCTTTACCAAGTGTTGTTAAATCCATTGGTGATGACAATCTAATGAAAGTTGGTGTTGGCCTTACAACTTATTTTGCAACCAATATGGTGGCTCGTGATGGTATAAAAGTAGCTATTTCTGGTCAAGGTGCTGATGAGCTATTTGGAGGGTATAAGAGGTATGTACAAAGTTTTATTGATGGAACATTAAACTATGATTTGAGAGTGGACATGTCAAATATGTATCATGTCAATTTAGAACGTGACGATGCATGCTCTATGCTTAATTCTGTTGAATTAAGATTACCATTTTTGGATAAAAAATTGGTTGAACTGGTTTTAAACATTCCAGATAACAAAAAAATTGTATCAATGCATGATGATATGAGAAAAAGCATTTTGAGAAAGTTGGCCTTTGAAGAGGGTCTTGACTATGAAATTGCCTATAGGCCTAAAAAGGCAGCTCAGTATGGAACGGGCATTGATAAAATTTTGAGAAAGAAAATTATTAAAGATACTGATATTTCAGAATTTTTATAAACGTATTCTTTAAATTTATTAATATCAAAAAACATAATAATTATATTATTAATTACTATTGGAGTTTTTATTTTATGACAATCGAAAAAGATGCAGAAGACATTATAGAAAAATTCTCAAAAATATTGGAAGATATTCCTGATTCAGATGAAACCTGGTATATTACCGATAATTTAAATTTAACTCGTGAAGATGAATCTCACGAAAAGAATCCTGAAAAAATATTAAGAAATGCTAGTATTGATAAAGAAGGAAATCTCATTGTTAAAAAAGCAGATTGGACAGGTTAAGAGGGATTTATATGAGGGTAGACTTAGTTCTAGAACTTTTAGATAGTCCAGGACAATTAGTTAAAGTATTAGAACCAATAAGTACATTTGGCGCTAATTTAGTAACTGTTATCCATAAAAGGGACTATAAAAACGATAATGGTAAAGTTCCGGTTCAACTTACTTTAGAAGGGGAACATGAAGATATACAAGGTATCGTTAATAGATTTGAAGATTTAGGATTCAGCATTATTGAAATGGATGGTGTTGTTAAAAAAGAAAAAATAAGCACTATTCTTTTCGGCCATATTGTAGATCAAGATTTAAGGGACACAATGGATAGAATCAATGAATTGGATGGTGTTGTAATCGTTGCATTTGATATTAAGTTAAATGGTGAAGAAAAATCTACTGCATTGATTAATATTGAAGCAGACATTGGCCGAAAACAAGTTTTGTTTGATAGAATTGCAGAAATTGCTGAAGAAAAAGATTTACTTGTTATTAATGAAGTTTAGGGATTATTATGGATGAATGTAAAGTTATTATCATGGGTTTTGGTTCAGTAGGTCAAGGTGTTGCCAATGCCATTTCCATGAAAAAAGATTTAATTAAAGAAAAAACTGGAGTGGCTGTGAAAGTAGTGGCAGCTGCCGACTCATCTACCTCTGCAATTTCACAAGATGGATTAGATGAGAGATTACTTGTTGAAACTAAGAAAAATGAAGGAAAATTATTAGCTTATCCTGAATATGGAAGTGATAAAAGTGGTTTGGATGTCCTTGATGCTGTTGAATACGATTGTCTTATAGAAGCAACTCCTACCAATATTGTCGATGCTGAGCCAGCATTATCATTAACACTCAAAGCATTCGAGCAAGGAAAAGATGTAGTGACATCTAACAAAGGACATTTAGCACTCAAATTCAAAGAAGTAGTTGGAGCAGCTGAAAAGGCAGGTGTTGAATTTAAATACGAAGCCAGTGTTGGCGGATCAATGCCTATAATCAATTTAACAAAAGATACTCTTGCATCATGTGAGATAAAATCAATTAAAGGTATCCTAAATGGTACTACAAATTACATTTTATCTAGAATGACTTCAGAAGGTTCTGATTATGAAGTTATTTTAAAAGAATCCCAAGAATTGGGTATTGCAGAAACAGATCCAACACAAGATGTTGAAGGTATTGATGCAGCTTGTAAAACAGTTATTTTAGCTAATTCACTTTTAGGAATTGATGCAACTTATAGTGATGTTAAAGTAAAAGGTATTTCCGATATCAGTGCCGAAGCTATTGAACTTGCTAAAAAAGATGATTATTTAATCAAATTAATAGCTGAAGTATCTCCTGAAAACTTACAGGTATCTCCTCGTTTAGTTAAAAGAGGAAGTTCCTATGATGTAAGTGGAACCTTAAACATGGCTACAGTTAAAACTGATTTGGCTGATGAAATATCTGTAATTGGACTTGGAGCAGGTTCCCTTGAAACTGCTTCTGCGATGTTGACTGATTTAATTAGTATTTTAAGAAATAAAAACTAATTAAATATTTTTTACTTTTTTTGATAACATGAAATACGTAATTTTTATCCCTGATGGGGCAAGTGACTATCCTGTTGATGAACTAGACGGTAAAACTCCTTTAATGGCAGCTAATACTCCAAATATTGATAAATTAGCCAAAAATGGATTTGGAGGATTTACAAATAATGTGCCTGAACAATACAATCCAGGTTCCGATGTAGCCAACATGAGTATTTTCGGATACAATCCTGTAGACTACTATACTGGCCGTGGACCTCTTGAAGCAGGCAGTGAAGGAATTCCAACAACACCTAAGGATGTAATATTTAGATGCAACACAATATTCAGCGAAAATGGTGAAATGGACGACTTTAATGCAGGCCATATCTCCACTGAGGAAGCAGATGAATTAATGAAAGGATTAAATGAATACTTTACTGAAAAATATCCTGACTTTAAGGGCAAATTCTACACTGGAGTTAGTTACAGACATTTATTTATCTATTCATGTGACAGTATTGAAGATGCGGAAATCCTATCAGGTATTCAGACAATACCTCCTCATGACATGGCTGGTGAAAAGTTATCGGATAACCTATTTGGAGACTGTGAACTGGCCCAAGAAATCCAACAAATAATGTTTGGGTCCAAAGAATACCTAAAAGACCATGAAGTCAACCAAAAAAGAGAAATACCTGCCAATATGGTGTGGTTATGGGGACAAGGCGTAACACCTAAATTGCCTAACTTCAAAGAAACTTATGGAATAACAGCTTCAGTAATAACTGGTGTTAATCTTCTTAAAGGTATTGGAAACTTTGCAGGCATGAATATTGTAAATGTACCTGGAGCTACTGGATACTTTGACACTGACTATAAACAGAAAGGTGAATATGGTATTGAAGCTTTAAAGGAAACTGATTTGTTGTTGATTCATATCGAAGCACCTGATGAAGCAGGTCATGCTCAAAACATTGAAGAAAAAGTCAAGGCCATTGAAAGAATCGATGAATTCATTGTTGGACCAATTATTGATAGCTTAAAAGGTCAAGACTTCAGAGCAGCAATATTGCCTGACCATCCAACTCCAATATCTGTTGGAACACATACTCGTGATGATGTGCCTTTGGTAATCTATGATTCCAATCGTGAAGGCGATGGGTGCGAATCCTTTGATGAGGAAGGAGTTAAAAAAGGTTCTCTTGAAAACAAAAAAGGACATTACTTAATCTCAAGACTTATTAGTGGGGAATTTTAAATGAAAGTTATTTTAGTTAACGGCAGTCCTCATAAAGAGGGTTGTACTTATACAGCGCTTAGTGAAGTTGAAAAAACTTTAAATGAAGAAGGAATCGAAACAGAAATTTTCTGGATTAAAACAAAGCCTATAACTGGTTGCATTGCCTGTGGAAAATGTGGTGAGAAAGGCCAATGCACATTTGACGGTGATGTTGTAAATGAATTCGTTAAAAAGGCATATGATGCAGACGCATTTGTTTTCGGCTCACCAGTATACTACGCAGGTGCAAACGGGTCCATGATTTCATTTTTAGACAGAGCATTCTACTCAAACTCCCATGGGGATTCAGGAAAGGCATTCAAACATAAACCTGGAGCAGTAATATGCTCTGCAAGACGTGCAGGAACAACTGCAACTTATGATCAATTAATTAAGTATTTAGGAATTTCCCAAATGCCGATTATTTCATCATTTTATTGGAATATGGTTCATGGAAACACTCCTGAAGAAGTACTTCAAGATGAAGAAGGGCTATCAACAATGAGACAATTAGGTCATAACATGGCATTTTTCCTAAAATGTCTTGAAGCAGGTGCAGATAAAGGTCTAACTGTAAATGAAGTACCTAAAGGCCGTACAAACTTTATAAGATAAGTTATGAATATTTTTAAAACTCCTGAAGGTTATTTGTATTCAAACAGAGCATTACTTGCTTTGTTTATTCCACTTTTAATAGAATATGGTCTGGAATTCTTTGTAGGCCTGGCAGATTCCATAATGGTGGCATCTTTAGGTGAAGCAGCAATTTCGGGAGTTTCATTAGTTGACTTTCTGGTTCAACTTCTTATTTTCTCTTTTTCAGCTCTTGCAACTGGTGGTGCAGTTGTAGCAGGACAATATTTAGGGGATAAGCAGATTGAAAAGGCGCAAGACTCTGCAACTCAGCTTGTCTGGTTTTCAACTATTCTATCAACAGTTTTGATGATTGCAGTAGTTTTATTAAGACGTGTTTTGATTGGTCTTCTGTTTGGTCAAATCGAAGCTGACGTCTGGGCAAATGCAGATATTTATCTATATATTGTAGCATTGTCCATTCCATTTATAGCAATCTACAATGCAGGAGCAGCTATTTTTAGAACAACAAATAATGCATCCCTTCCGATGAAGATATTGCTAGTTTGTGATGTATTAAATATTATCGGTAATGCAATTTGCATTTACTATTTGGGGTGGGATGTTCGTGGAGTGGCCATTCCAACGGTAATTGCAAGGGCACTGTCTGCAGTTTTGATACTGTACTTTGCAGTTGATGATAACTACAAGCTACATATCAAAAAGACTTTAAAGCATAAATTTGACTTTGTTATTTTAAAAAAAGTCCTGCAGGTGGGCATTCCATACGGTGTTGAAAATGGCCTGTTCCAATTGGGAAGAGTTTTGGTATTGAGTCTTGTTTCAACATTCGGAACAATGGCGATAGCTGCAAACTCAGTTGGTTATGCAATCGGAATATTTTCAGTACTGCCAGGTTTTGCAATCAATTTGGGTCTGACTGCAGTAATATCAAATTGTGTTGGAGCAAATGACTATGAACAGGCAAGATATTACAACAAGAAATGTTTAATCATTGTTGTCATTTCACATATTTTCATCAATTTATTGATTTTTGCCGGATTGCCATTGATTTTGGGCATTTATAATTTGTCAGCCCAAACTGCAGCAATGACAACCGAAATGGTAATATGGCACGGAATATTTGCAATTATAATCTGGCCGATATCCTTCACATTACCATCCACATTCAGAGGAGCAGGTGATTCAAAATCCGTAATGTACATCAGTTTAGCGGTCATGTTTACCTGTAGAATTGCATTATCTTATGTGATTGCCGATTGGATGGGAATCGGAGTGTTTGGAACTTGGATTGCAATGTTTATCGACTGGTATGTAAGAGCCGGAATTTATGTTTACAGATATTTCTCAGATAAATGGACAGAATACAGGGTGGTTTGATGAGTAAAATTGAATATAAAGAAATTCATGAATTTGAAATAGGAGATTTACGGGATTTGTTTTTATCTGTTGAATGGTCATCTGGTCATTTTCCGGAAAAACTTCAAATAGCAATGAGAAACTTTGAAACGGTCATCTCCGCATGGGACGGGGACAAATTGGTAGGCATGATTTGTGCCATGGATGATGGGATAATGACAGCATATATTCACTACCTGCTTGTAAGACCGGAATATCAAGATAAGGGAATTGGAAAAGAATTAGTCCTAAAAGTTACAGATATTTATAATGATTATCTGAGAATAGTTGTAGTCGGATATGATGAGGAAATTGGGTTTTATGAAAACTGCGGTTTTGAAAAGGCAGATGATGCAAGCCCATTATTCATTACAGATTTGTGGACATAGGTGTTAATATGGTATTGTTTAGAGGAGACGTTAAGTGTAAGAGCCTGCAGAGAAGAACTTCAATTAGTGTGATATTGCCTTCAGATAATATTCACTTCCTGCAGGATACAGAAGAAATTGTACCACAACCATATAAAACATTATATTTGCTCCATGGATTGTATGGTAGTGATGACATATTCCTTGCTAACACTTCTATTCAGAAATTTGCAGAAGATAATGGGATAGCTATTGTAATTCCATGTGGTGAAAACAGTTTTTATGTAGATAATGAGAAGGCACATGTATATTATGGCGAATATATCGGTCAGGAACTTCTAGACATTACAAGAAACATATTTCCATTATCTGACAAACGTGAGGATACATATATTGCTGGTTTTTCAATGGGTGGCTATGGAGCCATTAGAAACGGTTTGAAATACTCACAAAACTTCTCAAAGATAGGAATGATATCGGCGGCATTGATAACTGATGACATTGTAAATTACACTGATGATAATAATGTGTTACGCTCAAGACAATTTTATGAATCAGTTTTTGGTGATTTGAATAAATTAAAGGGTTCTGATATGGATCCAAAGGCATTGATTGAAAATAATTCTGATATTCCGGATATTTTTATGGCTTGCGGTGAGGATGACTTTTTGTTCGATAAAAATATGGAATTTTATGAATTTTTAAACTCTAAAAATGTTAACGGCCAGTTTATAAAAGCCCAAGGGGAACATACCTGGGAATTCTGTGACAAATACATTAAGGAATTCATTAAAACATTAATTTAGGTGATATTATGAGATGTCCTAATTGTGGTGAAGAGCTCGATGAAGATAATTACTGTGATTCTTGTATGCAGTTTTTCAATGATTCAGATGATTTAGATTTTGATTATTCTAATTTTTATGAATCAGATTTCAATGATGATAATTTTGATGATATGGTGGATAATGGAGATGAAATCTGTTTGAATTGCACATATTGGTCAGTAAGCCCATATTGTGCTGCTCATGGAATGATTTGCAGGAAAGGTAATCTGACAGATGGGCCTGGTGACTCCTGTGGAGAATTTGTCCAGGAACATCACTTTGCAAGTTATGGTGATGACGGTCAGTTTCAGTTTGATGAAACCGGAAGGGCAATATCAAATAAATTGTACCATTGGAAGAACAATAGGTGAAATATTTCTTTCATTTATATACTAAATTAAATTTTTATATATTATTAAATTTAAAATTATAAATGTAAATTTTAATTAAGGAGAGGATTTTTCTGACAAAATATATTATTATAACTGGTGGGGTAGTTAGTTCCATAGGTAAGGGCATTACCTCTGCATCTATGGGTAGAATTCTAAGATCATATGGTTTAAAAGTTTCAGCTATTAAAATAGACCCGTATTTAAACTGGGATTCTGGAACACTCAATCCATATCAACACGGTGAAGTATTCGTAACTCACGACGGTATGGAAACTGACTTGGATCTTGGTCACTACGAAAGGTTTTTAGATGTTGAACTTGATGGAATAGCTAATATTACAACCGGAAAAGTTTATGAATCTGTCATCGCTAAAGAAAGAGAAGGTGGATACTTAGGAGAATGTGTACAGGTAATTCCACACATCACTAATCGTATAAAAGAAATGATTAGACAGAACTCTGAAAGTGCTGATTATGATGTGGTTTTAGTCGAACTTGGTGGTACTGTCGGAGATATTGAAAGTCAACCTTTCCTTGAAGCATTAAGGCAACTCAGAAATGAGGAAGGCCGTGAAAATGTTATGTTTGTCCATGTTACATTTATTCCCTACCTAAATGCAGCTGGAGAATTCAAAACAAAACCAACCCAACACTCCACTAAAGAATTAAGAAGTGTCGGTATAAATCCTGACGTTATTGTATGCAGATCCCAAGTGCACATTGACGATGCTTTGCTTGGAAAAGTTGCTCACTTTTGTGATGTGGATGTTAGTGCAGTAGTAAACACTCCTGATGCAGGTACAATCTATGAAGTGCCATTGGTTTTAGAGGATAAGAACATCGGTGAGCTAATCGTTAACAGAATAGGATTGGATGTTGAAGCTGACACATCTAAATTGGATGAATGGAGAGAAATTGTTGATTCTTTAAGAATTACCAATCCAGAAGTTACTATTGGTATTGTGGGTAAATATGTTGAACTTGAAGATTCCTATATCAGTATCAGAGAATCCCTTCTTCATGCAGCAGCCAGTATTGGAGTAAAAGCAAATATCAAATACTTGAGTTCAGATGTTGAAGAATTGGATGCTGATGCAATGAAGGAATTTGATGGTATTTTAATCCCTGGTGGATTTGGAGAACGTGGTTTTGAAGGCAAATTGGATGCAATCGATTATGCTATTGAAAACAATGTACCGTTGTTTGGAATTTGTCTTGGAATGCAATCAATGGTTACTCAATTTGCAAGAAGAAATGGATATCCTGGTGCAAACAGTTCTGAATTTGATGATAATTTGGAATTCCCTGTTATTGATATGATGGAGGAACAAAAGAAAATCAAGAACATGGGAGGGACTATGCGTTTAGGTTCATATGACTGTAAAATCATTGAAGGAACTAAAACTCATGAAGCATATGGTGAAATAGATATTGAAGAACGTCACAGGCACAGATATGAGTTTAACAATGATTTCAGGGAGGACCTACAGGAAAAAGGTTTGATTATTTCTGGAACCAGTCCGGATGACTTTTTAGTTGAAATTATAGAAATTCCAAATCATCCTTGGGCTATCGGTTGTCAATTCCATCCAGAATTTAAGTCTAGGCCTAATAGGCCACACCCATTATTTAAATCATTTTTAGAAGCTATATTTGAGTATTCTAAAAATTAATATTTCCCTTTTTTTTATTTTAAAAACAATTTTGCTTTATTCTTTTCGATATATTTAATACTATTATCTGTAGAATAGTATTATTATGAATTTCGTTACTATATTTCTAATTCAGATAACAATTACAATATTATTTTCGATAATTGCGGCAATTTATGATGTTAAGGATAATATTGTTCCTGATGTGTTGACATATGGTTTGTTATTTTTTGGATTATTTTCAAATTTGGTTTTATCATTAGTTTCAAATAATCTTAAATTCATTTTAGCTTCAATTATTTCAATGGTTATAACAAATGCCATCACGTATATGTTGTGGAAATTAAATATGTGGGGTGGTGGTGATGTAAAACTGTTTACTGCAATTGCAACAGTAATACCATCAGGTCTTAATATTAACTTTTTGAACATTTATCCGGAATTGTCAATCTATCCATTTTCATTTAGTGTTGTAATTAATAGTGTCCTGGTGTCATTTCCATTTTTAGTAATCTTTGTAACTCATCTGCTTTTTAAAAAGAGGATATTTGACAATAACGTTGATTTTTTAGTCAATCTTTTAAATATTGAGAGTTTAAAGTTCATTAAAAATGCAACTTTAAATAAATTAATCTCTATTAAAGATTTAAAGGAAGGAATGATAGTCAATGATTATTATTTTAATAATGAATATATTATTGAACTATTAAATGAAATAGATGGTAATTTGGTTATTTATAGGGCAAAAAACAATAAATATTTCAAGTATTACTTTAAATCTCAAAGTGCTGGTGGAATAACAAGAAAGGAAATGTGGCAACTTAAGATTATGAATGCTCAGAATATAATTTCTGATAATATATCTATAAAAGTTGCATTCCCATTTACTCCAGCAATACTATTTGGGTTGATGATTGCTATTTTTTATGGAGATGTGATGATGTTATTTACTAAAAATTTATTTTTGGTGATATAGATGATTGGAGATAATAATGGACAGGTTTCACTAGAGTACTTGTTGATATTTGCCATATCAATAGCTATTTTAATTGTTTTTACATTGCCATTAACCGAGCAAGCGATTGAAGATACCCTAGATGTTTCCACTTCACTTGATGTTAAAAACGATTTGTCAAAGATAACTCAAGCAATTGAAAAGGTATATGGTGAAGGGCAAGGATCAAAACAAACAGTTAATATAATAACCTCAAAAAAGGTTAAAATTTATTTAACGGATAATCATATGTCTTGCAGGTTAAAGCTTAAAAGTGGTTCATATAAAACAATAGATGATTATTATGAGTCAAATCTGGGAGAATATTCAATTACTCTAAACAAGGGTGAAAACGTTTTGATTGTGGAGTGGCCAGAAAATAGCGAAAATATGCTAATCTATCAATAAATTCATACAAAATTATTTTAAGTATTATACTTTAAATATAAGTATATAATACTTTAATGGCGAGTGAATTTATGGATATTATAATTTCAATTATTTACATCATTTTATTTATTATAATGATGATTTTTGTCTTTTCAATTGGAATGTTAAAACAATATATGCCTAAAAAAGAAGTCCTTTTAGTTTTAGGTGTTGCTTTTCTAATCGGCTGTATTGGAGGAGCATTCTTTTTAGAACCGGTTTATCAGGATTTGCCAGAGGTTTTAAGTCTTGTTGAGAAAAACATGCCAAATAATGAAGAGACTTTATATTTAGACGTGTCTTCTTCAGTTGATATAAATGAATTAATACGTACTTGTGAAGCAACTGAAGGTTTCAAATCATTTAAGGAAACATCAATCTCGATTCCAATGTGGAAGTTTGATGATACTGAAAAGTCATATTTCGAATTTGTTGTAGGCAATATTGATTCTGGTTATAAAAGTTATAATGTAACTGATTCTACAATAGAAATAGAGCTTAAAGATAATTATTCTGCAACATCTGCTTTAAAATCATTTTCTGATTGGTATAAATTAGTTTATGGTGGTTCAATATCTTATGCTCAAGTCCATTCCGAATTAGTTGTTGATTCATCTCAATTAGATACTTTTGAAGATATTCTACTTCAAAGAGGTATTGTTGCATCAGATATGGAAGGGCCTGTACAAGAAAGAATTAATCAAACAAATTCATCAATGTTGTCTGATATTGAGTTTACTCTAGCATGTGGTGGTGTTGGTGTTATTGTTGCCATATTGGGAATATACATTGAATCTGTTGTTCCAGCGTATAGAAGATTTAAAAAATCAATGAATGAAAAACGCAAACGGTAATACAATGAATGTTGCAGTTTTGTTTTCTGGAGGTAAAGACAGTACTATGGCATTGTATCATGCCTTAAATGAGAAAGAAGATGTAAAATATCTTCTTTCAATGAAATCCAGAAATGATGAATCATACATGTTTCATGTTCCTAATATTCACATTACTGATCTGCTCTCACAGGCACTTGATATTCCTTTAATTTCTGTTGAAACTGATGGTGTTAAGGAAGAGGAACTCAAGGATTTAAAAAGAGCCTTTGAAAATCTTAAAAGTTTAGGTGTTGAGGCCATATATACAGGTGCACTTTACTCAGTTTATCAAAAGTCAAGAATCGAGAAATTGGGTTCGGAAATTGGCTTAAAAATCATTTCTCCCTATTGGCATGTTGATGAACTGAAGTATATGCGGGAAATTGTAGCTCTTGGATTTAAAATTGTGATTAGTGGCGTTGCTGCTTGGGGCCTTGATGAGTCATGGCTTGGCAGAATCATTGATGATGAAGCTATTGATGAGCTTGTCAAACTTAATGAAAAGTACAAGATTAATATTGCTTTTGAAGGTGGTGAAGCTGAAACATTGGCTATTGACGGACCTATTTTTAAAAAGAAAATTAAAATTTTAAAAGATAAAAAGGAATGGCATCTTGATAGTGGTGTTTACATTATTGAAGATGCTATTTTAGAAGAAAAATGACTTATAATCCGATTTCTTCTAAATATTCATCAATTTCTTGATAACAACTTTCCAAGTCACTTTCGTTGATAATCATTTTGTCGGATAGTGAAATTACATTGCCGATGCCGAATCCTAATTCATTTAGGTCTCTTGTTCTAAATCCTTCGTAGTCTTGTGAGTCATCTTCTCTTTGTCTTATTTGCAATCTTTTGAAACGTATGGTAGGATTTGCAAAAATAGATAAAATGATAAAGTCTTTAAAGTTTTCTTTAAACATGTCAACTTCATGATGGCTTCTGATACCTTCGACAACGATACTATTTTCATTGCCTTCCTCAATAATTTTTTTAATTTTTTTAATTGTCAATTCTGCAACAATAAATTGGCCAAATTCTTTTCTAAGGTTTTTAGCGGTATCGCCAGTACTTTCTCCTCTTTTTTTAGCTTCTTCACGTATGATGTCACCCATACTTACAATAATTGCACCTTTTTCAACTGCCTTTTCAGAAACCAAACTTTTTCCAGAACCGGGCATACCGGATATTCCCATTATTCTCATAATATTCACTCTTTAATTTTAATCTGTTCTAGAGATTCTTTAAGATTCTCTTCATTGTCAAATTCATTAACTAATTCATATAAAACTGCTTTATCTTGGGTTTTTAAATCTTCAGCTATTTTTGTCATGAATGGAATTGCACGTACAATATTGTCAGCAATTGATATGTCTGACATTTTTGAAGTTCTTGAAAGTGGATTTAAATCAATTGTAATTATATTTTTTCCACCTTTTTTTAGGATTTCTGCTCGATCTCCATCTTCAAGAGGTATTAGTATTGTATCGGCACTGTATATTCCAGTTTTACTTGCTGTTGCTCTACTATTTTTAATGTCGTTAATGTATTCAATTTCATCATCTAATGTTCCCAGGATATTTTTGTAACCGTGATCTTTGTATAATTGGGTAATAATCTTTACTCTTTCATCGGTTCTATAAAACAAGTTAATCTCAATTTTAGCATTGACGACTTTTGCAAAATCAATTATTTCATCGATTGCAAGGGCTGTTGCATTACCGTTAACTGAAATAACAGGATTGTTTGATAAAAGTATGGCTGCAACTGCAACATACATTGCTCTTTTTGCAGGATAAGTTGTTTTTTCTCCAATTAAGTAATCAAAAGCTTCGCCTCTTCCATGAGCTATCAATGCAGAATCTGCAAGATAACCTTTTTCAGCAGCTTTAACCATTTTATCTCTTAAAAGTAAAGATTCATAACGTGGGTGTGATTTAGGTATCATATTTTCATCTCTTTATTTTAAATCAATATTCATTTGAGCTAAATATCCTAAAAATGTTGTAATTGATAATATTATGATTATCATGGAAATAACGTGTACTGTAAAGTTATCAACAATTAATGCCGGGTGATTTGGAATAATAAAAAAGGTATAATCTAATATGAAGTCGATTATTATAAAGATAATTCCGGCCATAATACCTTCCATTACTTCATTTGAGTTAATTTCTCTAATGTACAATATTCCGAAAAAGCCGGTAACTATTATAATTGTTATAGGTACTACAATATTTACATTTGGAAGATTGTCTGTAAAAATAGGATTTAGAAGGGATGTAAGAATATATGTTATAAGCCAGATTAATATCCCAAATATAATTGCTCTTTTGAGTTTCATAGTTAAACCTTAAAAAATACTTAATAATATCTATGATTTAGAATTAATAAATACTTTTCTAAAGTATAATTCTTTAAAAGTATTTTTTTAAAAAAAGATTTTGGGATGGTTAGGTAGGAAATTTGGAAATTTACTACCTAACAACTTGTTTTTACAAGTTTTTAGAGAAATGAATTTTAAAATTTGGCTGTTTAATCTATCTCTCTGGCTACATTGTAGCCAATTATATTATATGGTATTACTCCATATATAAAGTTTATGTATATTTTATATTTTATCAAGTATACTTTATAAAAAAATTATATATTATTTGAGCAACATAATTAAATTGAATGACATATGATTATGAATTTGAGGATTATTTGAGAAAAGCATTATCCAATTCAATTAGTTCTTCTAACCCATCTGAAAATGCAAAACAGAAGGCAAGAAGACACTCTAGTTCATATTTTGAAGATTTAAAACAAAGACTTTTAGCAAAATATGAAGATAAATCTCTAAATGATGTTATGAATTGTAAAATATGCTCAAATTCTTATGGTGAAGTATTAAAAATAACCAAAAAAGAAAAAGTTAATTTTAACATAAAAGACAATGATTTTAAAAATCAGATGAATAATAATCTTAAATTATTGCCTAAAATTGGTGTTAAAACAGAAATTAACCTTAAAAATAAAGGTTATGATACAATTGAATCTCTAAAAAATCATGATAAATATTCAAATGATGCATCAAGATTCATTGATAACATCGATGAAATGTCATTTCAAGAAATTGTGAATATATTGGATGGAAACAAATACTCAAAAAAATGCAGGGATAATTTACTTAAATGCATTAGTTTAACAGATCCTGAAAACTTTAAATTTATGGATATAGAGACAAAAGGATTATCCAATGTTCCAATAATATTGATTGGTGTGGCTGAAATAAAAGGTGATGATATTATCGCATCACAATATTTCCTTAGGGATTATGCAGAGGAGCCAAATATCATTGAAGCTTACCTTAGTCATTTAGATGAAGATTCTGTTCATGTCACATTCAACGGCAAAAGCTTTGATGTTCCATTTATTAAAAACAGATGCAGATATAATAGAATTGATGGGAATTTGGATTTGCCCCATCTGGATTTGATGTATTTTGCAAAAAACTTATGGAAAGATACACTTCCAAACTGCCAACTTCAAACAATTGAAAAAGAGATATTTGGAATAGAACGTGAAGAAGACGTTCCTGGTCAATATATTCCAGGTTACTATGATACTTACTTATCACAAAATAATATTGGGCCTGTTGTTCCAATAATAGAACACAATGCTTAGGATATTATTTCACTTGCAAGCTTTCTAAACAAAATGTATGAGGATGTAAATTAAAATGGGTTTATTTGATAGATTTAAAAGTAATGATAAAAAAGAAAAGAAAAATGTAATTCCAGATGAAATAGAAATCGATGAAGAACAATTACTTTTAAAAAAAATTGCTACAACAGATAAGGATAGATATAAAAGAGCAGAAGCAGCTGATAAAATAACTAATCAGTTTGTAGCATTAGACATGTCAAAAACTGTAAAAGATAGAGCTATTAGACTAATTGCAATTAATAAAGTCAAAGATGAAAACTTGCTTTTAGATGCAGCGGAAAACTCACAATTCTTTGATGTTAGAAGTTTTGCATGGGAAAGATTGGGTGAAAATAATAAATCCATTGCAGAAATTGTGATAAATACCAAAAAAAATCCTCAGGTAGATGAAATTTATAATAAAATTGTTGATGAAGAAACTCTTAAGTGGATTGCAATTGAAGCCAATGATAAAAGGTACAGAAATGAGTCAGTAGAAAAAATTAACTCTGAAGAGGTATTAACAGACTTAGTTTTCAATTCAGAAGATAAATCCATTAGGAAAACTGCTATCTTAAAAGATTCCTTTACAAATGAAGAAACTCTTAAGAAAATAGCTATTGAAGATAAAGATGAAGATGTTAAAAAAGCAGCAATTAATAAAATTAAAAATGAAGATTATTTGGCTGAAATTGCGAAAGTTGAAGATAATGCAAAGGTCAGATCTCTAATTTTTGATAAAATTCAAAGTCCTGAAATCTTAGAAACTATTGTTTTAAATTCAGATAAATCAGATGTTCGTCTTGATTTGGTAAATAAAATTGAAGATGAACAATTACTATCGAAGATTGCTTTAAATGATGAAGATAAGATTGTAAGAAGTGAAGCGGCTAAAAAAATCACAGATGAGAAGGTGTTGATTGAAATCTTGTCTACAGAAAAGGACAGATTTGTCCGCCAAGTTGCTGTTAAGAATTTAACTAATCCTCAAGAGTTGATAAAAATAGCTTTAAATGATGATGATCAGTTTGTAAGAAATCATGCAATATCAAACCCGGCTATTGTTGATGAAAGTGATTTTACTTATATTGCTATTAATTCAGAATATGAAAATATTGCAAATGAAGCTTTAAACCATATTACTGAAGAGAAAAACTATATTGAAATTTTAAAGAATGCTAAATTGCCGGAGATTAGTAAGGCTACTTTGGATAATATCACAGATTTGGAAACATTAATTAGGATTGTTCTTGCAAATGAAGATGAAGAATTTTCACTTAAGGCATTAAATAAAATTAAAGTTGAAAAATGCCTAATGAAAATCTATGAGCAAGGAATTTCTGAAAAAATATCTGTAAGAGCAGTTTCTCTTATAAGAGATCAGAATTATTTAGTCAATGTGGCTAAAAATGAACCTCAATGGAGAGTTCGTGAAGCTGCAGTTAAAAAAATAATAAGTAAAAAAGTTTTAAAAGAAATTTCTCTTAAAGATGAAAATGAATATGTTAGGAATGTAGCAAAGAAGAGGTTAAAGTTATAGGTAAAATTCCGGCTCCTTTCTTTGACTATTTGCACTTTCAAAATCTACTTTTTTAGTTTCAAAAGCATCTCCTGTAAACATACGTGCATCTTCTGGACAAATGCTGATGCATGCAGTACATCTGGAACACAAATCCAAGTCTGTGTCAATAGGATCATCGTCTGGAATAGCTTTTTCAGGACAAATTGAAACACAGTCATAACAAAATGCGCAAAGTGTCTCGTCGCAACTTATTTCAAATGGTAATTGTTTGTAGTCAACATATGGTCTATTTCCAGGGATTTCAGATTTTAAACTTTCATTTGATTCGATTTTTTCTTTTGTTTTTTTGCTAAATTCATTGATTTTTTCAATGTCTGATTCATCAGGCCTTCCAACTGCAACGCCACTGAATATTGAATGATGACTTACTGTTGAGGCAGCTGCTACGACATTGAAGTTGTTTTCTTTAAGTAAATCCACTAATTCAAGTAATGCATCAGTCACATGTGCATTTCCATAGTTTACAACTGCAATTGCAGGGGTATTGTTTCCTTTAATTTTAGCCAATCTGTCTCTTGCACTTTTTGGAAGTCTTCCCGCAAAAACAGGCATTCCAACAATTGCAATATCCTCGCTGGAAAGTTCTTTTGATGAGTTAAAATTCAATAGGTCATATGTTTCTTTGTTGTCATCAAAATTACTGGCAATTTGGTCAACAACTTTTTTAGTGGTATTTGATGGACTGAAATATATTTTTGTTACATTTAACATACTCTCACCTATTTTAATATTGTTTTTATATTCACTTAAAAATATCGAATATTTATTTTCAATTTTTTTAGGAATTATTGTAATCTTGTTTAATATTTATTTCATTTATTTTTTAAATCTAAACTAATTCCTTCAATAATATTTATATAATATTTTTTGTTCAATTTTTGGAAAGGTTTAAATATGTATTTATGCAAAATATGTATGTAGGAAGGTATCTTCCGACCTATAAGAAGAGGTGTAAAAAGTGAGTAATAAAAAAACTGCAATGGTAGGAACTCCATGTCAAATATTAGCAGCTACAAAAATCAATAGGTATGAAGAACAGACTGGTGGATCTCCTATTGATGTAAAAATAGGATTATTTTGTATGGAAAACTTTTCATATTCCTATCTTAAGAAATATTTAAAACAGCAAGGTATTGAATTGTATGAAGTAAAAGAATTCAGAATTGATAAAGGTAAATTTGTAGCCTATTTGATTGACGGCAGTATTTTTTCAATTCCTATTGCAGAAACAGAACCATTTACTCGTAAAAATTGTCACATTTGTACAGATTATACTTCTGATGTATCTGATATTTCAGTAGGTTCAGTAGGTTCTCCTAAAGGATATTCTACTGTAATTGTCAGGTCAAGAAAAGGTCAAGAGATTATTGAAGATGCAATAAATAAAGGTTATATTACAACTGACATCATGCCTTCAAAAGGCTTGAATTTATTAGAAAGAATTGCTAATCAAAAAATCTCAAGAAATACTAAAAGATACCAAAAAAGAGATGCGGTTGCAAGACCAGTATTATCAAAAAGATCAGTTACAGAAGAGGAATTCATTGCAGAATCCAGTCTCTGCCAGTTTGAAAACCTTCAAAATGATGTAATTAGTGTTGGGTCATGTGTATTGTGTGGGGCCTGTGAGTATGTATGTCCAAAAGATGTAATCCATATAAATCACAGAAAACCAGTTATTAAAGGAGAATGTGATGAAGATTGCCACGCATGTTATTTCGCATGTCCTAGAACATTTATAAGTGATAAAATCTATCCATCAGACATCGATGAAAAACCATTGGGAAACTATCTTGAAATCTATTCTGTAAAGGCGGATTCAATAATCGGTCAGGATGGTGGTGTAGTTTCAGCAATTCTAGTATATTTACTTGAAAACAATATTGTTGATGAGGTATCTATTGTTGGTCAAGACAAAGATGCACCTTGGAGGCCAGAATCAAAACTCACTTCTTCTGTTCAAGATGTCATTATGGCAGCTGGAACTAAATACAGTACCACACCAATCGCTTTTAAATCTTTAAACAAATAGGAGTTTTCACTCCTTAAACTTTTTTTACAATTCCAATAATTTTTAATATTATTAAATTTATAAAAATTAATTGGTGATACGATGGAATTAATGAAAGAGCTATCTTTAGCACCAGGTGTATCTGGCTCTGAAGAAGAAATAGCTAAAATTATTACACGTGAATTAGAAAATGTTGCTGACAAAATAGAAAAAGACAGTATGGGAAACTTGATTGCAACCAAAAAAGGTGAAAAAAAGGCTCCTACTGTAATGCTTGCAGCACACATGGATGAAATAGGTTTAATGGTAAGATACATTGATGATAACGGTTTTATTAAATTCTCAAATATTGGTGGAATTAATGATCAAATGTTAATGAACCAAACTGTTACTGTGCATTCATCAGTAGGTGAGCCTATTGTTGGTGTAATCGGTTCAAAACCGCCACATGTTACAAAACCAGAAGAAAGAAACAAAGTTGTCAAAGCAGATGACATGTTTATTGACATTGGTGCAAAAGACAAAGAAGATGCAGAAAAAATGGTCAGAATTGGAGACAAAATGACATTTAATGCATTGTTCGAAGAATATCCAAATAATTTAATTATGGGTAAAGCTTTAGACAACCGTGTTGGTTGTTATGTAATGATGGAAGTTTTAAAAAGAGTTAACACAAGAGCAACCGTTTATGGTGTAGGTACAGTTCAAGAAGAAGTAGGCCTTAAAGGAGCTAAAACTTCTGCATTTAAATTAAATCCTGATTTGGCTATTGCTCTTGATGTAACATTATCCGGTGACCATCCTGGAATTAAACCTGAAGAAGCACCTGTAGTAATGGGTAAAGGTCCAGCTATAATCTTAGCAGATGCAAGCGGAAGAGGTATTTTAACTCAGGAATCCGTAAAAGACATGCTTATTAAAGCTGGAGATGAAAAGGAAATTCCATATCAATTAGAAGTTAGTGATGGTGGAACAACTGACGGAACAGCAATTCACTTAACTCGTGAAGGAATTCCAACAGGAGTATTGTCCGTTCCTACTCGTTATATACACACTCCAGTAAGTGTATGTAGTATGGATGATATTGAATCAACAATTCAATTGATAACTGAAGCTATAAATAACTTATAGCTTTCTAATTCTCTTTTTTTTTAAAAAATAGTTAGATAGATTATTTGAATCTATCGTCTGATTTTTGTGATTTGGCTTTTTGGTGTTTGGTTTCAAACCAACCTATTTTTAACTCATCGATTGTATCTTCATACAATTGGGGAACATATGGTTTAATGTCTAACAGAGGAGTTTCGTTTAAAACATCAATGTTTTCAACGTGAACAGTATTTCCTTCAACATTATTTACTTTAACAACACTCATTCCAATTCTATTTGGTCTTTTTGGAGATCTTGTTGCAAATACTCCATGTGTATCATTATCCATAAAAGGTTTTACTTCAAGCATGTAACCTTCTACTTTGTGAAGTAAATAGATTATATGGATATGTGAAAAACCGTCAAGGTCTTTAAGCCCATCAACATATTTATCTTTAATTACAAGAGTTCCTTGAACTCCTTTTGCACCGGTGGGTTGAATTGGCATCCCTTCAATTTCTGAAAATTCAGTATGAATTGTACCAATTGATTCTAATTCGACTTTCATATTTATTTTTATGAATTATTTGTCTAATATAAGTTACTGGTCTTTTAATTTCACATCGTATTATTTTATGAATTTCGATTAAATTTAAAATTAAGTATTATTTGATTTTAAAATTAATTATATAAGTTTAAAAATTTAATATTTTTATTTTAAATAAATTTAATTAGTATTT
>NZ_JAZKXX010000075.1:0-16976 GCF_045611865.1 Methanobrevibacter sp.
ATATACTATTTTTTTATAATATGAACAATGGTGATGGTTGAAATGAGCATTCGTTTGTATTCCTTTAGTGGTGTTTAGGAAGAGAATGTTCATTTGTTTTTAAAAAACTTATTTTTTTGTGATTATTATGAGCGAACTTAAACAATTAATAGAAAAATACATTGAACTTGACGATTCATTTGAAGAAGGAAACGAAGAATTAGAACAAGAGTTAGATGAATTAGGTCATGAAATCGACCATATGGTTTACCATGAAGAATTCCTCATTGTCTTTAACAAAGATGGAGACGAAGAAAAAATAGTCACCATGCTTATTGATGAAAGCAACGAATATTTCATCCCAGTTTACACTGATGAAGAGGAAGTCGAAAAAGCTATTGAATTTTTCAAAGAAGAAGCTGGAGATATTGAATTCTTAACTGAAAAAGCAATTGGTAATGAACTTAATTTAACTTATGCTGATGACGATGAATTTTTAGGATTAGCTGTCAATGCTCCTCAAAACGGATTTTTCGTTCCATCAGTAAATGTTCATGATTGTAGTGAGTAGATATGGATCCTAGAGATTACGAAGACTATCAAAAAAGTAATGTAAAAGCTTCCAAAAGCCAGCTTAAGGAATATATCCAAATATATGCAGATATGGCTAAAAAACTCAAAAGTGAAGATGCCATAGAGCTTGAAGCTGTAAAAAATAACATTCGACAAACATATCCAACTGAAATCTATTTTACATTAGTTGATGAAGTAGAAAACCCAGTTAAATTAACATTGACAGAATCAAGTAAGGAATACATTATTCCTGTTTTTACTGACATCCGAGAATATGCCATTGGAAGCGCCAAGATTACCAAACTATTTTTAGAAAAGCTTGATATGAAAGTAATCTCACCTGAGGATATCTTAGAATTAGCTGAAGAAGATGAATATTTCCAAGGTTTTGTAATCAATCCTCACTCACAGAACTTTAATATGGACCGAACAGGAAGCTTTTAAAATGAAATTCATATGCCCTACAATCGGTGAAGATCACGAAAAGGACTTTCTCGTAACAGGAAATCTGGATGAATTTAGGATTATTGTTTTTTCAGATTTAACTGAATATAAAAAAGGATTCGAATATCTTGAATTGACTGGCTACCAGCCAACTGAAGTATCAATCGACTTATTTAAAGAGCTTTCAAAAAATGATGATGCTTTTTCAGGCATTATTTTAAACATACATGATGAAAACAGAATTATTTCAAAAAAAGAGTTACAAGAAGAATTATTTATCTAATTCTTCCTCAGTTTCATCATCTATAATATCTATTTGATAATATTTGTATCTATAAGACATTTTAAAACCAGAATCCACTTCACGTTTAGGTCTTCTTTTACGTCTTATATTAGGCCCATTCCTATCTTTGAATTTCTGTTGATGGGCTTTGACTAAGTTTTTATTCTCACGATAATATGTATTTTGTCTGTGACGAATATGTGGTGCCCTATAGATTCTTTTTCTAAGCAATCGTCTACTGCTAGTAACCCGTCTTATCACAAAAATCACTTATTTTTTTCTGTTTAAATTTTTTGTTGCAGATTTATCTAAAGTAGCTTGAATCTCATCGATTCTTTCAACAACCACTTTAATAGCTTGTTCTCCTTGACGAGTAGGGTTAATACCTTGTTCAACGAGTAAAGCATCTCTTATATCTCTTAATCTGTCAATAGAGTCAATTTTCATTATAGTACTGTAAAACATTAATTAATTCCTCCATTTATAATCTAATATAAGATTTGAATTTCCTAATAAAAAAGACTTTTGTCGGAATTTGAATTTCCACATTAGACAAACTTAAATTAATTTAAAAATCAAATAGGATATTATGTTTACAAAACAACACGTTATCTATCTTGCCGGAGGATGCTTTTGGGGTGTTGAAGCATTCATATCACGACTTAATGGAGTAAATCAGACAGAAGTGGGATATGCAAATGGCCTTGATTTAGCACCATCATATGAGAAAGTCTGCACCGGTAAAACTGGCCATGCCGAAACAGTTAAAGTAACATATAATCCAGAAATAATTTCACTTGATAAAATTTTAGAGAATTATTTTAAAATTATTGATCATTACTCCAAAAACCGTCAGGCAGCAGACATTGGAACACAATACAGAACAGGAATCTACTGGCAGGAGGACTTTCAAAAGGATATTGTCCTAAACTTTCTAAAAGAAAAGCAAATGGATGCAAGTAAAAGGATATTTGTTGAAGCAAAACCAATAAGCTGTTTTTATCCTGCAGAAGCGTATCATCAAAAGTACCTTGAGAGAAATCCTCAGGGTTACTGTCATGTGGATTTAGGTTTGATAGATGATAAAGAATTTGACCACTTGAGCCAAAAGGAGTATGAAATAACACAGCTTGCAATGACAGAAGCACCTTTCAGTGGTGAATATAATGACTTTTTTGAAGATGGTGTATATGTTGATGTGGTCGATGGTGAAATTCTCTTTTCCTCTGATGACAAATTTGATTCAGGATGTGGCTGGCCAGCATTTTCAAAGCCAATATCAGAAGATGTAATATCAAAACACAGGGACTTTTCTCATGGAAGTACACGTATAGAAGTTAGAAGCACCAAATCAAACTCCCACCTGGGTCATGTCTTCAATGATGGTCCTGATGGGTCAAAAAGGTACTGCATTAACTCAGCAGCATTAAAATTCATACCAAAAAATGAAGTTGATGAATATTTGAAAAAATTAAATAAATAATGAAAATCAAAAATAGATACAATGAAAATTGAAGAAATTAAACATCCAGAGTTAAAAGATCATATAAATATGATTTACATGCATGGTGAAAACCAAAATCAAGAAGCTATTGAAAGAACAGAATCTGAAATTAAAGAATATATCAAAGACAACTATTTTATCATATCCATTGAAGACAATGAACCTGTAAAAATACCATATGCCAATGATGGAGAATACATTGTTCCTATTTTCACTGACGCTTTGGAGTATAAAAATGGAATGCAGTACTTTTCACTAAATGTAATGGATGAAAACAAGGAATATATTATTGAAAAACTAGATTATTTTAAAAATTTAAAGGATGATCCTAATTTCTTAGGATACATCGCCAATATAGCAAGAATAAGCTATATCATCAATATTAATCTTTTATAAACTCTTTTTGGATTTCTTCAACTATTTCAACGAATCTTTTTGACACTTCATCATCCGGATCGATAGTTGCGATAACTCCATCCTTATTTGGTGAATCGGATACTTTTTCTTCTATTGGTAAATCACCCAAATAAGTGATTTCCATTTCTTCAGCAAATAATTCACCATTGCCTTTACCGAAAATATGAAGTTTTTCATCACAGTGTGGACAAATGTAATAAGCCATATTTTCAATAAGGCCAATTTTGTCAATGTTCATCATTTCAACCATTTTAACACATTTTAAAACATCTTCCTGTGATACAACGTTTGGTGTTGTTACCATAATTACTGCATCAGCATCAGGAATGGTTTGTAAAACGGTTAACGGTTCATCTCCTGTTCCAGGTGGATTGTCAATGATTAAATAGTCAAGTTGACCCCAATGAGCATCAGAAATCAATTGTCTGATTGCACCGGTTTTTTGCGGACCTCTCCATATGATTGGTCTGTCTATACCTTCAAGCAAGAATGCCATTGACATTACCTTCAAACCACTAGGTGCTGTAACTGGAAACATGGAATGTTTGTATTCTTCCTGTTTGGCTTTGATGAATTCTGCTTTTTCCTCATCATTTTCAAAGGTTTCTTTTGCCATTGCACCTTCGGTAAGTTCCTTGAATACACCAAATTGATATTCACTGAATGCTTCACCGTATAAATTGTCTAAACCTAACATTTTAGGTATGTTTGGTCCGTGGATATCCGCATCCAAAATACCTGTTTTATAACCTAAATTCTGCAGGGTTTCTGCAATGTTTGCTGCAACAGTGGATTTTCCAACTCCTCCTTTTCCACTCATTACAACAATTTTATGTTTAATTTGACCTAAGTTTTTAGCTAGTCTTAACTCTTGTTCTATCATTTGTCTTTGTTGTTCAGGAGTCATTTGGCCTCCATGACCATGATGACCGTGTCCATGTTCAGGCATAAATATCATCTCCAAAATTAATTAAATTTTTTACTTACTTCTTCAACAGCAAGGATTAAAGGATCAGTAACCATTGATACTGGTGGTGCATAAGCAAATTCCATATTACTTAAATCAAAGCAGGTTAAACCTTCAGTAATAGCTAAAGTCATTGTATCGATTCTTTCAGCTACCCTTTCTTCAGCTATGATTTGACAACCTATAATGGTTCCGTTTCCATCACATATAACTTTAATGTCCATTGGTTTTGCGTTAGGATAATAACGTGCTCTTGTAAGTGCTTCTACTTTTTGAACAACTGGTCTTATTCTGTTCTGTTGAGCAAAACTGGTAGTGTATCCTACAGCACCAAATTCCAATTTGCCCACTTTAGAAACCATTGAATTCAATACAGGATTAAATCTTGATTTCTTACCACAGATTGTACGAGCCAATGTTTTGGATTGACGAACTGCAGTTGTACCTAATTGGGAAATGGTGTTTGAACCTAAAATCAAATCCTTTGATTCAACACAGTCCCCTACTGCATAAACATCTTCCACTGAAGTTTCCATCCTGTCGTTGACCATGATAGCCCATCTTCCAGTTTCACAACCTGCCATTTTAGCTAATTCCAATTCAGCCCTTACACCAGTAGCCATGATAACCATGTCTGCATCATATAAGTCTTCATCTCCAAAACAAGCCTTTTCGACTTTGGTTTCACCAATCAATTTTGTAATTGGTTTTCCTAAAACCACTTGAATACCTTCCATCTCCAAATATTTAACCAATATATCGGACATGTCTTTGTCAAGAGACCTTGGAACAATTTGAGGCAACATTTCACTTAATATAACATTTAAACCTTGTTTTTTAAGAGCAAATGCAATTTCAATACCAATCAATCCAGCACCGGTAACGATAGCACTTTTGGCATCTTTCATTGCCTCTTGAACCTTAATACCATCATCGATGTTTCTTATTCTAAATACTCCATCAAGTTCAACTCCTTGCATTGGAGGAACAAATGGATTACCACCAGTAGCTAAAACCAATTTGTCATAGTCTAAAACTGTTTCTTTACCATCTTTTTCATAAGTAACTGTTTTTTTACCACTATCAACTGCAGTTACTTCAGCTTCGACAATAACTTCAATATCTTTTGCTTTATAATCTTCAGGAGTTCTCATAACTATATCATCAAAAGATTTGATTGTACCGGACAATACATAAGGAATAGCACATGGAGAATATGCTACCTTATTATCTCTTGTGATAACTGTAATTTCAATTTCTTTATCGAGTTTACGAATATTTGAAGCTGTGGAAATACCTCCAGCTCCACCACCTACAATAACAACTTTCATTTTAACAAAACCATATGATTTATACAGTATATAGTTTATATTAAATTAATATAAAAAGATTAAGGTTTATACAATGAGAGAAATTGAATTCAATTTAAATGAAAATCCTTTTTACGACTTTTTATCTTCAAGATATTGTATGTCTGCACGAATAAACGTTGAAAAATTATGGAAATACTGTAAAAGCAATGATGAATCCTTTTTTATCTTATCTCTTGGATGTTTAATGAATGCTGTGAATAGTGTCAGTGAGCTAAAAAGAAGGATAATTAATGAGAAGGTTGTTGAATTTGATTATCTGGAGGGAACTTCCCCAATAATGAATAAAGATGAGGAAATTTACCGTGAGATGAGAGTAAAAACACCGCAAAACTTCAAAAACATTCACCAATGGCACGATTATGTCAAGAAATTATTAACAGATATTTTAAATGGAAATGATGAGGGTTTTACATTGGATATGCAAAAAAGAGATGAGGAAAACATTGCAAATTTCTCTTGTATTCCATGGGTTGACTTCGATTCAATAACAAATTGCATTGTAACAGGCCATCAGATTCAACCATTAATAACTTGGGGAAAAGTCAATGAAAACTATGAAATGACAGTATCAATTACCGTCAGCCACATATTTGTAAATGGTTTGGAAATCAGCAAATTCTTTAAAAATGCTCAAAAAGAATTTAATCAAATAGAAATTTAAATATATTGTATAAAAAAAATCTATTGTAGATTTTTTCAAAACTTCATTAAAAAAGTTTAAAAGTCGATATAAAATATTTAAATTAAAATTAATTTAAAATAATATTAATAAAAGAGCTTAATGATTAAATATTAAATGTTAATGATTTATATATATCAAAAAACAAGAAAAAATAAAAATCCGCATTAAAACAATTATAAACTAAAAATTACAATATGAAATCTCATTGATAATTTTCTCCAGATACTTCTTTTTTAGGACAAACTCACGTTTGTTTGCAAGATGGTCACTATGTGGTTGTGCAACTTTTTCATTTAATCTACTAGCACCCAAATACTTGGTGTCACCTTCTCTTAAACAATGGGCTTGACCTTCTTCTATAGCTTTCCTGATATGTTCATAGTCATTTAATAAAACTTTAATGTCATTGGTCAGATTGTATATTTCCAAATCAGTAATCAGACCTGATTCATCATGCCAAACTATCAAAATAGCTTCTTTTTTAAACAACTCTGAAAAAGAAATTAAATTAAAGTAATCAATATCTGCAAGTTTAAACTTATCTGCAGGATATTTCCTTCCGCAAACCTTGTATTTATACTCTAAAGGTGCAATAAAAAAAGAATTATTAGATCCATCCAAACTAACTTCATCAACATGTTTTCCAATGAGCTGTTCAAATGAATCCATATTAATCTAATCTTTGTCTAAAGCTGGAATTCCAGTAATTCTTAAGCCACCATAATGGGATTTGTATTTGATGTTTAATCCAATCAATAATGGAGTAATTTTTTCAATGATTCTGGCTTTTTCCAAAATACCGCAATCAATTGTTTTGATTCCAGATATTTTATCAATGATTTCGGCTGCAATCTCTTTGGATTCAACATCATCCCCTGCAATAAGACAATCACAATCGATTTCTTCAGGTATATTTGCAAGGTGTGAGTTTGAAATGTTACAGAATGCACAGATTACCTTAGCACCTGTTCCTTCAAGAATGGAAGCGGTTCTCTCAGCAGCAGATCCTTCCATCAAGTCAATGAATCTGAATGGCTTTCCACCGATTGCTGTTTCCAATGGTACGGTAGCATCCATGACAATCTTGTCTGTACAGAATTCCTTGATTCCTTCCAAGGTCGGCTTTTGAGCAGCCAATGGAACTGTGATTATTAATACATCACCTTCTTTAGCGGCATCTTCATTTGCCATACCCTTCATATTGGATAAATCATAGTCCGCCAAGTCTTCCTTAGCTTTTGCAACTACATCTAATGCTTTTTCTTCTTTTCTTGAACCTACAATCACATCTACACCAGCAATAGCTAATCTTTCTGCAATTCCAAGTCCTTGTGGTCCTGTTCCACCAATTACACTTACAATCATTTTATCACCTATTTTTTATTGTAAAGCAATCCTCCAACAAATATCAAGTATTCAGGCAGTTTACCATCTTTTGCATATTGAATTTTAAATCCGAAGACATCTTCAACTGTCCTGTCAACATCCCCACCAAGAGATTCTATTGAGTATCTCATTTTAAAAGGCATTTTACATGGCATGTTGAATTCCCTTGTACATCTCATGCATAAGTTACATTTGCCTAAAAAGAGTCCAAGTGAATCTTCACTTTCAAGCATATAAATTTCATTCATCAATTTGACTTTCATGCGTTCAAAACGCTTCAAAATAAATTCCAGCTCTTTTTCTTCAAAAGTGTGAGCCAATTCCTCTTCGGAAAAGTCTATCTTAAATGCTATTATCTTAAGCTTGTTATAGGAATTCCAAACATCCTCAACGTCAAAATCAAATGGAGGATAATTCCAGTTGTATCCTAATATTTCCTGCTCTTCAATACATAGTTTTGAGATTCTATCAAAATCTACATATTTTTCGTAATACTGCCCAACCTCAACATCAGCGGTTAACTTAGTAATCTCTGACATGGTTTATAATATAAAAATAGAACATTATAAAATTTACTAAGAGACAATCTTAAAATAGCTTTCATGCCTTTTCAGGTAATAGTTGACATAGGCATATCCTATAATACATCCCACTTGCATTCCTACAACCAAACCAATATATATTCCAACGACACCCATATTGAATACGAAAGCAAATAACCATGCAAAGATTGCTTCCATTATGAATGACCTTAAAACTGTTAGAAGAAGGGATCTTGTTCCTTTTCCCATTGATTGGAAAATATTTCCTGAAAGAATACCGAACGGCATCAACAATATAAAGAAACATAATATGCGCAATGCCTCAACGATGCTTGGACCCAATACTGAGCTGTCTGCAGAGTAGGAAAATATGAATGATAACGGGTCAGCAAATATGAAAAAGAATGAAGAGACAATTACTGATGATATCAATCCAAGTTTGATTCCATAGTTAAGAGCTGTTTTTAGATTTACCAAATTACGAGCGCCATATGCTGCTCCACCAACAGTCAAAGAGGCAACACCAATACCGATTAATGGAGACATTCCAATTGAAACCAGTCTCCATGTTGCAGTATATGCCGCAACGGCAATTGTTCCGGATAAAATAGTTATCCAATAATTAATCAGGATTGAAACGAATGATATGATGAACTGTTCCAAACTGGCAGGAATACCAACAACCAATATGTCCTTATATATTGTGAAATCTCTCTTGTATTCACTCATTTTAACTTCCAAAAAGCTGTCTCTTTTAATAAACATCCAGTAGACCATAGGAAGTGCCGCAAGTGTTCCTGCAAGAACTGTTGCAAATCCGGCTCCTGCAACTCCCCAGCCTACAACATAAATAAATATTGGATCTATAATCATGTTGATTATTGCAGTCAGCATCAACGGATATGATGCCCTTTTTATTTCACCCTGTGATCTGAATATTGCTGCCATCATTGCAGGCAAGAATACAGAAAATATTCCTCCTATTACCATATTTCCATAGGCCAAAGTTTCATTTAAAACCTCGCCAGCACCCATTATCAAAAGTAAAGGTTTTAATAAAAGTAAAATAATCACTGTTGAGATGATTGTCACTACAATAGCCAAAACTATTGAATGGATTGCACTGTTTCCTGCACTTTCATAGTCCTCAGCACCAATATATCTTGCAATCAGACTGTTTGAACCTGCACCTAAACCGTTTGCAAATCCGACAAGAGCCAAAAATAGAGGAGTTACAAAACCAACAGCCGCAAGTGGATTAGGACCCAAACCAGAAACCCATATACCATCAATGATGTTGTTAATCATCATGAATATGTAACTGATAATAATGGGCAAAGCTAATTTGTTTATTGCTTTTTTTGGATGGTTTACAATCAAATCTATATCTTCTGTTTTGTCCTCAGACATCAAATCACCTAATTAAATGTTGGCCCGGATTTAAAAAGTCATCTAAAAATTCTAAAAATTCTCCATCATCTATATCTTCAATATTTATAAATTCATAAGTGTTAACAAGAGTTTTCTTGAGGTTTTTTCCAACTTTGATTAAACCAATATGTTCTTTTGTGAGTATATGTTTAATCAAATCTCCCACATAGGCAAATTCCCTTTTTTGTGTGTGAACCAGATAATCTCCTTGAATGTAACAGTTTTCATTTTCATATTTTGTTGCAAAGTTTAAACAGGCCTGATTGATGAATACCTTAGGACCCTTATTGATTTTAACATTGTTTAAATAGGATGAAGCCATTTCCAACAATATTACTGCAGTTGATTTTTCATCACTCCAGTAATCAGCCTTGAATACATTGAATTCCTCAGTGTTTAACTTTCTTTCAAGTGCTTCACATGTTTTTCTGAGTTGCGGATGTAAAGTGTCAAGAGGAATTTCCGGAATTTCAAAGCTGATAGCCAACAATTCACTGTTTCTTGATAGGAATTCATCTAAAATATTAGTTTTATTTAAATTTCTTTTTAATGGATAGAAATAATCATGTTTATTGTCTGAATTTAAGTAGTTACGTGCAGATTGAATGAATTCGGCCATTTTATCCAATCTTAAAGCGGCCCCAACGTTTCTATTCATGTCTGTTGGATCAATGACTATTAACGGATCTTTGAATAATCTGGAGGTTCCATAATTTTCCAAATCAATGCTTTCACCATACTCCCATTTGATAGCTGCCTTCAGAGTATCCTCAAAGGTACCATAATGAATAACAAGCAATTCGCATAAATATCCTGCAAATCCACCAACCTTAAATTCAGAACCGTATGTTCCAGTCATTGCCATGAATCTTTTCAAAAGCAGAACTTCATCCTGTTGAGCCTCAGTTAGATTTGCCTTTACATAACGTGTGTGCAATATTGTTCTATCTACTGCAGATTTGAGTTCGCTTCCATCATTAATCGCATAGCATGGAACCATATCAACTTCAAATCCATCAATATCTGCAGTCACATAGGGATGGGAGGCGAAATGATGTGAAGCAACCCCATCAAATTCATCACAACACTTATGGGCAAGATATAAACCTTTTTCCTTAAGATACTTTTTATCAGTATCCAATGGAAAAGCAATGAAAATATCAATGTCTGATTTACCTTTTAAAGCAGTGTTCTTTGCAACAGAACCGACTATGGTGACCTTTGCATCGATGTTTTCATCATCACAAGCTTTTTGTAAAAAGTCAATTAATATTTGTGAAACTTTGTTAATTTCTTCTTTTTCTTCTAAACTTGGTTTTATATCCTTTAAAATTAAATCATAATCCATGAAATCACAATTCAAATACTTCTATATCATCATAAATTGGTCCGGAGGGTGTTAAAGTTGATTTTTTAAGTGATATTCTATCAACTTTCATCTCCCCAATTTCAACATCCTCAAATTCTTCAATTGTTGATTTTACCTGAGATTTGTTTTTTGCAGATTTCATACGTCCAATAGTTAAATGGGTTGAGAATTTCTTATCCAAATCAAATCCCAATTTATTAAATTCCACATCAAGCTTGTCATGTAGGTCTTTTAGGATTGTGTCATCTTCAATACCTACCCAGATAACTTTGATATGGTTATTGTTTGGAAAAGCTCCACAACTTTTAATTTTAATATTGAAAGGCTCTGCTTCAGATACCACATTAGCTATTTTTTCTTCAAGCAATTTTAAACCATTGGTGTCAATATCACCGAAAAACTTCAAGGTTAGATGTAGGTTTGCTAATTCCACATATTTTATCCGAGTATCTATTTTTTTAAATTCTTTTATTATTTTATTAATTTTCGGTTTTAAATCATCGTCTAAATCAATAGCTAGAAATGCTCGTACCTGTGACATGAAATCTCCTCATTGTTCTATAATAGTTTCATCAATAGCTATTCCAAAGTGACGCGCATTGGTTTCAACATAAACTTTAACCTTATCACCAGGTTTTATTTCAGCTACTGACAATGGATTGTTATCTCCATCAACAATCCTGATTGTTTCTGCATTTTGAAGAAGTGTTCTTATGGTTTGACCTTCATATTCAGCTTCAATTAATATTAATGGTCTTCTTTCAATTTTACTTCTTCCAACATAAGCTGTTCTGGTTTCACCGTCAGTATTTACGATTAATACATCATCGCCTGCAACAAGTTCTGACAGGTATCTAGTTTTGTTTCCCGGAACCATCACATAAGCTTGAACCGGACCTGCATTTACCCTAAATGGTCTTGATGCTACATATTCACTTTCCAAACTTTCGGAGTGAACTAAAAACATTGATTTTGAATATGAACCGATAAGCATTCCTTCACCAGGACTCATCATGTCAGTGGTGTCTACACATACCCTGTCACCGGAGCCTAGCGGTTTTACATTAGTGACTGTTGCAATTTTCAAATCATATTTAACTTGGGAAGCTTTAACGACTTCCTCTGCGATTTTTTTGGTTTGATTAAAGTCATTGGCTTCAAATATTATTCCGTCTGTTCCGTGTTCCAATGTTTCTAGTGCTACTTTTGCACCATCCAAATCACGTACAGCAGCGATAATTTCAACATCAACCTTTTGAAGGTCTGCAATAATGTTTTCTAGTGGAATGATTGTCCAGTCTGTTCCAACAAGAATAATATAATCAACGATTGAACCCAATTTAACGGCAAGTTGTTCATGAGCTTTATCAGTAATTTTAATATAAGCACATACTGTTTTTCCTTCGCTTTTTGCTTTTTTAGCATTTGCAATATCAACTGAATCGGAAAAGTCATCATTTAACTCTAAAAAGCCATCTCCTTCTCCGTTGATTCCAACTAAATATATGTCTGCATCTTCTCTGTTAGCAATAATTTTAACATTACCAAGTTTTCTGATTTGTTCCACATCATCCAAATCTAAAACATGGTCGATTCCTGATTCAAGAGCGGTTGTAATCATTTCTTTTTTATCATCCCACAATTCATCAGGAGTGCTTATCCAAGCAAATTTATTTTGCATTAAATCACCTTATTTGAGGAATTCTAAAGCTTCTTCAACTTCTAAATCATGGTGAACTACTTCTGATATTGCTCTTGTAATTTTACCTGGGTTGTCCGCTTGGAATAAATTACGTCCGAATGCTACACCAGCACCACCAACTTCAAGAGAGTCTTTTACCATTTGTAATAATTCTTCGTCAGTTTCCACTCTAGGACCACCAGCGATTACAACAGGTACAATTGCTCCTTCAACAACATCTCTGAAAGAATCTGGATCACCGGTATAATTGGTTTTGACAATATCCACACCAAGTTCTGAACCTACACGTGCAGCATGTTTTACGAATTCAACGTCATGTTCGTTTTCTACTTTTTGACCTCTTGGGTACATCATTGCTAAAAGTGGCATTCCCCAGTAGTCACAGGTTTCAGCTATTTCACCTAATTCCTGTAGCATCTGACTTTCAGTGTCACTTCCAAGGTTTACGTGTATTGATACTGCATCAGCTCCAAGTTGAATTGCTTTTTCAACGGTTGTTACAGTTACTTTGTCGTTTGGATCTGGTGCAAGGGAAGTACTTGCAGACAAGTGCACGATAAGACCAATATCTTCACCATAACCACGGTGTCCTTGTTTTACAATACCCTTGTGCATTAATATTGCATCTGCTCCACCTTGTGAGATGCTTTCAACTGTTTCGTCCATGTCAATAATTCCTGGAATAGGACCGCTTGATACACCATGATCCATCGGTGCGATTACAGTTCTACCAGTATTTCTGTTTATGATTCTTTCTAAACGAATCTTTTTACCTATCATTATCTAACCTCATATAAACTTATGATTTATATTTTTCTTAATTGCTATATATAATATTAATTGTAAAGAAATTGACAGTTAATTAAAAATAATTTATCAATTTTCAATAATATGCCAAATATCAATATATTAAATTAAACATTATTTAAATAATTATAAAATAAATGTCCAAATTGTATCATAATATATAATTTTTTCAAAATAAGATTTAAGAAATTAATATTAACTATTTTTTTAAAGATGGAGTCCACAAGTCGAATTCCTTAATTAACGGAGGAATTCCTGAATCGTGATAGGAATCAAGATAACCTTCATCTGAGGAATAATCTTCCCCACTTCCTTTTGATGAATTGAAGAACTCCAAGAGTCCACGGTTTCTAATTATAGTATGTTTTGGTTTAAAAGTGCTTGACCATATATAAAAGACCTTAAAGACAGTGTCTGGATGGTATCCTCCACCCAAATCAATAGCTAGCACATCACATTTTTGTGTAATTTTAAATGCTTCAGCCAGTACATCATGAAGGCGAACATCACCTGCGATAAATGTCACATCATCTAACTGTTCCATTATATCAATTGCTTCAGGAGAGTTGTCTATTGCAATGACATTACAACCTTTTGGGATTATTTTTGTTGTACCTCCCGTGTGACATCCAAGTTCAATGACAGTATCACCTGAGTTAGCTAATTCCAGGAGATCCTTTCTGTAATTTTTTATATCATAACTTAATTTAATCATAAACTATCCCGATGTTGTTGAGTTTATCCATATGTAAGTCTTTAATGTCTAAGTTTTTGAATGCATCTTCATCATATGCAAATGCAAATACAGTATTTCCAAGCATGGCCATGGAACTACCTAAAATATCACTCGAAGAATTAAAATAATCAGTCAAATCCTTCACTTCATCTGACATTAATTTTGTCTCATGAGAAAACTTAATTGAAAAATCCAAAAAATTCTCCAAACTTGGTTTTTCTTCGAATAATTCAAGATATTTCAAGCCCACCCGTGAAATAACTACTTTGTGATGAGGGTCCTGAATAATATCTGCGGTTTTAATTGTGCCAAAAGTCTTCCAAGCAATGAAAACATCCTCTTTAAAGGATTTTATCTCACCGATTCCCGGAGCACCAGGAGAAGTTCGCAAAACCAATCCGTGACCTGTTTGAGCAATAACATCCCCCAAACCAGCACCTAAATTAACTTCAGCCATATGTGCAATTTGACCACATAATTCCTTTGAATATCCAAGGTTTAAAAATTCATTTAAAGCTAAAGTTAAACTTAAAGCTGAAGCTGCTGATGTTCCGCAACCTGCACCAATAGGAAGTTGAATATCTTGTGAGATTTTAAAATTAGTTTCGATGTCCAAAATAGATAAAACTTCATTAATTACGGTGCTATCGCCTTGATTAACCTCAACGACTAATTCATCAGATTCTGATATTGTGGTTTTAACTCCTTTTGAGAGTAAAAAGCCAGCTCCACAGGATCCATTTTTCAATTTAATTTCATGATTTTCAATATTGAAAAAGCCTGTAATGTGACCGGGTACAAAAACACTCATATTAATTAATTAGTTTTTAAATTAAATATGTCTTTCTTAAAATTATTCATTAATCCATGCTTCAACAGTGCCTTTAGCGTCTCCCACATTAACTCCCGGAATAGAAAGACCATTTTTAATATCAGCTCCAGCACATAGTTTCTTCAAATCCTTTTTTGATGTGCCAAAACCAGAGCCTTCATGAGTTACAAAAGGTTTAACAGTTTTACCTCCAAAATCAAGCTGTTCTAGTTGTGTAAACATTGGCATTGGAAGTGTACCCCACCAATTAGGAAAACCAATATATATAGTATCATAAGAAGAAATATCATTTAAAGTTTCCTTTATTTCAGGCCTTGCATTTTGTTTTTGTTCTTTTTTGGCAACATCAATGCATTCCATATAATCAATTGGATATTCCACAGATGGTTCGACTTTAAATAAATCAGCTCCTGTTAATTCATGGATATATTCAGCTATTACTTCAGTGTTTCCTTTTTCAAGGTTTTTAAGTTCCCCACCAAAGTAATTTTCACCGTTTCTTGAAAAATAGACTACCAAACCAGACATTAAATCACCCAAATCTTGCAATTGCGAGTTTTAAAAATTAAAAAAAAAGGAAGAAATGAATTAACTATTCTTTAATAGAACGAGCTAATTCTGCACCTTTTTCAAATGCTTCTGCTAAAATATCTTCATCAGGTACAAATAATACATCTAAAGTATCGGTTACAGTGAATCCTGCTTCTTCAAGGTCACGTTGAAGTTTTGCAACAGCTCCACCACCCCATCCTTTGGATGAAAAGATTAATGCATTTTTCTCACTGCCAGTTCCTTTGAAGTTTACACAATCCAACCAGTACATCATGTTTCCAATTCTTGGGAACGGTTTGTTCATCATTGTTGGAGCACCAAGAGCAATTGCTTTGGAGTCTAGAATATCTGTAATTACATCATCAGGACCATCTTCCTGCATAAAGTACATTGCAACTTCCACTCCTTCACTCATTATACCTTCAGCAATTTGGAATGCTAATTTTTCGGTTGAGTGGTGCATAGTATCATAGATAACAGTGATTTTATCCTTACATACACCAGATGCCCATTCAGAGTATTTTTCTACAATAGGTCCTGGATTTGTCCAAATTTGACCGTGGCATGGTGCTATCATTTTAATTTGTTCCAAAAGACCATTGTCGGTTAACTCTTGTAGCTTCATTCTAAGCATTGGAGAACCTAAGGTTACAAGGTTTGCATAGTATTTTTGAGCTTCCCTAAGTAAATAATCTAGAGAGTAATCCTTATCAAATCTTTTTGAATGACATACGTGTTGACCGAATGCATCATTTGAAAATAGGATTCCCTCTTCAGCTAGGAATGTGAACATGCTGTCAGGCCAGTGAAGCATTGGAGCTGAAACAAATTTCAAGGTTCTACCACCAATATCTATTTCATCACCAGTAGCGACAGGAGTTAATTCTAAATCTGAAAAGTTATGATATTGTGCTTCTAAGAATTTAATACAATTTGCTGAAGCGTATATTTCCGCATCAGGATTATATTTATCAATAGTATCTCTTAAGTAAGTAGAATGATCCATCTCAGAGTGGTTTTGCACAAATACATCAATTTTAATTTCTTTTCCTTCTTGTGCAAATGCATCTTCAATTCTTGCATCCAATTGATTTTGTAATCCCACATAAGCATTATCAATCAATACAGTTTTTTCTTCACCAAATACTAAATATGCATTGTATGTAGTACCGGGAATTCCGTATCCGTGGAAAGTTCTACTATTCCAATGGATAACTCCTACCCAATAAACACCATCAGCTATTTTTACAGCTTTTGCTTTCATTTCAATACCTCAAAAATTTTAAGTTATATAAATTTATATGAAATGCAATATATAAAATATTATATTTAAGTTTAAGAGGTTATATTTTGAATAGAAGAATAGATTTACATATGCACAGTTTATTTAGTGACGG
>NZ_JAZKXX010000076.1:0-54818 GCF_045611865.1 Methanobrevibacter sp.
TATAGGAAGCTTTTTTATAGACTTTTTTGCATACAAAATAGCTTTCTCATGGCCTGCAACTGTCATTGCAGCGGTTGTGATGGCTTTTCCATTGATGTACCGTTCAGCTAGAGGTGCATTTGAGCAAATTGATTCCAATCTATTGGATGCAGGACGTACATTAGGAATGTCAGAATGGAAAATCTTCTGGAAAGTCTTATTTGCAAATGCATTACCGGGAATTATCAGTGGAGGAATTCTTGCTTATGCACGGGGGTTAGGTGAATTTGGTGCTACTGCTATGCTTGCAGGAAATATTGCTGGACAAACCAGAACTCTCCCTATGGCAGTTTACTCAGAAGTGGCTGCGGGTAATATGGGAGATGCTTTTAATTATGTTATAATCATTGTTGTCATAGCGTTTATAGCTATTTTTATCATGGATTTTGTTTCTATACGTAAGGAAAAGCAATGGAAATAATTTCATGTCAGGAGGATTAGATTATGGGGAATAAATTATTAAAAGTTAATATCCACAAAAAACTTAAAGAATTTGACTTGGATGTCAATTTTGAATTGAAAAAAAAGTGTTTGGGTATTCTTGGCCCTTCTGGTTGTGGTAAAAGTATGACCTTGAAATCCATTGCAGGTATTGTGGACCCAGATAGTGGTGTTGTTAGTTTAAACACAGGTGAAGAAACTGTTTATTATGATTCTAATAAAAAAATTAATTTAAAACCTCAAAAAAGAAATGTCGGATACTTATTTCAAAATTATGCTTTATTCCCTAATATGACTGTTGAAGAAAATGTTGCTGTTGGTTTATCCAAAAATCATGATGAAAAACGCATATCTGAAATGATTAAACGTTTTCATTTGGAAGGTTTAGAAAAAAGATATCCTAGACAATTATCTGGAGGTCAACAGCAAAGAGTAGCATTGGCCCGTATATTAGCTTATGGGCCAGATGTCATATTGTTAGACGAACCGTTCAGTGCAATGGACACATTCTTAAAAGAACAGTTACGTATAGAACTTGATAATTTACTAAATGATTTTGATGGATTTTCAATTTTGGTTACTCATAATCGTGATGAAGCATTCCAGTTTTGTGATGAACTAATAATTTTGGATGAAGGTAAAATTATAGCAAAAGGGGATACGCACGAAATATTTGAAAATCCAAGAAAGGTTCAAGTTGCAAGACTTACAGGGTGTAAAAATATTTCTAAAATCGAAATTATTGATGAGTATCATCTCAAATCTTTAGATTGGGGAGTAACATTCGAAGTATCTGAAAAAATTTCACCTAATATCACTCATATGGGAATAAGAGCACACGATTTTTCTGCCGCTCAAAAGGATGATGTCAATGTGATTGATACTGCAAATTCCACATTAGTGGAAATGCCTTTTGAATGGGAAATAACATTGGCAAATGGCTTATGGTGGAAGTATGATAAACAGATTCGCGAGCATGAATTTGTGATTCCAGAGTATTTGAAGGTAGACCCTAAAAATATAATCTTATTAGAAGAGTAATTTTAGAATTTAAAGCAATCTTTTTCATGATTATCAATTATTCCAATTGATTCTAAATAGGAATAAATAATTGTTGGCCCTACAAATTTCATTCCACGCTTTTTCAAATCTTTTGAAATCTCTTTTGATAAATCAGATTCGGTTAAATATTCTGATTTAATAATATTTTCTTCTGTGAATTTCCAGATATATTTATCAAAGCTTTCGAATTCTTCTTGAATTTCAATAAATATTTTAGCGTTATTAATGGCAGCATTGATTTTACCTTTATGGCGTATAATTCCTTCATTTTCTAAAAGTTCATTTACCTTATCTTCATCATAATTAGCCACTTTTATAAAATCAAAATCATCAAAAGCCTTTTTAAAATTTTCACGCTTTTTTAAAATGGTAATCCATGAAAGACCTGCCTGAAATGATTCTAGAACAAGCATTTCAAATAACTCTTTATCGTCATGTGTTGGAACTCCCCACTCTTCATCATGATATTTTATATAGATTTCATCTTGTGTAACCCAACTACATCTTTTGTTCATGGAAATACTTATTATAATCTTAATTTAAATATATTTTCAATGAAAATAAGTCCCAAACGAATTTTATATTTGGATGAAGTACGGTCCTTGGCTATAATATTGGTCGTATTAGGCCATATCGTAAGAATGTATTCTAAAGATTTTACAAGTTGGTTAATTTGTTCGGGTATTTTTAGTTTAACTCGTATTGGTGTTCCTTTATTTTTCACTGTAAGTGGGGCGTTGCTTTTAACTAGAAAACATGTAATCATGGAATTTTTAGAAAAGAGGTTTAAAAGAGTTGTTTTACCTTTTGCATTTTGGATTATAGTGTACATGATTTTAGGAGTTATATTATGGGGTTATACATTAACACCGGATTATTGTTTGGGAATAATCTTAGGTTCTAATTATCTTGCTTCACCATTTTGGTTTATCTGGTCATTAATAGGTATTTACTTATTAATTCCAATACTGAGTAGTTTCATTCGTGAATACGGGGATTTTGCTTATAAATATCTAATCATTATTACAATTGTATTGTCATTGTTTACCACCATTGGATTTTTCCAGATTCAACAGGCAAAATATGAATTTAGAGTAATTTTTAATTTCTTCTCCGTACTGGGATACTTCATATTAGGTTCTTATATTCAAAACTCTGAATTTAGCATGAGCAAATCAAAATCTTTTTTATTTGGTGTTGTTCTATTCATTATTGGTATAATCGGTCACTTTTTACAGATTTATTATTCTGGTTTGGGTGGAACCCAGTTAAAACCAGTTGATTTCTTTAATATTTTTGTTGTAGCAGAAACTATTGGTTTATTCATTGCATTTAAATATGCGGATGTTAAAATGATTTCATCAAAGATTAAACCTATTAAGGAACAAAAATTAGGCGAAATAATAATTTTATTTAGTAGCTGTAGTTTTGGAATTTACTTTTCACATTACATATTAACAATGTATCTTTTCAAATTAGGATTTATGCAGTCATGGATTAAACATCTGTATAATTTCCCAATTTCCTCAATAATTATTATTGGATTCTGCTGGGCATTGATATGGGTTATGAGTAAAATTCCGCTATTGAAAATTGGAAGTGGGGTTAGATAATTGAATCAGGTTGTAAGGGAAAATATTGAAGTAACTGATGAAAATAAAGAGATATATGATATGCAAGTTAAAATAACCGATATTTACAATTTTATTTTAACTTATCTGGATATTTATAGTGTTCCAAACACTTTAAAAACAAATTTGATGGACATCATTGATAATGATGGTGATGTAAAACAAGACTTAAATTTAAAAGAAAAATTTATTTCTTATTCCATGAAATTTGTGATGAACTTATACAAAAAAGAGAGAGTATTTTTTAAAAATTGGGGGATATTATGGTAAATTTAGGTATGGGGATGATGAGACTCCCTATTTTGGATGAAAATGATTTTTCAAGTGTGGATTATGAACAGGTAAATGAAATGGTTGATTTATTTATGGAAAATGGTTTTAATCATTTTGACACTGCATATCCATATCATGAGGGTTTAAGTGAAGTTGCGTTTAGAAAATGTGTGGTTGAAAGATATCCGAGAGAATTATTTAAAGTAGCAGATAAACTACCCTTATTTTCAATAACAGAAGAATCACAATTGGAACCAATATTTTCCGAGCAGCTGGAAAGATGTGGTGTAGATTATTTTGATTACTACATGATGCATAATGTAAGTGGATTTTCAGAAGCGGGTTGGCTTGATGTTGATTCATTTTCATTTGCAAACAAGAAAAAAGAAGAAGGATATATTAAACATTTGGGACTTTCCACTCATGCCAATGCAGAGTTCTTAGACAATATATTAACACTCCATCCAGAAATGGAATTTGTTTTACTTCAAATTAACTATCTTGACTGGGATGACGATGCAATAGAATCTAGGAAATGTTTTGAAGTTGCAAGAAAACATAAAAAACCAATAATGGTAATGGAGGCATTTAAAGGAGGATTTTTAGCGGATGTTCCTGAGGAAGCCGAAAAAATCATGAAAGAATATAACCCTAATGCATCTATCGTATCATGGGCTTTAAGATTTGTAGCAAGTTTGGATGATATTTGCGTAATATTAACTGGTGCAAGTAGCATAGATCAAATGGAAGAGAATATTTCAGAGTTCAAAAACATCACTCCATTAAATGATGATGAATATAAAATCATTGAAGAAGTATCCAAGATAATTAACAGTAATATCACTGTGGATTGTACTAAATGCAGATATTGTGTCGACTCATGTCCTGAAGAGATTGATATTGCTAGAATATTTGATTTCTACAATAAAGAAAAATTATTGGGTGAACAGCCTTGGTCTCAATTTGGAAATGCATATGTCAACTATTCAAAGCTTCCTGGTGTTGGCCTAGCTTCAGATTGTAGTGAATGCGGAACTTGTATTGAAGAATGCCCACAGCACATCAACATACCTGAAGTTCTAAAGGATGTTGCTAAAACTTTTGAAACTGAAGGTTATGGATTTTAGATTAAATTCATAATTTAAGTTAATTTTAATAATAATTAATTATATAATTATAAATAGTTATTTTATAGAGTGTTTAAAATGATGCCTGGTATGAATAAAAAACAAATGAAACAGATGGAAAGACAAATGAAAAAAATGGGTATGAAAATGGAAGACCTTGAAGGGGTTAAAGAAGTAATTATCCGTTTTGAAGATAAAGAATTAATCATTGATAATCCTAGTGTAAGTTTAATGAATGTGATGGGTCAAGAAACCTATCAGGTTGATGGTAAAGCTCGCGAAGTAGAGCTTGAATATGAAATTGAAATTCCTGATGAAGATGTAGAAATGGTTGCCAATAGTGCAGGTGTTTCTGCAGATGAAGCAAGAGAAGCTCTTGAAGAATGTAAAGGCGATTTAGCTGAAGCTATTATGAAATTGAATCAATAGATAAAATGACTTTAATTGTACACATTTCTGATTTACATGTCAGTAAATCTGAGTTTGATGAAGAAGTTTTCATGACTGCAGTAAGTGAAATCAACAACTTAAATCCAGACATGATAATTTTAACAGGGGATATTACTAACAATGGATATTATACAGAATTTGAACAAGCAACAAGATATTTGGCAATGTTTGAAGCTCCATTGTTTGCAGTTCCAGGTAACCACGATTCAAGAAACCTAGGTTATCAGACTTTTGAAGAATTAATAGGTGAGAGAAGCTGGAAATTAACAATGGATGATAATTTCACTGTAATGGGTCTTGATAGCAGTTCTCCTGATGAAAGTAGGGGTCATATTGGAACTCCTCAGCATATGTGGTTAGAACATCAATTGGATGAATGTGTAATTAACGAAAACTTTTCCATTGTTGCCCTGCACCATCATATTGTTCCAATTCCTCAAACAGGTCGTGAACGTAACGTCTTATCGGATGCAGGTGATATTTTAAAAACATTAACAACTCATGAGGTTGATTTAATATTATCAGGACACAAGCATGTTCCAAATATATGGAAAATAAATGATACACTTATTGTTAATGCAGGATCATTATGCTCTTGTAAACTTAGAGGTAAAAATAAGAACTCTTATAATGTTTATAATATAACAGAAGATGAAATTGAGATTTTCTTGAATAATGTTGGTGGAGAAAAATTTTTATTTGGAAAATATCCAAGAAATAAACTTTAAAATATATTTATATATAATGATACAAAAATAAAAAACTGAATTAAAATTAATTAATGTTTTAGGTGATATTATGAAAGTGGTCGTAGATGCTTCTAATGTAGCACATTATGTTAAAAATGAAAATGGACAACCTCAAATGTCTAATATTCTTGCGGCTGTTAAAGCATTAGAGGAAAGTGAAGATGAATTTGTAATAATTGCCGATGCATCACTTCGTCATGATATTGATGATAAAGAAAAATTTTTAAAATTGTTGGAAAGTGAGAATGTAGAAGAAGTTCCAGCAGGTAATGATGCAGACCATTTTATTTTAGATATTGCTACAAATGAAAGAGCAAAAGTCCTATCAAATGATAAATTCAGAGATTATGCTGCTGAATTTAGAAATATTGCTTCTATGAGAATTCCATTTGTAATTGATAATGGAAGACTCACATTTGGAAAACCAAAAAAACCTAAAAGAGATAGAAATATACTTCAGCACATCTGTGATGAAATTATTAAAGAATTAAACTTTAAAAAATGGGAAATTTATAATGGAAAAGAAGGTTTAGAAGTTTCCCCATTAAATATTGCTAAACAAGCTATTATTCGTATTGATAATGAGAACAATGCAGAGTCCAAGCTAGAAAACATTTTTTCAAAAATCCCAATGTTTAATAAAATTGTAGAGATGGTTGATGATGTGGAAATAGCTGCTCCATATGTGATTTTTGTATTGGTTCACCCTAAAGATTATAAAGTTGTTGTTAAAAATGCAGGTAATATTTCTGTTACTGTAGCTGATAGGTTAGGTCTTGAGAAAAAACCTTTAATCGCTGTTCGTAATGATTTATTTACCAAACCAGGTAACTTTGAGTTAAATATTTTATTGGCTGATGAAGTTACTGAAAATGCTCCTTATAATATATTAATCCGTGTAAGTGAGCATGATGAAGTATTTATTAAGAAAAACTCCAGAAATATTGCAAGTACAATAGCTGGAAGACTGGGATCTTGGAAATTCCCTTTCGTTTCCGTAAAACCAGACATGCTTTTAGAAAAACCTGGTGATTTTGAAATAGAGCTGGAAAAAGGAGGGAATTTAGATGGTTAATGCATTAACTAAGTCATTAATCAAGACAACCACTAAATTAAATCCTATTGCTGTCGGAACAAAATTTTTTCCAACAAATTCTCTTGAAACAGAATATGTAGAGTTATTCAATTACACTCAAACTATTCTTTTTGAGATTGAGAAAGCAGAAATCACTTCAGATTCCATTCTGCAAAATCTTATTCGTGATGTAGGTATTGAAAATATTCCTAAAGACTACACTTTTCATGAATTAAAACCTGCAGAGAATAGAATTGAGGAATATGCTTTAGTAAGTAATATTGTAATGGGTAGTGATCGTTATTTTTACATTGAGCTTCCTTATCCTTCAAACATGATTAATATTTTTGAAAAGATTATTCAAAATGAAAAAGGAGAAATTGTGGAAAAAACAGCAACAGAACTTGTTGCTAGAATGTTAAGTAAAAACGATGCTATTCGTGTAGCTATTGAACTTATTGGTATTGGATTATCTGAAAATATGCAAGTAATTTCTGCTGTGGGAATGACTGGTGCAGCTTCAATTGAAAGAGCAATTCACTACACTCAAAATGTGGGAAGTTTCCCAGGTATTGCTTTTACAAAACTTGGTGGAGAATATGCATTAGTTTTTGATTCACCATTCCTTCTACAAGAATCTAAGCCAGTTGATTTGGAAAATTATTTATTCATTGATTTAATTGATTCCACTAAATTCATTGATAAAAACGGAAGAACTCAATTGGTGGAGTTAATGAACGGAATTAAAAGTTTCATTGAAACTGAATGTGGTGGTGAACTAGAAGGTTATCGTGAAGGTGGAGATGATTTTATTGCAAGATTCCCATCTAAAGATTTAGCTATTCGTGCAGGACTTGATGCTGCATGGTTCGCCCTAGATAATGGTGCTAAAATTAGAGCTGGTGTTGGAAGGAGTAGAAGGGAAGCTGGTGAAAGAGCACAACTTGTTGATAGTTTAAATTCAACTTCTCCATTGTCTTTGGTAATATTTGAATTGGCTAATGGTCTATATGCTTATAATATTCCATCTGAATTTACAAGGACATTAATCAATTTGATTGAAAATGAAAAAGCTAAACTAATTGGAGTTTTCGCATTTGTATTTATATTTGCATATTTGATGTCCATTTTAGGACTTGGAATGTTCAGTTTTGTTGCAGTTATATTGGCGTTAGTTTATGCATTTGTGGCCTAAAAAAGTTTGAAGAGAAATAACATGAGAAGAAAAAAAGACGATAAGAGGGTTTTGATTCCAGGAAACAGTCAAAAACATGCTTCCAATAGAAAAAAAAGTAGACGAATATTTGGTAGGAATCAAAACAATCGCAGTAGTCGTAATAATCGTATTAACAGAAATAATCGTTATAATGATAAACCAAAAAAGAAAAGAAGTAAACTTACTTTATTTTTAATGATTCTTGCTTTAGTTGGTTTTGTTGCGGGTGTAGGCATGGGAATTTCTTTAAGCTTTGATGATAGCAGTGATGATGGTCCTCATATAGAAAATGTAACAAAAGAAATGACTACAAACTTAAACGATACTGAGAAAATTGTTTATGATCCTGATTTTGATGCGTTAGATTATAATAGTAATCAGGATGTTGTAGAATATAATCTAACGGAAGTAGAGCCATCATATTAATTTGGTGATTTTATGGATTTTATTAGAGATTTAGATGGTGGATTTTCTGTTATTGAAAATCTTAAAGTATCTGGAGCTCGTGAAGGCAAATATGGTGTTTCAATAATAGTTTCACCCGATAGTAATGCGTCTGCAGTATTTACTTCAAATAAAGTAGTTGCCGCTCCAGTTAATTATACTAAAAAGGTTATTAAAAATGGAAAACTCTCTGCTGTTTTTGTTAATAGTGGAAATGCAAATTGTTTTACTGGCGAACAGGGTTTTAAAGACTGTGAAACATTAGCAGAACTTGTTTCTAAGGATTTAAAAATACCTAAAGATGAGATTGCAATATCTTCAACTGGTGTTATTGGGCGTCAAATGCCTATTGATATAATTTCTAAAGTGGCTTATGAGTCTTTATCTAAGTTAGGAAATAATCCTGAAAACTCTCTTGCAGCTGCAAAAGCAATCATGACAACCGATACATTTCCAAAAGAGTGTGCGGTTGAGGTAACTTTAACAACTGGTGAGAAAGTTAAGATTGCAGGTATTACAAAAGGAAGTGGTATGATTGCTCCAAATATGGGAACAATGCTTTCATTTATTGTTACTGATGCAATAATGCCTGCAAATGAGATTAATAAGGCTCTTAAACAGGCTGCAGGAATTAGTTTTAACATGATTGTTGTTGATGGGGATGAAAGTACCAATGATACATGTTTGATGATGGCTAATGGTGCATCTGGTGTTGAAGTCATGAAAGATGGAAAATTAGACTCCAATTTCCAGGAAGCCTTAGATTATTTATGTATTGACCTTGCTTAAATAATGGCTCGTGATGGTGAAGGTGCAACCAAATTCATTGAAGCTAATGTTTATGGTGCAAAAGACCTTGAAGATGCAAAGCTTGCAGCTAAATCCATCATATCATCAAGCTTATTTAAATCAGCAGTATTTGGCGGAGATCCTAATTGGGGAAGAATAGTTTCTGCAATTGGATATTCCGGTTGTGATTTAAATCCAGATATTGTTACAATAGCTATTGCTGGCGATGATGATGAGGTTGATTTAGTAAAAAATGGTGAAATTTTGGCATTTGAAGACACTCCATATCTTGAAAGGGCTGAAAAGATAATGCAAACCAAAAATGTCACTGTTAATGTTGACCTTGATTTAGGTGATGGCGAGGCTACTGCATGGGGTTGCGATTTAACATATGATTATGTTAAAATTAATGCTGAATACACCACTTAAAGAAAAGCTTTAAATATATTAAAAACATATATTTTTTTGTTATAGATTTAATTCTAATTATTTTTATTATAAATTTGAAGGAGGGGAAAATATGGCAAAAGTTAAAGGAACTAACAGAAGAACCAGACAAAAAAGAAGTTATACTAAACCTGGTAGTAAAAGAGGAAGAGGAGTAAAACAAACTTGGAAAAAATAATCCTCTTATAACTTTTTTTTATAATTTTAACTATTTTTAAAACTGTTTTACAAAATCTTTCGCATTGAAAATTATTAAATACTGTTTTTTTAAAGAATATTATCTAAGGTGATAATATGATGATGCCTCCAAATGGACATAGGGCTCATGGATTTTCTAGTGAACACTTCTTAGATTCTGATGAAATTATACACGAATTGGATTTAAATGGAAATGAAACTTTCATGGACGCTGGATGTGGTGATGGCCATATTGCAATTAAAGTTTTGGAAGATTATAATCATGAAGGATTAGTTTATGCGGTTGATGTTTATGATTCATCTATAGAAGATATGGAAACATATAAAAAAGAAAACAATGTTGAAAACTTAATAAACATTGAAGCAGACATTGCCGAAGGAATCCCGGGTGTTGGAGATGATTCAATTGATGTTGTTTTAATGGTTAATGTGTTCCATGGGTTTAAAGCATCAAGAAAAATTGATGAAGCTATTGGAGAACTTAAACGTATTATTAAAAAAGATGGCAAAATAACTATCATGGATTACAAAGCATGGGATGTTCCAAAAGGACCACCAACACCAGTCAGAAGTTCTCCTGAAGAATTAGAAGAATTTTTCAACAATCATGGTCTTAAGAAAGTTTATCTTAATGAAGAAATTGGTGAGGACATTCCTGAGGGCAAATCTCACTATTTGATAATGTTTGAAAAAGGATAATTTTTTTTATAAAAGATGGAGCTTAATGCTCCCAATATTTATTTTTTCTAATTAAAAATTATTAAATAGTATTTTTTAAAGATAATTATTATAATAAGTAAAATGGTGGTTAGAAATGGAGCATAAACATCATGGAAAATCAAGTTCAAAATTCCTTAGTTCTGATGAAATTCTAAAGGAATTTAATTTTAAAGGTAATGAGACTTTTTTAGATGCTGGTTGTGGAGATGGATATATTTCAATTAAAGCCATTGAAGAATATCTTCCGGAAGGTGAAGTTTATGCTATTGACATTTACGAGGAATCTATTGATGCTTTAAATAATTATAAAAATGAAAATAATCTTGAAAATTTGTCTACAATTGTAGCAGATTTAACTAAAGGAGTTCCTGATGTTAAAGATGGCAGTATTGATGTTATCTTGATGTTAAATGTATTTCATGGATTTAATGAGGATAATCAGAGTGATGTTATCAATGAGCTTTCACGGTTAATTAAAGATGATGGCAAAATAGCTATTATGGATTTTAAACCAATTGACATGCCTATCGGTCCACCAATGGAAATTAGGATTTCTCCAAATGAATTGGAAGAAATATTTAATAATTATAATCTTAAAAAAGTTTATTTAAATGAGGAAATTGGCGCCGAGTTTGGTGAAGATAAATCTCATTACTTAATAATGTTTGAAAAGGAGTAATTTTAAATGATTTTTGCAGCAATATTAGCGGGCGGAATTGGATCAAGAATGGGAGGAACCGACACTCCTAAACAATTTTTAACATTAGGTAATAAGCCTGTTATTATTCACACTATTGAAAAATTTGTTATAAATGAAAATATTGACAAAACTATTGTTTTAATACCTAAAAACTATATTAATCATACTAATGACTTAATTGAAGAATATATTGGTAATAATGGGGATATTATTGTTATTGAAGGTGGAGAAACCAGAAATGATACATTAATAAACAGCATAAATTATATTGATGAGAACTTTGGTATTGATGATGAGTCTATTATTCTCACACATGATTCTGTACGTCCATTTGTAACTCATAGAATTATTGAAGATAACATTAAAGCTGCAAGAAAATATGGGGCTTGCGATACAGTTATACCGGCTACTGACACAATTGTTGAAAGTATTAATGGTGAAACTATTGAAAGCATCCCTGTAAGGGATTATTATTACCAAGGCCAAACTCCACAGAGCTTCAATATAAAGAAACTTTTCAATCTAATTAATAGTTTAACAGAGGAAGAATCCAATATCCTTACAGATGCATGTAAAATCTTCACTCTTAAAGATGAGGATGTACATCTCGTGGATGGTGAAGTGACAAATATTAAGATTACATACCCATATGATTTAAAATTAGCAAATACAATACTTGAGGATAATTCATGATAAACATTGTTTATAGATTAAAGTCTCCTAAATTCTTTGAAGAGGCAATTGATGAAGTTGATTTGGATGGGGTTATTGTAAGACCTACTCATCTTTCAATTTGTCAAGCAGATCAAAGGTATTATCAAGGATCAAGACCTGCTGAAGTACTGGAAGAAAAACTGCCTATGGCATTAATTCATGAAGCAATTGGTGAGGTGGTATTTGATAGTGAAGGTAATTTCAAAGCTGGAGATAAAGTTGTAATGATTCCAAATACTCCTTTGGAAAGTGATGTCTGCAGGGCTAATTATTCTTATCATTCCAAGTTTCGAGGAAGTGGTTTTGATGGATTTACTTCTGATTTAATCAAATTAACTTCTGATAGGGTTTTAAGGATACCTGATGATTTCAATCTTAATGTGTCTGCTTTTATTGAGTTAATAAGTGTAGCTTATCAAGGCATTAGCAAGTTTGGCGAAATTGCCATTACTCCTAAAGACCGACTTGGTGTTTGGGGAGACGGAAACCTAGGTTTTATCACATCTTTGCTTTTAAAGGAGAAGTTTCCAGACTCTGAAATAGTTATCTTCGGGAAACATCAGGAAAATTTAAATCTATTTACTTTTGCTGATGAAATTTATCAAATTCATAATGTTCCTAATGAAGTAGTCGTTGACCATGCTTTTGAATGTGTTGGATCTAGCGCTTCACAATCTGCTATTGAGCAAATTATTGATTTAATTAATCCGCAAGGAACAATCAATTTGTTTGGAGTAAGTGAGTATCCAATACCTGTAAACACACGTATGGTTTTAGAAAAAGGATTGACCATTCAAGGAAATAGCCGCTCTGAAAGAGAAGATTTTGTTGGAGTTGTTGAAACTCTCAAACAAAACCCGGTCCTTTTTGAATATTTGGAGAAACTCATAACCAATATTTGTGAAATAAAATCTATCGACGACTTAAAAGAAGCCTTTGATAAAGATTACATTTCCAAATTTGGAAAAACTATTTTAATATGGGATAAATAGTTAATGGAATCGATTAAGAATTCTAAAAGATTCCAATCTATAATGGTTAATTTTTTCTTTATCACATATCATTGGAATCATTAACAATGCATGTATGTCATCTTTGTCTAATAGTTCATGGTCTGCTATTTTTCTTTTGATTACATTTAAAATGATTTCTGCAGGATCACTATCGTCTCTTGCCAATCTTATAGTAAATGTGGCTTCAGACAGGATTTCAAACTCTTTTACAAAAACGTTAGCAGTTTTTGCACATAAAATGTAGATGTAAACCTGTTCTTTTACTATTTCATAGAGTTTTTCTGCAATTTCAACATATCTTACTAGTTCTTCTTCGTGAAAATCGCTTATTTGAACATCAAAGTAAATGTATTCTCCATCATCTGTTTGGAAAATTTCACTTTCACTAAAAAGTTCATCATCTAGTTTAAGCCTAACTTCTTCCGGAGGATATTTAAGCTTTCGTGGGTCATTAAATGACTGGCTTATGAGTTTATTTTTTGTTTCTAATTCTGTTTGTTTCATGATTTAACCTTTTTTAATTTTAATTTGCATTGTTTATTTTTAATTTTAAGGTTTATAAATTAGTAAGTTTTATTTTAAAGCAATTTAACAAGGTTAAATCAATTTTGTTGAATTAATAGATTATTTTTCCATATGATAACACTGTTATATATGTGGTAAAAAAATTTGGGTTAATTCCCAAATATTTTTCTAAGCCTTTTGATTTCATATCTTGCAAAGATGTAGTTTAATACACTGGCTATTGCTCTTCCAATACATAAACCTAACCAAATACCAACTAATCCGAAATTAAATATGAATACTAGAATATAAATCAATGGCACTACAAATATTATCTCTCTTAAAATGGTAAACATCAAACTGTAGATTCCCCTTCCAATACCCTGATAAAAGAAGCTTGAAGGTATGCCGATACCTGTTAAAATTAATGTTGGACAGGCCACCTGTAAATATAGGGCAATTCCAGGAACCAGGCCTGCAGTTTCGGGAGTATATGCAAATATTGTTGCAAGAGGAGTTGCAAAAATTACCAGGATTAATGTAATGACAGTTCCTAAAGCCAAACCAAATTTGGAACCATATTTATGGGCTCTTGAGAGATAATCTCCATTTCTAGCACCAAAAGCACTTCCGGATACTGCAATTACTGCTGATCCAATTGCTGTTAATGGCATTATTGCAAATAAGTATAGTCTCTGACCTGATGTGAATGTTGCAATACCATAATCTCCACCAACCATTGAGATTACTATTAGATATATTGACATTGCAATTGCCATAATTAACATGTCAAGAGAAGATGGAATTCCTACTTTTAAAATGTCTCTTGTCAATTTGGAGTCAAATTTAAATTCTTTTAGGCTAACATTAACATATGTGTCTTTTTTAATTAAAATCCAGTATAACATTACTGCAGCTGCAATTGCTGAACTTACAATTGTTGCAAGAGATGCTCCAGCAGAACCAAAGCCTAATGTGTAGATAAATATTGGATCTAGAGTTGCATTTAAAATAACGGTTACAATGACAACATACATTGCTCTTTTCATATCTCCTTCCCCACGAAGGATTCCGCTACAACCGTTTGAAAACATAAATGCAATCAAACCTAAAAATAAAGGAGTTCCATAAGCTATTCCTTCTTTTAAAGTTTGACCTGTAGCCCCATAACTTGCAAGTAAAGGTTCTTGAATTATTAAAAAGATAATAGTTAAAATCACGGAAGCTATTAAAAAGATAAACAATGCGTGTGTTGCAGATTCATTGGCCATTTCATGATTTTTCGCTCCAATAAACCTTGCAATACTGCTTGTTGCACCATTTCCAAGTCCCACGCTCGCTCCATTCAATACCATGAATATTGGTGTTACAAATCCAATTCCTGCAATGGCAGTCGGTCCAAGTCCAGCTACCCAAATTCCGTCAACGATATTGTACAATGCAGTTAATATCATTGAAATCATGATTGGGATAGCTAATTTCTTAACTGCCTTTTCAGGTTCTCCTCTCATTAACTCCACATTTTCATTAGCCATATTTAAATATTGATTTTAATCATATTTATTGTTAGGTGAAAGGATGGATTATGAAGCTATCATTAGTGAAAAATTTCCAAAATGTGATGTTGAAGTCATCAAACCAGATGTTTTTGAAATAGAACAGTTGGTAGAATACATTACTGATGATATTGTTGTTTACAATCCCCATTCAGTAATTGTCAGCAGGCATTTCATCCGTTTTTTAGTAAATGTGGGTCATAGGGGAAAAATCTATTATTTGGAAGGTTTTTCAGATGATGATTTAAAGATTGTCCATGCGGGGCTTTTGAAATTCACGTGGAAAAGCGATACTAAAATTAATTTGTTTAAAAATGCAGACCCTGATAAGGATATTTTGGGGTTATAGCTGGAAAAACTCATCACAATATTCGCAATAGTAGTTATAATAACTTTTACAATAATTTCCTATGATGACCTCACCATTTATTGATTCAATTGCAAGTTCATCATCGGAATCATCGTGAAATACTCTTTTTAATTGTTTCATGCATTTTGGACAAGTTTTCATATAATCTAATTTTATTAACTATTAATTTTAAATATTATTGTAGGTGTAATTATGTTAATTAATTATTACTATGAAGTCAACATTAAAAAAAACTTAAATATTATAGCACCTAATACATAATAATTAGGTGAAACCATCATGACATATAACGTAAGAGAGGATATTTATTATACCAACTTCATATCTTCAAAAAATTTTAGTACAGCAACAGAAGCCAATTATTACAAAACATTAACAAAACTATCACAGGCAATTGACTTATCATTGCAAGAGATTATACTTACCTGCAAAGACCAACAAGGTAAAGTAATTGAAAAAATTATCAATCGAGGTACTGATGAGCAGGGAAATATAATAACTGAAAAAATGATAATGGAATTTGATGTCAATAGCCCAGATTCCATAATAAAACAATATTTTAACAAATACATCGCATACTGTGAAAATAAAGATAACTCCATAAACACTATAGTTCAAGATTTAGGATTTATCAAAACATTCCTAAAATTTTACTCAATAACTTATCCTGAAATAAAAATAGATAAAAAACAACCGAAATGGACGCCATTAACAAAAAGTGATATTAAGTTTGTCATGGATGATTCAACAATATTGCATCAAGGTCTTATAAGTTTAATTAAAGATTGTGGTGCTAGATTAAGTGATGTTGTAGGTTTCACAATTGAGGACCTTATGGAATGGACTTCAGAATATCATAATTTCGTTGATGTAAATGACTTTATTGACAATGCTCCTCAAGATATGATAGGAGTAATTAAATTTTATCCACATAAGACAATAAGATTCAATTTATTATGTATTACATGTATAGGTCCTGGGACTACAAACCTTATTCTGCAAAACTTAAGAAAAATAAAAAATGAATACTTACCATACATTAACAAAAAGGAAGGTTTAAACCTTGAAATGTCTAAAAAAGATGCATTATTCGGAAATAAAAACAAACATTACAAAGGACATCTGTTAGTTCAATCAATTTCAAATGTGTTCAACAGGAAAAACAAAAAACTAAGGAAACATCATTTGAAGTTAATTGATGAAAAAATAAAGAATGGTGAATTATCTGAAGAAGATAAGGCTAAGGCAATTGAAGATATCCCGAAATTTCATGCTCATGGATTAAGAAAATTTTTCCAAAGTACTATTGCTAAAAACTGTGGTAACTTACGGATATGTACTCTGATGGAAGGCCATACTAGTCCTGTTAAGACAGATCCATCGTATATTAAAATTGAAGCTGAAGAGGTAAAAGAAGTTTACATGGCAGCTTTGCCAGATTTGAGTCTTGAAAATATTGAAACAAAAACATATACTTCAAAGGCAAGACGTGAGATGGAAGCTCAAATCACTGATTTGAAAAAACAAAATAAAGAATTAGAATCTAAAGTCCAAGATAAGGAAGATGCTATGGGTAATATGGAAGAACGTTTGTCAAATGTTGAAAAAATATTTAATGGTGTAGATAACTTAAGTGATGATGAGATACTTAGTTTATTTGCAAGAAAAAAAGGAGGCTGAACAATGGCTGAAAAAAGATTTAGTTATTCTCTTTATGAGGATGGTTCTGAAAGCATATATGACCATGAAGATGATGAATATTATTTCAATAACGATATGGAGGACATAGGTAATTTGTTAAATGATTTATCAGATGAAAAGGCGCAGTTAAATGAAGAAAACAAAAAATTAAGAGAATGGCTTTATGAGAGTGAATCAATAATCATCGGAGAATATTCATCACATATTAAAGAAGATATGGAAAAATTAAATGAAGTAATTAATGGTTCAATTGAAGACCTGGAAAAATTTATTAAAAGATAAGTGGTTATTTTAATATCCAAATAACCACAGTTAAAACGGTAGTCAAAATCAACAACCATGGCGAATATGTAGGCAACAAATTAAAAGTATGAGTAATGAATCCTATGATTAAACCTACAATAATCCATAATATTATGAAACCAATAATTTTTACAATAATGCTTCCAATATCCTGGAATGCTGAATCAACTTCATCGATATGTGGTTTATCAATAGTTTTACCGCAATGGCTGCAGAACTCATCGCCTTGATTTATTTTTTCACCACAGTAAGGACATCTTAAAACAACCATGTTAGACCTCAAGTGGATTCAGATTATTTAACTTGTTGAACTCTTCAAGATTGTTTTGAATGATTTTTGCATCATCTACACCATTAGGGGTCCAAGACCCTATAATATATTTTGTTCCTTCTTTTTCAACAATTTCTAGGATATAACAATCGTTTTCATCATCGGCTCCAATATAACAAGTGTCATTATATTTTTGCGCTACATATCCTGCTTCTGTATCGTTTTCAAACCAGAGGTCATAATTATCGTCACTGTATTCTACAATCATAATATTATGGCCTTGTTCATCAACATAGGAACTGGTACCCAGTGCATGTAAAGATGATGGGGCTTGAAATATATCTATAATGTCTGTTGCGGAAGCTACTCCTATTATTAGGAAGAGGAGTGTTGCTCCGAGTATTATTTTTGTTATTGTTCTCATTTTTTTGACCCTCACATATTAGTTTGATATTAGTATGTGTGTATTTGTGGGGTTATACATTTTACTATTTTTTTCTATCCTCAAATAATGTTCACTAATATGCGATAGAATTTTCTATTAAGTATTTATAGTCCTAAAAAATATACATTATAAATAACTTAAATTATTTAGGCTGGCTGTTAAAATGACTTTTGAAGATGAACTCAAAGAATTCATAAAAACAATACCTGAAAAACTAGAGCATATTGATAGTGAAGAAACAAGTAAAATAGCATTAATAACTCCATTTTTACGATTGATGGGTTATGATACAACCAATCCCGCGGAAGTTAAAGCTGAATATACTGCTGATGTTGGAACAAAACAAGGTGAAAAAGTAGACTTCGCAGTCCTGGAAGATGGACATCCAATCATATTCATTGAATGTAAATCAGCAGCAAATGAATTAAGCACTGATAATATTTCACAATTATATCGTTACTTCAGCATAACAGATATTCAAATTGGAATATTAACTAATGGTGTGGATTATAAGTTTTTCACTACTGGTGAGGACAATAACAGGATGGATGAAAAACCATTCCTTGACCTTAACTTATTGAATTTAACTAAAAAGGATATTAAAGAGTTAGAGAAGTTTAAGAAAGTTAATTTTGATGTTGATGAAGTTGTCTCTAGAGCAGACAATTTAAAATATCGTAACTTGATAAAAAAAGCATTAGTATCTGAGTTTGAAAAACCCTCTGAAGATTTCATTAAAGCAATAGGTCAACAAGTTTATGAAGGCAGGTTAACTCCAAACATTAAGGAACGCTTCGGTAATCTGATTACGATATCTATTACAGAAATCATTAATGAGAGGGTTAATAAAACATTGAATGATGCCGTTGCAAGTAATGAAGAAGAACAAGAAGATAACAATGCTATTGAAGTTGAAGAAGAAATCAATGATGATGGAATTATTACAACCGCTACAGAAAAAGAAGGTTATTTCATTGTTAAATCAATTGCTTCTGAATTAGTGGACCCTGATAGGGTTGCTATTCGTGACAGGAAAAATTATTGTAATATCCTTTTTGACAATAATCAAAGATTCCCTATAGTGAGATTTTACTTTAATAATGAGGATCATCTTCGTGTTGAATTCTATGATGAAATCACTTTAACTAAGAATGGTGGTAAGAAAGGTGAGAAAATCGATATTGAAGGGGTTTCTGATTTGTATAATCATAAGCAACGTATGCTTAATGTTATTCAACAATATTTAGATATGGAATGATTTGTAATATTCCATTCTTTCACTATTTTTTTTTAATGTTTTGCATTGATTTTTTCTATTGGAGAATTTTATACATTTTACTATTTTTTCTTGTGTTTTTTGGAAACCTTCGCTATGTGTTTTTGCACTTTTCACTGTTCAATGTGATAATAAACAAGAATTATTATTGAATATTGTTCAAAAATAAGTAAGGATAACATTTAAATATTCAATTGGATATAGTATAATTACCGATAGATACCATGACCGACCACCAGGAAGATCATCAAAAAAATCTATTGTAAAACAATGGTTTAAATAATGTGAAAAACAGATGTTATTTTATGTAACATAAAATGGTAGGGTTTAAATAGTGCGCCAACACCCCCTACCAGCGGTTACATAAAAAACAGAACTACCTGTGAGGATAGAATGTTTGTTGTAACCATTAATAATTTATGGTTAAAATCCTATTTAAGTTTTATTGAATGGGTCGCAGACAGAATGCGATGTTTTTATGTATTAGCTATGGCTATAAATTATTTATATTGCTTTTTTAAAAAAATAATAATAAAAAGTTATTCTACAACTTTTTCTATTTTAACTTCTGTTTTTCCATTATTGTACTCAACTATCCAATTAACTTTATCTCCAATTTCAGCTCCTAAAAATTTCATTACTTCTTTAGGAATTGTTGTTCGTGCAGATAAACTATTTGGCCGAGCTACTGAAATTTTAGATTCATATTCAAACACTGTCATATCTCCTATTTTTGTTTATTCTTATATATACATATATACGAAAGATATATATAATTATTTCCACAGAATAGGTAGAAAGATTTATATATTAGAGTGTTCAATTAATAATTAGATGAAAGTTTAATATGCGCCAACATATTTGACTTTCATGAAAAAATCCTGTGAGGATAGAAAAATGAATGAAATATTAGAAATAGATATAGAACGCACATATAATGTGCATGGGCTTGAACTAACTGGCAAAGACCTTATACACAAGGTCGCCAATGGTTTAAGGTACGAAGAAATTAGCGAACATTTTAAGGAAGGTGTTACCAATGAGTAACACTCTCCTACCTCCTAAATATCAAGGCAGAAGCCTTGAAGATTTGAGAAGCAGTCTCAGAGCAATCAATCACAGATGTGAGTCAATAAGAATGGATGCTGCAGTTATTGTTGGCATACTTCCATTGAAACCTGGAAGGAAAATCTGGACTGCCGATGAAATCCAATGGGATGATCCAAAACTTGCACATTTAAAAGATACTTATTTTGAATTATGTGACACTGCAAGTAAACTACTTCGCCATGTTAGCGAGTTAGAGGCTAAAAAATCTGGAAACCTCAGTGTTTGGAAAGCTAAACAGAAAGGTGAAATATTCCTAAGAATCCATTTCCACTCCATTGAAGAGGAAAAAGAATTCTTTGAAAAGAATAATCTACACCGTGGAATGTCCAGTTTAACCGAAGCCATTTTAAGTAATCCTAATTTTCTAGAAGGAGTGATTTTATGAATGTAATTGATATTCATAATGTCCCTCAAGACGTGGAAATTCTTTCTGTTGGCGATACTGCAATGGGATTAAACCTATTCTACCCTGAAGTAGTTCGTGAATTATTAGAAGCATTCACTGACTTCACTGATTTTGATATAATCGCAGAAGTAATTGATACTTTAAAATTGGATATAACTTGTGTGGTTGAAGCATCTGACCCGCCAGGAAAACTAATACATGGATACATCCACAACAAAGGAGGTGTCCTTGTATGAGCAGAACTGCAGAATACCTCACTGAAGAAACTAAACTAGCAACATGCAATTATCCAAGATGGACTAGTGAAGAAAGCAGCATAATTGAAGAAACCCTCTATCGCAAAGGGTATGAAGCACATTCTGTTTTTCGTATTGGTGCTGACCGTGAATGGCATGACGCTTTACAAGTAAACCGCCAGGACATGGGTAGATTAATTGAACAATTATTCCGCCAAAGACTGGTTGTTGAAGTTCAAGCAGAAGGCCATGGAAAAGCAGCAATCATAAATTCATATGACTTTGCAGGTGAGACATTCGTTTCTGCTGTGAAAAGATTCCATAACAACAAGGAGGTTCCATTATGAGTGACATCTATGATTACCATGTGGAAGAAAGACCTCGTGTTGCTGTAGAAAAATTCCGAGATATTCAAGGGGATTTCATCTTCGACCAGTTACTTGAACATTTAAATCTAAATTATGATGGATTTGTCAGTGAGTATGGTGAAGATTTGGTTAGAGATCCAACATGTTTAAACCATGTTATTGTAGATTTGATGGTTAGAAAAGGGGGGAGAATGAAATGTTCAGGTTATTAATGTTAATACTTTTAAACTTATTAGGTTTTGAAGATACTCATAAACCAAAATATGATTTAAGAAAACCGGTTTCAGGAATGGATAAAATTAGGCTTTGGTTTAATAGGCACAAATATGAATTTTTATTAATACTCATTATTGCAATTATGATTTTGGGTGTAGTGGCTTTGGTGAAATGGTTCCCTGCCATGGATCCATACACTAACAGATTCAATGAGGTGATATAATGGTAAATGAATTAATGACTAATTATATCCCAAATGTGAAGGATGCCCTCGAACAATGGAAAGCATATCAACAATTATGTGGGAAAGAAGGAATCCTTGATGAATCAGACTATCAAAAAATCATAGTCAAAGAAAAAGACCCTGAAACTGGAAAATATGTTCGTGTTGAAAGAGAATTCAAGAAAAAAAGTGCATGGCAAAAATTAGCCAGGGCTTTTAACGTAGACACTAAGATTGTAACTCGTGAACTTCAAAGAACAAAAACCGGCAGTATCAATGAAGCATATTACTGTATCTGCGCAACACTTCCGAATGGTCGCAGTGTAGAATCAGATGCATTATGCTCCCGTAAGGAAAAAGGAAAATCCAAAGTTAGTGACCATGCTATAATGACCACTGCTAAAACACGTGCTACTAATAGGGCCATTGCTGAGTTGATTGGTGCTGGTGAAACTTCCGGTGATGAGATGACTTCAGATTATCAAGCTGTTGAAGAATCGGATTCTCAATATATCTCTACCGCTACCGTAGAGGAAGAAACACCAGAAGAAATTTCAGAAACTGAAGATACTGTTCAAGAACCAGTTGAAAATGAACCACCAAAATTAATCCAAGACTGTATCAACGCATTATCTGCTAGAGGTATGAAAATCACAAATAAAGTGATTAAAACATGTATTGAAGACAGAAGCAAAGATGAAAATGAGTATAATCTTTGCATGGACTGGTTAAATGAAAATATTAAATTTGAAGAGGTGGAATGAAATGAGCAAGTATATTTTAAATGGATGGGGTTGGAATATGCCTCATCCCAAAAAAGGCACCCTCAAATATGAGGATTTAACTGAAGAAGAATTCGATAAAGAAGTTATCGGTGCAATCTCATGCATCGGTAATCCAATACTTGCACAAATACTTGAGTTACCATATAATCCAAGTTATATTAATCTTGATGTTGGTGATGTGGCATTAGTCATCAACTTAAGAGGAGGCCGTATTCCTGTAGGTACTACTGAGTTTCCTGAAGATGTGACTGTGAAGTATACTAAAGTTGAAGTTCAGGAGGCTGCAGCGGTATGAGTTTAAAGTTGATCTATCATAAAATCTCCGAAATTCAAAAAAATTTAATGGGTAAAAATATTGAGGATTACAACCTCAATACTTTAATCCCATTAATTTTCAAAGAATGCAATAAGCAAAACTTAATGTTCTTTTTTAATTTCGTGGAAAATGCTTGTGTTTTAAATTTACGTGACATATCTGAAGAAAACATGGAATTGAATATTCGTTATCACCATGGCCTTGAAGATATTCCAGAGGACATTATGGACTTGTTGAAGGTAAGGTTGCTTTGTAATACTTTTCTTTTAATTAATGATTCTGTTGATATTGGCATACCCGTTCCTGCGGAGAACACACCAGTTGAAGAAAAAGAATCAGCAATTATTAGTAATGATAAACCAGTGCCTACTCATATTAGGAAAGCGATTGACACTATTCAAGCTAAAGGCATACCAGTCACAGTAGAAGCAATTAAAAATCATTTACCCTTAAGTAAAATGAGTACTTCTGCAAGAATGGAATGCAATAAATATTTAAAAAATATGGAGGCAGAATAAGTGGAAACAGAATTAATTTATGCACAATTCACAGTCCATGGCGAAACAGACAAGTATATTGTAGCATATGACAATGAAGACGGATGGTTCTGCAACTGCCCCGACAGGCATTACAGGAAACATACCTGTAAACACATCCGTGAGGCAAAAAGTTTAATTAAAAATTTAGTGGACGAGAATGTCCCTGAAACACAATTGAAGTTGGTGTGATGATATGATTATTGAATTAGAAGGAAAGTTATTAACTCAAGCTACAATCATAGCCAGATTAAAAGGTGTGGAGCTTGAAAAATATGTTGCAACATGTGTTGCAAATGATGTTGAAGAAAGTAAAAAAGATTTATTCAAATTATTCGATGAACCTGTTAGGGGTTCTGTTGAGAAAATGGAAGTAAAAAAATTTACTTCAACAAGAGTTAGAGGACCTAACCATGATCCTAATGGTCCATTGCAAGCCTATCAAACACATGATGTATATCGTAAGTTGATTGTTGATGATGATATGATTGTGTGGAATGAAACTCAAACAGGAAATAAAGAGGTTTTACCGTTATGGCAGTTCATATATGTTTGTGAAGTTTTTAAAAATGATAATAAAATGAGGTATACTCAAGAATTAGCTAAAAAGTTTGGTGTTGCACCTACTAAGACTAATAGGTTAGGTGTGGAGTTCTTGGAAGGGCATGTTGATGATTTTCTTAAAGAACAAAATGATTTGTTATTGGATCATACTTTTGGGAAACATGGTAATGAATTGTATATAGATGGGGAGAGGACCAGGTTGAATTTGCAGGAAGTTCGGAATATTGTTTGTTCTATTCAAGATAGTGGTCTTATAGGTAAAAGTATGTATTATTTTGTTGAGGAATGGAATTGCCGGGCAATTGATGTGCTTCCGCAGCATGTGGTGATTATTTGTGCAAATTATGATAATTCTCAGTTGATTAATTTGCTGAATTTGGGGGGGGGGAATTTAACTCCTCCTCTAAGTGTGTTGGTGGTTTAAGTGGTTAATCAGAAAGGCGAATTTCCTATGACTGAAACTATTACAATCCGTGTGCATCCCTCTGAAAAGGAGCGTGCTAAAAAGTTGCCTCAAACTTTTAAGGAAATCTTCATGTATGGTCTTAATGCTTTATCTGATGAGGCTATTCGGTTGAAGTTTGAGGTGGATTTACTTGAAGAGCTTGTTGCAAAAAAAGATGTTGATGTTAATAATGATAGGGCTTTGTTGATTGCTAAGAAAAGACGTTTACGGATGATTGCTCCTCATGAGTTAGATGATGAGACTCTTGCGAGTATGTTGGTGGAATCTGCTAGAGATTATGCATTTTCTATTTTCAATAAGCATGGTGCTGAGTCTATCCTTAAAATTGAGAAGTCTTTAGCGAAGTCTAGTATTAAGTCTGAGGGGCGTGATTTGGGTTATAATGAGGATAGTTTTTTTGTTGAGGTGAAAAATCAGTTGGAAGAAATGTGTAATACAGAAACGTGTGACATTTCAGATGATGACTTGTTGGGTGGTGTAACACGTTAATACATTACTGTGTTACAGATTCTTACAATTCTAAAATTGAAATGTAACACATCCAAGTGTTACAATTAAAATGGGGATTATTATTATTGATTATTATTATTAATAATACTTTTTTCAATATCAATGATATCATATAACGATGTTATATAAAATAAAAGGAGAGTTTTAAACATGAAAAACAAATTATTAGAAGAAATCAGACATGACCTAGTCTCATTGACTGGTTTAAAAGCATTCGACAGTTTAAGTGAAACAATCCAATCAAATGACAGTCATGTATCTGTCTTGATTAGTGAATTGATACCACTTGATTTTAAAGAGCTTATCGGGAAAATCGATATTGAACTTGAAATTGATGACAGTATCCACTCAGATGTAAAAGACAATCTCAGTGAATGGTCAAGATTAATCACCAAATTATCCAAAGATGAAAAAGATTACTTCAATAAAAAAGAAGCTTATAATGCTTTGAGTGAAGAAATCATTAAAGAAACTGATTTTAAAGCATTGTATGGAAAAAACAATGAATCTATTCGTAAGCAACATGTTAAAGAAGAGCTTGCTGATGAATATGGTGAATTGAAAGAGTTGGAGTTTAGTATTGATAATCTTAAAAGGCGCATTAGTTTCTTGAAAAGTTTGATTCATACTAAAACAGTACTCTTGGAAATTAAGGGATGATGATTTAAGTGTATGTTAAAGTGGATCAGGCAAGTGAATTGGAACATATTAAACGTTTAGGTTTGCAGGCTTGGAGTGGTCGTAAACAAAAATATTTATCTGTCACTGCTGGTGATCAAGTTAGGGAATATTGTTTTAGTAGTCCTTGGGAGTATAAGAAGTTTACTCGGGAATTAAGAAAACTGGAAAAAGCCGAAAGAGAGGGGTTATTATGAGGGATAATCCTTTTTATATTAATTGTTGAAATTCCAATAATAACGGTTGAGACTGAAATATGATAATTGTATGGATTTTGTGCTGCATAACATTTCTTATAATTTTATGTGCTATAGGGTTTGGTTATAATAATTATAAGCGTAAAAAAGATTTTGAAGATAGACAGGAACGTTACAGGAAGATGATATGATGGCTTTAAAACGATTTGTAGATATTGAAATTGGTGCAGATATTGGGCAAATACGATTATACACTACCGATGAAGATTATCAAACTTATGGTAGGGAAGATATTCTAAATTTAATTAATGAGAATGAGGAGTTAAAACAAGCAAATAGGTCTACATTAAGAGAGTTTGAAAAAGGAGTTAAAAAAGTACAACAATTAGCAAAAGAAAATGAACAGTTAAAATCTGAAATAAGTTCATTAAGACTTGAATTACACACTCATAAACATCCATTATGGAGTACAAGAGAAGCCGAAAGAGTAGTTAATGAACTCAAAAAAAGAGAATGGGAAGTTATCCTTGATTTGTGAGAAATATGAGGGTTTCTTCAAGGAAAAAGGATATTCTATTCAAGATTTAATCGATTATGCAAGAGATGGTAGCAATGACTAAAAAAGATACAAGATTTGTATATGGAATGCATACTGGTGTTGAGGGTTTGGACCTTATATTCAAAGTATTATGTTTAATCTGCCGAATAATGATTTGCCGATTACCAGTAAGGGATAGTATTGATAGAAGAAGAGTTAATAAGTTTAACGATGAATTAAATAAGTTAGAAAAAGGTGATGTGTGAATGAAATGTTTAATGAACTGTATTTTTATGTATTATATTAATGTTGATGGTTTTACTTGTATGGTTTCAAAGAAAACACCTCCGATGGGTAAAACTTGCCCTTATGAGAATATGACTGTTACAGAGTTAAATATGAAATCAAATTATGATGGTGATGTGGAATGACTGAACTGATTTATGATGGTTTTCGTAGTGGAAAATGTATTATACAAGAAATTGAATGGCGAAACCTAAAATGCAGAAACTGTGGAGCAGAAATGCCAAAATATGCAAAATATGATAATAAAAAGAATGAGATTAAAACTTGTCAAAAATGTGGAGAGTCAGTTATATTGGTAAGACATATCTAAGGTGATGATGGGAATGACTGAAATAACAATTACATTAGAAGATGATTTTGGAAGAGTAAATACTAGAGTAACAACTAAATTATCTCCTCCTGAATTGATGGATAAGATTTTAGAATTGGAGGATGTTGAATGACTGATGATGAATATTGTGCTGCTGTTGAAACAAAAGCATACTACTTCTTAGTGGAGTGCATTATAGATGACAGCATATTAGGAGAGGGTTATGATGACTGTTAAAATAGACAAATATCGATTGCACCATGATACAAATAGTAGTGCTATCTATGATTTAAGCACAGGATATAAAATAATCACGTTGGGACTAATGAAAAAAGAAGTTAGAGAAAAATTAGCAGAAAAGATTCTCAATGAATTGAACACTGGAAAATATGAAATGGGGGAATAAAAATGGTTAGTGAAGTAACAAAAAAATTATCAAAGTTATTAGGAGCAAGTGGGCGTGCGGAATTAAGAATGGATAAAGAATTATTTTATTCAAATTATCATGATGTAAGAGATATTTTTAATGAGATTTCTGAGAATTATAAGGAGTATAATTTGAAGCTAATACGATTTGATGATGGCAAGGATAAGGATTATGTTACTATGAGTTTTGAAGCAAGAGATGTGTTCTGATTCGTTTTAGGTGCTGTGAGTATAAATGAGGATGTTTCTTTTAAAATTATTCTTCAGATTAATTAAAAATTATAGTATATTTTTCGTTGCTGAGGATACTGCGGGGTATGTGAATGATATTGTTATTGATACTGAGATGAAAGAGATTATATTATCATGTGTGTGGAGGAAAAAAGAATGAATGAGATAACTATACTAATGCACTCAATAACATTAATGTTTTTAACTATAACAATACTCTCCAATACATTAACGTTAAATAAATTAAGAAAAGAGGTTTTTAGGGAGAATGACTGATAAACAAGATGCATGCGCACAACTTGCGCAAAAGCACAATGAATTCATTGAAAAAGAAAGAGAAAGAATAATGAATCAAATCCGTGAAGCAATTGATAATGAGCGGACGGAACTTGGAAAATCTGTATTGAAACAATTATTGGAAGTTTTGGAATGATGTATAAAAGTTTAGCAAGAGGTGAAATTTTATGAAGTACACAACTACCAGTTTGATAGAAGTATTAAGTAAATTTCCGAAAGATTTGGAGATTGACACGGAATTATCTTTTTTGTTTAATTATCCGAAAGAATTAGACCATTTAACGGATACTATGACAAGAAATGAATTCATTGATTTGGCTCGTAGTAAAGCAACTAACTTATGTTTATTGGAAGGTTCTTGGGAAGATGGTACTATTCCAAGAGAAAAAATTATGGGGATTCAAGAAAAATGGGGAAAAATGAAAAAATGAGTATTCAGGATAAATTAAATTTATACAATCATACCCATGTCAAGGGTGAAGTTCGAAGCAGTGAATATGAATCTAGTGTAAAACAGAAAAAGCGTTTGAATATTAAACTTGACCTTGCAGACACATTGTTTAATGAAGTCTACTTTCCATTTACACGGTCTCAGAAAGACCATGTTAAAGAGTTAATACGAATATTCAAAAATTTCAAAGAATTACATGCACAGGCATCTAATGAAGAAATAATATTATCTTTCATTTTATACGTCAAATCATTAGAAACAAAACAAAACATGATTCATACAATGGAAGGGCAAAAAACAATACGCACCATAATAACTGATGTGGAAAGACAATTATTATTCCAGGACAAATGTGAAATCATTACCTGGAAAATAAATTTACATTACATATCAAGCATGCCAATATTACCCAGTGAACCATCAAATGTAGATCATAATTTGTTGTATAAAGGAAAGTTAAAATGAGTAAATATTCTGGACACAGGGACCCATTTTGTAAGTCCCACTATAATATGAAGATAAAAGATATGACTAGAATACAAGTTGATGAAACATTTGACTTAAATGAATATGCAAGAAGTTTGCGTAGAATTTATATTAACAAATGTCTTAATCATCAACCCCTTAATTGTTGTCCGGAATGTGGAGGAGAAATAGAATACTCTTCAGAAGACGAAGACGAAGCAGTATGCACAGAATGTGGATTGGTAACATCTGCAAGCATACGCTACGTAGCCGGAAAAAAAATAGACCTACCATATGGTCTACGATTATAAAAAATGGGTGTTGTTTTATGTCTTAGGTTTAGGCTGGATTTCTAAAAAAAAACTTTTCCGCTTTCGTAAATATAGTACAATTTTAAACAGCCAAAAAATAAAAAAACATGCATTCTTCTGCGTAAGGGACAGAATATTGAAAACCATCTTCAAACTTTTGCTTTTTATGATTTTTTTTGAACTCCTCAATAAAAAATATTAATCATTTAAATTAAGTCAAAACCTAAAGTCAAAACACGTTAAAAAAAACTATATAAAAGTTTTTTTTAATATATCTGGTAAACCCTAAGGCATAAAACAACATCTATTCATACTGCTGTAGATGAATACAGCGAAAAAAAACTTTTCTTTTATTTCAATTTTCGTTTGGTGTTCGTATTTAACTGTCACAGGTTACTACAGCATTTTATTTTTAAACTAAAACTCTATTTATTTAGAAGGGAGAATCTAACCATGGTGGAAACATACAAATATAAAAGTAAAATAGCAACTGCAATAAGTTTTATTGCAGCATTAATAGCATACCTCGGAAAAGACGGACTAACTGAAATCATGCCTGCAGAATACGCATTTTTAATTCCAATATTAATATTTGCAGCAGGATATGTTCTAGCACAAAAAACCGAAGATAAACGTGTAGATGTGGCTGAACAAATGGTGCTTGAAAAAATCGCAAAAGATGACACACCAGAAACAGCAGACAATACTGATGTTGTGGCTGGTGATGAAGATGTGTGCTAAAACATTCTTTGACGAAAACGATATTGAAGACATAGATCCGGCAAGTGACTATGAAAATACGGGTGATGAATAATGACATACACCCACCTAAGCGAAAAAATACCCTACCGGAGGACAGTCTGGGTGACAGGATTTCTAAAAACAACATTATCAAGTTCATTAATTGCAACTGGGGTATTATTTTTATTCACGGGCATAACTAATCATCCACTATTCCAAGGATGGCATGAAACCTCAATAATCGTTGGAGCAATAATGATACTATTGGCAATATTAATAGTTGTTGCAATAGACCAATGGAAAGACCAGAAAAAAAGAGAAGAATTGGAAATCATCAACAAACATATTGATGACAGAGCAATTGAAATTGCTGAAGAAAAAATATTAGAAGCAATGGAAAATTTAGAAAAATAACTACTATTTTTTTTATAACCTTTACAACCCTTTACAGTGTAAACCTTTACATTACCCTTTACACTTTACAATGTAAACCTTTACAAAAATTATACTAATGGTAGATAACATGCCTCCAAAAAGTGCAGTTGAAAGAAGTGAGCACAGAGATGAAATCGATGACTTATTATTAGATGGAAGAAGTCCACGCTTTGTTTCTTCTTACCTGAAAAATGAATATAATGAAAGTATTTCTCACACTGCTATCAACAATTATAAGAAAAAACATCTTGACGTCACTAAGGAAGCAGTAATTGACTACACTAAGAAAAAAAGTAAGGAAGGTAAAGAAGTTCAATCTCAGAAAGATAGAGAGAAGAAAAAAGAAAAAGTAGTTAAAAAAATTTCTTCTGATCTGGAAAAATTGGATGAGATTATTGAAGATTCTTTTAATACTCAGGTTGATTTGGAAAGGTTAGTTAGTGATCCGGATTGTGACCAGGTTAAAGTTGAAGGTTTGAAGTTGAAGATGCGTCAGCAGGGTATTAGTGCTGTGAATGCTAAGACTAATATTCTCAAGCAAGAGGATACTAATGTTGAGATTAATGTTGAAGAGGTTAAGGTTAGTCTGATGGAACGGGTTAAGCAGAAACGGCGTGAGTTAAATGACCTTAGCAATGGAAGAAATCAAGACGTCTCTTGATATGAATGTTGAAGATCTTGAAGATTTAACCCCTTATGATGTTTATTCAAGTTTAACCGTTAAGAATAGTTTACCTGCAGAGCATGTTTTTGAGTTATCTGAAAAGTTAATGGATGTAATACTTGATGATAATTATAAAAATCGGCTTTGTGTAACTCAACCACCACGTACAGCTAAATCAAGTTTAATAACATTATCATTTCCGTTTTGGTTAATATTAATGAATCCAGAACTGAATATTCTGGTTGTTAATTATAATAAAGAATTAGCTAATACGTTTGGTACACGGTTAAGACAATTATTTATTGATAATGCGGATTTATTAGCTTCACAGGATATTTACTTGTCGAATGCTGAGCATGCTAAAGCTTCATTTAGTTTTGAAAATAGTAAAGGCGAGTTGCTAGGTAGTATTCGGCTTGTTGGTGTTGGAGGTACAATTACTGGTCGTGATGTGGACGTAGCTATTTGTGATGATTTAATTAAAGGTTTCAAAGACACTACTCAAAGATTGCTTGATGACTTATATGAATGGTTTAAAGAGATTCTGATACCTCGTCTCGAACCCCACAGTAAGTTATTTGTACTGGGGACCAGATGGCATACACAAGACATAATTGGGCGATTAAAAGAAAATCATCCTGAAAAATATGAGTTCATCGAATTAAAAGCATTAAACGAAGATGGTTCATGCATATGGCCTAATAAATATACTCCCGAGTTTTTTGAAGAACGCCGAGAGGAAATTGGAGACCGCATATTTGAAGCACAATATCAAGGTCAACCATTAGATGAAACTGGAGACTATTTCAACCTAGACAACATCATATTTGAAGAAGAATTCCAATATGACAACCCATTAATCATCGGCAAATGCAGGTCATGGGATTTCGCATATACTAGTGATGAACCAGGTAAAGATAACGATTATACCGCATCATGTAAAATGTACCGTTTATCTGATGATACATACTATGTGACTGATGTTACTATGGCTAGATATGGGGATGATTTATTGAAAACAGTATTATCCTATGCAAAAATGGATTCACCAAACGTACCTGTACTGATGGAAACTGGAACCAAAGGTGGTGCTGCTAAAGAACTATATGAACAATACAAAAAACATTTCACAGGCTACCGTACAGAACACTCAGAACCAGTAGGTTCCAAAGTTGACAGAGCAAATGATTTCAAATACGCATTATTAGCAGGTAAAATCAGATTCGTATTAGATGATAATCAACGTGAAATATTACTCCGCCAATTGAAAGGATTCCCATTAGCAAAACACGATGACCTCATCGATGCATTAGCTTACGCTTACAATTATTTATCACAAAAAAGCACAGGCAATCAAGTTAAAACTGCAAGAAAAAGAAAACGTAAGAGGTTAAGATAATTATGAGTATTATTAGTGATATTGGTAATCAATTATTCAAACGTGCAAGTAAAATCAGCACAGTTGGAACCGCAGCAAAAAAAGCAAAAAGCTACATAAAATTATTCAATAGGAAGGATAACGAAAAATCAGTATCATATGAAACTGGTTTAAGTATCCTCCGTGACACTCAAGTAGCAACTGGTTTTGACATACTGAAATACTTATTATCAAGTAAAAAATGGATTTTAACCAATACTGAAGAAGATTCTGAAGTTTATGATTTCGTAAAAGACATGCTAGATAACATGAAAACCGAAATCAACACAGTAGTCAAACAAATGACTCCTGCAATCATGTGGGGTTTTAATGTTCATGAATTAATATTTGATGTTAATGACGATGGTAAATTAGTCATCACAGATATAGTTCCAATCCATATTAAAACATTGCAAGATGATCCATTCATTTATAATCAGAATACTGGTGAATTAGTTAGCATACATCAAAAAGTTGACAAGTATGAGATTAACATTCCGGAGTATAAATGTTTAGTATATAGTTTTGGTAGTTTATACGATGAAAAAGAAGGTCATGGATTATTATATGATTTCCTTCCATTAGTTGAAGATAAAGAAAACTTAATGGATTGGTTAATGACCTTTGCAGAGCGTAACGGTTCACCTACAATGTACGGGAAAACTAATGACCCAAATTCACGTGACGAATTATTAGATGCATTTGAAGATGTTTCAGATGGAACAGTAGGATTAACCGTAGGAATTGATGAGGACGTTGGAATATTAGAATCAAGTCACAATGGCGAAATCTTCTTCAACGCCTTACAGTACAAAGACAACCAAATCTTCCGTAGAATGTTCATAGGTAACTTATTAATGGGAGATAACAGTCAGACTGGTACTTATGCTCAATCTCAAACTCAAATGGAATTTGGACAGCTTGTTTTTGATGGAGTACTTGAAGAATTCGCTAATAGTATCCAGGGAAAAATCAATTTCATTGTTGAATTGAATTTTGGTCCTGGTAGGAAAGCACCACTATTCAGTTTTGATAAATTCACATCTGGTGATATGAAGAAATTATTTGAAATCATTAGTCCTTTAATGGAAAAAGGAGTTATTGATTCAGAAAATAGTGCAGTTCATGAGGCATTAGCCTTACTCTTCAAAGCCGAGGCTGGTGTCGAGTATGTTAATGAAGAACCAGAAATGCCTGAAGAAGATTTCTATCAAGAACCTGAACCTGGTGATACAGGTTTGACTGATGAGATATTAGATAATTTAGATGAGATTTATGCCTAGTCAAGAAAAACTCATTAAGCAAGGAATCAAATATACTGATTCTCTTTTTGATGAAATTATACGCAGGTTAAATCAAGGAGTCCGAGCTAGTGATACATTAGAAGCTTTTCTTGAAGCAACAAAAGAATACACTACTCAAAACCCATTAGTCACAAGTGGTTATAATCAACAAATGTTAAGCCTTATATTACAGGAAACTAACAATCATAAGTTCAGCCGTCCTGGTCAAAAAGAACTTGTACGTTTTACTGTTGAGCAGAAGGTTGGTGAGAAAATTGTTGATGTTGGTGAGGATGTTATAGAGTCTGTCCGTGAGGTTGTGAAAGAGGGTTATAATAATAACTTATCCGAGCAAGAGATAGCTGCTAACATTAGTGAGAAAGTCACTAAGATTAAGAATAAGCGTGCTCGTGCTATTGCTAGGACTGAGGTTGCAAGGACTGCTACTGTTAGTGATTACATTATCAATAAAGAACGTGGTGCTACTCATTGGTATGTTGAGTGCAGGAATACTGCATGTTCTAAGTGTAAACATGCGTGGCATGAAGGTTGGACAGAAGCGAATGATGATAATTTTAGCCCATCAGATACTAGCGCAGAGGGTAAAGGTTGGATAGGTAACAAAGTCTATTCAATGAATGATACATCAATGTTGCCACCATTACATCCAAATTGTAGGTGTGTTGTTTATTTCATAACTGAAGAGGAAATACCGAAAGAGACTACTATTGTTAAAGATACAACAACCACAACAACAATAACTGATGATTTTTTACAAGATAGATTATCTGAAGAAGATTATAAAACTTACAGAATGGCTAAATCTAATCGTAATTTTTCTCAAAGTTTGTTGGATGGAAACAGACTCGATGAAAGAGGAATACAATTACATAAACAAAGTATTGAGTTTTACACTAATCAAATTAAAGAATTAGAAGACAAAGCATTGTCAAATCAATCTAAAACTAAAACTGTGGATAACCCTACTGAAAATAATAAATATTCATTGAACAATCGTGAAAACAGTTTCAGTAAGGTTATAATTACAAAAGAACAATTTGAAAAGGTAGTTACTCATCAATCTAAAAGAGCAAATGCTACTCTTGAATATGGTAATTCTATTGATAATACTACTGGAGAATTAGCCCGTAGTACTGATATTAAAGGGAGTAAACATAGAGTCTCCATTCCAAAACTTACTAAATCATACAGTATTGTTCATAATCATACCAACAATAATGGATTTAGTGGAGGCGATGCATTTGGTCAGACAGAGGGACATTTGCAAGATGTATGTTATGCTACTACTCCAAAAGGTATTTGGATTATGAGAGATACTGAATTTGGAAAATTTAGAAAACAAGGCAGTGTTGATGGGGATTATGAACTTAAATATCGTATGGAGTCTAAGTATAAAGAACTTGCTAATAATGGAAAAGAGAAGTATAAAGACCAATACGATAATGTAAAATCACCAAATGAAAAACGAAAAATCCAAAGACAAATGGCGGATGAAGTTACTGATAATTACAATAACTGGCTTTTAGAAGAATTTGCAGTGGGTAAACGAAGAGATAATCTTATTGAAATTGAATTTATACCAATTGAGATGATAAACAATGTCCAATTCTGATAAAAACTATGTTGAATTAGATGACAGTATCTTTGAATATTTAGATGAAATATTCGATGATTAAATTATTTTTTATTATTTTTTTCCGATGATGCTACACTCATGTTAGCGGAGGCTATCATTAAAAATTGAGGTGAATTACTTATGGGTAAAAAAGGTACAAATCCAAATCCGGAACCAAATCCACAACCAAATCCAAATCCAAACCCAGAACCAAACCCACAACCGGATGATGGTACTGGTAAAGAGGATGATGTGTTGGATAAGTTCCAGAAAATTAAAGAGAGTTATGAGTCTAAACTCAATGAAAAAGATGATAAAATCAAAGAGTTAGAAGCAGAACTTGAGAAAAAAGAAAAAGAAAATAATGACAATATTAATCATTTAAACCATGAGATTGATGAGAAATTGAAACAATCTGAAGAGTATAAAGAAATGCTCAAAAAGGTTGAAGTCCTGGAAAAAGAAAGAGCAGAAACTATTGTGGACACTTATATTCAAAAAGGAATCCTTGTGCCTACACAAAGAGACACTGCTGTGAAATTATGTTTATCAGATACTGATGAATTTTTAGAGTTATACAAAAATGCTAAGCCTATTGTACAAACTCAAGAAGAAAGAGTTAGCGTACCAACAGGCACTGCAGAACGTATAGCCAACTATTTCAAAAAATAAAACCCTTGGAGGTACACATACATGAATGACGACATATTTATGTTTAATGGGATAACACTCCCATGCAAAGCAACCGAAGGTGCAATAAGCATCGTAGAAACAGGAAGCGTAACAGGAAACAAAGAAGAACCTGTATATGCAAATCCTATTAAAAAAGGACGTACCGTAGCTCTTGTCGGAGTCACTGACGACGGATACCCTTTAGTGGAATTAGCAACTGGTAGTAATGGACCAATCATTGGTTTTGCACATGACAAACCAGAACCTACAGAAGATCCAACTCAAGACTATACCAAAGCTCAAGCAATATCTGCAGGCGTACTTAGATACTGTGGTGTTGAAACTACATTTGTTGATATTCGCCCAGTAACTGCAAAAGCAGGCGAGGGTATTGAAGCTGGAGATTACGTCAAATACGGTGCAGATGGCCAATCATTTGAAAAATCAAATGATGAAACTAAAATGATTGCATTATCCAATCAAAACTCTGAAAACAGAGTAAATATTGGAATTAACTAAACAATTTAGGAGGGAAATAATATATGGTATTTAATGGATTACCGGAAGTATTTGATGATAGAGTTCAAAATGCTGAATTATACATGCAAAAAAGAATTTATACCGAATTACAATTCTTAAACATACTCCCAATGGAACAAAATGAAACTGGTTTATTCAGTAATTATATCCATGGTGATGTGGACGTTGGAAAACCAATGTATACCAATAATGGTATTACTTTCAATGAAATTAAATTTGGACAAGGAAAAACCGTGGGTGGACAAACCTTGCCTCTCGGTTTCATGTACAATGCAAGTACCCGTAATAAACAGAAAGGTACTTATGAAAGCGACCTTTTAAGCTTTTATAATGCGTCTGTTGTTCAATTTGCAGATTTCTATGAAGGAGAGTTTGCAAAAGCAATCCTTAAAGGAGGTAGAAAATCCTCTGTTGAGCTTAACGAATGGGATACTGCGGAACACATTATTGATAATGAAGAGACTCTCGATGATGAAATGAGATATGATTCAAAAGGTAACAGGACAGGATTTGCTCCAAATACTGCAATCGTGTCACGTAAAACTAAACTTGATATTGATCATGCTTTACGTATTGAAAAGTATGAGTCTAATTGGAATTATATTTCATCAAACAGAGTACTTGATGGTGCTTTTGCTATCTTTGATAGTTTCAATCCTGGCGCAAATATTCAAAAATATGCTGATCCAGATTACAGTATTGTTCAATCATTAGAAGATAATGAGATTGATCTCACTACTGAAGATGGTGAACCTATCCCTAAAGCATTTATTAATATGGATGTTAGATCTGACAAAAGACCTCAAAACGAGGAGCATTATGTCTGGGGTGAAGCTAATCTCAACATGCGTGACAGTAATGGTTTCTTAATTGTAACAGGAGAATAAATATTTTTTCCTGTTTAACAATTAAATCCATATAAAAGGAGGGAATATTAATGGCTAAAGGCTACTCACCTCTTGAAGGAAGTCAAGAGGATATTAATCGTAGATTCTTACGTAGAATTGAAGCTTTAGAAAAAAAAGAGCATATTGATAGTACTATTTATAATTTCGTTAGTTATGATAGTAATAATGAAAAAATCGGTGAAGGAACTGTAAAATCTACTGGTATTGTTGTAGGGAAATATGTCCAAATGGAAGTATTAACCAACAATGTTCCGGATTTTGTAGGTCAAAAATTTTATGTTATTAAAACTGCTAAAGCAGATGGTAAAACTAAATATGCATTATACTCTGATGCGGGTAGTACCAACACCGGTATGAAAGTAACAATTACTGAATAAAGGAATGATTATAGATGTCATATTGTACCCAAGATGAAGTAAATAGTCTTTTTGGTGATATTTCTGATGATGTTTCTGAAGACATGTTCAATACTGTTATTGATAACAGTACTGCTTGGATTGATGCTAATCTAAAAAGAAACTATGTTCCAATACCTACAGAAGACCCTGATGCTTTGAGAACTGCAGCAATATATTACGCTGCTAGTGACATCTTATTATCATTATATCAAGGTGATGAATTACCAGTACAATATGATGTTTGGTTTAATAAAGCTCAAGCATTAGTTGATGATTATATTGAGGCTTATCTTAAAAATGATGCGGATAAAACTGATTTGGTGGCTCATCAAAGTGTTAAACATACTCGTGGTCGAACATATAATCAAAAACGTGGACGCCGAGGTGTTCGCAGATGGGTGAGATAACTGATTTTGTCAAGTTATACATTGAAGACTCTGACATACTCCCTAAAAAGACTTATGAAATCGCAAGGTCACTTCAAAATAATATTAAAAAAGAAGCTCCTTATGATAAAGGTCGTTTAAAAAGGGGTATAAGAGTTGACACTAGAATACTTGACAAATACAGCATTATTACTGGTTACTGGGATGAAGGAATTGCACCACACGGTATTTTTGTATTAGCTCCTACCAAACCGGTGGAGGGTAAACTGATGAAAATGCCTTGGGGTTACCGTACCAAAAGAAAAGGAACTCCTGCAAATGACTTCCTTGGAAGAGGATTGCAACGAACATTGGAGGCTTACATATGAATAATGATGATGTTCATGAGAATATAGATGTCACTTATTCTTTTAACATATCTGAAAGTATTAAACCAGACAGACGTATGGCTTCTAAAATATCCTCCTGGTTAAAGGCAAACCTTGAAAATTTAAAAGATGATGATGATAACATTATTTTCAACAAAGTTAATTTTGGATATAATGAAGATAATCTGAAAGGATTTGGAAATAAACCGGTGTGCGATATTTACATTAATCAAGTGGAGTACACTGGAGACTTTGATGCTCATCCAGCTGAAAGTGTACATAGCATTATCATATTCTACCTGAAAGGTACTAATGAGAAATCATACTATAAAATTTGCGAATTACACGACTATCTTATACAGGAATTTATTGAAAACAAATCATTCAAATTCCTAGAAGATACTGTGAGAGATACAATTATTTTAAATAGCGAAATGATTCAACCCAATAACAAGAAATGGGGAGTAATGGGAGCTTTAGAATTATCCCATATATTATACTAAAAAAAACTATATTTTTTTGGAGGAAAACGATTATTATGACAAATCCAATACCAAATATTCATGTGACAAATGAAATAATAAGGATAAGAAAAGAGAATCCATTAATAAGGGATATTGTTTGTTTAATTGGTTGTTTTGAAGATACTGAAACATTAAATACTCCAGTATTATGTAAAAGATTAACCGAAGCAGAAGCCATATTTGGTAGTGACACTCAATATGATGGTAACGCTGCATTAAAACAAATATTTCATAAAGATATTAGTGGATGTATTATTGTGAACTGTACCACTACAACCGGTAGTGGGGATAATATTACTGCTAATCGTAGTTTAACTGTTAATAAAATCGAAACAGCATTAAACCTTGTTAGATTAATTGATTTTGACCAAGTATACTGTGCTGTGGAATACACCGATGCAATCGTAGAATCTGTTGATGCGTTCTGTAACAGTAGAATGGAAAGTAAACACCCATGCGGTTACACTGCTGTTGGTGCAAGAACCTCAGCTGCAACATACACTACAACAGCCGGTAAAATAGGAGACCAAATTACAGCATTCTTAACTCAACCTTTAGAAGTTAATGGTACAATGTTAAGTCTCGTTGAAAGTGGAGCATATCTAACCAACTTGATTGCAACATTATCAGTTGGATCCAGTTTAACATCCAAAACTTTAACTGAAGTTACAGGTGTAGGTGTAGACTATACCTTTGATGAAGGAGACCTCGGGGAAACACTTGTTGGCCTAGGGTTCTTTGTTGTAAGATTAATTGATGCATTAAACAATACTTATGAATGTGTTAACAGTGCAACTCCTAACGGCTTAGATTTATACATGAATCGTGTACGTGACTATATCGTAAATGATTTTGCATTAAGAGAAGCATTAGGTGAAATGAACACTGTCAGTGTAGATTTAATCACATTATTCTGTGGGGACTTATATACTAAATTCGTTAGAGACCTCAAATTAGTTAAGGATATTATCTATGCTATTGAAAAAGAAGATTCTAAAACTATAGATGTACTTCTTGAAGACTTGGTCTTTGCGGATATTACCACTCAAATTAATGTTAAAATTAATATTAGGAGGGAATAAGCAATGGCTGATAAAACTGTAAGCATAGGGGTTACTGACCCAGAAACCAATACTAAATTGGCTTTAACTTTTAAACATGTTACTAAATGTGAATGTGAAGAAGATTTAGATAATAATAATACTGATACTTTTGATGGACCAGTAGGAAGAGGAACTGAATTCCCAGGTTATAGCATTGATATTAGTCAATTAGATCTGGAAGCCCCGGACAGTGTTATGAGTGCTAGGGAAAGATATGTTCTTTTGAAAAAGATTCTTAAAATCATGCGCAGTAATAAAGGTACAATTACAGTATCTGAAATGTCTTATCCTAGAGGCGAAGCTCCATTTAAAGTAACTGAAAATTATAACGGTGTGTTATTATCCAGTAACAAACACACTATTGACCCTAAAGATTTAACAGCAAGGGATTTAAGTTTCAGTGCGGAATCCCGTGATGATGTAGAACCATAAAAAATTATTCCTAATTTTTTTTTATTGTTCCTTTTTTTTCAATGAATTAAAACTTTTAACTAGATATGAATTTACTATTTTTTTCCCAAAAAAAGTAATTCATATCTTTTTTTTTAAAACAAAATTTATTTTTTTGGTGATTATATTGACAAATGACGTGAAAATAGAAGTTGACGAAGTCAACTTAGAAGATTTAATCATTTTAGGTGAGGATAAATTAATTAATATTTCCATAGAATATCCTGAAGAAAATGATGGTGTAGTGAAGATTGTGAGGACTAAGGCTAAAATCAAACAGTTAACTATCAAAGAATTAAGAAATATAGATCTCAAAAATGTGAATGCCAATACTGTTGCAAGTATACTATCTAAAGCATTATTCAAACAAGATGAAACTAATTTTAGCAAAGAACTAATTAATGGTATGCCAATTGGAGTATGCTTTGCGATTACCCGTGAAATCATGAAAATCAGTGGTGTTGATGAAAACCAATTGGGGTTTTAGAACTCAAAAATGGTAAATTAAAGTATTTAACACTATTACATTTGTACACAGATTATAAAATAACCAACAAACCATTATCTGATTTAACTTTACTTCAATATAATACGATATTGAAAATCACTGATGAAATAATTAAGTTTAAACGTGAAAATAAACCAATGGCGGTGGTATAATGGCGAATCAGAAAGAAGTTAAAGTTAAAGTGGAAACAGAAGCGAAGCTCCAAGAAGTTCAAGCCTTAGAAGAGAGAATAAATGAACTTAAACGCCAAAAACTTCAATTGGATATAAAAACCAACACCGAAAAGTTGGAAGAAGTCAAATCAAGAATTGAATCTGTTAAATCCGAATTACAAACCTTACAAGGCAAAGCAGATGTTGACGATTCCGAAGTCAAAAAACTAGAATCTGAATTGGAAAGTCTGGAAGGCGAAAAATTGGATTTGCAAGTTTCCATTGAAGACAGCAAACTCAAATCCGTAGAATCCGAAATCGAAGGCTTAGATGGTACCACTATTGATGTTGATGTAAACAACATTAGCGCAATGGAAGCAGTTGAACAAATAAGTCAAGGTTTCGACAGATTAAAACAAGGAGCAGGTGAAGTTGGACAAGTAATGGGTGATGTGCTTGAATCTGCTGGAAGGATGGAACAGACTGAAACATTTCTGTCAATGAACCTTGGAGCAGATCAAGCTAAAAAGAAACTCGAAGAAATCAGAAGTGTAACTGATACATTACCTGGTGACGATGTAACTTTACAAAACCTATTAAGTCAAGCAGCTCTGAAAGATGTGCAGTTAGGCAAGGAAGAGTTTCTACAGATGGGTAATGCTGCTGCAGATTATATGGCTGCAATGCAAAACTTCGGAAAAACATCTACAGAAACACAACAAGACTTAATGAACTACATCCTTGCAGGTAACACTGCGGAAATCGAAAGGTCACCTATTCTACAAGCTCATGTTGATAAACTTAAAGAAGGAAAAACTGTCCAAGAAAGGTCAAAACTCTTGCAAGAAGCATTAACTGCAGAAGGATGGAATGGGATCGCTTCCCAAGAGATCTATAATAATAAATTACAGCAGTTCAATGACATGCTTGAAAGAGGAAAAATGAACCTTGGGGATATGTTCCTTCAAGGCAGTGAAGGTGCGCTTGATTTCCTCATGGACTTGGATCAAGCAACTGGTGGTCTAGTAGGTATGGCTGCTGCAGTAGGTAGTTTCGCATCTCCTTTAACAGATACATTGTTAGGTGTAGGTCAATTGGCTACTGGATTGAAATCACTTCAAGACTTGGGTGTTATCAAATGGTTTAAAGATTTGGAAATTGTAACCAAATTATCTGCAGCTGCAGATTGGTTACTTTCTGGCGCACAACAAGTATTAAATTTTGTTATGTATGAAAATCCGATACTCCTGGTGGTGTTGGCATTAATTGCTTTAGCGGCTGCATTAATCTGGGCATATAATAATGTTGATTGGTTCCGTGAAATGGTTGATAATGCCTGGGCAAGCCTTGTTCAAATAGGGCAAATCATATATGGTTATGTGATTGGGGCTATACAATGGTTGTCGAATCTGTTCAATAACTTCACATCACAATTAGGGTTAAATAGTAATGATTGGATACAAGCAGTCCTAGGATTTATCTTGTTTTTACCTACATTGCCTTTACAAGTAGGTATTGCTTTAGCAAATGCCCTTGCAAGAGCATTAGGTTTTAAAGGTAATTTTGTTCAAACATTGTTTTCAGCTGCAAGTGAGGCAGTTACCTCATTTTATAATGCTGTAATTGGTATTCCAAAAGCACTTCAAGCTTGTCTTGATTGGGCATATAATCTTGTAATGAGTCACCCATTAGTTCAGGCTTTGGTTTGGTTAGGTCAACAAGCCGTGAATGCATTTAGTGTTTTAGGATTGGGTCAAGGCTCTCCAGGTGATATAGTGGGAGCTATGGAAAACGAGTTAAATTGGACTAAAGATGTTATTCAAAAAAGCAATCTTGCAGATGATACTGCCAGTTTAGGAAAAGGTATGAGTGCGAGTTTCAACCCTAATTTAAATGCAGGTAGTAATGGTGTAATTTCAGGTTCAGCTAATAGTGGAGATGTTATTATCAATGTTTATGGTGATGTTGACAGTGATAAACGTGTTCGCCAAATTGTTGAAGTTGTAAGACGTGAATTATCTTGGAATAACGAAACGGCTGGCAGAACTGTATAAACTATGGAGGATATTTTTTTATGAAAACTATATTTGGAAATGCTGAAATTAATAATTTGGGATATTATCAGATTAAATCTCGTAAAGAGGGGAACCATAATAAATATCTCCATAGATTAAATAATTGTATTTTAAATTTACAGTTATTAAAACATGAATCTCATAATAAGTTACATAAAAAAGGCGCTAATCTTTCAGAAGTTCATAAAATGACTATTAGTGAATCAATGAAAAATAAAACAGGTTATTTTAGAGTACATAAGAAGAAAAAAAAGGATTGTAAACAAGGGTTTTACTGGGAGTACCAATATCATGAAAATGGTAAAAGAGTTTCTATTTCTTCAGTTGATATTACTGTTCTGAAAGAAAAAGTCCTAAGTAAAAATTTAGTGTGGCACGAATTCGATAATAATATAATCGGAGGGACAGTATGAGTTTCTTTAGCATATTACCTAAGGGAAAAAGCAAATCTTTACCGTTAACAGTAATTCGAAGTAGTTTGAATGTTGTTCCGGATTTGGATTTAAGCATCACAGATTTAAACAATAAAAATGGTACTCGTTTTAAACAGTTTTTCAACAATGGTAGTGGTGGAATTACTTTTACTGTGGAAGTAATCATTAACGAAGATGATGTTTATGGTAATACTTCTGTGTTAAATGTTCTGGATAATATCTACACTAATACTGAAGTGGTTAGTGTCGTTACTGAAGCTTTAGATATTCCAAATGGTGAGTATATTATCACAAAAAATCCGAAGCGTAAACAAACTTATAAAGGATCTACTAACTGGGAGTTAGAGTTCACTACGTATAATCCGTTGACTATTTGGAAGTATAAGAATGATAATACTCTTATTAAAAAAGCAATTAAAAAAGCCAACGCTAAAAAGAGTGTTAAGTCTAGTTCTACTGTGTATGCTAAGTTGAAAAAATGTAAACGTTCTACTTTGGTGTATAGTAAGAAACAGAAAACTGTGACTTGCGTTAAGTATATGCAAAAGGTTCTTTATAAGAAGGGTTTTTTAAGTAAAAACCAGGTTGATGGTTGGTTCGGTCCAAAAACAAAAGCGGCAGTTAAGAAGTTTCAAAAGAAATTCAATAAAACTCACGTGAAAACAATTACTGTTAAAAGTGGGGATGCTATCTCTAGTAATCCTAATAATTTATCGTATAAACTTCCAACTAATGGTAAAGTTGATGCAACTACTTTTAAAGCATTATATGGTGGAATAAAATGACCTCGATTGTTAAAACAAAGGAAGTTATTGAAGACGCCAATATTGTTAGTAATAATGCAAGAGTATATGTGATGCGGAAAAAAGACGCTAAGAGTACATTGGTTGATTGGAAAAATAAAAAGGAAATCCATTGGAGTAAATATCAGATTAAGGAATCTGATATGAGGGCTAAAACCGCCACATTCACTAGTCCACAATACTTGGATTTAACAACTGGTACTTATTGTGTTCTCATCACTTCAACAATGCATGAATCCTTTGGTGGAATCATATTAAATGTTGAGTATGATGAAGATACGGGGTTGTATAATTATCAATGTCAAGATTTTAGTAGGCTTTATCAATCTAAAGTGGATATAATTTCAGTTAAAAAATCATTGCACCGTGTTTTAAAGTATCTTATCACTAGAGGGGGGGTTACCCTTATTGGTGCTGTTTCTAAAACTAAACTCAAACAATATGAAAAGATGTTATCTGGTTTAAGACCTGCACACCAATACGAACAGAAGTATTATGGGAGCATTACTAATTTTAATCCGATGACTCAGAAAAATCAGATGATTATACGTGATAAGTCTTGGATTGAAATAATTCGTGACCTTGTTTATGGTACTGGAGCATATATTGATGTTTATTTTGACATATATGGTGTATTACATATTCAACCCTATCATAAAAAAGATTGGTTGGAAACTGGTTTGCATTTAACCGCTCCAGAGATTGCAAGTGCGGATCATAAATTTGACACTACAAATATTATTACTGGAGTTATTGTGAAATCCACTGATAAAACAAATGTTGGAAAGTATTATGGTGCTCAAGAAATGGTTAATCTCGATTTAACCGCATTTTTCGGACAGATTACCACAACTGTTGATAATCCAAACCAATCCACATCATCTTCATCTTCTAGTAAATCATCTTCTTCTAAAAAATCAACAACCGCAACTAAAACTAGTAATCCGTATGGTACTAAAAAGAAAGTGGTATGGTTGAGTATTGATACGATTGATGGTAAAACTAGTGATATGAAGAAAATGAATGACATGAAAGCCTTGCTACAAAAGCGAGGATGGGAAGTTCATGTTACAAGTGTGGGTCCTAGTTACCATTATTTAAACCGCGAGAAATGTAAGAAAGGTGTGTGGTTTGTCCTTTTTGGTGGTTTCTGTGCAGGTTCACTAAGAGAACTTGGGGAGAGTAGTTGGTTCTTAAATCCCTTGAAAAAGAATAAATCTCGTGTAGTAGTAGGTTTCTTCCCACCGGCACAAACTGGTATCTTGAAAGGTGGAAAATACTACAAACACCTTGGACCCGCCCATGATTGGGAGGGAAGCCAAAGTTACGCTCACCTAGATTATCCTGCCAAATGGATGTCTCAGCATGGTGTTCCATGGATGTTTGGTAAGAATGCTAAAGAGATGGTAGCGAAATTCCTTGCAGGTGGAGACAATTACAAAACCACCGGCAGTTATTATAAGTATTACGATAGTTGGACAAAACATGATGTCAAATGGATCAAGTGATAAGTATGGTGTTTTTAGGTTATCAAGATGAAGGTGAAGCTACTAAAAAAATTGTTGAAAGTGTAGGGGATTTATACTCCTTGAAAATCACTTTGCCACTAGGTAATCCTAACTTGAAACTTGTTCATACTAATCAGTTCTTGTTTACTGAAGCACTATCTGATGTTTTTGATTTAGCGAATATGGAGGCTATTAGTAAGGCATTGAATAGTACTTATAGTCGGTATAGTGGTTACGAAAAAAATCGTTGGTACATTGAAGGAAGTACTATTACTAACGATGGTAAGTCTGCGAAAATGGAATTGGATTTAAATCCTTTTGCGTCTAATTTAATAAGTTTTAAGGATTCTAAAAACGATTTCTTGAAAGCTTATACTGATGCAGTTAATCAAAATAATAATTCCAGTACTAAAAACACTGTTAAATCTGTTTCTAGTAACATTACTTTGAAAAATGTTAGTGGATTCAGTAAATCAGACCAAGCATTCATAAAAGAAGTAGTTACTAAAGCTTTTAAAGCTGCGGGTAATCCGAAGAAAGCTTTGGCTCAAGCTAAAGCAATACATGAATACTACAAAAAAACCCATGTTTACTCAGGGTATGAATGTATGAAGAAAATGAAAGCGGGCGGTTTTAAAAAATGTTGGAATGATGCACATCATAATTGTGGTGATGGTGCTGCTTGTTTACAGGCTATGTATCGTTGTGCTGGTTTCACTTGTGATATTATGAATGGGCATTACCACTTTTGGGTTAGGGTTAAAATCGATGGTAAATGGTATTATTGTGACCAATCTGGAGCAAGTGGAGCACATAATACTCGGGTATTAGGTGCTGCAGGAACCAATAAAAATGTTTTTGAGGGCATTAATGGAAGTGTAAGAAATGGTGGTTGTTAAAAACGTGAGGTATTAATTTTATGAGTATTTATGAATTAGGAACTGACATCCGTTCCGATTGGAGTTTTAATAATCTAAATGGGGATTTAGAATTAACTAGTAATGAAGACAATATTGTTCAATCAATTGTTAATCGATTAAACACCCGATTAGGATTTTTAGAGTTATATTACTCAAATTACGGTAGCGAACTCTATTCTTTCATGGGAGAACTAATTGATGAAACTCTTTTAAAATTTGTGAAAATAGAAGTTGAATCAACATTAAAACAAGATCCCCGATTGCAAGACGCTACTGTAGAAATAAGTTATACTGGTGATGGTAAAATTAAACTGGAAATTGATAATACGTATAATGAAGACTCAGATTTAAGTTTAAGTCTTGTTCTTAACGAAACTGGGGAGGTGACTGTTGATGGCAGTGAATGATGAAAGTTTTTACAATCTATTAGGTGAGGAAATAAGTCGAAACAATCTTGTTCAACAAATGATTGATTTTTACTCCTTATTGCTTGAGGTTGGTGAAACAAAAATAACTGATTTCAATGAAGGAAGTGAAATCAGAAATATTTTAGAAGCGTTTGCAGTTGATGTCTATATTTTAATGGAATCTGAAAATGAACTGACAGAAATTGGTTTTGTTGATACTGCTTATGGTGAATGGTTGGATAAACATGGTTTGAATCCTTTCATAGGTCTTGAAAGAGATGTGGGAATGGAGGCTACTGGTTATGTGACTTTCAGCATCCCTGAAGTTGCAACAACTGAACTGATTATCCCCGAAGGTACAATTGTTGTTTGTGAAGATAATGGATTGGAATTTATCACTGATAATGAAACGATTATTAGTGTTGGTGATGATGAGGCGAATGCAGCGGTCACATGTTTAACTGTGGGTAGTGATGGTAATTGTGTTGCTGAAACAGTAACTATTATTGATGATGAATATTTAAACATTCCTGGTTTAAGTGTTGTTAATGAAGAGGCATTTTCTGGTGGAACTGATTATGAAGAGGATGATGAATACCGTGAGAGATTATTGGCTTACATCAGAAAAGATGATTTCGGTAGCATTGGACACTATGAAGAGTTAGGAAATAATGTTGATGGTGTTCATGATGTAGTATTGGTCAATGCTACAGGGTACACAAAAAAGGTCCTGGTTAATGGTGATGTTAAACCTACTCCGGATGATGTTCTTGTTGAGGTGGCAAGTGAATTTACTAATACATTTAATATTGTTGTGAATCATACGTTTACGGTTGCAAGACCTACTTATGTCACATTGGATTTAAGTGTTGCGTTAGATGTTCTTGTTGAGCTTGATGAGGATGAATTGAAAACAGCTATTGCTGATTTCTTTAATGGTGGTAGTAATATTCCGAGTATGGACTTTGATGGTTTGTTTATTGGTGAGCCTTTGTCAAAATATAAGTTATATCCTTGTCTTGAAAGTTTTGAGGGTGTTGAATCCGTTACTGTGACTATTGATAATGAAGAGTTGTCAGAGATTACTTGTGAGGATGATGAGGTGTTTAAACTTGGAACTGTGACTATTTCTCAGAATGTGGTGAGTTAAAATGTCAATGTTTGGTGAAGAAATTATTGCTAGATTACCTCCTCATTCAGCATTACATCGGCAGGATAATCCTGGAAGAAAGATTATCATGAATACTATTGGTGAATGGTTGGACCGTTTTGAGGAACGGGATTGGATGGAACAATTTTTCTTACAGGATGCAACTGGAAAGTATCTTGATTTGCATGGTAATGATTTTGGTTTGCCTCGAAAGATTGATGAATCTGATGATGATTATCGTAATCGAATTATTTATGAGAGTTTAGGTCATTTAACTACATACTTCTTGAAAAGTGTGTATAATGTTGAACTCTATGTGAAAGTAAATGACTTTGAGGCAGATACAATGCTAACTAGTGATAATGAGTATATATCAAGTAATGGATTTATGGGTGTTGTTGATGAAACAACACAAGAGATCCTTGAGAAAAAATTTGTATTAGGTAGTGGTATAACATGGCTTTGAGCGAATGGGTTACAGATGACGACATATGCGCCCAGTTAAGATTACAGTTTGATTATGATGAAATGTGGGACATGGATTTCAAAACCGTGTTCAGTCACGTAATCGACAGAGGCGAAGATTTATACCTGGAACTAAGAGGACGTAAATTCAGCATTGATAAAATCACAGGCGCTGTTACGGAGGTAAATCAATGATTACTGTTGAAGATATTAATTCTTGCATGAGTCGATATGGAATTAATGGCTCATATCATAGAATAGACACATCAAACATTGGTACTGTTGCTTATTTAGATGTAAAATACGATTTTGTCATCTGCAGTCATACAATATCTGGAAGCAATCATACTTTCACTTTCAAACCACAAAATACGGCTTGGACTGGTGGTTACTACATATTGGATAGTGAAGGAGATTATATTGATGCAAATGCTACATGGGACAGTAGTACTGGTGTTCTGTCTTACACTACAACAGAAGAAAGCATTACATTAGTATTGTATTGTTCTAATCTTGCTTCAAGTTTTAATATCGTAAGATTAACCAACAAGCTTGTGAATCCTAATTGTATCTTTGTTAATCATGACGAAATTGGTGAGGATAAGACTATTAGGTATGTTAATCTCACTACTGGTGCGGAAAGTGATACTACAATCACTTTAGCTCGTGGAGTTAACACTATTTTATCAAATCATTATCTTATGGTTTATGTTCGTAAAATTGATTATGAGGTTAGTTTGGATGCTAATCTGATTGTGGGAAAAGTTAATACTGTTTCTTTTAATGCTCCTACTGGTTTTGATGCTACTTGTACTGTTTCATATCTAGGTAAAACAGATAATTTTAGTTTGTCTGATGGAAGTTTTGAAATTGATTTAACCAATTTTAACAGTAATAAAAATCTTGAAGTGTTCTTTACTATTCTTGAGAATGAGGATGTTTTGAGTAAAACATTCAGATTTATTTTGCCAGTTAACTATGTTAATGTTGGAACCTATGTTGACCTGGTCAATCAGATTAACTCTGGAGCAAGTATACTTCAGTTAACTGATGACATTCTGTTTTATAATCATATCTATGTGAATCATGATGTCTTAATTAAAGGAGCAGAACATAACTTAGATTTAGATGAATATTCTTTCTTTGTTACTGGAGATTGTAATTTAAAACTAGAAAATATTAACATTAGTAATGGTAATCCGGTAATATTCCAAAGAAAGAATAGTAAAGTTAATTTAACAAAATGTAGTTTCACAGGTGCAAGTAATGACTCTTATAATAATCTTGGAAGTGTTATTTCATGTGATATTGATATTTCTAGTCTTAATGTTCCTAATGATTTTATTACCAATATTTCAGATTGTAAATTCATAAACAATCACAATTGCATACTGCACGGTGGTACTTTAACAGTTAGAACCTCCAGTTTCCACAATACGGACATGGGATTCATTGACATTAACAATCCAGCATTCCTTTATCAAGTCGATGGTGAGGCAATAGTTGCAGATAGTATTTTCGATATTGATTATACTGGTAGAGATTATGAAGCAGCAAACCTCATGTATGCCCAGGCATTATTCATGATAGGTGAAAATGCTTTAATCAACAATGCAAACCACAAGGATTTAAGTAAAGATAATAATGTGAACTGGTGCAATGCACCATACAATAACCTATCCCATGTGTTCTGTAAATATTATTACTCACAAATTGAGGAAGCAGTATTCAGCAGTCCCGAAGCAGGCTATGAAGACAAAAGCTTATGCTACTGCGTAAGCGGTAGTGATTGGATATTTAAAGAACATGTGCAAATAACACGTGAATCCTCGGGAATTGAAAACAGAAATCGTAAAATAATATGGGAGGATGAATAATGTATTTTTCAAGCTTAATTAATCCTGAACTTGAGTTATATCATAAACTCATAAATGTGAGAAACATGAGTTTGAGTCTATCAGATATACTTGGTTCAGACCTTTTCAAAACAGTTAGTTTAGGTAGTGGATTATATAAGATATTCCCTTTGTTTTACTGCAAACAAATCACTTCAAACAACGATAAAATAGTGAAGATTTTAGAAAATAAATGCATAATCACTACAAATACAAACAACTTATTTTTCAACTTCATAACTGATAACGAAGACATCGTTATATTCGATGATACAGCGGTTCCTTTATTCGATATAAGCGACAGTGTATCCACAGAAGAATTTAATAATTATATACAATTATTAAGAAATAACATTGAATTCAAAGACAATATCAGTATTAATGAAGGTTTGGTGCATGGTACTTATGCAGATTACAGTTTCAGTTTAGATAATGTGACTGTTGTTGACAATGGAATACTAATCACTGAAGAAACATTATCATCAACCGCAACAGTCAGATTAGTGGATCCAATTTTCAAAAACAACAACTACCAAATGAAAGTCAATGTTTTCAGTGTCAGTGATGTTAATGTTATGGATAGTAATCGGAATAATATTGTCACAGATACTCTTACAATTGATTTGGAAGAGTTTGAAGATGTTGTTATACCTTTATCTGATTTGGATTTTAATATGATTGTTGGTTTTGATGCAGAAATCCTAATCAAACAGGACAAACCAATTATCAAATTAACTAAAACATTAGAATTAATTATTGGTAGTGGGCCGTATTATATTGGTGATAGTTTGACTTTATCTGCTCAATATAAGATGAATAGTGTTGCGGGTGGAAGTGGTGTTGAAGTAACATTCCGTAACCGTAACAATACATTAGGAACAGGTACAACTAACTCGTCGGGTATCGCTATGTATAATTATACTCCGAATAGTGTTGGTGAATATATTTTCAAAGGTGTTATTACTGCTGATGCTATTTCAAGTGATAATCTTAGTGTGAATGTTGTTAAGAAACCAACAACAATAACATTGGCAGCTGATCATAATGCTGTGGTGCCTGGTTCAAACATCACAATTAGTGGGACATTGAAATTCGGCACAACTGCTTTGTCTAATAAAACTGTTTCATTGGTTACTAGTGATGGAGATACTTTTAGTTTAACAACTGATAGTAATGGCGCTTTCAGTAAAATATTGTCTTATAATGGGGATAAACAGTTAACCGTTTCTGCTAGTTATGCTGGTGATGGGACTTATACTAATGTTGATAGCGAGTTTATTGTTGTTCGTTGGATTAATACTCCAGGAACAGTTACACTTGCCAGTAACAGTAATAGTGTGAAAGTTGGAGATACAGTTACGTTAACTGCTACAGTTTTAAATACTTTGGATAGTGCTTGTAGTGGTTTTGATGTTAAATTCTATAATGGTAACTTGTTGTTAGGAACTGAACCCACTAATGCAAATGGTGTTGCTACTTTTGATTATGTTCTTTCAACAGATGATGACCTTTCTTTAACTGCTAAATGTGAAGAGGTTACTTCCTCTGCGGTTAGTGTTACTGTCTCAAAATACGAAACTGCACTTACCTGCGGAGTTTCAAACTCTAATGTTAATGTTGGTGCAAACATCACAGTTTCTGGTAGGTTAACTGCTGGGGGGTCTGGTGTTGCAAGTAAACAAATTAAAATTTATCATGGTTCAAGTTTCATCACAACCGTGAATACTGATAGCAGTGGGAACTATTCCACAAGTATTAACTGTAATTGTATGGGGACCTGGCTTATAAATGCAGTGTTCAGTGGGGATAACGAATATGAAAGTAAAACATCTAGTTCTAATTATGTAAGTATTAATGGATATGCATCCAGCATTACTTGTAATGTTAATAATTCAGAGATTACTCCAAATGATTCAGTTACAGTGTATGGTACTGTTAGTGTTGGAAATGCAAATATTTACATTTACAAGAATAACACTTATGTAACTTCTGCAAGAGCGGATAGTAGTGGAAATTACAGTACAACCATTAGTGGTTTGGGTATTGGTTCATATACTATTAAAGCACAATATAATGGGAGTTGTACTTATTATAGTAGTAATAGTAGTGTTAATGTTACTGTGAAAAATCAACCGACTTTAACTTGTACATTAACACCACCTTCATCTATTTATGTTGATACTACACTCATAATTAGTGGGAATTTAAGTGCTGGTGCTAATAAAACTGTTAAAATACAAAATGGAAGTGCTGTATTATATACACTTACAACAGACAGTAATGGAGATTACAGTCAAAGTGTAAATTGTACAACAACTGGTATATTTCATTATAAAGCTGTTTTTGATGGTGATAATGATAATTATTCTGTTGAAACACAAAATAAACAATATAGGGTTCGAGAATATGATACAGAATTTAGAAATTGCACATATAGAAGTGATGGTCGTATTGAAGGATACTTATACAATAAAATTACCGATGAACCAATATCAAATCAAACTATAACTATAAAAAATCTTGATGGTACTGTTTTAGAACAACAAACAACAAATAGTAGTGGTTATTTTATGTCTTATTATAATAGCTATCTTATGGATGTTAAATTAGTATTTGCAAGTACAAATAAATACAAATCTTGTAACACTACAGTAATATGGAGTGGTGGTTAAATGGAGGAGGATAAAACAATAAGTGATGAAATTGACATCCAAATACAACACCAAATACAACAAATACCGCAACCCATTCTTTGCATAATCAGAAAAGTTTACTCTGATAACCATGTGGATGTTGAAACTGATATGGGGGTATTAAACTACATCGAGCTAATGGGTTACACAAAAGAAGGAGCAAAAGGCATTCTCCTATTCTTAGATGGAAGCATAGACAATCCATTATGCATTAGCCTCGACTTAACAAACATCTTAACTAGAATAACTAACTTAGAACAGGAGGGATGAACATTTGGATTTAAACTTTAATATTGAAAACCAAACATTAAAACTTGAAAAACCAAAACCACTAGCCAATAAAAGCCATGACTACTTGAAATTAAATTTTAATTTCAAAACCGAGGATTGGCAGGATAAAAAAACCTATTGTATTCTCCGTGATAGTCAACGGAAAAATTATCTCTTTGAAATCAATGATGGTGTTCTTGTACCGTCATGTGTTGTTCAAAGTCGTGAGTTTCATGTGACTTGTTATGGTACTGGTGATGATGGTGTAAGGATCACTACGAATATCTTGAAGATCCGTTTGGTAGAGTCTGGTTTTACTGGTGACATTTCAAGTGTGTCTGGTGATGTTGATGTGGTGCAGGACTTGTATGATTTAATACAAAACTTGGATGAGAGTATATCTGATGTGGGTAAGTCTGGTAGTTATCTTGATTTATTGGATGTGCCGGAGATATTTACACCCTCAGAGCATTCTCATTCCACATCAGATATAACAAATTTTAAAGAAAAAACCGCTAGTGAAATAAAATATAGTTATAGACAATTAGCCAAT
>NZ_JAZKXX010000077.1:0-40885 GCF_045611865.1 Methanobrevibacter sp.
GTAGAGAACTCATGTCAAACATCTCAAACATAGGATGGTTCATCATTCCGATAAACATTGTTGGAACGCCGTAGATTGATGTACATTTCTCTTTCTGAATGGAGGAAATAGCAAGTAAAGGATCATATTCCTCAAGGACAACCATGGTTGAACCGTGGGTAATAACCGCCATCACACCTAAAACTGTTCCGAAACAATGGAAAAGAGGCACCTGCAATAATAACCTATCATCAGGTGTGTAGTTCATGTTCTCGCCGATATAGTATCCGTCGTTAACGATGTTACGGCTGGTCAGCATTACACCTTTAGGGAATCCTTCGGTTCCTGAGGTATACTGCATGTTGATAACGTCATGCTGTGTAACGGAATCCTTAACTTTTTGATACTCGTCATCATCGTAGTTCATACCCAAAAGCAATAGTTCATTGGTATTGTACATTCCACGGTGCTTTTCCTGTCCAACGTGGAAAATAAATTTCAAATGAGGGAATTTCTCAGAGACCAAATTACCACGAGCACAGTTTTTCATCTCAGGAACAAGTCCATGGATGATGTCAAAGTAGCTTGTGTCCCTGAAACCATCGGTCATGGCAATTGCCTTCATGTCAGATTGCTTAAGCACGTATTCCAGTTCGTGGGACTGGTAGGCTGTGTTTACTGTTACGATTGTTGCGCCAATTTTTGCAGTTGCAAACATGTAGGTCAGCCATTCCGGGACGTTTTTTGCCCATATTCCGACGTGGTCTCCCTTTTCAATTCCAATGGCCAGCATTCCCTTTGCGAGATTGTCGACCCTTTCGTCAAATTCCTTGTATGTAAATCTTAAGTTTCTGTCTGGATAAACGATAAATTCATGATCAGGCTGTTTTTCAACCATTGATTCGTAAAATTTCCCTAACGGAAGTTCTGTAAATAATTCACTCATACTAATCACCTCTATTTTTTAATAAAATAACTTATAAAACCCAATATGCAAATCATAAATGCAATCCCAATTGCAATGTCAATGTGTGTAAATCCAAACTAGCTGTGTAAAATCTGTCGATTTTTGGCTTTAAAGTTATTTTACTCATCCTATCAACCTCAGTATGGAGTGTATAGTACTGCTAGGATTCTAGCGTCTTTTTCGCTGCTTGCATGGAGGTGATGTGGTACTGCGGAGTCATAAAATATTGTGTCACCCTCACCGATTGTGAAAGTGTCCTTTCCGTAGATGACTTCTATTTCACCTTCAAGTACATAGATGAACTCCTCTCCTTCGTGTGAGGAAAGCTCCTTTTCGCCCGCTTCATATTTGATGTCAATCATGAACGGGTCTATGTTTCTGTCTATTTTACCTGCGCCTAATGAGTGGAACTCAAGGTTGGTTGCGTTTGTAACGTCTTCTCTACCTGAAAAGTAAAGTGAGTTTTCGGTTTTACCGCCACGGGTAACTACCGGCCCTAGTTCCGGTGTGTCATCTAAAAAGGTTCCGAGGCGAACTCCTAATGCCCTTGCCATCTTTGTTAATGGTGTAAGTGACGGAATGACTTCACCGTCTTCCATTGCCTGTAGCACTTCTATTTTCACGCCGCTTCTCTCGGCGAGGTCCTCTATAGACATGTCCTGTCTAGCTCTAATATCTTTAATCTTTTTTGCGAAATCTTCGTTTGTCATGTTTTTCACACATTTTTTTGAATTTACACTTAAAATAATTTAAGCATTAATATTATATTCAACAAGATATTTAAAACTAACTTAAAATCAGAGTTTTTAGTGAAAAATTTTGTAATTATCAAATAAAAAATGAAAAAATAAATAAAATACTATAAAAATTTCTCAATCTCTGCAATGAACTCTAATGCATTGAAATATTTTTCCTCAGCATCATCCTTAGAAAATTTAGCTAAAGAATCATAACTTGTATCTTTTCTCATTGACCTAGCATCAGTTAAATATGCAAAGATTTCACTACTAAAATCACCATCACGAACAAATTCACGACCAAAAACCATAATAAGTCCTTCATGAGTTTTTGTAATGTAATTTTTTGTTAATAATAATGCTTTTGCAGAACTATACATAGCATAATAAGAATGAGTAATAGAATCACGATATTGGCCTGCATCCAATAGAATTTTTGCTGATTTAAGTTCATAATTCGCTAAATCTAACTCGGCATCAATTTTAAAATTAATATCTTCATTATCCGACAAGTATAACACCCTCATTTAAGACATTTGTTAAAAAAGGATAATCCTTTGTTTCATTAAAATGTTTAACAGTCATTAAATGAGTGGAGATTAATTCTTGTTTATCAACAACTATTTCAGCGACAAGTTTATTAATATCTTTTCTAATTTGGTGGGCAATTGGAGAAACAATTAGAATATCAATATCTGAATCCTGTGTATCATCACCACGAGCTACAGAACCAAAAAGAACTATTAATTCAATATCTTTAGAATTTATAGTTTCTGCAAATTCTCGAGCTAATTCTACTCTGTTGTTCATACACCTCACCAAATTAAATTTTGTTAATAATAACTATGGCATACAAATATTAAATACTTTTGATATGCCATATCATGACTCTTAAACATCATTTGATTCAAAAGAATTCCATATTTTAATTAAGGTGAAAAATTTTTTATAGAGCATTAACACCTCAATCTGATAATAACAAATATTTCACTCTTCATTTATAAATTAAGCAGTTATAAATAACCTAAATTTTATAATTTCATACAATTTATTATCTAAAATAAATTTGAATAATAAAAAACAGTTTATATTAAAAATAAAAAGAAAAATAGCTAGAAAATTGAAAAAAAGTAGATGAAAAATCATCTACATGGTAATTATTTTTGTTTTTACACATTTAGCGTTGTAGTTTGAACTTCCTTTGAACTGAACTACAGCTGTAAAGCTACCCTTTTTCTTCAAGTTGGTAATCTTGAATGTTGCCTGTCCTTTGGAATTGGTTTTGACCTTGTAAGTCTTTTTGTTGACTTTTAAGGTAATCCATTCCCCTTTAATTAGCTTATTTTGACGAGTTTTTAAAGTGACAGTGTACTTTTTGGTTTTCTGTGAAACTTTAAATGTTTTTTTATAGACAATCAGTTTTGGAGTTGCCTTTTTAACTTTAACATTAATGGTTTTAGTCAACTCGGCATAAAGAGAGTTTCCATCATATTTTACTATTGCATCATGAGTTCCAACAGCCAATCCATCAGTGGATACGAAAACCTGACCATTTTTATCTGTAGTGTAGTTTTTGGTCTTGCCGTTAAGACTTACGCTAATCTTAGTGTTTTTTAAAGGCTTGATTTTGGAATCGTGCAGGTTGATGATTAGGGATTTTCCCCCATTATATGCAGTAACGACATTTTCTCCGTAAACGAAAGTGGATTTCTTGATAATTATTGAAATTTCAATAGGATTAACATCGGTGAAGTTGTTGTTTGCGCTGATTACGGCCCTGTATGTACCTGCAGGCAAATTCTCAAATGAGTTATATCCGGTTCTTGCACTGTAGGATTTGACTAATGAGCCATTGCTGTTGTAGATGTCTAATGTAATGTTTTCATCAACAAGATAGTTGTTGTCGGAGTCTGAGAGATTAACAACAATGTTTAGGCCAAAGTCCTCAAGTGCAGTTAGGTTTGAAGCGTAGAAATGATATATCGGCAAATTACCTTCAAAAGTACATCCTCCAGTATAGGATTCGAATTTTGCACCGCCGCTTACCTCAGCAATGTTACTTATGAATACTGAATCAAGTGCTGTGGCATTTGAAGATATTGCTCCTCCGAATTTTGCCCTGTTGGATTCGAAGTAACATTCTTTAGCTGAAGTTCCATAAAGTGCACCTCCATAGCTTTCAGCGGAGTTTGAAATGAATCTGCAGCCAATTGCATCACCGCCGGACATTGCTCCACCCTCAACGGCATAATTGTTGATGAAGGTAGAATCATATGCCTCACCTGATTCCATAGCTCCGGATTTATTTGCATTATTTTGTGTGAAAGTACAGTTTAAAGCATAACCATAGCCCAATGCACCTGAACGGTTTTTTGCAGAGTTTTTGGTAAATGTACAGTTTACTGCTGAATTGCCATGCATTGCTCCGCATGAGTCGGTTGCAAGATTTGATATGAATGCGCTGTTAATGGCATATACCTCATAGATTGCTCCCCCATCCATTGCAACATTATTCATGAACAGAGAGTTTTCAGCATGCCCCATATATATCGCACCGCCACAGGCACTTGCTGTATTGTCTTTAAAAATACAGTTTTCAGCATGACCGTTATAGATGGCACCACCGAATATTGTTGCATGGTTATTTGTAAAATTAGAGTTTAAAACAGCAAAACTCATATCTGTTGTGCCTATAATGGCTCCACCATTATCTGAATTTGCATTTATGAAATTGAAATTATTGAAGACAGTATAATTGCATGCTCTGAAAATTCTTGCCTGATTGGATCCGTCAATAGTAAATCCGTTACCATCAATCTGTATGGAATTTTCAACAACTATACCATCAATTAAATCAGCATCCACATCTTTAGAAAAAGTATAATTTTTATATAACTTTACATTTTCCTTTTGACCTTTTATAAGATTATTTAATTCTGTAAATGTTCCTACTGCATTATTTCCTTCTAAAACATTTACCTCATCATTCATTTCAACTGCGATTACATCATCACTTGTTCCAATTGCATCATCCACATCACCAGCGCATACGCTTGCAATGGTGAAAAGGCAGATTATAGAACATATAATGAGGAATTCCTTCATATATCTCATTTTCACACCAATTTAATTATAAAATAAAAAATTATTTAAAGTATTCTGGAAACTCAGCCACAAGAGCTTTTTTAAAGTCATCAATGACAATGTCTTTTACTGACTTGTCTTCAAATTTAAAATCAACAAAGCATCCTTTTGTTCCTTTGCAGTCTTCATGCTCATACAATCTCATCAAATGCTTTGGAGATTGGCCTCTGAGTTTGGCATATTCTGTTGTATATTCTCTCAAAACATCAGCGATTTTTAAATCATTGTCCCAAATACCGTCGTAATGCCTGACAATCACTTCTGATTCGCACCCCTCTATTTTGGCGAATTCCCTTTTAATCTCAAAGACAATATCCTTTGCCTTTGCAAGGTTTATGTCACCGACGTCCTCGTCATCACCCATTGAAAGATTGGTATAGATTAACTTTTGACAATGGTTCAAATCCTTCACGTAATCGGCATTCCTGTAATAAAAAAATGCATGTTTGACGGGATCCATCCTGATTTCCTCGCCGTCCTCGATTTTACAAAACGGCCTGAGTGCATGAAGCATTGCAATGTCTGTTATTGAAATGCTTGTTACATACTTTACAAGTTCGGGGTAAATGTCCAGTGTCAATCCGTCAACATCTCCTGCGGTTGGTATCCAGCCGTAGCGTTGACCTCTAAAGCATACGAAAAATGTCCTGTCCATGTCAATGAATTCCAGATAGTCGAGAAGCGCCCTTTGGTGTAGTGCGTCTTCAATCGGCATTTCATAGGAGCTGTCAATGTATTCCAAATCTATTGCGTGCTTGCCACAGAAGTCTTTAAGTTCAGGAAAGATTTCTTTTAAAAAGTAGAGATATTCCCCTAACATGTCCCATATTGTACCGTTGAACATTATTGTTATATGCTTATTCATTTTAGATTCCCCGTTTATAGTACTATTTTGTAAATTCCAATATAAATATTTGAAACATCTTTTAGAATTCATGCCCCTTCAAACGAGAGAAAAATTAATTATCGAATGCTTGGCGAAAGCGCAAATTAAATCATAAGTTTGATAACCAACCATTGAAATTATCATAGGAAAAAGGAATATAATCAAATAGGCAAATGAAAAATATCCTATTGAAACGGCCAATTATACATCAACACCAAATCAAAGCATGATTTCTCAAATAATTAACATTATATAATATACCATACATAATTTTAATTAATTTAAAGAGGCTGCAATATGTTAACAATTAATCAATGCTATTTGGATTTTGTAGATAAAATTCTAAAACAAGGAAAGGAAACTTATAAGGACTCAAATCATCATTTGATGGAAAGCTTAGGTAACTTTTACATAATCGATGACCCGCTGGATTTGAAATTCAGGGCAAAATACCAACACTACACCACCCAAATGATGCTTGACGACATCAAATCCGGCAGATTCGACATGGAAGGATGTCCAATAAAAAGCGATGCACTATATGAATACGTAAAATCCGCAGAAAACCCTGACGACCAGGGATTTGTCTATACATACCCAAATCGTATATTTGCACACTTTGACATTGACCAGTTCAACACAATGAAGGAAAGAATCCTAACCGCAACAGGATCAAACCGTGCTGTTGCAGTAACAATCGACCCTGAACTTGACGCTGATAGAGAAGACATACCTTGCCTTCAGTTCCTGCAATGCATTGTAAGGGATAATGAACTCACAATCCACTGCATATTCAGAAGCAACGATATCTTCGGTGCATTCTACTCAAACATGTTTTTTATAGCATATTTGGGAATTAAAATGAAAGAAGAAGTCAACAAAGAGATTATGGGTGAAAAACTAAACTTCGGTGGAGTACACTACCACTCAACCTCAGGCCACATCTATAATACTGACTTAAAAGCAGCCCGTAAATTAATAAAAACAAATAAATAAGGTTTTAAACCTTATTTTACAATTTTTATACTATTTTTAACAGTCAAAGTTCCATATTTAGTGTATATCTTATAGGTACCAACCTTATACGGATTTTTGATGTTCAATTTTGCAATACCCTTGGAATTGGTTTTTATCTTATAGAGTTTGCCCTTGAACTTGAAGGTTACAACCTTGTTTTTCAAGACTTTTCCGTTGGAATTTAGGATTTTTGCATTGAACTTGATGTTATTGCCCTTCTTGACAGTAATGTCCTTGGTTACGATGGTTGTCTTAACGGTAATCTTATTTGAAACCTTATAACCATTGGAATCAGCTGTAACAGTATATTTTCCAGGTTTTAAAGAGATTTTTAAAGACACATAACCATTCTCATCACTGTATTTTGTATAAGTCTTGCCATTTAGTTTGATTTTTACCCCAATACCTTTTACGAAGTTGCCATAATCATCACAGACCCTTAAAGTATAGGATTTTCCGGCACCGTAATACATGATGAGATTGGAGTTTTCAGTAATCTTGGAAACCACCTGAATGTCCTGATATGCAAGTTCTGTGGTTTGCGGATTGACAATTGACATTGTGTAGTTGCCCGGTGCAAAATCAATATTCAGGGACAACATTCCATTGGAATCAGTAGTTAAAACCTCACCATAAGGCCCAACAGTGACATTCCTATCCGAAAGAGGATTTCCTTCACTATCCAAGAGATAGACCACATATTTTGAATTGTAGGCATATCTGTTTTCATCCGGAAGGATTATTGTTGGTTTGATTGTAAATATTATGCCTGCACTTGTACTCAAGTAAGGCCCATCCCCATCAAACACCACTTCAATTTCAAAAGTGCCCAAAACATTCTTGAATTCCATTAAGGCCATTCCGTTATCATCAGTCTCCATAACAGTTGATGAATTCCCAATTATAAAAGTAATGTTTTTATGAGGAATCGGATTCAATTTCGAATCAACAAGCATTACCTTGAATGTGCAGTTTCCGCTGTAATAAACCTCAGTATAATAATAACCTATGAAAGTGTTATAATAGCTTATTTCAAATGAATCTGTTGAACCGATGCAATTATAATAAGGAGAGACAAAATAAGTGTCAACCGTGTAATTTCCATAATACTGTGCAGGTAGACTTAATGATCCGACACCGCCGGTTACATAAACCGAATGAACCTCGCCATTGACTGAAACATAGACCCATTGATTGATTGGCTTTGAAAGTGTAATGTTAATAAAAGCGTCGGTATAGTTGACTGTAATGTCAGTGTGAACCTCCACATCACTTTTAAGGACTGTGAATGTGACATTTGCTGAGGTATTCAAGTAACTGCCCTCACCGTCAAAGGCAATGTTGACATTGTAGGTTCCCATTACGTTTCTGAATATTAAAAATGCCCTTCCATATTCATCTGTTGTTGTGGTGTCAGAAAAGTCATCGATTGTAAAGGTGATGTTCTTGTCTGCAATTGGATTTATGTGCTTATCGACTAAAGCAATATTGAAAGCGCAATCTTCACCATAATAGTCTTCGGTATTGAAAACAAGAATATAAGTGTTGTAATAGTTAATTGAAAATGAATTGTATGAACTGATGCTTATGTAACTATCGGAAAGTGGATAAGCAATAACTAAATAACTTCCATAGTACAAATCATCTAAGCTTAAATAACCAACACCCTCTGTTGTGTTAATTTCATAATCATCGTCGTTGACAGCAATATGAACTCTTTCATTCAACGGTCTTGAGAGTGTGATTTTAATCAATACATCAGTATAATTAACTGTGATATCAGCATGAACTTCCACAATGCCCTTATCGTTTACAGGAACAATGATTTCATTGGATGCGTTTTCATAACCTAATTTATGGAAATTTGCCTGAATGGACTTGTCACCGAATGTGGAATATGCATATGAAAAGCGTGCAACGCCATTTTCAATGTTTACAGTATATGAATTTCCATCGGTTGTGAATGTAAGCTCGCCTGAATTGAAAACGTTTCCATATTCATCATATACGACAGCTTCAATCAAAACTGGATTTGAATATTCCAAAACAGTCATATTGATGTAGGTTTTGATAGGATTCAACACTGTGAATGCTTTTATGCATGCCACTTGTGAGTAGTAACTGTGATCAGGATAACTTCCTTCCAACCCGTAAAAGTCAGCCCAGTTTTCACCGTCATAACTTATAAAAGACATGTTTTCTCCATACATATCAACATTAAGTGAGACAGGTTCAGATATAGGTACTCCTGCATCGCCGTCAACGGTTATCTTAAATTCAACTACAAATTCATCATCCTCATGCAATTGTAACATTTGATTCAAGTCTATTGTATAATATCCTGCAAGGTTGAATCCGGATTGTGTGAGTTTTAACTCATCATTTACATAAACCTTCAAATCCCAATTGGTTTTCTTGTTGAAGTATGTTGAAACTGCAGCCAGATACTCATCATCGGTGGATGTGAACTTGGTCTTGTACCAGACAGTGCTTGTAGTGTTATAGAAGTAATCAGTCTCTCCAGGAATGTCATACTGGTAGTTTTTGTCATACCTTATTGTATCATTCAGGATGATTGCAAATGGTTTATCAGATGTTTCAGGTTTTAAACAGGAAACGTCATAATATGAAACGTAGAAATAACCGTGGTCCAGGGAATTGGGACCCCAGCTGTTTTTGGCAATCCATCCTCCAGGACCTGGAGCTCCGTTGAATTCCAGACTGTCATCCCAACCGACAAGAGTGACCGCATGGTTATTTTGACTGGTTCCAGTATAATATTGATAAATAGTACTAGTCATATAAATAGAGGTTCCCACAGCACCATAATTCATTATTGCCCTTTTAACTTCATCGTTGTCAGTGTAGTTTTTTCTTTCAAGGAAAATTATATTTTGAACATGGAAAAAACTATGTAAAAGAGGAGATAGGAATGACTTATAATTATATCCGTCATCACTCTCATTGACTGGGCCTAACCAACTTGTAAGATAAGCGTATCCCTGCCTTAAATATCCTCCGACATTGGTTTCCATAGCCCACCCATATTCTGAATAAAATGCCATAAGGTTTTTCGGGTTATCTTCAGAAAGGTCATAGGAAATACCAGTTGCCTTCAGTATTGATGATTCGAGTGCTGAAATTATTGCAAAAGCCCAGCAGTTACCGCCGCTTCCCTGATTTTTAACCGGTGTTACCTGACCCAACTCCCTTAAATCATAACGGCTTGGCAAATCCCCATCATAAGTGGAGTTGATTTTCAATAATGTATAGTTTGCATCTCCAATAACCATGTTAGGAACATCAAGAAGGCAAAAGTCATCATCAACGCCCGCATGATTGTCAAGGCATGTATTGTTTTCAATGAATATGTCAGAACACACATCATAAACCGCACCACCAGTGTAATTGGCGAAATTACAGGTGAAGTTATTGTTAAGACATTCAAATTCATTGAGCATGTTTGTGAATATGGCACCACCATTCAATGCCTGATTGGACTGTAAAAGAGATTCATAAATGTATAGTCCGCCATATATTGTATAAATGGCTCCACCATTGTATTCAGCACGGTTTTCGGTTGCAGTCAAATTGGTCAAATCCAAATAGGAATCACGGGCCATTATTCCTCCTCCAAAGTTGGCGGAAGAATTGGTGATTATCATGTTTAAAGCATTAAAATCAGATTCATATAAATAAATGGCTCCTCCAAAGTAGTTGATTGCACGATTATCTGAAAATGAAGTGTCATTTACACAAAAATCATAAAGCTCCTCACAGTATATGGCTCCACCATAGTTAGCTGCACTGTTCAGGATGAATGTGGAGTCTTGAATTGATAAATTTCCACCTTTCTTGTATATTGCCCCACCATTTGTTGCTGTGTTATTCAGGAATGTACAATTGTCCAAATAAACTTTTGAATTTCCTGCAGATTCAATGGCACCACCATTTGAGGAAGTTGAATCTCTAAATATTGTACCTGTGGCTGTCAAATCACCGTTATTTTTGATTTTCAAATTCATCAGGGTCACATTGCAAAGTGTAAATGATGTTGAAACTGTAAAAATACGCCCATTTCCGTTAATAATCGTATTCTCAGTATTTTGACCTATAAAAGTAACATTTCTAACAGTTTTTGAATAATCAAGATTGTATTCACCGTCATTAAGGTGAATGATTGAATTATCAAGTATTCTATTGGAGGTCAAATCCTTATACGGATTATCAATTGAGCCGTTTCCATCATCATTTGGTAAATCAGCATCAAAATAATAATCATCTGCTAAAACAACAGAACCAGCATCACTGGAAACAACAGTATCATTATCAAAAGCAAATGCTGTTGGAACTGCTATTAATAAGGATAACATTACTAACAATAATGCCATGAATCTTATTTTTTTCAATATTTAACCTCCATTCAAACAAATTAGCCATAATACAAACTAAAATGATAAAGTGAATATATTTTTGAGATTAATAATATAAATAATTAGTTATTATTAAAAAAAGAGAAAAATTTAATTAATGAAGTTAAATTGTTCCTCATTAATCAAAAGATAATTTATCAAATCTGTTGAATCCAAATCTTCATTGTTCAAATCAACACAGCAAATCTGTGAGTTATTATATGTTCTATAATACAACAATCCCTTATTTGTGTTATAGCAGGAAGAATAGATAGTATATTCATATAAATTAGGATCTGAGATGAATGTACAGCCGTTCTGCTGTTCAACAGAACCCAAAATATGGAAGAACTGGCTGACGCTTGATGCCTCATCTGATGATGAATATGAATTAGCACGGGTGAATGCTACCTTTGCAAATCTTGAAGCGGATGACAAATCACCAGGAAGGCCTATACCACCCATTCCCCTAGAATATTCATCCAAATCGATGTCTCCTCCAAAAGTGTTTTCGGGATTTTTGTTAGACAAGTTTCGATAATTGTTCAAATAAAACAATTGCTTGTCAAACGGAGGATTGTTTGTCATGACCCCTACAGGGTTGTCATAGATTTTAAGGCCGTCGGCCATAGGTTCTATGACGATTGCATCCTTGCCGTCAGACATCATCCAGTGAAGAGGAGATAATGGAAGCTCATCTGCAAAGTTGATGTTGACCAGATTGATTTCTGCCAAGAGCTCACGTGCCTCGGCCACAGTTGAGGCCTTGCCTAGAAGGTATGGAATCAACTCAAAAGGAGTTATGTTAACCATATCGTCCCTGACCTCCTGATAAACCGCATTTCCTGCAAAGTTCAAACCGGCAATGGCCAATCCCCTTTCATTACATGCATCATAATATAGAGGATATCCATCAATACCTGCTGCAATTCCAATGATTGCATAGTGTGTTTTGATATCATCTATTTTTCTGAACTTGAATTCATAGTTTCTTGGTGTAACAGTAACTCTCTCATTGTATGATATTTCATAGTCAAAGTTACGACCGAAATAATGGCAATCTGTTATATAATTACTTGCAGTACACATATTTAATCACCACAAAAGAATATTCTTTAAATAATATTCAGTAATTAATGTGTAATAAAAATTATCCTAAAAAAAGTAAAATAAGAAAGCATGAAAATATTAAATTTAAATAAAAAAAAAGAAAAAGAAAAAAGAGTTTTAGATATAACTTTCATCTTTCTTACGGAAGTGTGCTTGTGGGTGATCACATAATGGACATACTTCAGGAGCGTCTTTTCCATAATGGATGTATCCACAGTTGTTACATTTCCAAGCGATTTCTTCGTCTTTTTTAAAGACTTTACCTGCTTTTATCTTATCAGACAATGCATTATATCTGTCTTCATGTGCCTTTTCGGTTGCGGCCGCATAATCGAACAAGTCTGCAATGTCATCAAATCCTTCTTCACGAGCGGTTTCAGCGAATTCCTTATACATGGAAGTCCATTCATGGTGTTCACCTGCTGCAGCATCTGCAAGGTTGGTTTCAGTGTCAGGTACTTTACCGCCATGTAACAGTTTGAACCAGATTTTTGCATGTTCCTTTTCGTTGTCGGATGATTCCTGGAAGATGTCCTTGATTTCCACGTAACCGTCCTTTTTAGCTTGAGAAGCATAAAATTCATATTTTACACGTGCCTGAGATTCGCCTGCAAGTGCAGCCATTAAATTATCTTGGGTTTTTGAGCCTTCTAAATTAGCCATTTTTATCATCTCCAATTAAACAATATCCAAATTAAGTATTTAAATATTTGGTGAGAATTAGGTAACTAAAAAAAATAAAAAAAAGTTAAAGAGCTTATTTAAAGTTAGTAGCTCTTTCTTCGAAGTGTGCTTTTGGAAGTCCGCATACAGGACATTTTTCAGGAGCGTTTGGTCCTGAGAAAACAAATCCACAGTTTTCACATTTCCATTCAATGTCTGCTTCTTTGTTGAATACTGCATCGTTTTCAACGTTTGCAAGTAATGTTCTGTATCTTTCTTCGTGTTCTTTTTCGATTGCACCTACTTTTTCAAATAAAAATGCAATCATTGGGAAGCCTTCTTCTTTAGCGGTTTCAGCGAATTCTTTGTACATTGAAGTCCATTCTTCGTTTTCACCGTCTGCTGCAGCATTGAGGTTTGCTACTGTGTCTGGAATTTCTTCATCGTGTAAAAGTTTGAACCAGATTTTAGCGTGTTCCCTTTCGTTTTTGGAAGTTTCCATGAAAATGTCATGGATTTGAACGTATCCTTCTTCTTTTGCTTTTGCAGCAAAGTATTGATATTTTGTATGTGCTTGGGACTCACCAGCAAAAGCTGCTTGTAAGTTTGCTTCGGTTTTTGTACCTTTTAAATCAGTCATAAATAAACATCTCCAATAATATTTAATATTAATATCATTGGTTAAAAACTTTGTTAAATGATTCTCGAAAAAAAAAAGAAAAAAAAGTAAGGAAATGATTAATTTCCTTATGCAATATCAGAGTATAACAATCCGACTGCTCTGTATGCGAAGAATATGAGGTATGGAGTCACAATAATTGAAACTATACCAATAGCTGAAATGTAGTTGGTAATAAATCCGATAATACCATTGATTACAACGGTTATAATGATAACCAAAAGAATAACAGCTATTACTTTTCCCCATCCGATTCTTCCTATGTCCTTGAATGCTTCAGGAATGTTCAATGCATCACCTAAACTGCCAGTATTGGCCAATCTTGATTGAGCCATTGTCTGAATAAATGCAAAGATAATGAATAGGATTAAAGCAACTAAAGCAGTGATTGCAATAGATACAGCCAAGTTACCTATTAAAGCATCTGAAACTGTTGAAACAGCAGGAAGTGTGGTGTTTGCAGTTGCAGTTGCATTAACGGAATTGACAACTGCTTCCTGAAGGACCGCTTGTAAGTTACCCGGTACATTGGTGATGAATCCGACAATCAAAACAATGATTGCAGGAATGATGAAGTAGACAATACTTATAATCAAGCAGTAAACCCCATCAATCAAGTTTTTCTTCCATTCATATTCAGGAGCTTCTGACTTGTCTATACCTGACTTGATAATAGCTATCTGATAACCTGAGATGATGAAACCTAAGATTAAAGCTAAGATAAATAAAATCACTCCAACAATAGCGTATGCGCCGGAATCAATAAAACTGAATATTGTTGAGATTGCACCTCCAACAGCAAGGCCTCCTACGACTATTGTTAGGACAATATATATTGCAAGTTTTCCGATATCTTCTGAAGGGAAAACAAATGCCTCTTTAATTATATCCATAATTTCCATTATTATACACCTTTAAAAAAATTTGTTTGTCATTTTAAGACAATTATTAATTTAAAAATTAAAGTATTTAAAATTAATTGAAAAAAGAGCTAATTTAAGAAAAAAAGAAAAAGAAAAATAGACGAAAATCTATTCGTCTACACCGAAGGATTTTTTGAGCAACTCAGCGTTGACAAATCCTTCCTTATACATCTTACCAGTAGTCAAATCGTTGATGACTACTTCAGCAGGAGCGAACATTCCCTTATCAATTTGGTAGAAGTCAAATCCTGCATCTTTGAATACATCAAAGAACGGTTTACCATATCCGTCAGCAGCGGAAGATGGTAATTGAGCTGCAACAGCTGCAATGTCGTCGCCTTCTTCGGATTCTACATAGTAATAGGTTCTTCCACCGAAGAGCACTGCATCGTTGGTTTTACCCATTGCCTTGAGTCCGTCAGGATCAACAGGTGCAATAGGTGCGATACCTGCAGCGTGTTTTACTTTGGTTACGTCGAATTTGATGAATTCCAACATTTTATAAGTTCCGTTTTCAACTACTCTACCTGCGATTTGAATAGATCCAACGAGAGATGAAGTAGGAGCTACAAGTAAGTATACATTTTTAACATCAACATTACATTCATCAGCAATGTATTGAGCGACATCTTCACCAGGCAATACATCAGCTTCCAATGTTAAAATAGCTAAATCAGCTTCTTTATCTTCATAACCAATTTCTTCATAGGTTTCAGCTGGTTTTAATGAAATTGCTCTTGCAGGACCAGAACCTAATGCAAAGAAATCTCCTACAGAAACGGACCAACCTGCCTTTTGGGAACCTAATGTTGAAATGGAAGGTGAGTCTGTTTTAATCTTAACTGAAGGAAGTGCGAATTTTTCAGATAAGTCTCCAGGAATTGAAATTCCCACATCTGCAAGTCCACCAAGACAAACTTTAGTATAAAGTTCTCCTGCTTTAAAACTTCCGTCAACATTTACACCACAGTCTAAAACAGTAGCGCCATTTTCTAAAGTTGATACAGCGATGTTTAATTCATCAGCCTTTTCAATCATTACATCTACGGTTTTTTTAGCTTCTAAGTTTACACTTACCATAGTCTAACCTCTAATAATTCTAACTTATAACTTTTAAGTTACTGATTAAAATTTTATTTTTATTATTATTTAAACTTGACTAAATGAATTGGAATCTATTTGAATGAAAGAAAAAGTATCCAGTTATAATGATGGTTCAAATCCCAACTGCCTGCAAACTTTAATGAAGTCATCCCTAATTTCATCTTTAGATTTGCCTTTTGTTCTGATTTTAGATTGATGTCTATGATAAGATATGGGTTTTTCACACAAAGTCGTATCATACAACGGCGGTTTATTTTCCCGAATAATTTTAATTCCACATTTACGAGAAGACATTACTTATACTCCTTTTTAATTAAATTAATATCATTATTATTATTTAAATATTTCAATAAATTATCCCCATACATCCTATTTAAAGAAGAATCATCACTAGAATAATCTATTGATATATCATATAATAATTTTACATTCTTTTTAACCATATTAATCTGTTTTTCACTTGCAATACCTTTTGCTTCTAAAACCCAGAATACATCTTCTGAACAAATGATTTCATAATCCTGAAATGCGAATTTTAATATTCCAAAATTATCATAGGATGGAGGAGAGAGATAACCTTTAGGATGATTATGAATAGCAACAATTTTTCGGTCGTTATATCTAGATTCAATAATTTGACCAATAAGCTCACCACCCATTCCTTTAAAATAATCCAACACTTCACCTGTTTCAATATCAATATACACCATCCATTCATCATGTTCATCAGCAGTTTTGCGTCTAAAAATATCAATTTCTCGACATGCTTTTTTACAAAAATCCGAAGGCAAATCATTTCGTGAAATTGATTTAACTGTGTTGTTAATTTTTAAATTCATATATTTAACATAATCTGGCTCTGATTTTGGGAATAATGACCCCGAATTATCATTCCAACATTCTGCAAAACTTCTTAGAAACTTTTTAATTAAATTAATTAAAATTGTAATATTTAACAGATAATCAAAATTCATTTTTTCACCAAAATATATTATATAATCTGCCATTAATAAATTAACAAGTTATTTATAACTTCAATTTTACAAAATCAGACAACATTTTCTTTAAATGAATAAAAAATATATTTGATTTAATTGTAGATAGAATAAGGAAAAAATAAGATAAAAATAATAAAAAAAATTAATATTTATCGAAATGAACCTTTGACTCATCATATCTAAGTTTCACTTCACCATCATGAGCAGGATAGCCAACACATATTACGGAAAATGGAATGCAGTAATCAGGAATATCCAAATATTCCTTCAACCTTAATGTCCTGTCTTCAATAGGATGAAACCCTAGCCAAACGGATCCAAGGCCTTCATGAGTTGCCTGAAGCAGAATGTTTTCATTGCAGGCCCCCAAGTCCTGTTCAATCATGCCAATAACCTTTGCTTCATTGAGGTTTCCCAAAGTAACAATCAACTTTGACGCTTCGGCTGCTGGCTTTGCAAAGCGATGCATCTCAGAGATTGCCTGCTTGTCTTCTGATTTTGAAACGACAACAAACTCCCATGGCTGTGAATTGCAGGAGGACGGTGCCTGCATGCCTGCCTTAAGAAGGCTTTCAATCAAATCGTCACTTACCTCTTCGTCTGTAAACTTTCTAACGCTGCGTCTTTTGAATATCAAACTCATCTAACCACCAAACAACTCCTCAATCTCTTCTCGAACAAAAGGATAATCATTTACATCACTCAAGATGTGAATCTGGTCTGAATATTGGATGTTGAAATCCTCGCTCGGAATAATATACTTTCCGTTCCTAATGACAGATACGACTATTGCATTTTTCGGAAATGGAATGTCCTTAATCTTGAAATTGATGTAATCGCAATCCAAAGGAACAATATATTCGCTTAAAACATGCTCTGAAGGCTTCTTTACATATTCCCTGTTTTTCTTTAAAAGCAGTCTGTCGTATAATGATTCATAAATAGGCTCGCTTCCCATAAGTGTCGGAACCGCATAAGCTATTAATGACACTATTACCATCGCAACAAGGGATTCGGTTGAGCCTGACATCTCCGCAAGAAGAACTATTCCTGTAATAGGTGACCTTACGGTTGCTGCAAAAAATCCCGCCATCGAAATGATTATGAACTTATAGACCAAATCCTGATGAAGGCCCAGGGCAGGGCATGCAACAGACCCAAATATGGCCCCGATATATGCTCCCAATACAAGAATCGGCAAAAAAATTCCTCCAGGAGCTCCGGATGAAAATGAAAACATTGAAAACAGGTATTTTAATACAAGCAGCAAAAGCAAAACTCCCAAAGACGGGACGGCCAAGCCCAGCATATCCATCATGAAGTGTCCACCGTCACTTATCTCAGGTATTGTAAGGGCCACAACACCCGATATCATGAACACCAATACGAACTTGAGCCATGATGGAATCCTGAGATTGTCCATAATGTCTGATGATTTAATCATGCCTGCATTATAGACGTATCCCAAAAGGCCTATCAGAATGCCCAGAACCACCAGAATCCAGTATGATTCAAGAGGGATGTTGACAACTGGAAATGCCAATGCGGTCTGCTGGCCAAAGATGGCCTTTGATATAAAATCAGATACGATGGCCGATACCAAAGCAATGAAGACCAATGTCTTGTCGAATCCATGGTTGATTTCTTCAAGAACAAAGATTACTCCTGCAAGAGGTGCATTGAATGCTGCAGTAATACCCACAGCCGAACCTACAAGAATCAGCCTCAGCTCGTCTGTCTTTGACCCTTTGAATAATCTTGCAACACCCTTTCCGGCCATACCACCAATCTGAACTGAAGGGCCTTCAGGACCAAGTGAAAGACCGCCCAAAGCTGTCAGGACACCAGAAACAACCTTTGAAACCAATACCTTCGCCCAATTAGCCTCCATATGACCCTTTACCTCGGCATATACCTGAGGTATGCCGCTTCCAGCAGAATCCCTTTCCCATTTAATCAGACAGTCAATCAAAAGACCCATGACGGCAAGGGCTATAAAAAATAATATAATATAAAAAACGTTTCCATGAATTATTTTCAAATAGTTTCTCAAAACACTTTCAGAGCCGTAAAGCAAAAATCTGTATAAACATACCATCAATCCTGCAAATATACCTACCATCACTCCCTGAACGGTCAGTTTAAAGATATATCTCGGATTTTCAGCAACGGACTTCAATGTTTTTTCAACCGATTTCATCATATAATAATTTATTTCAAATCATATAATAAATTTTCATTACTTGAAGTATTATATGTACCATCATATTATTGTACTGGATGAGTTGTGCTATTAAAATTTGACTTCCAGCTATTGTTTAATTGATTTTTTCATCATCAATTCTATTATCTTTGGCTTATCTTTTGAATCCTTTAACTTTTGTTAGTGCATTTTTGCAATGGCATCAGTTAAAAAAAGAAAGTATTGGTTAATCTGATTTAACATCACGAAGATAACGGGCAGGAACTCCTGCAACAACAGAATTTTCAGCAACATCCTTTGTAACGACCGCACCGGCTGCAACAATGGCGCCATCCCCAATAGTAACGCCAGGAAGTATGGTGGCATTGGATCCTATCCACACATCATTTCCAATCCTAATTGGAGCAGGCACAAGATTTCCTCTTTTTTTGGGATCTTCCTCATGGTTTAGAGTTGCCATGACTACATTATGGCCAATCAATACGTTGTCGCCGATGTATATTCCGCCCTGATCTTGGAATCTGCAGCCCGAATTGATGAAAACGTTCTTTCCCAAATGAATGTTCTTTCCAAAATCAGTTGTAAATGGCGGAAAAACTCTAAAGTCATCACTGACTTTCTTTCCTATCAGTTTAGAAAATATTTGGCGAATCTCTTCCAGATCATGATATTTATAGTTTAACTCACATGTTATCTTTTGAGCTTCCACAGCATAATGATTGCAGGTTAAAGTAGCCTCCTCATCCATATGCAAGGTTTTGCCTGAATTGAAAATATCGAGAATTTCATTAAGTTCTAACATGTTGAAATCTATATGGGTATTGATATTAATGATTTTCGTGAAAATTAGATAAAAATCTGCATAAAAAACAGTTTATTAAAAAAAAGTATTAATATTATCATCAATATAATAAGAACGAATACAATTTTTTAAAACTAAATTTCCAAATACGATTCAAATGCTAAAAGAGAAACTGAAAAACAACAGGAATTTCCAAAAGATAACTCTAATATATCTTCTATTGCTGATTTCTAATATTGTGCTTGTCATAGGATTAATCTATTACTATTCAAAAGTAAATATCAAAATTGAAATAGAAACCATTGACAATCTTTTCACTATTCTTGCCACAATCTTGATTTTAGCGTTCATCTCATCAAGGCTTCCAAGATTAAGGGAAAGGGGCAGTTCTTTATATGACATAGGCTATCTGGTCATAATTACCGTTGTGGGCCTTATGACTTCCTATTTTAACAGCAATGTTGATGAGACAATGATTTTCGGACCATTCTTGGAAATGTTTAAAGTCTTATCAGTAATAATACTCTTTATTCTTCTTGCAACAAAACTTAGACCGTTCAAAGAGATGTTGCATGGAAAATTCACTAAGAAAAACCAGATTATATGTTTAATAGTATTTACTGCCTTAGGGCTTTTCGCTTCAAATTACCACACATATATCGGTGACACTCCGGCAAACGTCAGATGCATGGTAGTCATGATCAGCGGTCTTTTTGGAGGTCCATTTATCGGAATACCTGTAGGGCTAATATCCGGAGCATACAGATTCACCCTGGGAGGAGTCACTGCCGTGCCCTGTGCCATTTCAACAGTTATAAGCGGTATCATCGGAAGTCTGATTTTCATGTGGAATGACAAAAAATTCCCTAAAACCCTATCAGCAATCCTTTTGATGTTTCTCTTTACAGGTTTTGAAATGCTGATGATTGTTATAATGAGTCCTCCAGACATTTCATTCCCTTTTATTCATACTGTCTATCCAATAATGCTATTTGCATCCGTTATAGGAATAATACTGGTTTCAATTGTCATCAAGGAAGAAAGACAAAAATCAAATCCATCACTCAGTCCTGAAGAAAAGAAAATCCTTAAACTGGAAAATAAATTGGCAAAAACCAATGAAAAAGTTGAAAAGCTGGAAAGTAAAATCGAAGATTTGAAAAAATAGCTAATTGGAACCTCTCCATGAACATTTTTACAACACAATAATCTTAAAAAAAAATCAGTAAAGAGGGAGGGTTCATCTCCAAATTTATTTTTAATTGAATTTTAAAGTTGATGCGATTTTTGCAGTTTCATTAGCATCAGGAGTTATTATGAAAACTAATTTATACCCAAAGTATGTTCTTAGAACTTCTAAGCAGGAATACGGGAAGTGATGGTATGGTCTAGGCCAGAATTAAAATAAAAAAAAGTTGTAGGTAAAGTTGTACCTACCTGACTGTTATTTTTGGTTTAACTGTCTTAGCATTGTAGTAACTATTACCCACATACTTAACAACAGCTGTAAATTTACCTTTCTTAGTCAAGTTAGTAAGTTTGAAAGTTGCTACACCTTTGCTGTTGGTTTTAGCAGAGTATATCTTACCATTAACTGTTAAAGTAACTTTTGTGTTTTTCATAACATTGTTCTAGTTTGAACTTCTCCATGTGTTTCCGCAATTTGCGCAGCGTATAAAATTAGTTGGTGCTTCATCGGCTGATCTGGTTTGCACTGTCCACCAGTAGCCTTTTGTTCCTCCACATTTATAGCAGGTTATTGTTGTTGTGGGAAGTGCGACGTTATTTCTGTCGGTTACAATAACTTTTGCTTGTGGATTGGTTTCGCCTTCCATGTGATATTGCTCTTCAATATCCTCGCTTGTCAGGGACTTTTCAAATCCGCATCTGCATTTGATTTTGCCTTTTTTAGGCATCAGCATCGCACCGCAATCAGGACAGAATTCCATTTAAATAAACACCTTTTATTATTAAATTAATTAAAAATCCATATGATAGACATTCAGGGCCAATATTATTATTGTGAATATTGCTAGATAAAGATTTGTATTCAATACGAAATCACTTCCAAAACCACCATAAGGAATGATGCTTGATATTGTATGGTCTGCTGGAAAGACACCTGGACCGAAGATTAAAGGCATCATATACATGAATACAATTAGATATATCAACAAACATATTGCCGCCAATAACACTCTATAATAATTATTCGGGATTATTTCATCATCCACAATGAGATTTACGCCGAAATATGCAAACACATACATTCCAAAGAATGCTCCAAGATACATTACATCAGGAAGTTGAATGGTATACAGACAAAACCAAACTATAATTGTTATTAGAATAGATGATATGAAATTAATTAACATAAACCTTGAAAACCCATAGTAGTCCATAAAAAATCACCAAAAAAAGAATTATCTAATCATTCGTGGATTTTGAATAACTTATAGTTGAAGTACAGCATTATTATTGCAAATACCGCTAGATAGAATTTTGCATTGAAAATGAAGTTCATTTTAAATCCATCCAAATCCATTGAAAAATAGTTTACTGCGGAAAACACGTCTGCTCCAAAGAGAAGTGGAATCAGATATAGAAATATCAAATCAAAGATAACTATAAAGATTAAGGCAATGATAAACCTTCTGTAATCGTTTGGTATTTGACCTGACTGGACCAGCATCTCTATTCCGTAAACAACCAAAAAGTAAATACCGAATATGTTTGCAACATACATCATGTCCATTAAATCAAATGAGTCTAAAAAAAGGCAAGCTACCAATGTTACAATTAGTGCTGAAATGAAATTGATAATTATAACCCTTGAAAACTCACTATTGTTCATTAGAAATCACCGACATGTGGAAAAAAATCATAAAGTTCTATAGTATTACTATATTGATAATACTATTTAAAAATTAGTAAAAATTAAAAAAAAAGTTTAAATGTGAAAGGATTAACCTTCCACCATTATCAGCTTTCCCGTTGCGGGGTCTTTATACACCTTGCCCATTTCGGTGTAACCTTGACCTGAACTGTTTGAAGTGTCAGGTGTTTCGTTCAGTTGCTGGCCCTGGTCCACTTCTGTGACTTGCTGCTGTTGCATTTGCTCCTGAATACTGTTATCAGGGTCAATCATGGCCTGCATGTTCCAGCTTATGATTACAAAAACCAAAAAGCCCACTGCAATTACAAGCATTGCATCAACAAGGTTTGCTGTACCTGCCATCGGGTCTTCCTCTACCCTTTTGGACCTGCGCCTACCATTTTTCCTAACCATAAAACCACTGTCTAATTCATTTTATCTAAAACGGCATCGATTAAAGCATCCAAATCAGACAGATATCTGTCATACCATCCTGATCTGATTTTACCGATTACATAACAGAGTGCACCGGACCCGATACCTACGATTGTTGTGTTGAATGCAACGGTAAGTGAACTTGCAAGAGTGTTAATGTCTCCCGCTCCCAATGCGGCAAGTCCCGGACCCATTGGAATCAATGTACCCATCAAACCCAAAGTCGGTCCGATACGGGTAATGATGTCTGTTTTCTTTAATGACTCCATAGTTTTTTCTTCTTCAAATTCAAATAGCTTACGAGCAAGAGCTTCCCTGGAAGTGGAACCCAACTTTTGGGAAGATGCAATTTCTGTTAAAACCTTCTTTTGAGATTTTGGGATTTTAGCTTTAGAAATCACATTCTGCAATGCATCTACAGATTCTGCAGCGTTAATGTCATAAATCAAGTCTCTGATTGTTCCAACTGGAACCTTTTTTCTTGAGGTATACTCGGCAATGGCCCCCCCTAATGTGACAATACTTATAATGACAATAATAAGCAAAATAACAAGTACTGGAATGGTTAAGCTTTGTGAGATAACATCAAGAGATCCTGTTAGAAATTCTCCGCCTGGAATATTTAAAACCATAATCTTTTCACCAAAAATTTTTATTCTAAGAAGTTTCTACCTCTTTTAGTTAATACTACGCCCCCAACTATCAAAATAGCAAATGCGAGAACTATCATTAGTATGTCTTGAGGAGAACTAATGGAAACAGGAGTTAAAGTTTTTGTCATTACTCCTGCGATGTTTGGAATTACAATGGCTGAAAGCAGGAAATATGCACCTAAAAGCAGCATGAAGTTACCCAAAACAACAGGATATGGACGTTTGATAAACCTTACAATGGTATTGGATGCAAAATAAGTTATAATCATGACCAAAACAAGGGCTGCTGCCGCATATCCACTAAGATTAAGTGAACTGACACCGATTGTTGGAGCAACGATTAATACGCTTGCGATTATAGAACCAAAACAGCATGGACAAGGAGCAATAATAGCTAGAGAAGTTGCTGTAGAGGTATTCTTATCATGTATTTTCCATTCTCTTATTGTAACTAAACCAGCAATAATCATGATTGAAGCCATTATAATATAAAAGATTGTATTATAACTGTATATCGCCTGAACCAGTTGATCTGCGAAAAATGAAGCAATATATGAAATTATCAATACTCCTCCACCATAAGAAATACAGATTACTGCAAACAACTTTTTAGGCAAATTGGCTAATCCTGAAGCAAGTCCCACTTTTATACCGAATACAAGAACTGAAGCAAAAATACCCACTTGCCATAAAACACTCATCATATCCATATTAAATTCTCCATGTAACTCAAATAAATTTTAATAATTTACAAATTATTATTAGTTTGATAAAATATATAAATCTTTTAAAAAGCGATGTGTAATAAAACAACCATCAATAATATATTACATCCAATCAATTTAAATATTTTGCAAAAACAAGAACTTTAAAAAAAAAAATAAAAAAAATATTTCACAAATGTGAAATATTTAAACTAATCTTTTCTAGTATAACTAAGCCTAAAGAATATGTATACCGCTACAATCGATAATATAACCACCACTATACTTAAAGGATTTGAATCGGCCTTTGGCATATCATCGATAATTTTTTTGGAAATCTCAACAAGAACAGTGTCATTAACAGTCTCATTGTCCTTCAAATTACCTGTGATATTTGTATCATTAACCACACCAGCTGAAGAGATATCTCCAACGAATGGATTAATTATACTTTTGTGGCCATGTCCGTGATATGGCTGAGATTTCTCATATAAACCCATCTTATAAGCCATGTCATCTCCTTGTTTTCTTGCCTCACTTGAAACAATGAATTTGCCAGTGGATTCATCATATACCAATGCATAGGATGACATATCCCTATTATTAGCGTTGTTTACCCATATGTAATAAAATACTAAATCCTTCCATAATGGAGTATGTATAGGATAAATATTCTTTTTAGATCCAAGTACTTCTGAAATTCCATTAAGAACACTTTCGGTGCTTGTTCCCTTAATTTTAACGTAACTTGCAGAGGTTAAAACATAAAATTTCGGATAACCCTTCTTAATATCAATGCCTATTGATTTAAAGTAGGCTAACGCTTTATTAGTAGCATCAACACCAATCTGTTTTAAATCAATTTTATTTTGCGATTCTAAAGCAGTATCACTAAGGCTTGATTTAAGCAATCCATTTGTGGATTCATTTACCAAAGCAACACCTATGCACGCTCTTTTACCTGATGTATTATCTACAGACCAAATAAAGGCATCAGCATCAGAGTCTCTTGGAACACCTAATACATAATCGGAGGTATCTTCAAGAGGTAAATCAAATTCAGTAGGATGTCGTGTTAATCTGCTTGATTCATCACCACTTTGTCCAGAATCACTTCCAAGCACATCACTTGGTTTTATAATTCCATTGGCCCAGGAACCTATAATCATATCCCAAAGACCAGCGGATATTTCCTGACCAGCATTATACAGAATTGTTTCATTCTTATCGCATAATGAAATAGTGAGAAGACCAGCATCTTTAATAAATTTAACATTTATTAAACCCGTTTTAATTGAGGATAATTCTAAAAGATTATCGTAACCATTTTTTACATATCCATTAGAAGAACTTATTATTTCATTTAAAACATTTTCTATGGCCAATTTATCAATTTTAGTCAAGTCGATTGTGACATCTAAAACTTCATTAGCAGTGTTTAAATCTAATAAGCTACCTAAGATATTTGATATACCATATCCAAACTCACATTCACCGACCAAACCCGTCGAATCAGGGCCTATCGTTTGAAAGTGCGAGATAGAATCATCAAGATTTATACCTTCTAAATCATTGTAAGATGACACTAAAAGGTCATTTTCATTATCACTAAAGGATAGCGTTTCTCCTGAAATTGAAATAAACTCACCGACATTGTCATCAATGCCTTCATCCGAATATTGTCCCTGACCGCTTGAAGAAAGATATTGTGGCGAATAGCTATTATAAGACACTGACCTTTGACAGGCCTCATCCAGCTTTTCTACATCACAATGTGAAATCGAAACAGTCTCACCGACACTTTCGGATACGTATTCGTCAGATATTTCAATTTGAGCATAATCTTGAACGTTATATATAGAACTGTCAACATCCACGGCAGCGAGATTCTCACTTGCTGAGACAGCTCCAATCAAACTTAGTATTGTAATCAATAAAAAAACCATAGCTAAGCTATGTCTTTTCATGAATTCCCCTAATAATTTGATATATAATAAATGCTCAATTATACCCACTAAAGATTTACAGTAACCCCATTTATGCAATATCTTCCCCATGAACAAAAGAAAATATCAAACAGCATTACCACTTTAATTTATTGAAGTTAGTAATTAAAAAAATTTACTGTTAATGGAAAAATTGAGATGAAAAAATTATAAATCATAATATTCTAAATATATTTAATATTGAAAAATTAATGAGGCAAAACATGTATTGGAACGAAGAAATAGAAACAATGCCAAGGCAGGACCTTGAAGAATTGCAGTTAAAAAAGCTTCAAAGTACTGTCAAAAGAGCATTTAATGAAATTCCTTATTATAATAAGAAATACAGTGAAGCAGAAGTCTATCCTGAAGATATAGAAACTCTAAAAGACATCGAAAAACTTCCATTCATAACAAAAGATGACCTAAGGGAAAGCTATCCGTTCGGACTTTTTGCAGTTGACATATCCGAAATCAAAGAACTACACTCATCATCAGGAACCACCGGAAAACCAGTAGTATCAGGCTATACCAAAAAAGACCTTGATACATGGGCTGAAACAATAGCACGTGGACTCACCATGATGGGAATTGGTGAAAACGATATCATCCAAAACACACATGGATACGGACTGTTTACCGGAGGATTTGGTGTCCACTACGGATCACATAAAATCGGAGCTGCAATCATACCGATTTCAACAGGACAAACCAGAAGACAAGTCGAAATCATGAGCGATTTTGGAAGTACCTGTTTAATATTCACCCCTTCATACGGAATCCACCTTGGTGAAATAGCTCTTGAAGATGGAATCGACCCAAAAGAGTTAGGCCTTAAAGCAATTGGATTTGGAGCTGAAGGATGGACTGAAGAGATGAGGGATAGAATCGAACAAATCTTCGGTGCCAAAGCATACAACATTTATGGACTAACAGAACTCATGGGACCTGGTGTCGGAGTGGAATGCTGCGCCCAAAAAGGCCTCCACATTGCAGAAGACATCTACTATCCGGAAATCATTGACCCTAACACAGGCAAAGTAATCGGAGCAGAAAAACCAGGAGAACTTGTCCTAACCAACCTACAGCGTGAAGGAATGCCAGTAATAAGATTCAGGACAAAGGATTTAACCAAACTCACCTATGAAAAATGTGAATGCGGAAGAACCCATGCAAGAATGAGTAGAATCACAGGCAGATCTGACGACATGATTAAAGTTAAAGGAGTAGCTGTTTTCCCATCACAAATCGAAAAAGCACTGCTTAAGGCAGGTGATGTAGAGCCTCATTATATGATAATAGTTACAAGACCTGGAACTTTAGATGAAATCGAAGTCAAAGTGGAAGCGTCACAGGACATCTTCTTTGATGGCGTGAAAGAAATGATGGCAATCCAAGATAAAATCGGCAAATACATAGAAAATGAAACTGGAATCAGAGTAAAAGTAACTCTTGTTGAACCGAAAACTCTGCCAAGATTTGAAGGAAAGGCAAAAAGAGTAATAGATAAGAGAAACTTACATTAGGTGATAGGGATGAAAATCAAACAATTATCAATATTTTTACAAAACAGAATGGGAAGCTTATCAAAACCACTGGAAGTGCTTACCGATGCCGATGTTAATATAAGAGCAATGTGTATGGCAGACACTTCAGAATTCGGAATTTTAAGACTCGTTGTAGACAATCCCGAAAAGGGAAAAGAGGCCCTGGAAGAAAACAACTTCCTTGTTAAGATTACAGAAATCATTGGTGTTGAAATGAATGATGCACCAGGCGGACTTACAAGCGTTTTAAAAATCATTAAGGATAACGAAATCGATTTGGAATATTTATACGCATTTACACATGAAAAAGCCGGAAAGGCAATATTGCTGCTCCATGCAGACGACATTGATGGATTGATATCTGCCTTAAAGAAAAATGATATCGTTATAGTAAGTGCTGAAGAAGTTTACAATTTGTAAACTTCAATCTTATTTTTTTATTAAAATTTATTTATAAACTCTAAAATAGCATCAACACACTGTTTCTGTTGACTTTCAGGAGAAATGCTGGCTACACCATCCCCTTCTTGAGTACCATAATAAGCAAATTGCTCGTGATTTGCCCCTTCTATTACAACTTCAGTAAAATTAGCCATTAAGGATTTTGACTCATCATACTTATTTACGTTCAATACTTTATCTTGAGTTCCATAAATTGAGAGAACAGGTTTATTGATTTCATCTGTTGGATAAGAAGCAAATAGGATTAATCCGTCACCATTACCCGTGCTGTTCACATATGAAGATGCAACCAAACCACCAAGAGAATGGCCTGAAAGGTAGTAATGTGTGTAATTGGATGAATCAATAATTGAATCTGCACTGTCCTGGCCGAAAAATGCAATATTGAATGGCATTTCCACAAGATAGCAGTCCACACCTTGACTTGCAAGATCTACAAACATAGGCAGGTATGATGTATATTCAACCTTTGCCCCAGGATAGAATATCAATGCATTATCAGAACCAGGACCGTCCAAGAACAATCCATTATCTATTTTTGAAACAGTAACATTAGAAGTTCCGTTCAAATAATCAGTTGCAGTACTCTCTGCATGATAATAATCAGTGAAATAATATGTTGCATAGCCAACTACAAGCAGAATGACTATTATTATAGCAATTTTAATCTTCTTGTTCATAATCCCTAAAAAAATAGAAAATGTGGATGGTTATTTTTCAATAACGTATCCATGGTTTTGTGCTTTTGTTACAAATACAGTACCTTTTTCTCCAATGATTTCTTTGGTTTTTTCTACGATATCTGCATTTGACTCATCAAATATTGTGTACAATACCGGTCCGAATGAACTGATACCCACACCATATGCGCCAGCCTTTTCAATAGCTTTCATAGTAGGCAAGTAAGTTGCGTCAAGTGAATGCTCAAGTTTATTGAATCCAACATCCTGAAGTCTGCTTACAGCCCATCCGAAGTTTTTGATATCTTTTTCAAGCATGAACGGAATGAGATTCATTAAAATCAAGTGGGATACCTGTTCCACTTCCTCTTTTGGAATAGGACAATATGTCTGGAACACATCAACTTCGTCGTCTCCTTCCATGTGGGTTTCGATTTCAGGAATTGCAATTAGGATATTCCATTCTTCAGGAAAATCATATCTTGCAATCAGTGTTGCAGGTTTTGCCTTTGAAGCACCTGAAGGTAAGAATAATGGTTTTTCCTCTTTACTGTGACCGCCATCTACAATGAATCCGCCTAAATCGTGGGTGTATGTTCCAATTCCAGAGGTTCCTCCCCTTCCTACAATGGTACTTAATTCTTTACTTTCAACTTCGATTCCCATTGTTTCTGTTATCAAGTGAGCTGTTGAAACTGCAATCTGTGTTCCACTTCCAAATCCGGAATGTGGAGGATATGTTTGATGTACGGTAAATTTAAAACCAGAATCAATGTTAAAATGTTCAATTGTCTTTTGAGCTGCATCAGGAATTTTTTCTTCACATTCTGCTATAGCTTCTGTATCTGTTACTGTGTCTGCAAATTCAAGTACGATGCCGCTTTCAGTCTGCTCGATTTCAAGTACAAACTGTGGGTCAGCTAGTGCCAAACCGATTCCACCATCGACTCTTCTATATGACCCATTTAAATCAATGAGGGACATATGTATTCTTGCAGGTGCTCTGATAATCATTTTTTCACTTCCATTTAATTAAATAAACAATTAATTTTTTGATTGCAATATATAATAAATGTTATTATATTTAATCAAATAAACTTTATAAAAAATAAAAAGTATTTTATATATCATATTACAATAATAATAACTATGGATATCAAAACTTATATTCCTAAATCGAATGAAATCGATGTAACAATAGCACTAGTATACCTTACACTAATATTGCCATTGATATTTACATTGATTTATGCATTCTAAAACCTTTGAGAACACTGTTCTCATTTTCCCTTTTTTTAAAAACTAAGACCATCAACCGAATTAATCAGTTTCAAAGCCAAATCATAACTTACATCAATCGGCTCAAAGGAATAGCATTCATAGACGATTGTCGGAATGCCTGCAGCAGATGTCGGCTCGGTAATGAATGGAGGACTTGATCTAAACTCCGGAGCATAATACATGATTTCAGGAATATCTGCTAAAATAGCATTCATCAGTTCAGTTGACCTGTCATCAAAGCCCGGTGCAAAGACAAAGTTGGTTATCCTATAGTCACCCGGACCATTAGCTCCCCTATTGGAGTGGATATCCAAAAACAAATCGTATTTTTCATCAATAATGTGCGGTGCTACAAACTCCTGAGCCAATAGCTGGCCTTCATCACGCCCCTCACTGGGAGATGTCTTATTTGAAACATTGATGTTATAGACATAATAACAGTATTTCAAATCCTTTTTAGAAGTCAGCTTGTCGAACAGTGCCCTGTGGGATTTGCTCTCAAGAGGATGCATACCAATCAGATAGGCTATTTTAACATTTGACTCAAGATTTCCGAAAGGACCGTGAATATGTACACTTCCCAAATCATTTTCACCCAATAGTTCAGAGTCAAAATCAGTTGAATCAACCTGAGCAAGACTTGTAGGCTCATCTGGATAGTTCATATAAACACCAAAAAAAATAAGTATGTGACTAGAATTTAATCTAGTCAGCGGAAGGTGCACGTGCACCCAATTCTTTGTTCAATTCGTAAATTAATCTGTTGTCGCCATCGGCGAGTTTGATTTTAGCAACCAATTCCATTGCGTTTTCCTCTTCTTCAACTTGTTCTTCAACAAACCATTGCAAGAAGTTGTTGGTTGCGTGATCTTTTTCTTCAATAGCCAAGTTGACCAAATCGTTGATAAGGCCGGTAACTTTTCTTTCATGTTCAAGAACATGTTCGAATGCAGCTACAGGAGAATCCCATTCGGTTTGAGGACCTTCAATAGCGGTTAAAGTTACAGAAGCGCCTCTTCTTATGATGTAGTCATAGAATTTCATTCCGTGTTCTAATTCTTCTTCAGCTTGTACTCTCATCCAATTTGCAAAACCTGCAAGGTCTTCATCTTCAAAGTAAGCTGCCATGGATAAGTACAAGTATCCTGAGTAGACTTCAGCATTTAATTGACCGTTTAAAGCTTTTTCCATATTTTCAGATACCATTAAATATCACCATAATAAACTATGTAAATAATTTCTTATATAGTTTAAGCAAAAAAAGAGAAAATTAATTATAAAGAGATGGAAAAAACCATCTCATTTAACCAATACAATGAAAAATGAAAATTAAAAAACTTTCATTAATCAAGAAACACACTTGGTGTGTGATTAAATATATTTAACTAACTATTATTTAAACTATTCTATTCATAAATCATTTAAAACTTAAAATATCCTACGAAATTAAGTCAAAAATATGATATGAAAACAATTTTTCAATATTACATCAATAAAATAGTAATAAACAAATAAAATTAATTTTAAAGCATTAATAAATATGTATAAATAAAATAAACAACATATATTGTTGAAAAGAGATTTAAAACCTAATAACCATTATGATGAAAATATGTTAATTAAACAACAAGTAATTAAAAAAGAGGTGTTGCCAATGGCGAACCTATTATGGGTTTTATGTCTTTTTATTAAGACATTTATTGGGTTTTTAAAATTACTTTGGCTTAGGCTAAAGTAATGGAATGAGTCTTGATGAACTTTGTATAATTTTTTAAAGAAGAGGTGAAAACTCAATGAATGGTGTTTAGATTACTTTTCATAGTCAAGCTAATCCAAAAAACCCAACATAATACAACGCCATCACCTCTTTCAAAATCAATTAATTTATAAAATTTCAAAACCAATTATTATCCATGATAGAAAAATCAATTTACGAAGATTACCAAATCGATTTCAGCGACACATACACAAGTGATGACGCTTATTACTTAATTTTTAACAATGAAAGAGAATTATACCTGACAAAGGACAATACAATACCAACAGAAGTTATAAAGAGTAATATTGATTTCAAATTATATATAGGAAAATACAAAGGTAAAGACACTTTTGTCGTTAATGTCAACACCAACAATTCATTTTTTGATTTAAAAGAAATTTATGGCATTGATAAGGACATCTATTTAATGGCAACAAGAGCAGTTTTGGTGCGTGACTGGTATATCTCCAACCAATTTTGTGGCAGGTGTGCAACCAAGACCGTGTTAGATGAAAAGGACATGATGTTAAAATGCCCTTCATGTGGTCAAATGCACTATCCTCGTATCGCTCCTGCAATTATTGTGGCAGTTAGAAAAGGTGATGAATTGCTCATGGCAAAACACAGCTACCACAATACCGACAGATATGCACTTGTTGCAGGTTTTGTTGAAATGGGTGAAAGCATTGAAGAAACCGTCCACAGAGAAGTGGCTGAAGAAATAGGCATTAAAATTAAAAACCTCAAATATCAAAAAAGCCAATCCTGGCCGTTTCCTAATTCACTGATGCTTGGATTTACAGCAGAGTATGACTCCAGTGAAATAAAAGTGGATGGTGAGGAGATAGTAGATGCAAAATGGTTTAAAAAGGATGAAATTACAAGATATGACTCAGACATCAGCATATCCGACTGGCTGATACAGTCATTCATTGATGATGCTTAATGCAGTCACTCCTGCCTTAAGCCTTCCCAAACCTTCCTTCAATAGCTTTTGAGGGCATGCTATGTTCATTCTCAAGAAATTGTCACCGCTTTTACCAAAGTCAATTCCGGCAGACAAGAATAGTCCTTGATTTTCACGCAAAAATCCGGAAAGAACCTTTGAAGGAACACTCAAAGCAGAGCAGTCAAGCCACAAGAGATAAGTTGCATCGCATTCTATTAATTTTATAATCGGCAATTCATTGGCCAAATAATCCTTGACAATCAGCTTGTTTTCATATAGAACTTCCCTTAGTTCTTCCAACCATTCTTCTGACTCATCATATGCTGCAGTTACTGCAGTTGTGGCAAAAACATTGCATGAATCGGAATTATCAACATGCATCTGAGTCTTGATTTTTAACAACAACTCGGAATTTGTGGTGTGAACGATTGAACTTTGAAAACCGGCAATGTTGAATGATTTTGAAGGAGATAGACAAGTTATTACTTTTTCATAGCTGCTTGATGTTTCAAAGGGATTGTATTTAACACCAGGATCTGTCAGGTCACAGTGAATCTCATCAGAAATCAGAATGACATCATGTTTTTGGCACAAATCACCAATCTTTGCCAGGTCATCACAGGACCATATTTTACCGACTGGATTGTGTGGATTGCACAATATCATCATTTTAACTTCGGATAATTTCTCATCCAAATCATCAAAATCAATATAATAGACACCATCCTCATATATCAACTCGTTTTCTACAACATTACGATTATTGTCTTCGATTACATAGAAAAACACGTGATAAACAGGAGTCTGAATCAGAATATTGTCTCCGACATCGGTCAAGCACCTAATCATGGATGAAATGGAAGGCATTACACCTGTTGCATAAAGCATGTCTTTTCGTGACATTTCAAAATCATATCTGCGTTTCCACCAATTTATGTAAGAGCCAAACAATGAGTCCTGAACAATACTATAACCGTAAACCGGATGCTCTACCCTTTTTTGTATTGCATTTTCGATTTGCGGTGCAACCCTGAAGTCCATATCAGCCACCCACATCGGCAAATCGTCATCAAACAAATCCCATTTAAGTGAATTGGTACCCTTTCTTTCAATTATACTGTCAAAATCATATTTCATTTAATTCCACCCTTTTCGACATATTATAAATAATAGATTACTTATATATAAAATATAGCTTAAACAAACGGAGGTGGCATGATGGCTTTTGAAAAAACCTCAGGGATAATTACAATAATTATTGGTTTGATATTCATATTGTTCCCAATGTTTTCAACAGAACTCATCTCAATTATCGTGGGACTCAGTCTACTGTTCTTTGGTATTTCAACAATATTTTTGGGCTCCAACATAAGGCATGCAAATCAAACAGTGGGTATGGTTGAAATCATAGTCGGGATAATTGCAGTGATATTCGGATTCATATTCATATTCTATATCGATGCATTACCATTCCTTATAGGCATACAATTCTATCTTGTAGGATTTATAATGGTCCTGTTTGGAATAAGCGGATTGATATCCGGAATTACTACTTTTTCCAAATTTACATCAATACTTGTTTTAATTATGGGTATCATTGCATTTGCCCTAGGTATCTTTGCAATGGACCAACCAATCTATATTGCAATAATTATAGGTATTGTTTTAATCATTGAAGGAATAGCCTTAATCTTATCTGATTAGGGTAAAACTCCTTTTTTCTTTTTTAAAAAAATGTTTAAAAACATTAGTATTACTTAATTTTATATATTATTAAATACAAATATTATAAATGCTAAATACAGTTTTATTTAACTTAATTGGTGAAATTTATGGTTAAAATATCAGTTATCGTTCCATGCTATAATGTAGAAGAATATCTTGAGGAATGTCTCGACAGCATCATAAATCAGACATTAGAAGACATTGAAATAATCTGCATTGATGACGGGTCAACTGATAATACACCGGAAATATTAAAATCCTATGCAAACAAGGACAACCGCATAAAACTAATTCTACAGCCAAACAGTGGACTTTCAGCTTCCAGGAATGTGGGTTTGGATAACTCTTGCGGTGAATACATCTGCTTTATAGATTCAGACGATTACCTTGAATTGACTGCACTTGAGGAAACCTACAAAATCGCAACCAAAAAATCCCTGGACTTTTTGATTTTTAAGATAATCAATTTTGACGATGAAACCAGAAAAAAGCAAAGGGTCAGATATTTCGACATGCCCTACCTAAAAAGGATTGTCAAAAACAAGGTATTTCATTATAAGAAAATATCAGAGATTGTCTTTCAGCTTGCAGTAACAGCAACCGGAAAACTATACAACCACGAATTCATTAAAGACATGCGTTTTCCCGAAGGCCTACTTTTTGAAGACAACGTATTTTATGCGCAAACCATGTTCAGTGCAAAAAGGATGTATTTTTATGATAAATACCTGTACAACAGACGCGTGAGATCAGATTCCATCACACAGGTTTCAACTCCCAGATACGCTGAGTACATAGAGATTTTCAATATGGTGTGTGACATTACAGCCAAAATCACCAAAAACCCTTTTTATATAAGAAAATCCTATAATTTCAAAATCAAGAACCTTTTCAACAATTTCCATGCACTTAACGAAGAGCATAAGCCTGGATTCTTCAAAAAAATGAAAGAGGATTTCATAAACCATAAGGATGAATACTATGTTGATGAGGAGTTCCAGAATCTGGACGACAAGGCCAAATTCATTTTCAACTGCATTTTTGAGTGTGAAAAATACAAGGAATATGAACTTAAGGTTCTAAATAACAATTACATGTTGAATAATGATAAGCTAACCAACGAAAACTCACAGTTAAAACAGGAAGTCAATAAGATTACCCGATTCAATAATGATATCCTTAACTCAACTAGCTGGAAAATAACAAAGCCTATAAGGAAAATAACTAACATGTTCAGGGGTTAAAAATGGTAAAGATTTCAATAATAATGCCGGTTTACAATGCAGAGAATTACATAAAGGAAACATTAAACAGCATTGTTAATCAGACATTTCAGGATTTTGAACTCATCTGTATTGACGACGGATCCATTGACGATTCATTAAATATTTTAAATGAATATGCCGACTGGCGCATCAAAGTTATCTCACAGGAAAACAAGGGAGTCGGAGCAACCAGAAACCGTGGGCTTAAGGAAAGCAGCGGGGACTATGTATTCTTCATGGACTCCGATGATCAGATTCATCCAATGTTTCTTGAAAAGGTTTACAAAAACCTTACAGACAATGACTCAGATATCGTATTGTATAAAATCGGCAACATCGAAAATGATGAAAAACTTCATATAAACCCTTATAAAATATTTTCAGTGCCAACCAGAAGTATTGACTTTTCCAATTACACATTTAACTATGAATCCGTAAGAAAATACGTGATGAACCTATATTTTGCCCCTTGGATGAAAGTATATAGGAAGGAGTTTCTTGAAAAGTACGATGACTTTACCTTTGACGAAACACTACCTTATGAAGACGTTCTCTTCCACATAAAATCTATATTGAGGGCCCCAAGGATTTCATTCATCCCCGAATATTTATATTACTACAGAACAGACAATCCATCATCACTTTCAAAGGATGAAAGCTCTGATGCTGAGATTTTTAAGGTTATCGAAACCGTCCATGAATTTCTAAAAAAAGAAAGATATCTTGAAGAATTCAAAGACGAATACGAATATTTCAAGGTCAAACAAATCACCACTCACATTAACCAGTCACTTGATGAGGATTACTTTAAAAAAGCAAAATCCACCTTAGATGGAATAGATGTATGTAACAATCCAAAAATCTCAAAAAATATGAAAAAAAGGTTTAAGGTATTCTTTGACTCACTGACAGTTGAAATCTATCAGGAAAACCTTAAACTGGAAGTTCTAAGGCAAATAAATGAGAGACTTAAAAGAATCAACGATGGCTTAAGGGATGAAAATAGAGAGCTCAAAAATGAAAAAAGAAAACAAAAAACTATTAAAAAAGAGCTATTAACTTCCAATAGCTGGAAAATGACAGAGAAATTTAGAAAAATATCCAATTTCAGTTTTAAAGGTTATTTATTAAACAGAAGCGGTAGTTTCCAACACATGAAATCTCAAAATAAAGAATTGCAAAGCGCAAATAAAAAATTAAACTCAAAACTTAAGGAATATGAAAGGGAATGTCCTATATGTGGTTATAAAGGCGTTGACTTCACCCCATATCCTTTAATTACCCATAAAGAAGTTGAATGTCCTAACTGTAAAAGCCATGAACGTCACAGAGCACTTTGGTTATACTTTAAGGACAATCCACAATTGCTTAAAAAGGGAAACAAAATACTTCATTTCGCACCTGAAGTGACATTCAATAAGCTGTTTAAAAGTTGCGATTTGGAATATCATCCAGTAGATATAAGCTCCAAAAATCCCTACATAATTGAACAGTTTGATGTCCAAGACATTCCATATGAGGACAATTATTTTGACGTGATTTACTGCTCACATATTCTTGAACATGTTCCGGATGACAGGAAAGCTATAAGAGAGTTATATCGTGTATTGAAACCTGGTGGAACTGCATTAATTCTAGTTCCGATTAATGGAGTTGCATTTGACATGCCTTTTGACGTTTCAAAAACAGTAGAGGATGAGTCATATGATACTCCGGAGCTTAGGGATAAATATTATGGCCAATTTGACCATGTAAGGCTTTATGGTACCGATTTTAAAGACAGATTGATTGAATGTGGCTTTAAAGTCCAATCCGATGATTACATCAGAAAGTTAGGTTATGAAAAAATAGAAAGATATGCCCTCATCAAAGACGAGAACATTTTTGAATGCAGAAAATAATTGGAAAGTGTGAATGGTCATTCACACCTATTCTTCAAAGCATGACATCTCATTTTCGTTGTATTCAATGTCATGTTCACTGCAGTACTCTTCAATGCGATTTAAAATATCTTCGATATCATCATTTGAGTATTCATTTTTAAAGTAATAAACAATTGGTGTTGCATTGGTGTATACTCCAATTGTTAAGAATTCTTTTGCAAATACTCGTATGATTAAAGTATTGTATATTTGAATGTCTCTTATGATATCGCTTTGAGCTTTTCCAAGTGAAATCTCATTTCCGATTATTTTTACTTCTGAGTCCTTATAGACCTGTTTTAATTTTAGGATCTTATCCTCATCAGTTAAATCGTCTCTTTCAATTTCCATTTCACTTAATTTTTCTTTGAAAAGTTTGGCGTTGTGTAATTTTTCTTGAATTTCAGCCAATTCCTTTTCAAGCTGTTTTTCATCTTCTATTAAAGAGTTTATAAATGCATCACTGCTGTTGTTGAAGTTTTCATACATCTCAAGGACATCCCTTGCAGAGAGGATTGAATGTTTTTTGAAAAACTCCTTTGTATGTGGCTTTACTCGTATGCTTAATGGTTTGAGTTTTTCCTTTCTAGATTTTGTATCGAAAAATTCTTCTGCAAAATCGTTTCCTCTTTTGTGGAATGCATTCATTTTTCTTGTAAACATTCTTTCGAATTCTTCACGAGTCATATCTTCAGGGAAATTGAATTCAAATTCTCCTGGAGTGTATGATCCTCCAAATCTTTCATTTCCGAATACAAATTTTCTTGGGTCATTAGTTCTTTTTTGGTTTGTCATTTTTTCACCCCATAATTTTGTATTACAAAATTGATTTTTGTATACAATATACTATTGAAAAGAAGTAGTATATAAATGTATTCATTTTTAAAAAAAGTATACGAAAAAAATAATGGCCGAATTACTATTAAAGTCAGCCACAATCATAATCCCTTGGACAATTCAGCACCAATCTCAAATGCCTTTTCAATGTCCTTTGGATACTGAAGGACAAGCTGTTTTTCCTTTAGCTCCTGTGAAAACCCGGCCATGTTGTATTTGGAATAGTCACCAACTTGCAAGGTATCACAAACAGGATATGAGATAATTTCACCATTAAGATAGGAAAAAAGAAACTCAATGCTGGATAAACTATCCTTCATGGACTCCTCGTAGAACTCACGAGGTGCATTCATTGTGTAGAATATCCCAACGTTGACCTTGCCTGTGAAATAGCTTGAACCATCATCATAGGACATCAAACAGAAAATCAATCTCTCAAGCAATGCCCGAAACTCACTGGTGGGTTCTCCAAAATAGATTGGAGAGCCTATTAAAAGGGTATCTGCATCCAGAATCTTTTCTATTAATGGGGCGACCTCATCATTGTAATAGCACTTGCCTTTTGGCTTATCCTTAAGTTTACATACAAGACAGCTTCTACAACCCTTAAAAACCAAATCATATAGATTGATAAACTCGGTTTCAGCTCCAACTGACTCCGCACCCTTTTGGGCTGACTCCAGCACTTCAGCAGTATTCCATTTCTTTCTCGGACTGGCATTAATCACAATAGTTTTCATCAAATCACCTAAAAGATGATTAAGTTTATGTGAAAACTAGTATAAAAAAATTAAAAAAAAGGAGTCTGTAAAATTTTATAGGCTTCTTTCAAATTTAATTTTTTACACTTGAAATTTCACTTCGATGAAAATTCGTTCTAATTCTTCTTTAATTACAAAATAAATTGTTAAAAAATAGTAAATTACTTAAATAAGTGAGGACAAATAATAATTTATGACCAAACAAACTAAATCCGTCCTCAATAATAATTTAGACTTCATACAACTTAAACTTTACGATTTTTCTGACGAAAAAATTGATCATAAAAAAATCATTTCAGAAAGACTAAATAAAAACCCAAAAATTGAAAATACAAATCAAAAACTATTTTTAGATGAAAATAATACTTTTAAATATGATAATCCAATTTGCCCAGTTTGTGGAAGCCACAAAATAATCAAAAAAGGCACAATAACAAAAAACAAACAAAATATCAATGAAAACATCATAGAATTCAGAGAACAGCAATATCAATGCAAAAAATGCAACAAAAAATTCGGAATAAGCAACAATCCACTAATAAAAAACAACAAACACTATTTACAAGAAATAATTGATAAAATTCCAGAAATAATGAAAATTGGATATCAATCGCTACGTAAAATAAGTAAATACTTCCAAATATTCCTTGGAATACGAATATCTCACCAAACAATCCGAAATTGGTCAAACCAAAATCACGAAGAAACAATCGCCAATGAGGAATTCGAATATTCTGGCTACTATTTATACGATGAGCAATTTTTAAGACTCAATGGAGTCAGACACTACAGATTAACATTATATGATGCAATACTCAATGTTCCAATCTCAGAAAGAATTGTACGACGCAGAATACCAAAAAACACGAAAAAATTTATCCTCGATTCAACGGCAAATAAACCATTTATTTGCTTAACAACAGATTTATTCCCAATGTATCGTAATGTAGCAGATGAAATAGGAGTAAAACATCAATTATGTACATTTCATTTATTCCAAACAATAAATCACAAATTAAAAGTGTATTGTAGGCGAAATAAGATAAATGGTAAAAAAAGAGATTATATTTACGAAAATGCGCAAGAATTAAAAAATTGCTTCAGACAAAATTCGAAACAAGAAGCAATCGAACAATTTAAACAATATTTAAAGAATTACAGAGCCATTCCAGTCGTATTAAAAGATTTTATAAGAAAACACATTATCAATCACTTCCATAGATACGTAGAACACCTAGATGATGAAAATATAGAAAAAACATCCAATAAAGTCGAAAATTACTACAGACAAACCAATCCAGAAATAATAAAGAAATTATACAAAACTAAAAAAGGAATTCTGACATTTTTAGACTTCCAAATGCAAAATTGGACACAAAAACATATAAAAATCAAATAAGCCTATAAAATTTTACAGACTC
>NZ_JAZKXX010000078.1:0-72361 GCF_045611865.1 Methanobrevibacter sp.
CTAATACCATGTCTTCCAATTGATTTTACAGTACCTTCGGAAGTCATGATATCTGCAACCAACATGATATGTCTTACATCAACACTAAGACCCTGTTCGGAAAGGGTATTTTGAGCCTCGTTAATTATTGATTGACGAGCCGCTTCAATACCTAACACTTCACCAATCTCATGAATGTTGTTGGTAGTAGTTCTTACATGGTCAATACCATCCATATCAAGGATTTCCTTAAGATTTGACCCTTCAGTATGTATAATCCATTCTTCGTCACGACGGATAATAACTTTACCGATACCTTTTATACCACTGATTTGCAAGTCACGAACCTTGTCTGCTAAAAGACGAAGTTCACGAATTTCAAATCTGGAATCGGATTTGTCTGATTTTGAAACAGGAATGTTCAATTTATCACCGTTGATGTCTGCCTTTTTGAAGGCCTTCTCAATAGCTGCATTGATTTCTTCCCTGTCCAATCTTTTCTCTTCGATTTTTTTAGCGTCTAAAACCGCTTCAACTTCTCGGGTACCGTAATTCAAGTTGAAATCCAAAAGGATATCGTTAATGGTACTTTTACCGATCTGGTTAGCTAAAGTTCTGACAAATTCCTCGTCGTCACGTCTTTCTTCATCAAAATAAATATCCATAGTTGGAGTAGCAATATCTTTTCTTGCATCTACAATCTCAATAAGTCTTGGAAGACCTAATGTTACGTTCAGTTCAGTTACCCCTGCATAGTGAAAAGTACGCATGGTCATCTGAGTACCAGGTTCACCAACAGATTGTGCAGCTACTGTTCCAACAGCCTCGCCAGCTTCAACGTGAGCTCGGTCATAGGCCTGTTTGAGTTTTCTGATTAATTCAGTTAATTCATCATCAGTTAAATCATTGCTAATGTAAGCTTTTGCTAAATCTTCGATATAACTATCTGGAAAATCTATTTCAAGATTTTCTTCTTCATTAAGTTGTGCAATTGTATCTTTTACTTTAATTATAATATCTTCCATAGTTACACCTACTTACCTTCCATTCCGCTTTCCATTCTTATTTCACTAATAAGCTTGTCTAAGTTTGCTGCTTTACCGAAGTCAGATTTAGCTGGATCTACTCCATCTTCACCAAACATAGTTTGAATAACATTACCCTGATTATCAGTAACAAGTCCTGAAGATTTAACTTGTAAGTCTTGAAGTGCGTTTACAAGTCTTCTTTGCATGTAACCGGATTGAGCTGTACGAATCGCTGTATCTACAAGACCTTCTCTTCCACCCATTGCGTGGAAGAAGAACTCAATTGGGTCAAGACCGGATTTATAACTTGAGTGTACAAATCCTTTAGCTTTTGCCCCAAGTTCACCTTTCTTGAAGTGAGGTAAGGTTCTGTTTAAGTATCCTCTTTCGATACGTCCACCCCTAACCGCTTGTTGTCCGACACAAGCAGTAATCTGAGTAAGGTTCAACATGGATGCTCTTGCACCAGTACGTGCCATTACTACAGAATGGTTTTCTACAGCCATCACATGGTCATATGGGTCCTCTGGGTATTGTTTACCCATTGTAAGATAGTTTTCGGCAATACTACCGGACATGTCCCTAGCTTCCCCGAGAACTTGCATGATTTTCATCTCTAAAGTTTCTTCAAGGCTTCTACCAGGTAATGCTTGGAGATATCCTTCTTCATAAGATTCAACAAGTTTATCTACTTCAGCCATCTTTTTATCTAAGTGCTCGTTAATACGGTCTTGAGCTTCATCAGGAATTTCTTCGTCATTTAAACTAGTGGTAATTCCTGTTTTCATGATTCCGCAGATGGCTAAGTCAGTGGATCTGTCTAAGAACTCTTTAGCTCTTCCAGGACCATATTCTTTAACAATTTTATCTAAGATTTTACCTGAAAATGAACCATAAGCAGATTCATCAATTACCCCTTGCACGAGAATACCGTTTTTAATAACAACAGTAGCATCCTCTTCAGGATATACAACAGGACATTTAGAAATCTCAGCACTATAAGATAAATTCAAATCATTAGGTAATAATAAAGAGAACAACTCTTTACCTGTCCACATCTCACCTTTCTCTTTGAAGATATATGAATCTTCACTAAATTCAGGATCTTGTTTTAAAACCCATTGCCCAGATTTTAACTCAGGTAATTTTAAGTGAGATTTTCTGATAATTTGTAAAGCTTGTTCTTCTGTAAATTCAACACCGTCTCTTGTTAAAAGGTATGCACCGGAAATGTGGTCGTGAATAGCACCAATAATTGGCCCTCCAAACCTTGGAGATAAAATATGTTCTTGTACACGCATTAATGATTTTGCTTCTGCACGAGATTCGTCAGTTTGGAAAACGTGCATGTTCATTTCGTCTCCATCGAAATCCGCATTGTATGGTGGACATACACATAAGTTTAATCTGAAAGTCTTATAAGGTAAAACTCTTACTTCGTGTGCCATCATACTCATTCTGTGCAAGGAAGGTTGACGATTGAATAAAACCATGTCCCCATCTTTTAAGTGCCTTTCAATAATGAATCCTGGTTCTAATTGCTCAAGAATTAACTCTTTAGTTTCATCTCCACGTACTCTGATTTTTCTTCCATCGGTTCTGATTACATAGTTTGCACCAGGATGTTGTTCTGGACCATTTTTGATGTATTGTTTCATCTCTTCAATGTTCCATTCATTTACATATACAGGCACAGTTACTTCTTTTGCAATCATTTCAGGAACTCCGACCTCATTAATACTAATGTTTGGGTCTGGAGAGATTACAGTACGAGCAGAAAAGTTAACCCTTTTACCTGAGAGGTTGGATCTGAATCTTCCTTCTTTTCCTTTTAACCTTTGAGTTAAGGTTTTGAGTGGTCTTCCGGACCTGTGTCTTGCAGGAGGTACACCACTAGCTTCATTATCAAAGTAAGTAGTAACGTGATATTGTAATAATTCCCATAAATCTTCAACGATTAATTGTGGAGCTCCAGCTTCCATGTTTTCAAGTAAACGTTGATTGATACGTAAAATATCTACAAGTTTGTGAGTCAAGTCATCTTCTGACCTTTCACCAGTATCCAAAGTAATAGATGGCCTTACAGTTACCGGAGGAACTGGTAAAACAGTTAAAACTAACCATTCAGGTCTTGCAACTTCAGGGTTTACACCTAAAACAAAAGAATCTTCGTCACTGATTTTTTCAAGCCTTTCACGAACTTCAGAAGCTGTTAACTTATAATCACCTTGACGAATAGTAACAGGTTTATCTAAACTGATTGCTTCTTGAGGTGCACCACAATGAGGACAACAATGTTTAGGATCAATTTCCTCTTCATCCTCAGGTAAGGTTTTTAATTCCCTTTTAGCAACTCTGTAAACTTCTTTTAAGATAGCATTAAGGCTTTCCTTGTTATCCATTGCTTCACGAATTTGTTGGGTGAATTCATCAATTTGATCTTGACTTAAAAGAACACGACCACATTCATTACAGGTAGAACGTAAAATCTTATGAATAACATCACCAAAACCAATGTGAATAACTGGTCTAGCTAATTCAATACTACCAAAATGTCCTTGACAGTCCCCACCTCTAAAACCGCAAGTTCTACAAACTAAACTAGGGTCAATAACACCTAAACGAGGATCCATTAAACCTTTTTCAATAGGAAAACCATCATCCTCATAAGTGTCAGGAGTTTCAACAGTCACAACAGACATTGCACGAATATCTTCAGGAGACATTAGCCCAAAGTTGATTTGTTCTATTTTTTTTATAAATCCTTTCATGTATTGGCTCCTTTAATAACTGTAATTATGCTTTGTCTCCTAAAACTAATTTAGGGAAAATACATAAACTCTTAAGTTCATCTAATAATAATTTAAATGCATATGATATTTCTACCGGATAAGTTTCTACATCTCCACAAATTGGACAGTATTTCTTATTTTTATGTTTATCATATACAGCTAACATTCCACAATTTTCACATACAATAGCTTCATATTTGTCAGACTCATCAAGAAGTCTTTCTTTTAAGGTTAATGCAGCACCGTGTGCAATAAGACAGTCTCTTTCCATTTCTCCAAATCTTAAACCACCTTCACGTGCTCTACCTTCAGTAGGTTGACGAGTAAGCACTTGCACTGGACCTCTTGAACGAGCATAAACTTTATCAGTAGTCATGTGGTGTAATTTTTGGTAATATGCAACACCAACGAAAATTTCTGCATCAATTCTTTCACCGGTTACACCACTGTATAAAGATTCACATCCCGCAGATTCAAATCCATTGTCTATTAATTGTTGTTTAATTTCATCTTCAAGTGCTTGATTAAATGGAGTTGCATCAACACGTTTTCCTTCAAGACAACCTGCTTTACCTGCAACCATCTCAAGTACTTGACCAATAGACATCCTAGATGGAATCGCGTGAGGATTAACAATTAAATCTGGTACAACACCAAATTCTGTAAATGGAATATCTTCAGGAGATAATATTAAACCAACAACCCCTTTCTGACCGTGTCTTGATGCAAATTTATCACCAAATTCAGGTTGTCTGGTATCTCTTACTCTGATTTTAGCTAATCTTGAACCTTCAACAGTTTCTGATAAAAGAACTGCATCAACAATACCTTTTTCACCATGTCTTACAGTAACAGAAGTTTCTCTTCTCCTATCAGCTACAGTACCGAAATCTTCTTCTAAGAATCTAGGAGGAGAAGTTTTACCAATTAATACATCACCAGATTCAACATATGATTCTGGATTGACTACTCCATCGTCATCTAAGTTTCTGTAAGCTTCTTCTGATCTGTAACCTTTAATATTTTTATCAGGCACTTCAAATTTGTCTACCTGACCACCAGCATATCTTTTCTCAGAAGTATCATAAGCTCTGAAGAATGAAGATCTTGCTAAACCTCTTTCTAATGCTCCTTTGTTAATAACCATTGCGTCTTCCATGTTATATCCTTCATAAGACATTAATGCAACAACAAAGTTTTGACCAGATGGTCTTAAGTCGTAATTAGTTGAGTCAATGATACGGGTTTTAACTATTGGAGTTTGAGGATGGTGTAACAAGTGTGCCCTAGTATCAGTACGTAATGCATAATTAGATACATATAATCCTAAAGCTTGTTTTGTCATACCTGCTTCCATAGTGTTCCTTGGGGAAGAGTTGTGATCAGAGAATGGAATAATTCCTGCACAAATACCTAACATGGTAGCAGGGTCAATTTCTAGGTGAGTGTGGTCTTCATTAATTTCGGCTAAAGACATTGAAATATAAGAATTTTCTTCTTCTTCAGCATCCAAATATTCAATAAGACCATTATTAATTAAATCATCCCATTTTAATTTACCATTAGCAACTTTGTTTAAATGTTCTTCTCTTAAAAGAGGAACACCATCTTTAACAATGATTAATGGTCTTCTAGCCCTACCAGGGTCATTGAATATATAAATCTCATTATTATCTTCATAATAAGTAATGTTCATTTCATGAGAGACTTCACCATTTCTTCTTTTTTCTCTCATTTGTTGAGTGAAAGTAACAGGATCTTCACAAGAACCTAAAAGTTCACCATTAATGTAAATTTTAGTTTTAGGAACTGAACTTTCAACTGGTTCTGTTATTTTAGGTTTTTCCTCAACAACAGGTTCGATATCTGCTTCTTCAACAGCTTCAATTTCATCAGCAGCATCTTCCACAACTTCCTCTTCAACTGCTTCAATAGCATCTTCAGAATCAACATCTTCAATTAATTCAGTTAAATTAATTTCAGGGAAATCATCTTTGTAAGATGCCCAACTTTTCCTAGGTTCTCCACTATTGAATTTGACAGACAAAGTTTCATCATTTTTTAAATCATCATTATCAAAGTAAGATTCAATATTTTCAGCATGATTATTAACTGTTTCTTCCAATTCCCCATCAGCAACTGTTTTTAATGCATTTATTGCTTTTTCAACTTCGCTGAAAGGAACGACAGTTTTAAAACCAAAATAATAAAATGCTTTTTTCTCGTTTAACACAGGTTTTTTAATATCAGACAACATCTCACCTCCTTAAATCAATTCAACATCCATTTGTTCAATTACATCAATAATTTCTTGTTCATCGGAACCTTCTGAAATATTACATAATAAAGCTAAGTTCTTTACCAAACCACAGTTAGGTCCTTCCGGAGTTTCGTTTGGACATATTTTACCAAATTGAGTTGGGTGTAAATCTCTTGCTTCGAAGTGAGGTTGACTTCTAGTTAATGGAGATACAACACGTCTTAAATGAGAAAGAGTTCCCATGTAACTTGTCCTATCTAATAATTGGCTTACACCAGCTCTTCCACCAACCCAGTTTCCTGTAGCAATAGCATGTTTAATATTTTCAGTTAAAACATCACTACGAACAGCTTGTTTAATAGAAAGGTCTTTACCTCTAGAAAGACTTCTTTCAAGTTGATAACTCATATCTCTAGTTAAGTTAGTGAAAGCTACTCTGAATAAGTCTTCCATTAAGTCACCAGATACTCTGAGTCTCTTGTTAGTGTAATGGTCCTTATCGTGAGGTTCTCTTTTTTGTTCAATAACCTCTAATAACATTTCAGTCATTTCTGCTAAGTAAATTGCTTTATCGTAGCATCTATCTTCCTCAGTACCCATGTGAGGTAATAAATAACGATTAATTACATCCTTAGCACGTTTTAAACGATAATCTTTAGGCATGTTTTTAGCTACTCTATTACCAATGTATTTAATAGCAGCAGTTTGCATGTATTCTTTTCTTTCATCAAGAGTCATTCCATCCATTTCTTTTTGGTCTAATTTTAATGATTCTGATGAAACTTGAAGGTCGTCTGCAACCATCATTTGGAAATTATTATCATCTGAAATTGCAGTAATAATCTCTTCATCAGTACATAAACCAAGAGCTCTAAGTAAAATTACTAATGGAATTTCTCCAGGAAGGTATGGGAATGAAATTCTTAAGAACACACCATTTTTACGTGGTTTTTTATATTCTAATGTAATTCTAGCTCTGAAACCACTTTTAATAGAAGTTACAACAGCTTTTGCATGTCTATCTTCTACATTATCGATACGCTCAAGAATAATTTTGTTTGGAGCAATTTCTTCCATTGTTACAACAGCTCTTTCAGAACCGTTTACAATAAAGTAACCTCCTAAATCTTGAGGGTCTTCATGTTTTTCAATTAATTCTTCAGGACTTAAACCATTAAGATGGCAAATGTCAGATTTGAGCATTACTGGTAATTCACCAATATATACTTCTTCTAAAGGATTATCTTCTCCTTCTTCATTTAATGCCATTTCCAGGTACATATCCGCAGAATAATTTAAATTTCTAAGTCTAGCTTCAGTAGGATCAATTTCACTGCTAGAACCATCAGCCTCTTTATTTGATGGTTTTTCAATACGAACTTTACCAGTTTTTAAAGTGTATTTACCATCATCTAAGGTAATAGGTTCTGTGATATCAATGATATTTTGAATCCTATTGTTTACAAAATCGTTGTATGATTTAATATGGTGATCCACTAAATCATATTTATCAAAAAATGCATCAACTAATTTCCAGTTATTCTCTGTCATGGATATCCTCCGCATTACGTACGCAATAAAAATAATAATAAAACTAAAAAATTAGGATAAACCTAATTATAACTAATTCATTTAATCATTATTCTTAATTTACTCATAACTATCTCCTTTAAGATAATTCCTCTCAAACTAAGTTCAAATTTATTATAATGAATTTCTAAAAACAAAAAAACACAGAAATTATACTATATTAAATTTCACTAATCTAAAATTATATTAAAATGATATTAACCTTCTACAATCCTATAAGTTATAAATACCCCAGCAGTTTGACTTTCACGAGTTATTCTTAAAACATTTCCAGGTTCTGCACCTATAGCTTTCACAACTGGATCATCAGATTTTATTTTAGGAAGGTCTTTAAAATCATAATCAACATCACTAAATTCTTCTGAGATTTCTTCTTCAGTCATGATTTCATGCTTTGGTACAAGCATATGGTCTTGAATATCAATTTTCAAATTTTTTCCTCCAAATAGAAAATATAAAATATAAAATTAGAAACAGGCCTGACGGGAATTGAACCCGCGGCCGCTTGGTTAAAAGCCAAGCGCTCTGCCAGACTGAGCTACAGGCCTAAACGATATATAATTATTCAATGTATTTGAAGCGCCCTGGCCGGGATTTGAACCCGAGTCGCGGGCTCGACAGGCCCACATGATAGCCCCTACACCACCAGGGCGAGAAACACTATATATGAATATTATACACTATCAATTACTTTTGATTTCATCATATATAAATGTTTTGGAAAATAGCAATATTTCTCCAAAAATCATGATGAATTTCAAATAAATAAATTGAAATCCCGCCTGCCGGACTTGAACCAGCAACATTTGGATCTACAGTCCAACGCTCTGCCAAATTGAGCTAAGGCGGGACAATGGGTCCGCCCGGATTTGAACCGGAGTCTCAGGCTCCCAAAGCCCAAAGGATCGACCAAGCTACCCTACGGACCCACACACAATGAGTATGCAGATAACATACTAATAATAATATTAATATACATCTATATAAATGTTACTATAATCTTAACAATTTTCAAAAAAATTCATATTTATACTATAAATTAAAAGCCCCGGACGGGAATTGAACCCGCGACCACGAGATTACAAGTCTCGCGCTCTACCAGACTGAGCCACCGAGGCAATATGGTAATATTATAGAACAATATAAATTATGTTAAATATCATTTAAATACTTTACTATAAAAATACCAAATTCCCTAAAATTTTAAATATTAAAAAATTTATAATTAATAATCATGATAAATAATGAGAGAGAATTATTAGATAAAATAGATGAAACTTTAAAAAACATCAAAGAAAAAAATGCTTTAACACACTGTATAACTAATTCAGTTACTATAAACGATTGTGCTAATGCAATTCTTGCAATTGGTGGGTCACCATTCATGGCAGAAGATGCTGAAGAATTAGAAGAAGTAGTTACAATAGCTGATGTGATTGTAATTAACATTGGAAAATTAAGTAAAGAACAAATTAACTCCATGAATATCAGTGCAGAAGTTGCAAATAAAACAAATACTCCAATTGTACTTGATCCTGTAGGTGTTGGAGTTACAAATCTCAGAAATGAAACAACATTAAATTTAATTAAAAACTATAAAATGGCTGCAATTCGTGGAAATATCAGTGAAATTAAAGCAATAGCTAAATTAATTGGAGTTATTGATGAAAACAATGCTGCAAAAGGTGTTGACGTTAATATAGATGACATTATTACTGAAGAAAATTTAAGTGCTAATGGGGAGATTATTAAAGAGCTTGCAAATAAATTAGGCACCACAATACTTGCAAGTGGCCCAATCGACATTCTAAGTGATGGTGAAACCACAATAGCAATAGATAATGGTGATGATATGATGCCACTAATTACCGGTAGCGGATGTATGTTATCTTCAATTGTCGGAAGTTGTATTGGTGGATCAAATCCTCTAGAAGGAACTCTTGTTGCAATTCTAGCAATGAATATTGCTGGTGAAAAAGCAAGAGAAAAAGTTGAAACAAATAACGAAGGAACTGGTTCATTTAGAACTTATCTCATTGATTATCTCTATAAAACCAATAGTGAAACTTTAATTAACGAATCAAATATTAGGATATTATGAAAAATATAGATTTATCTTTATACCTTGTCACAGACAATAGTGATGATGTAGAAAAATTTTTAAAAACAATTGAAGAAGGAATAAAAGGTGGAGTTACTGTAGTTCAAATTAGAGAAAAAACTGCTGAAACTTTGGATTTCTATAATTTAGCTTTAAAAGTTAAAAAAATTACTTCCAAATACAATATTCCTTTAATTATTAATGATCGAGTTGATATAGCACTAGCAATTGATGCAGACGGTGTGCATGTCGGTCAAAGTGATATGCCTTGTGATGTTACAAGACAATTGATTGGGGACGATAAAATATTAGGGGTTTCTGCAGCAACCATTACTGAAGCAAAAAAAGCACAGCAAGATGGAGCAGATTATATTGGAACTGGTGCAGTATTTCCAACTAAAACTAAAGATGATGCCCCTTCTGTTACAAAAGAGGATTTAAAAGAAATCGTTGAATCAATTGATATTCCAGTCGTGGCAATTGGAGGGATAACTTTAGAAAATGCTTCACAACTAACAGATACTGGAATCTCAGGATTGTCTGTTGTTAGTGCCATAATGAGTTCGGATAACCCAAAAAAATCATCTGAAGAGCTATTAAAAATATTTAATAGCTAAATTTATTTTTTAAAAAAAAAAGAAAGTAAAAAATATTATTTTTTACTATTTTTTAGAGCTTCCACAGCAGCTAGTTTTTTACCAGCCAACATACTAATACAAGCTCCACCACCACTACTTAAATGACTCATTTGATCTTCTAAACCAAGCCCTGCTGTAGCGGCTGCAATGTGTCCTCCACCAATAAGTGAAAATCCTTCAGATTTTGCAATAGCATTGATTAAATCTTCTGTTCCCATTGAAAATTTAGGGTCTTCAAATACGCCCGCAGGACCATTAGCAAAAATGTATTTTGCATCTCTTATCTCTTTTGCATAAAAAGCAATGGTCTTTACACCAATATCAAATATAGGTTCATTTGGAATTTCAGTGTTATCAATATCTACACGTTGGCCATTAATTTCACAAGCCACATCAATAGGATATTTTACTTTATCTCCAAATTTTTCAATTAATTCTTTTGATTTTTCAACCATGCTTTCATAACCTCTACTGACTATGAATTCACGATTCATTTCTCCAATATTCGCACCGGATGCCCATAAGACAATATTTCCAACAATACCTGTTGTTAAAATTGCATCAGCAGTGCCATTGCTTAATACATTTTCCATAACATCAATAGAATCATCAGGTTTCATTCCACCAAGTAAAAACACACAAGGGTGTTCCACATTATCAAGAGCGTTTTGAATTACTGTTAATTCTTTTTCCATCACACGGCCGGCTGCAGAAGGAGTATTTACAGTAAAACCAACTAATGATGCTTGAGACCTGTGTGCTGCGGCAAATGCATCATTTACATAATAATCAATTAATGAGGATAAATGTCTTACAAGTAAAGTTTTTGATTGCTCCTCTGGAGACCTTGAAAGTGTTTCCTCTGAGAAAAATCTTACATTTTCAAGTAAGAGTATTTCATGAGGTTTAAGATTTTTAATAGCATCTTTTGCAGAATTTGAAAACAATGAATCAACATACTTTACTCTTAAGTTTAAAATGTCGGATAGAGCATCAGCATGTTGGGATAAAGTTGTGAAATCTTTTTTTCCTGGACGACTTTGATGAGCAAGAAGAACTACTTTTGCTCCTTTAACAGACAGCTCTTTAATAGTCTGTGCATGTAATTTTAATCTTGTATCATCCAATATAATTCCAGAACTTGGGTCTACCGGCGCATTAATATCAACTCTTACAAGTACAGTCTTACCTTCAATATCAAAATCATCGATTGTGTTAAATTCAGTAGGCATTTTTCTCACTCTATAATTTACTTACCAAATCAAGCAATGCTTCTTTTGGATTTTCGGCTTTAATTATTCCGGAGGCAAGTAATACCCCATCAGCACCTAAATCCATTGCTGCTTTCATATCATCACCAGTTGTGATTCCTGCACCGCATAAAACTTTAATATCTTTATTAATAGCTTTAACTTCTTTTACTGTATCTTCAACTACTTCTGGTTGTGCTTGAGATACAGGAATTCCAGTACCAATAAGTTCAGGAGGTTCAACTGCAACTGCATCAGGAGCAAGTGCTGCAACAGCCTTTGAAGTATCAATATTATTAGTGCAAACACATGATTCAATTTCATGCGCCCTACATAATTTTATTACCTCATCAATATCTGCCAATTTCATCCTATTTTCAGAATGGTTAATTAAAGATCCACTAATTCCTGCTTCAACCAAAGTACTGATTAAACTAGAACCTGTGTGTCCTCCAGGAGCAATTGGATCTATGTGTTGAGCAAAAATAGGAAGTGAAGCTTCTTCACTTATTCTATAAATATCTGCTGCCTGAGGTGCTGCAACCATGGTGATTCCAGACTCATTAGCAGCGCTTTCCAAATCGTGTGCGAGTTCTAAAGCTTTTATACCACTTGACTCCAAGTAGGTTTTATAATTCAATATCACAATTGGTGTATCCATAATAATCCCACATTAATTTTTTCTAATTATAATATTTGATTACCATTATTAAATAAATTTTTGATTAGAAATTCGTTTTTGAGCCAAATCAATATATTCTTTTTTAATATCATATCCAATGTAATTTCTATTATTTTGAATTGCTGCAATGCATGTTGTACCACTGCCACAAAATGGATCCAAAACAACATCACTTTCATAACTGTAAAGATTAATAAGCCGATGCGGTAGTTCAATTGGAAATGGAGCAGGATGGCCTATTTTTTTAGCATTTACTGCTGGAAATGTCCAAATACTTTTTGTCCAATCAATAAAATCATCATGAGATATTGTATCTCTTTTTTCTTGTTTTTTATTTTTTGAGTATGAATCCTTTGAAAAAATTAATATATATTCATGATAGTCCCTTAAAACCGGGTTTGAAGCAGACATCCAACTTCCCCAAGCACATGAACCTCCGCCACTAGCTGATTTATTCCAAATAATTTCTCCCCTCATTAAAAATCCTAAATCCAACATTATTTCGATTATCATTGCATGGAGTGGAATATATGGTTTTCTTCCAATGTTTGCTATGTTAATACAGGCTCTTCCCCCAGTGACTAATTTTTTGTGGGTTTGACTAAAAACTGTAGTTAACAATCCCAAATATTCATCTAAAGTTAAATCATCATCATACTCCTTTCCCACATTATATGGAGGAGATGTAATCATTAAATGAATACTATCATCAGGAATTTCATCCATTACTTCACTAGATTTACAATATAGTCTGTTTAAATCCGAGTTATTGATTTTATTTTCTCTAAATTCAATATTCTTTGGAATTTCATAATCTCTGTACAATTTTGAACTGTAAAACTTTTTTGAACTATGAGATTCGCGCACTACAGATCCGAATGTTGTTGTTTGAGTTTTCCTTGTCAATTTAAGACCTCTTTAAGAGATTTATAAATTTTAATCCCTTTTCTTCATAAGTGTCTTCATCATTAGCTATCTCAATTATTTCACCCAATCTTTTTGGGGATTCCATTCCCGAAAAGAAATTCAAATCCTGGGCAAATAAATTATTTAAATGCTTTTTTAACTCATCAGTATTATCAAATCTGATAAATCCTCCTTTTGAAGTGGTTTTTCGAGTATTTCCATGATTTAGTGGAAATGGATTTAATGACCAAAAACCTTGAATAATTCCTGCATGCTTTAGGTAATCTGCTTTTTTGCAAAATCCATTAGATAACGGCGCATTACCCAAAACTACAATTGGAATTTTAGAAGATTCATAGTTTGACACCCTAATATCAATACATTTGCCGATAGCCTTTAAAATAGAATCTGAACGTGTGAAACTTGGTTTTCCTTGATGTGTTTTGTAATCCCCCACTTCAGTGATTATTTTTAAGGTGGGATTATATTCCCAATTCCACACTAAAGACATTTTAACTTCACATATTAGTTTTACCTGTGAAGCTTTTAAAATTTTTTTATCCTCTGTTGCAACCACTATATCTGCTGGAGATTTTGAAGTTATTCCGACTGAAGGAATCCTTGCCTGTTGAACAATGAAAAGGTCTTCATTATCTATTAATGATTTAAATAAATCACATACCCATTTTTCCGTGTAATTTCCAATTAGAGAATTTCTAGCTTGTAGGGTTGACTTTTTACCTTTGTATCTTTTAGGCCAATATGCCAAATACCTCCCATCATCAGTTTTATAGAATAACTGTTGAGGGGATGCGAAATTTTTCGAGTTAACGAAAAATAATTTTTCTTGATTTTTGCTCCATAATCTCATAATAAAAAAGTATTATAATTAAACATATAAATATTTTTAACGATAATAATTCAATTTTGTTCAATAAAAACAATAATTACTTATCATTATAAAAATGTATATACTATCAAAACTAAACCTTAATTTGATTTTATGTCATTCAATAAAAACCAAATCGAAAAATTAGAAAAAAGCGGATATCGTTTTGTAGGCACACATGGCCATGCAGCTGTCAAAACCTGCCACTGGACCCGCCAAAGTATTGTAGATAAAGGCGTTTGCTATAAAGAAAAGTTCTATGGAATTCAATCACACAGATGCCTTCAAATGTCTCCTGCAGTTCCAAACTGCCAACAAGAATGTGAATTCTGTTGGAGAGATTTAACATACACACAAACTAGCTGGGAAGATGAAGAATATGATGACCCAAAAACAATAATTGATGGAGCCATTAAAGCTCAAGATAACTTATTATGTGGTTTTTATGGAAATGACAAAGCAAACAAGAAAAAATTAGAAGAACTTAAAAAACCGAATAATGCCGCCATCTCACTCGCTGGAGAGCCAACTCTTTATCCAAAAATTGATGAGTTGATTGGTGAATTTAACAGACGTGATTTTACCACTTTTGTCGTGAGTAACGGCCAATGTGCAGATAGACTTCGAAATCTAGATAACGATCCATATCAACTATACCTTTCCTTAGATGCACCATCAGAGAAAATATTTAATGAAGTGTGCAGACCCAGAATAAATGATGCCTGGAGCAATTTAAACGAATCACTTGAAACATTAGCCAGTTTTGACTCACGTACATGTATAAGAAATACCTGTGTTCGTGGAAGAAATATGGAAAACCCGGAAGGTTATGCAAAATTAATTAAAAAAGCAGACCCTGATTTTGTAGAAGTAAAAGCATACATGTGTGTTGGCTCATCACGTGAAAGACTAACCTTAGATAATATGCCAACATTTGATGAGGTTAAGGAATTCGCAAAAAAAATAGGTGATGAGTGTGGAAAAGAATTAGTAAATGAATCTGAAATCAGTCGTGTTGTTTTGCTTGAGTAGCAATTTTTCGGCCAATTTCAAATGCAGATTCTAAATCTTTTGGAAAACGTGTTTTTCTAATTTGTTTTCTCTCTTTTTCATCAAATGCATCTGAAACATATTTTGAATAGTTCTTGAATTGGTAGGTTTCATAAACATATAAATGCTCAGGTTTAGTGAATACCATACTTAAAGCCATTTCAAAGTGATCATGAAGATCATGATATCCAATTTGATGTGAAAGCTCTTCAGATGCATTCATAGTGTAAAAATAAGCTATTGGCATTTTTTTATGCTCCACTGTTTCTGTTTTACTATAAGCAATGAATGGGAACATGAATCTCTCCAAAAAGCATCTCATATTTCCAGTCACATCACTAAAGTAAATCGGTGACCCTAAAATAACACCATCAGCTTGAACAATTTCGTCCAGAATAGGTTTTAAATCATCATTTTGAACACATCTACCATAATGTCTCCCATTTACTATTTTACATGCAAAACAACTCTTACATCCATGAAACGGAAAATCATATAAATTTATTCTTTCCACTTCTGCATCAGGAAAAACTGATTTAATCCCCTTTAGAGATTCATCCAACAATTGTGCTGTGTTGCAGTTTGGTCTTGGAGAACCATTAATGGCAAAAAATTTCATTTTATTTACCTTCAGCTTTAAGTTCTTCACAAAGCTCAACGGCTTTACGTGCGGCTTTTTCCATTGAAGTTTCATATGGAATTCCTGCCTCTTCCAAAAGCCTTTGACCTTCTTGTTCATTTGTACCGGTTAATCTAATAACAATATGAACTTTACGTCCGGCTTGGTCTAAAGCTTTAATTACTCCACGAGCAACATCATCTGCTTTAGTAATACCACCTAAAACATTTAAAAATACCACTTTAACCGGTTCGTAGTTTAAAACAATATTTAATGCTTGATTAATAATTTGTTCTGAAGCTCCACCACCAATATCCAAGAAAGTTGCTGGTTCTCCACCATTAAGTTTAATCATGTCCATAGCGGTTAAAGTTAAACCTGCCCCATTACCAATTACGGCAATATCTCCGTCTAATTGAACAAAGTCGACAGCTTTTTTCTTATAGTGCATCCTTTTAACCAAATCTTGATGTCTGAATAAGGAATCATTTTCAACAACAAGTTTGGCATCTGCAGCAATTAGTCCATTTGGAGTCAATACCAACGGATTGATTTCGGCAGTGTCAGCATCATATTTATCAAATACATTATATAATTTCCAAATCATGTCACCCATTGATGAAATCAATTCAGATGGTACTCCCATTTTACGTGCAACTTCACGTGCTTCATATGGTAAAAATTCAAGTAAAGGATTTGGATAGTATTTAATAATTTTTTCAGGGTTTGTTTTAGCTAAGTTTTCAATTTCAACCCCACCTTCTTTACTTGCCAAGATAACCGGTCTTCTAGCTCCTCTATCAACAGACACTGTTACAAAAAATTCATTGAGAATCTCGGCTTTTTCTTCAATTAAAAGATGTTTTACTTTTTCACCTTTAATTTCCATGCCCAAAATTTCCTCAGCAACTTTTAAAGCTTCACCAGGATTATCGGCAAATTTTACACCACCAGCTTTACCTCTACCACCAGTTAAAACTTGTGCTTTAACAACAACAGGAACTCCCATCTCTGAAGAAATAGACATTGCTTCCTCAGGGGAGTAAGCTACATGCCCTTCTAAAATTGGAATCCCTTCTTTATTAAAAACTTGTTTTGCTACACTTTCAAAAAATCTCATTATAACACCTATTCTGCTAAAGCATACCCTGCTTCAAAAGCACTGATATTTTTCTCTTCAGTTCCTTTAGGAACACTTACTTCAATTGCTTTAATAGCTGCTTCTTTGGATATAACTTTAGTAATTTTTGTAATAGCTCCGACCATAACGATATTTGCCACAATTTTAAGTCCTATTTCGTCAGTAGCTGTTTTTGTAGCAGGAGCTTCGTAAACTTTAATATTATGCTCGTCGATGTAATCTTTAACATCTTCAACATATGTTGTTCCAGGGTCCACAATTAAAGTCCCATTATCTTTTAAATCCACAATATATTTGATTAATGCTTCATTAGACATTGCCACTAAAATATCAGGATTTTGAACTTTTGGATAATCGACTTCAGTGTCACTAATAACAACTTCACATTTTGAAGCTCCACCACGAGCTTCTGGACCATAAGATTGAGTTTGGACCGCTTCTTTTCCATCAAAAAGACATGCAGATTTACCTAAAATAATACCTGCAAGAATTATTCCTTGACCTCCAAATCCACAAATTCTAATTTCAGTTCTCATTTTATCCACCTATAATTCTGTTGAATATGCGGAGTTGATAAGAGTTTTCTTACCTGATTTTTCCACACTTATTTTATCAATATTTTCTGTGAATTCGTCTTTTTGAGTATTTGCAAATTCACCAACGACAATTTTTCCTTCCAATTCTTTTGGTTTCATTCTATCTGCTGCGGATTTAAATACTGTATTTGCTTTCATAATAGCAGCCATCGCAGTAGGAGTTTTAAGTTTGTTTTTACGACCAAAATAAGTTGGACATTGAGTTGCAACTTCGATAAATGAAAATCCTGGATTTTTTAATCCATCTTTAATAGAAGTAACAAGGTTTTCAATTTGAACGGTAGTCCATCTTGCAGAGTAAGTTGCACCAGCAGCCCCAACAAGTTCGGCCAGCTTAAATGGAGCATCTTGATTTCCATATGGTGCAGTTGTTCCAAAACTACCTTTAGGAGATGTAGGACTAATTTGACCACCAGTCATACCATAGATATTATTATTAATACAAATTACGGTTAAATTAATGTTTCTTCTAGCCGCATGAATTAAATGGTTACCACCAATAGAAGCAGCATCACCATCACCAGTAAATACTACAACATCCAAATCCTTATTAGCTGTTTTAAGACCTGTTGCAAAGCTTAATGCTCTTCCGTGAGTGGTGTGGAGAGAATCACATTTTAAATAACCCGGAATTCTTGAAGAACAACCAATTCCAGAAACCATTGCAATATTCTCAAAATCCATTTCTGCTTTTTCCATTGCGGCTAAAAATGCATTGATAATAGCTCCGTTTCCACAACCTGGACAGAAAATATGTGGTAATCTATCTTCTCTTAAATATGGGAGAAATCTATTTTCTTTAGACATTTAGTTTCCTCCTATTTCATCAATTTTATTTAATATTTCATCAGGAGTTGGCAATAATCCGCCTATTACTCCGAGTAAATGAACATTTGAATGTTTTTTACAAACACGGTCCACTTCATAATACATTTGGCCCAAATTCATTTCAACAACAATAACATCCTTTGCATTTGCTGTTAATTCTTCAATTTGTTCATCAGGGAATGGCCATGGAGTGTCTATTTTAATATAACCAACTTTTTTATCTGTTTTGTTTACCGCTTCAATAACAGACCTTACAGGTGCTCCATAAGAAACAATTATAATATCTGCATCTTCACAGTTTTTAGATTTAACAGAACAGATTTTATCTTTATTGTTTAAAATTTTATCACAAATTCTTTGAATAAGTTTATCGTGAGTTTCAGGATTGTTTGTATCTGGATAACCCCTTTCATCGTGAGTTAGCCCAGTTACATGGATATTAAATCCATCACCGAAAGCAGGCATTGGAGTTGTTCCATTTTCAATATTTTCAAATGGTAAATAATCATCACCTTTTTCTGGTCTTTTTCTTGGAACAATCTCGATATCATCTTCGACGATGATTTTTTCTCTCATATGACCAATGACTTCATCAGCCATGACAAAAACTGGTACCCTATACTCTTCAGCCAAGTTAAATGCTTTAATTGTAAAATCAAAGAATTCTTGAACACTTGATGGAGATAATGCAATTGGTTCGTAGTCCCCATGTGATCCCCAACGAGCTTGCATCATATCGCCTTGTGCAGCCATTGTTGGCTGTGCAGTTGAAGGGGAACCTCTTTGGACATCAACAATAACGATAGGAGTTTCACTCATAAATGCATAACCTATATTTTCCTGCATTAATGAAATACCTGGCCCGGATGTAGCTGTCATTGATTTGGTTCCTCCCCATGAACCACCAATAATAGCTCCTGCAGAAGCAATTTCATCTTCCATTTGAACAAATGAACCGCCAACTTTTGGCAATTCACGAGCTAATGTTTCAGCAACTTCAGTAGATGGAGTGATAGGATAACCTGCAAAAAATCTACAACCGGCAGCTATAGCACCTTTAGCACATGCTTCATTTCCTTGAATAAAAAATTCTTCAGCCATTTTAACACCTACTTTTCCCCTTTTGTGAAATTAGGATTAAAGTTAACATCCTTGCCATCTTTCATCCACCAATTTTCCGGCAAATCAACGGTAATTGCTTGATCAGGACATGCAATTTCACAAGTACCACATTTTGTACATCTTTCTTCAAACTTGACAAATGGTAATTGTACTCCTTTTTTGTTTACTTCAGGAGATATTGCATATACATTCTTATAACACATAAATAAGCAAAGATGACATCCTTTACACAAATTTTCGTCAATTATAATCAATTTTAAATCTCCTAATAATTCTATGATACATAAATATAGAATGTTATATATTTATGTTAATGAACATTTAAATATCTTATGAGAATCGTGATAAATTCTAAAAATTTATTAAAAAATAATTTTAATAACTATAATTATGAAAGATTTAACAACCCCAATATCCAATGAGGATTTATCAAATCTTAATGTTGGAGACCAAATTACCATTTCCGGAACAATCTATACTGGCCGTGACGCTGCACTTCCACAACTTGTAAAATTAATTAAAAATGATGAAGTCCCTTTTGATTTATCTGGTAGCGTTATTATGCATACTGCTTTTAGTGATGCGGGAATAGCACCAACAACAAGCAACAAAGAAGAAATTGAATCGACAATGCCAATTTTAAGCGAACACGGTGTTAAAATCCATATCGGAAAGGGAATGTTAAGTGAAAGTACTGTTAAATCTTTAAATGAAAATAACTCTATTTTTGTAATAACTCCACCTGTTGCAGCATTACTTACAAACAAAGTTTTAGAAAAAGAATGTGTTTTATTTGAAAATGAAGGAATGGAAGCTATGTTTAAATTAAAAGTAGAAAATATTCCCGGAATTGTTGCAATTAAAGATGGTGAGGTGATTTAAAAAAAATTAAAAATTGAGATGAAAGAAATTATTCTTCATCTTCTTCGTCATCAGTTTCTTCTCTTTTTTCGAATTCATCTACGAAATTAACTTTGGTAATTTCTTCGATGTTTTCCCAGATGTCTTTAGCTATTCTGAATCTTGCAAATGTAATGTCCATGTAAGATTGTTGATCGAATTTAGCCATTTCATCTAATTTGATGTTTGCAACACCATCAACAATGTCGATTTCAGTTTTATCAATATCAACGTTAGGGTTGGAGTAGTGTAACTCAATCATACTTTTGATTTTTTCTTCATCATCTTCAATGATTTCACATACTTCAACATCATAAACTAAGTCTCTTCCTGCTAATTCATGGTTGAAGTCAACTTTTACTCTTCCACCATTTACAGTTAAGATTTTACCAGTTGCACCTTCAGATTGGATTTTCATACCTGGAACAGGAGTCATACCTTGTCTTTTGAATTCTTTCATAGGTACTAATTGGATTAATTTAGAATTTCTTTGACCAAAAGCATTTTCAGCATCTACTTCAATAGTTTTTTTATCTCCTGCTTCTAATCCTTTAATAGCTTCTTCAATAGCTGGTAATAAGTGGTTTCCACCTACAACAATTGGAATTGGTTTGTAAGTTTTATTTTCTTCAAAGATTCCAGCTTCTTGTGCAATTTCATCATAAGTAGTATCAAATACGTCATCAGTGTCTTTTATTTTACCAGTAAAGTTTACTCTTACAAAATCTCCGTTATCTATAGCCATAAAAATTACGCTCCTTAATAATTTTGATTAAATAATTTGTTAATAAATATAACATTATAAAATTTAGTAACCATTACTTATTAAAGTTTTGTTTATATATACGATATTTCAAATGTGAAAAAATTTTTCAAAAAATACTTTCCAAATGCTCTTACTAAAAAACTAATTATTTAATTAAATATAATTATAATTCATGCAAAGAAAAGGAGCTGTTAACCTACCCCTTCACGGAGGTCATCCTCCTAAATGGTTATTCAGCAGAATGGTTGACCTATCGGGAGCATTAGCATCTGTAATTATTGAAGAGTATAGTTTAGCAGAATTTTTAAATAGAATTTCTAATCCTTACTGGTTTCAAGCATTTTCTTGCGTTTTAGGTTTTGATTGGCATTCATCAGGAACTACTACAACAACATTAGGTGCACTTAAAGCATCATTAAGCCCTGAAGAACATGGAATTTATCTAAGTGGGGGCAAAGGTGGCAAATCTAGAAAAACACCCCAAGGCATAGAGCATGCCGGAGAGATATTTAATTTAAAAACTAAAACAACTGAAAAACTAATTGAAACAAGTAAATTATCTGCTAAAATTGATAATTCTTGCATCCAAGACGGTTACACATTATACCAGCATAATTTTTTTGTTACAGAAAAAGGAGATTGGGCGGTTGTACAGCAGGGCCTAAATACTGAAAATAAATATGCTCGAAGATATCATTGGCTAGGTTCAGAAGTCGAAAAGATTCTAAATGACCCCCATAGCGGAATATCCTGCGATAAAAAAACACCAAACACATTAAATATGTCTTCAAAAGAAAGTGAAGAAGCTCAAAAAATAAGTGTTGACTTAATTAATGATAATCCCAACCATTTAAGACAATATTTTAAAAGAAAAGACAATCAGATGCTTTTAGAAGACTTTACAATGCCCGAACACCATCCCGTTTTGGACATGGATATTTCAGACAAAGAATTTGAAGTTTTAACAAGAGCATGGGAAATTCAGCCTGAAAACTATGAAGAATTAATTTTACTTCAAGGAATTGGCCCTAAAAAAATAAGGGCACTTGCTTTAATATCCGATTTAGTGTATGGGGAACCTGCAAGCTGGAAAGATCCTGTAAAATATAGCTTTACACACGGAGGAAAAGACGGTTTTCCATATCCTGTTGACAGAGAAGTTTATGATAACTCCATTCAAACCATTAGAGATGCACTTGACCAAGCACGTATAAAAAAAGATGAAAAGTTAAAAGCCATTAAAAGATTAGACGAGTTTATATCTTAACGATTTTCATCATGAATATTTACAGTTTTACCATGCGCTGTTGGGATAACTTCCAATACAGGATTCTCAAATTCCAAATCGAATTCCTTCCCATCCATCAACAAATGTTGAAATACTGCCAGTGATGATACTTCAGAGTGAGGCTGAGTTGTAACAGAAACATTCCAATCAGCTGCTTTATATACTTTTCCAGGAACTTTAGACCCGCCAACAATAATTAAGATATCAGAACCATCCTCACGAACTTCCGGAGCTATTTCATGAGCTTGTGATCCATACATTGTAAGGTGAACTACTTTTCCACCATCTGCTTTCCATCTGTTAATAACACCCATGTAACTTTCTGTGTACTCTATTTCAAAGTTTCCCCCAAATCTTGAAGCTGTATCCCTAACATTTTCCATAAGTTTATTATCACGTTCGCCAGCAAGATATATTTTACTAGCTCCAAATGCACGGGCAGTTAAACATACATGAGTTGTAATTCTTGTATCTCTTTTTAATCTGTGGTCTAATCTTAAAACATTAACTTTCATATTATCAGTTAATAGATTAAGTGATTAAAATATATAAATTTGATGAGAATTACCAGTGAAAAATAAAATGTAAGGAGGTGATACTAAAACACTAAATAAAATATGATCAAAAACATGTGGTAAATCTCATCGAAAATACTTATATTTCCAATTATATATAAATTAATGCTTTTTAAAACCTAAAAATTGATTTTAATACGTTAAAGGAAATATAAAGCTACACTCATAAATAATAATGAAAATAAGCGACCAAACTCATTACTCATTCCAAGCACATCACCATTAGCAAAAACAAAATTACGTCTTGCAATAAATGCAATGATAATTCCTGAAAAGATTGCTCCCAAAACACCAATAATACCAGTTAAATCCCCTAATAAAAATGCAATAACAGCCACAATTGCTGTTGATGCAGCATAATTATAAATATTTGTTTCTTTTATAAAGTAACTTCCAATTCCAGGAGTTAGTGGTTTAGATAAAAGTGCTGTTGTTATCAAGGAGGTTTTTGCAGTCATCTCACAAATAATAATTCCAAAAATAAAATGATAATCCAAGATATTGTAAAGTCCACCAATGGTTAAACTAGCTACTAAGAATAAAGTTGCAACACCACCTGCCCCTACTGATGAATCTTTCATTATGCGGATTTTACGTTCGGGTTCTCCATGAACCATTATACCATCCGCCATGTCCATTACGCCATCCAAATGATTATAACCAGTTATAAGCATCAAAAATGCATAAACAATAGTGGCCGTGAAAAATGAATTTAAATGTAGGAACTCCAAAGACACATAGCCACAAATAGCCGCCAAAATTCCAATAAATATATGCAAAAATGGCCAACACCAAGTTAACTTAGTCATGTATTCAATTGATGTGAAAACGTTGATTGGCAATATTGTTGAAAATGTTAAAAGTCCTAAAAGAGACCTGATTGGTGAGAACTCTTCATCTTCAAAGTAGCTATCATCTTCCATAATTATTCCTCAAATATTTTAGACACACAACCTGCAATCAAACCAGCAAAAATATCATCAAGTATCGGAGGTAATCCATAGATGATTCCAGGTTTTGCTTCATAATATCTTTTAAAATTAAAAGCTGCTTTTGTTCCGGCAATTTGATTTGAAATAGCAAGACCTAAAACCTTATCAGCATATAAAGCCGGATTATCACTTATATCAATTTCCCTAATCCTATTTCCAGTTAAGTCTTGTTCCGTCCTCATTGCAGCAACTATAAGTGCAATAACATCAATATCTGTCAATGATTTAAAAATTTGTGTTTCCATTTTGGCTTTTAGCTCATCTGTAACCTCAACATCCTCAACAAGATCCATTCCAGCTTCAACTAAATCTCCAATCAATATCCCCTCAGATACAAAATAATCTAAAATTCCAAATGTTAGATTTAGTTTTTCGAATGCATCTTCTATGCTTATTTCAATTGCCTCTTCAATTCTTATTTTTAATTCACCAAAATCAATATCATCATATACTGCATTATTAATGTCCAAATTACCTTCACTAGACCTTGGAACATTACTTAAAACTGCTAAAAAATCATCAGTATTTAAAATATTTTGAATGTGCACAGGTAAAGCCATATTTGCTAGTTTTTTAGCTTTTATATTAGTTATTATTTTGAATATTTTTAACAAATCCTTAGGAGATATTATTTTATCCAAATAAATTATATGACTTAAATTAATCCTTGCATCGCTAAATCCCTTAGGAGAATTGGCAACTTTTAGGTGATTTCTAAAGTCTTGAATGACAACATCATTAGCCATAAATGTGAAAACTGTTAAATCATCATAGGTATTTGCAAAATAATCAAGAGATTCGGTTGCTTGAGCTATAAATGAACCTTGATATTGATTGAAAGTTTGTGCCTTTTTAGCAGTAGCATCAAAATCATCTTTTGCCTTAATGATATTAACATTTTCAACAATGTCAATCCCATCACTTACAGTAAAATCACTGAATGCTAAAAAATGATTTGGATTAGTTATGCAAATACCATAATCTTTCTTGATGATATTGAAATTCATATGCTAATATATATTAATTATTTAATTTAAATTTATATCATATCAGATAAAAAGGACTTATCATTATGACAATTATTATTGACCCACAATCAAGCGGAATAGCTGGAAATATGTTAATAGGAGCATTTGTTGATTTAGGAGCCAATGCTAGTGAAATAAAAGATATTATGGAAAAATCAGCTATAGAATTCGGCGGAGTAGAAGTTAATTTTGAAAAAATTAATAAAAATGGAATCGCTTCTACCTTCTGCCAAGTGAAAATGCTTGAAGTGGAAAAATCAATTAGTTGCAAAGAATTAATTTCAAAAATTGAAAAACTTGATTTGGATGAAAATGTTAAAAACACTTCAATTAATATTTTTAAAAGAATAGCTGAAGCAGAATCAAAAGTTCACGGGAAAACTTTAAAAACCGCTCATTTTCATGAAGTTGGAGCTAGTGATGCAGTAGCTGATGTGATTGGATCTGTTTATGCATATTACTCACTTGATTTTGATAAACAAAAAGTTATAGGCCTCCCAATAGCTGTTGGAGGAGGTACAATAAAAACATCCCATGGAATACTGCCAGTTCCAGTTCCAGCAGTTATAGAAATCTTAAAAGATGCGCAAATGACTGGAGGTCCAGTAGATAGTGAACTTGCAACACCAACAGGTTGTGCAGTTTATATGGAATTATGTGATGAAATAAAAGAGTTCATCCCACTTTTAAAGCCTAAACAAACTGGATATGGTGCAGGAAGAAAAGACTTTGACCATCCAAACGTTTTAAGAATTCTTGAATGCGAGGATATTACTGAGAATGATACAATTGACGTTATTGAGACAAATATCGACCATTTAACTGGTGAAGAAATTGGATACTTATTTGACAGGCTTTTAGATGAAGGAGCCAGCGATGTTTCAATTACTCCAATAATCATGAAAAAAAATCGTCAGGGAAGCCTTTTAAAAGTAATTTCTAAAGAATTTAATAGAGAAAACCTAATTAAAGCCATATTTAAAGAAACTGGAAGTTTAGGTATAAGAATTACTCCAAATATCCACAGAGGCGTTGCAAAAAGAGAGTTTATAACTAAAGAATATGAAATTGATGGAAAAACTTATGAAGTAACCTTTAAAGTTGGATATGTTAACGGAGAGATAATTTCATCTAGACCAGAATATGAAGACCTAAAAAGAATTGCAAAAGACAGCGGTCTTGCTTTAAGAGATGTAAAAGAGTTGGTAAAATGAAAAAGGCCATTTCTGTTTTATCTGGAGGTCTGGATTGTACTGTGGCTACAAGTGTTTATTCTAAAGAATATGAAATTCATGCAATAACGTTTAACTATGGTCAAAAAAGTGTTAAAAAAGAGATTGAAGCTTCAAAAGAAATATGTAATAAAATGAACTGGAAACATGAAGTTATCGATCTTCCATGGTTGGCGCAGATTAGTAATTCAAGTCTCAATACATCTGAAGAAGTTCCAGAGCCCTCTTCAGACGATTTAGATGATTTTGATAAAAGCAGTGAAAGTGCAAGTAGTGTTTGGGTTCCCGCTAGAAATACTGTTTTTACATCAATTGCCCTTGCATATGCTGAAAGTATTGGAGCGGAGATAATAATCGTTGGTTGGAACTGTGAAGAAGGAGCAACATTTCCAGATAATTCAAAAGAATATTTAAATGAATTTAATGAATTGATTAAAGTTGGGTCTCCTGAAAATATTAAAATTGAAGCACCAGCAATTGGATTAAATAAAGAGGAAATTGTTGAGTTAGGAGTTAAAGTTGGTGCTCCAATGGGTTTAAGTTACTCCTGTTATAAAGGAGGAGACAAACATTGTGGCGTTTGTGAAAGTTGTATGAGGCGGAAACGAGCTTTCAAGAATTTAGGTGTTAAAGATTTAAGCGAATATGAAAATTAATCATATTCTTCCAAGTCTTCTTTCCAATTTGCATCGTCTAAATCCAGATTTTCTCTCATACAAAATGTTACATTTTCAATTGCGTTGTATAATTTACCAACACCTCTTTTTGATTTTTGATAATTTGCAACACGGTTTTCTCTAATTCCAATTTGTCTTGCTTCGGCATAAGAGTCTATATCCGCACCAATAAATATGAATTCCCAATTATGATTTTCAATTAAATTGGTAATATGTTGTTTTGAGTATTCATGAGAATCATTTTCCATCCCATCAGTCATAATGACAAATAAGACCTTATTGTCAATCTCCTTATCAAGTAAGTTGATTGTTTTGCCGATTGCATCATATAATGCTGTCATTCCCCTTACCCAATATTGTTTATCTGTGAGTTTTTCAACTTCATTAATGTCTTTTCTTCTATATAGCAGTTCATACTTATCATCAAAAAGAACTGTTGTTACTTTAGTGTTAAATCCTTTATTTTTTTCTCTTTCAATATATGAATTAAATCCACCTATTGTATCTTCTTCAGACCCACTCATTGATCCACTACGATCAATTAAAAATATTATATCCAAGTTTTCATTTTTAGGCATTGCATCCATATTTTCTCACATTCCGTTTTGATTTTGTTAATAAGTTGTTACTAACTTACACACAATATATTAACAAAACATAGTATTTAAAGTTTTCGATGCGTGAAAAAAATGAAATGAAAAAAAGTTACTTTAATTCTTTTAAAAGATTTAAACCATTATCAGACAATCTATAAAGACGTCCTTTTCTTACTTCGGGATTGATGCATTCTACGATTTCTTTTTCTTTTAATTGCCTTAATACATTAGAAATATGATTTGGCAATATTCCACTATCAGAGGCAATTTGAGTAGGTATTTTTACATCACCACCCAACGCTTTTAAAACTTTAACTCGATATGATGAATTATTGACATATTTTAAAAGTTCATCATCCATGAAATCCCTCCTTAAAGCTTATTTCCACAATTTGTGCAAAAAACATCTCCATTTTCAATTGTAGCTCCACAATTGGGACATTTAGTTTCAACTTCAAACTTTGCCCCGCAATTAATGCAGAATTTTGAATCCATGTCTGAAGGCGAACCACAACTTTGACAGTATTTAACATCTTTTTTATCCAAATGGGCATCCTTAAATTCATCTTTTGGCACAGGAGTACTGCCTATAACCGGTTGTGAGTAGAAATCTTTTTGATTTTCAATTTCAGAAATTAATTCATTCATAGAAGCTATTCTTTTTGAATCAGCAGGGTGAGTTGAGAAAAAATCGTGCTCATTAGAGTTTTGAGCTGACATTGCCTGCCAGAATGCAGGGATATGTGAAATATCATAACCTGCCCAATGAATAATCATCATACCTAATCTATCAGCTTCAAGTTCCTGATCCCTTCCCCAGGGGTTCATTAAGAGAAATTGTGAACCAATACTTGCCACATTAGTTGCAGCCCTTGTAAGAGAACCTATCGCACCCAATCCCACAAGATCCATTGCAATACTGCCAATCCAAGCAGCCGAAGTTATTGCATTTTGAGCAGTTTGGGCACTGGCTCTTGTTCTTGAATGATCTAGAAGTGCATGAGCCATTTCATGACCTAAAATAAATGCTACTTTTTCTTCAGTGTTGGCAACTGAAAGAATGCCTGAAAACATTACAATTTTACCACCAGGCATGCAAAAAGCATTTACAGTATCATCCGCCACCAAATGAACATCCCAATCATAATAATCTTCCACATAATCAAGCCTGCCAATTTTTGCCAAATATTCATTTACTGCATTAATTAACTTTACTGCAACATTTATAACAATCTGACCATCGTTAGTGTTATCTAAAAGCTGAGATTGATTAATCATGGAGTAATATTCATTATAAGATTCCTCAAGAAACTTATCATCATTGACCATGTCAAAATGCTTTTTACCTGTGAATGGATTTATTTCACTCCTATCATCCTTCGCCATAATATATTATATTGTTAAATTGTGTTAAAAAGTTTTTTAATATTTAAAACAATTACTGGTTGGTACCGACCAACATTTGTGCAAATGTCACACAAAGATTAACGTTGACACCCATTAACATTACCATCAAGGTTTAGACATTGTAAACTAACTTTTGAAAAGCTTTGATGTATATCCCCATTTGAAATCATGCTTGGCTTTAGAAAAGGCAAGCGTTAATGTGAATCACGACTCATTAAAATTGAAAACAGAAATTCGATTTCTATTATTTCAACACCACTTTTTATTATTCGGCATGTAACATGAGTATGAAAATACCAGTCATCAGTTAAAATAAAAAAAAGAAATAAGGATTTTACTCCTTATTTAAATTATTCCAAGTTTATGTGCAGTTTTTTCATCCACTTTACCTGTTACTTTGAGTCCTTTGTCATGTTGGAATTCCTTGACTGATCTTTCGGTGAAGCCTTTGTAGTTGCCGTCGATTTTTAAGTAGTGGCCTTTGTATGTCAAGTAGTATCCATGGTCTTTTAAGGCTTGTTGGATATCTTTAACTGTGGATTTGTCTTTGCTTCCTTTGGAAACTGTTTTGAAAGTAACTATGACTTTGATTTTTGATTTTTTGGTTACTTTGTTGTAGTATTTGTTTCCTTTGTATTTTATAACTGCATTGAATGTACCTTTTTTGTTTAGTTTTTTGATTTTGAAAGTGGCTTTGCCTTTACTGTTTGTTGTGGCATTATAGGTTTTGCCTTTGACTTTCAATGTGACTTTGGCTTTTTTGATTGGTTTACCTGTATTGTCTTTTAGGGTTATTGAGTATTTTTTGGTTTTAACTGATTTTTTGTATGTTTTGTTTTTGGCAGTTATTTTTGGTTTGGCCTTTTTGACTGTGACTTTAACATCCTTGGCTGACTGGTCATATTTATCATTGCCGTTGAATGTTATTTTAGCAGTGTAAGTTTTAGGCTCTAAACCTTTTGTGGATACTTTGATTTGGCCGTTATTATCCGTAGTGTATGTTTTAGCGCCGTTCAAGTCAACTGTTATGTTTACATCACTGATTGGTTTTCCGTAAGCATCTTTTAAGGTTACAATTAGATTCTTTCCGCCATTATAGACTGTTGAAACTGCAGAAGATTCAATTTCGGTTGGCACCTTGCTTACAGTAACATTAACAGTAGTTGAATTTTCAATGTAAACCCCATCACCGCCAACCTTAACAAGAATATTGCCAATACCTTCCTTCAATGCAGTGACAACTCCTTTATTGTTAATGCTGACAACACCAGAGTTATCTGGAACAAAAGTAACATTCAAACCATCTGGGGATGTAGTGGCAACAACAGTGAAAGTATCATCAACAAATAAATTCAAAGTAGAGTTATTTACAGTAACAGTTGCATCCTTCAAACTGACAGTAACTGTAACGGTCTTATCTTCAGCAGGAGCATACTTGTCATCACCTGCAAATGAAACAGTGATAACGGCTTTACCTGCACCGACAGCTATGATTTTGCCGTCTTTGACGATTACAACTGATTCATTACCGGATGCATATGTTAAGTTACCTGCATCCGCAGGTGTTAATGTAGCACCAGAGCTAATTTCATCAAGAACTTTCAAATCAACAGTTGCATTGGTGAGATTTATTTCGGTAGGTATCTTGCTTACTTTTACGGTAACGTTGGTTGTGTTGATGGCATAGGTCTGGTCGTTACCGACAGTTAATGTGATTATTGCTGTTCCTTCGCCAACTGCACGAAGTAGTCCGTAATCGGTAACAGTAGCAACAGATTCATTGCTAGAGGAATATTGGACTGCCAGGAAACTAGGGTTTACTGTAGGATTAAATTCGTATTTATCATCAACATTCAAATCCAGGGTTTCATTTTCAACACTTACACTGGCATCTTTAGGTGTAATGTAAACTGTTATGGTTTTGTTTTCGGCAGCAGCATAGTTGTCGTTTCCTTCAAATGAAACAGTGACTGTGACATTTCCTTTGATGCGAGCCCAAATTGTGCCCTCATATGCTAATGCAATATCTTCATTACTAGATTGGAAAGTCAGATTGCCTGCATCGGCAGGAGTTAATTTCGCCACATCATTAATCTTGTCACCTGCTTTCAAATTAATGGTTTCATTGGCAAGAATGATTTCAGTATGGGCTTTGTTTACGGCGATGTTGGCTGTTTTGGTCACCGGATTGTGGTTGGCATCAGCTTTTGTAGTTACACTCAAAGTATAGTTTCCAGCATCAAGGACAGGAATCATGATTGTAAAGCCCATGACATCCGCTTCAATGACATCACCCTTTTGGGTTATGATGTTGGCAGCGATGCCTGTGGCTCCCTCGGTTGTCACGGTAATGTTTGCGGCCTGACCATAATCAAGAACAGTGTCTGTAACGTTGAGTATTGAATTGATTTTTTTGACTGTCACGTCTTTTTGAGCCAGATTGTTTGTGTAGTTCCAGTCATCCTCTTTGGCAAATGCATTGGCAAAGTTAGGAATGTCTCCTCTTGCAGCTTTAGCTTGGGAAAAGACCTTCAAGGTAGCATCTGTTCCGTTGGCCATAAATCCTATTTCCCACCAATACTCATTTCCGATGTTTTTATAGTATGTGCCGTTGTCGGTGATTGCATTGAACATTTCAAAGTAATCTCCAGGGAAGTTATTGTCCACATAAACGTCGGTGGCGTTTGTTCCGTTGCCGGCGTTATGGACAGTTAATGTCCAGACAACAACGTCGCCCACGAAATACTCATCCTTATCAGTGGTTATGGTTATTGATACATCAACGATTGGAGTGACTGTCAGATTTCCTTTTGCAGTTGCATTTAAGAAGGAATCATCACCAGAATATGTTACTGTGACGTTGTATTCGTCCGGGTTGACTTTTCCAAGTGAAACCGTATCGTTCAGAGCCATATCTGTGAATGTGTAATCGAATTTCTTACCTTTAAGTGTTATGTTGACTTTTCCGGTAGCTGTGCTGTTGTAGTTGAGTGAAATTACTGTATTGTTGCTGTAATAGACATCCTGAGGGTCTAAAGACATTTCCGGATTTGCTTTGATGTTGAATTTGATGGTATATACTATATTTTCCACTGATGCTGTTACACTTCCAGTTCCTGTGCTTTCAGGATTGAATACAATTGCATCATCGAGATTTACGATACCTTTGTCAACTTCACCGTTTGCTTTTGTGATTGTAAGGTTGACAGGCTTTAGGAGATTGTTGTTGTAGTTGGAAATGTTTCCTGAAGTGTTGTATGCATATAACTTGAAGACAATCTTTGATGAGCCTGTAACTGGAACTGGATTCGGATTAGCTGTAGCATTCATAAACAGCCAAACGTTTGAGGTTTGTGATGGAACCCCTCCAATGTAATTGTCTTGTGTGTTCCCAAACCAGTTGTAGTCAGTGTTCATGTTTCCGAAATCTGCAAAGTCGATGACATCAGTTGTAACGTCATTGTTGAGGAATATATTGTTGTTGACGTTCATCTGGCCGTATGAATCCCATGCCTGGCCAACGACTCCAAATTCGGCAGTGTTGTTGATGAACAGGCATCCTGAAACGTTTCCCACACCACTGGATAAATGAACAGCACTGAAATTGCCTGCAGAATTGTTTATGAATACGCAATCGGCAACTGCACTGTTGCCTTGATTGAAGTAGATGGCACCACCCCTGCCAGAGGGCACTTTGTTATTATTAAAAATACAATTTGATACATCACCATTTTCATTAAAGCAAACTGCTCCACCATAACTAGTTGCTTGGTTGTCAGTGAAATTACAATTTGATAGAGTACCTTGATTCCAGAAGTAAATTGCACCACCACCAATGCCATCGCCAGTTACTTTGTTACCAATGAAATTACAATTTGTTACATTACCAGTTCCGGAGAAGTAAACTGCACCACCACTACTAAATCCAGCAGTGTTAACAGTAAAATTACAATTTGTTACAGTACCTTCACCATTGAATCTAATGGCTCCACCATACTTAGCAGAGTTGTTAGTAAAATTACAATTTGTCACATTACCAGTATCCAAGAAGTAAACTGCACCACCATAGGTTGCAGTGTTATCAGCAAAATTACAATTTGTCACAGTACCTAGATCCCAGAAGTAAACAGCACCACCTTGAGATGTTGCGGTGTTGTTTGTAAAATTACAATTTGTCACAGTACCAGTACGATGAAAGTAAATTGCTCCACCATCACCATTATAGTTAGCATTTTCAATAGTCAGATTATTAATTGTTACATCACTTGCTTGAACATTAAATACCCTTGCTTTTTCTTGGGCGTTTATCGTATATCCATTACCGTTGACTGTAACTTTTCTATTGATCTTAACTCCATCTGCAAAATCGGCATCATAATGATGGTCATAAGAATAATCATTTGTCAGATCGATTTTCGCTTTGTCATTGGCATTTATTGTATGATTCAATGCCCAGAATGTATTGTTGGGCATTATTGTTATTGTTCTGTTAATCGCTTTGAATTCAGCATATTCAGTATTGAAGGTAGCATAATAGAAACCGACCGGCAAATCTACAGTCCATCCTTCACCACTTAAACAACTATAATTGCCAATCCATGCATCATTGTCTTTATAGTAAACACTTATTGAGATATTTCCATTATACACTGGCATGCCGCTGTTTGTTTTCAAGTCAAATGTTAATTTCTCACCCGAACCATAAAAAGTTGTGAAATTATCATCATTCAAAGTAGGTGGAAGAATAATTGTATTAATATTTGGATTTGTTTTGAAAATACAAGTGTCAGCAACAGTGGACTGCTGGTAGCTAAAAATAGCCCCACCACTATTAGCAGAGTTATTAACAAAATTACAATTTTCAGCCCTGCCAGTAGTGTGAAAATAGAAATAAATAGCTCCACCAGTTGAAGCAGCATTGTTTTTAGTGAAATTACAATTTATCACTTCACCAGAAGACTCTATATCGAAATAAATAGCTCCACCATTTGAAGCAGCATTTTTAGTGAAATTACAATTTGTTACGCTACCAGTTGAATAAACATAGAAATAAATAGCTCCACCAGTTGAAGCAGCATTGTTTTTAGTGAAATTACAATTTGTTACGTTACCTGAACATATATAGATAGCCCCACCACTACCATGCTCGCCAGTTGCTTGGTTATCAATAAAATTACAATTTGTTACAATACCTGAACCTTGAAAGTCGATAGCACCACCATGATCAAAAGCAGTGTTATTTGTAAAATTACAATTATCAACAGTACCTGTAGAACTTTGACTAAAGAAAATAGCACCACCATAATTTGCAGCAGTGTTATTTGCAAAATTACAATTTTCAACAGTACCTGTAGAACTTTGACTAAAGAAAATAGCTCCCCCTCTATCAGTATAGTTGGCATTTTTAATTGTTAGATTTTTAATTGTTACTCCTGCAGTATTTACAGTGAATGCTCGGATTGTTGATTCGGCCATATCTATTATTGCACCATTACCGTTGATAATGCCAGGAGTTGTGATGGTAATTGTATCGCTTTCTCCATTATATTTATAATAAGCCGGTTGTAGATTTATATCTCCTCCAGAGCCAATGTCATTGGATAAATCTGCATATGTCTTTTCTTCAAAACTTAATGTATCCAGGTTATTTTGCGCAGCTGTGGTTTCCTCATCACTTACAGTTAGTATTTCAGCACCATTTGTTTGGATTGTTTTTTGACTTTCATCTGTTGTGGTTATCTCATCGCTTTGAGATAATTCTATTGCTGTATCCTCACTAGCTACCAATATATCGTTCACATCACTGGCGCATACACCGGTGATGCTTAAAAGAAAAATAGTTAGTATTAATATGATTATGCTTTTTTTGCATTCCATCTTCCCATTACTCCATGAAAAATATTTTGCTAAAAATGTTTTATATTAAACGAATAAACTTAAAAGGTATTGATTTTGTCTAAAACATTCAAAATACAGTTAAAAGTCTATCAATAAATATATAAATATATAACTATACATGGACATGAGCGCCGGTAAACTGATATTTATATGGCTAACTATTTTAGTTAAACCATAATGAATTGGAACATATTTCAATCATATATTTATTTAAATGACATATTAATGACAAGACAAAAATAAGATAAAAAAGCCAATACCCCCTGCATTTATTGGTCGGCACCTATCCATGCTTAAAACAGGCACTCGTCGGTACCGACCAATATTAGTGTAAAATGTAATACCTATTGATTGGATAATTATTACTGCCAACAATAAAATAAAAAAAGTTGTAGTGCAATCACACTACATTAATTTACAAGATTTCAAGTTTTTTAACAGTTTTTTCATCCACACTACCAGTTACTTTGAAATCTTTGTCATGCTGGAACTTTTTAACTCATCTGACATTACAGCCATCGTTTTAAAAAAAAAAATGATGTAATGTTAACTCCCCCCATTAAAATTTAAAGAAGAAGTTTGCTTTTGATTTGATTAATCTAAAAAAATACCTTTAAAAAGAAAAAAATAATTAAAATAGTGCATGAGCACTATTTTACTTTAACTGTTGTTTTTATTGTATCTTTAAGGTAAGTCACTTTGACAGTGTAGGTTTTGCCTTTTTTGAGATTTTTGATGACATTTTTCTTCAGAGTCTTCTGGGCAATTCCCTTAGCATCGGTCTTTACCCTGTAAGTTTTGCCGTTGAGCTTGAATGTAACGGTTTTGCCTTTGACGAGCTTTCCGTTGATTTTAAGCCTAGCCTTTAATGTGAACTTCTTGGCAGTCTTTTTGACGGTTACTTTGGAAGCTGTGAGCACCTGCTTTACGGTAACCGCATTCTTATAGGTCTTGCCGTTGAAACTGGTTGTCATTGTGTACTTTTTAGGAACATCAGTTATCCTGATTTTGGCCACACCGCCACTGTCAGTTGGAACTGTAGTTGTCTTGCCGTTGATTTTGAATGTTACCTGAGCTGCAACAACAGCACGACCATCGGAAGTCACGACTTTAACTGTGAAGTATTTGCTGCCATCATAATCGACTGAAATGTCCTTGTTGTTGATGATTTTTGTGTCATCGGCCACAGTGTAAACTTTAAGGCAAACTGTCTTATTTTCTAGAGTGATATCACTCCATGTGCTGCCGTTGGCACTTACAAATGACATTCCATGAATATAATGATTTCTTGAGTGGACCTCATAAGGAAGGGAATTGCTTTTAAAGACAACTTTAAACCTGTCTCCTTTTTTAACCGGAATATAACTGCTTAAGACAATTGTCCGGTATCCTGCAAACTCACTTTTGCTGTTTTGGGAGTAAACTAGCTTACTGTTCACGTAAATATCAAAGGAATAATCGCTGCCTGCCTGGTTGAAGTATGTTCCAACCCCTGCAATCAAATCATCATATTCTGCAGTAAATTCATTGGAATATTGGGTGTAATTGCCATCAAAACCATATAAACCACTCAAATCAGTCTGGTAATTGGCATGATAATCAATGTCATTGGTGAAAACGCATGCTACAAGAGGAATAGATTCATTCGTATCAGGATCCCGTGCAAATAATGACTTTTCATAGTAGGATAAGTAGAAATATCCTTTATCTCCCCAGTCGGTTCCCCAGCTGTTTTTGACAATCCATGCGCCGTCACCCGGCGGAGTAATCAAAAAGTTATCGGCAGAATAATTGTCATCCCATCCGATAACGGCAACGCCATGGCCGGGCATAAGTGATTCATTGGTATAGTGCGCAGAAGTATTCTCATTGAAATATGGTTCGCCAAAACTGCTGGCATAAGCAATTGAAACTGCCCCATAATTTAAAATAGCCTTTTTAACGTCATCTACATAATCAGTTGTATTCGGAATTATGAAGCAAACGTCCTGAAGGCGTATCTTATTGGTACTGTCAACAAAAACGGATAATTTTCCAATCTCATCATATTCCTCTTCCTTTTCACCAACACTCAGCCAGCTGACTACATTGGCCAAAGCCATATAATCGTTACCCCCTTCATCTGCCATTGAAAATCCAAAATCTGAGTATCTTATTTGGAGATTTTGAATATAATTTTCGGAGATGTCATACCTGATGCCTGTTGCTTTTAAAAGAGCAGATTGCAATGCTTCTCCAAATGCAAATGTCCAGCAGGCACCCATCCTACCCTGATTTTTAACCGGTGAAACCCATCCCCAATCACGTAAATCAAACCGTGACGGAAGAGTGGTAACATTGATTGAATTGTTGATTAATGTCAGATTCAATGCAGGATATGTAAAAGATAGTGGAGCATAGAATGACTGATTGGTGATTATGCTCTCATTATTATACTCATTGCTGTTGAGATTGCACCCATTCTTGTCAAAATCAGTGAAAATCGCATTTGTATTGTTTGCAAAAAGACATTTGGTGATATTATACCATGATTCACAGGCATAAACTGCATTTCCCATATATGCAGAGTTATTGATGAATTTGGAACCCACCAATGTCATATTGCTCACATCACAAACTATTGCACCCCCATAACTTCCAGAATTGTCTTCAGTAAACCCGTTTGAATCAAAGATGCAATCATCGATTGTGCTGTTGGTAAATGAGACATAAACTGCTCCCCCAACAAGAGCTTTATTGTCTGTGAAGTTGGAACTTCTCAAGACCAGATTTCCTCCCAATTGAATATATGCACCGCCAATCATGGATGAAGCATTGTAAAACACGCAATCAATTATGGTTGCATTACAGGATTCCATTCCATAATCCACAAGCATGGCACCTGCATTCTTAAATGATTTGGTGTTTATGAATTCACATCCTCTGATATAGGAGTTGCCGGACCACCTTATGGCAATTGCTCCTGCAGACTTATCTGCAGTGAGATTAACAAAACTGGAACTTGTGATTGAAGATTCGGAATTTTCAAAATATAGTGCAGGGGCATAATCGGAGGATATGTTTATGAATTCTGAAGTATCTATCTGGACTTTGGAGTTTAAAGCAAAAATTTGGCCATATTTATTTGATATGCTTGAAGTGACAAATGTGTTGCAGACATTTAATGTGGAATTATCCGAATATATGGATTGTCCTCTTTCATCAGCATAATTGTCAATAAAGCGGGAATTGCTGCAATTTAATTTCATATTATAACATGCGATTGCCCCGCCACGACTGGCATTATTGTTGATGAAAGTCACGTTGTTCAAGGTAATCTGTCCTGCAGCATATATTGCTCCTCCTTTGGAGGCATTGCCGTTGATAAATACAAGATTGTTTATTGTCACATTGGTTCCTGTAATGTTGAATATTCCAGATTGCATGTTGCCGTCGAGAACATGATTGTTTCCGTTTATCGTGAAGTCGCTTTTATCGATGAGAACCGGACCGCTGTCGCTTTCATTGCTGAAAGTGTAGTCACATTTCACTTCGAACGTGGCCTGTGATTCATTGATGTCGTTGCCCAATTGTGTGAACGTTTTTGGATTATCTGTCAATATTTCATTGTTTTCATCAGTATTTAAGTTATTGCCCAGTATTGATTCGATTGGCATGCTGTCCTCACCAGCAATTTCGGCATCATTCATGTCACTAGCGCATGCACTGGCAATACCAAACAGAAAAACAGTCAGGATTATTAAAATAACCATGCTTTTTTTGTATTTCATCCTTGAACTCCTAAAAATTGTATGCCAAAAATGTTCTATATTATTCAAACAATACTAAAAATGATTCTATTTTGTTCAAAACATTTAAAAGATGACTAAAAGTTTATCAATAAATATTTATATATATTATGGATTTTAATGAATGGAGATTATAAACAGATATTTATATAACTAACTATTTAGTTAAACCATAATGAATTGGAACATATTTCAATCATATATTTACTTAAAGGACATTATTAATGACAAGCCAAAAAAATAAGATAAAAAAGCCAATACCCATTGCGTTTATTGGTCGGTACCTACCCATGTTTAAAACAAGTACTTTTCTTTTTACTGTAACAATTATTACAACTTTGGCAAATTGATACTCCATCACCATTTGCTTTCCAATCGGCCAAAAAGTCAGCTTGTGCTACAAATGGTTTAGACATTGACATGAACTCCACATCACTATTATTTAAAATATCATTCATAGATTTCATATCTCTAGAGTTCCCACCTAAAATCACAGGAATGTCTATCGCATCTATTAAATCATCAACATAAACTAAAAATGGATGTTTGTCCGCACCATAATATAAATAGGAAATTGTTCTTGCAGTCAATTGTATACTGTCTGCACCTGCTTTTTCCAACTCTTTTGCAATAGCTATACTTTCATCAGCAGTAACACCCCCTTTTCGAACATCCCATGGGTTTATTCTGCAACTTACATGCATATCCATTGTGCTTTTAATAACTTTTATAATTTCAGATGAAATCCTTACACGATTTTCAGTATTTCCACCATATTTATCATCTCTTTGATTGAAATACGGGTTCATAAATCTTGAAAGATAAAAATTGTTTCCCATGTTGATTTGAATTCCATCAAAACCTGCAAAAGAGAATTTTTTAGCAGCCATAATAACTTCGGCTTGTAATTTTCTAATTCCTTCTAATTGGATTTCATTAGCTTCGACTTTTTGATTATCCCCATCATCATAGTAAAAGAATGCTAATTGGCCCAAAATAGGAACATCATAATTGTGAACGATATCAGTGACTAACTTATAATCCTTAATAAAACCCCTATAATTCATATTAGTGGAATATTCAAAAAATCTATCTTTGTGGTCTAGTGCAAATATTTCAGAAACAATTAAACCAGTTCCACTACTTGCAATCTTTTCATATCTATCATAGATTGCAGGTGTTAGAAATCCTCCTTCTTCTGTTTCAGTTTCCCAAGTTCCAGTTCTAACAATACGACTATTGAGTTTTAAATCACCAAATTGGCATTCATCAAAAATATCTTTCATATTATCACAGCCAATAATTATAACAAAAAAAATGTATAAAAAAAGAAAATTAAAGGTAATCTATTTGATTACCATTAAAGTATCACCGATACTTACTGCATCACCTTGCTCTACAAAAATTTCTTCAACGACACCATCAACTTCAGATTGAATGTCATTTTCCATTTTCATTGCTTCTATTACAGCAATTGTAGAGCCTTGTGTTACTTTATCTCCAACATTGACATTGACCTTAATTACCATACCTTGCATTGGAGAGGAAACTGCTCCTTCAACGGGTTGGAAATTACCGCTTTCTGTTTCTTCAATTTCCATAAATCCAGTAGGCATGATTTTAACTTCAAATACATCTCCGTCAACTTCAACATTATATTGTGTTGGAATTCCAATAGCTTCATCTTCATTAAGTGATTGAGGTGGTTTGAGTTCTTCCTCTTCAGCTTCACCTTTAAGGAATTTTGGAGCAATTGGAGGATATAACGCATAAGTTAAAGCATCTTCATCAGATTTAACAAATCCTTTATTTGTTCCTTCAGATTTGAATTTATCAAATTCCGGTTCAAGTAAATCTGCAGGTCTGCAGGTAATTACTTCATCATCTCCAATGATTTTTTTAGAAATTTTTTCATCAACTGGAGCTGGTGGTTTACCATACATTCCTTTCATGTATTCTTTGACTTCGTTAGATACAGTTTTATATCTTTCCCCACCTAAAACATTCATTACAGATTGAATACCAACAATTTGACTTGTTGGTGTAACAAGAGGCGGATATCCCATGTCTTTTCTAACTCTTGGCATTTCTTCAAGAACATCATTGTATCTATCAAGTGCATTTTGTTCTTTGAGTTGGGAAATAAGATTTGAAAGCATGCCACCAGGGATTTGGTATAACAATACATCAGCATCAATACTTTCAGAGATTGGATCAAGAATACCTAAGTATTTTTCTTTAATATCCTCAAAGTATTTTTTAATATGAGTTAATAATTTTAAATCAAGACCAGTATCAAATTCTGTTCCTTGTAGGGCTGCAACCATACTTTCTGTAGGTGGTTGGCTTGTACCCCATGCAAGAGGTGAAATAGCTGTATCTAAAATATCCACACCTGCCTGACAAGCAGCATAGTAACTTATAGGAGTCATACCACTAGTACAATGACAGTGTAAATCTACAAGCAAATCTGTTTCTTCTTTTAATTTTGATACTAATTCATAAGCTGCTGTAGGAGTTATCAAACCAGCCATGTCCTTAATTGCTACTGAATCACAGTCAAGCGCCTCTAAGTTTTTAGCAAGTTCAACAAAATCATCTAAAGTATGAACTGGACTGATTGTGTAACTAATTGTTCCTTGTACATGAGCTCCTTGATCTTTAGCAACTTTAATAGCTTTTTCCATATTCCTAATATCGTTTAAAGCATCAAATACTCTGAAAATGTCCACACCATTTTCATATGATTTTTCTACAAATTTAGTTACAATATCATCAGGATAATGTTTATACCCCACGAGATTTTGTCCCCTTAAAAGCATTTGAATTGGAGTTTTGTTAAATTCAGATTTCAATTGTCTTAATCTTTCCCAAGGATCTTCGTTTAAGTATCTAATACAAGTATCAAAAGTAGCTCCACCCCAAGCTTCTACTGAAAAATAACCGACTTTATCCATTTCTTCAGCAATAGGAATCATATCCCTAGTTCTCATCCTAGTTGCAAGTAGAGATTGGTGAGCATCACGAAGTGCTGTTTCTGTAAATCTTACTTTTGCCATTTATTACACCTCTTTCATTTTTATTTAAACAATAATCATAAAGTATTCAACTATAATATATATTCTTATTATTATATAAATTATTAAGAATTAAACAAATTGTTAAAAAAAAATGAAAAAAGTTAATGAAAAAACAAAAAAATAAAAATGAGAAATAGATATGAAAAACTATCTATTTAAATTTATCATAAAATGTTAAAAATAATTGAAAAATTATCTTTCCAATTCTCCGGAAATGAATTTTTCAACATTTTCATATGCCACATCATCATCAAATTGGATTGGAGGATGTTTCATAGTATATGATGAAATAGATGTTAATTGTCCACCAATACCTCTTTCTAAACCGATTTTACAACATCTCACAGCGTCAATTACGCATCCAGCAGAGTTTGGGGAGTCTTCCACACTAAGTCTTAGTTCAATGTTCATTGGAACATCCCCAAAAGTGCGACCTTCCATTCTAAGGAAACATAATTTATTATCATTTTGCCATGGGACATAATCACTTGGTCCAATGTGAATATCTCTGTCATCCATCCTTTCATCTAAAACTGATTGAACTGCTTCAGTTTTGGATTCTTTTTTAGAGTCTAATCTTTCACGATTAAGCATATTTAAAAAGTCGGTGTTACCACCAGTATTGATTTGATAGGTTCTGTCTAATTTTACACCCCTATCCATGAATAAACTAGCTAGTGTTCTGTGTGTAATAGTGGCACCAATTTGAGCTTTGATGTCATCTCCAACAATAGGAATTCCTTTAGCCTTGAATTTAGCATCCCATTCATCATCACTTACAATGAATACCGGCATACAGTTAACATATGCAATTTCAGCATCAAGAGCGCATTGTGCATAATATCTTGCAGCTTCTTCAGAACCCACAGGTAAGTAATTAACTAAAATTTCGGCTCCACTTTCCTTTAAGACATTTACAACATCAACAGGCTCTGCATCACTTACAACAAAAGTGTATTCATCATCATACTTGGACATGTGTTCTGCAACACCATCCAAAACATGCCCCATACTTACTTTTACATCATATTTAGGAATGTCTTTCTGGAAAACTGTAGTGCAGTTAGGTTTTGCAAATATTGCTTCATCAATAGTTTTTCCAACTTTTCTTGCATCAACATCAAAAGCTGCAACGACTTCAATATCACTAGGAGCATAACCTCCAATATCCCAGTGCATAAGTCCTATCGCATCTTCTGGATTTTTACCATCATAATAATGAATTCCTTGGATTAAAGAACTTGCACAATTTCCCAATCCTACAATCGCTATTTTAATTTTATTCAATATAACACCAGCTAAATAATTATAATAAATAATACTTTAAATAAATTAAATTATTAATATTATGTTATCTAATATACTTTATATAATTATTGTTTAGGTTTTGAATATGAAAAAAATATTATTTATTGCATTTTATTTTAACCATTCAAATGAAATAGCATCAAAAAGATTGCAAGGTGTTGCTAAATATTTGCCAGAATATGGCTTTGAACCGATTGTAATCGTTCCAAAAACTTCAAATAAAACTGTTTCAATAGATAATATTACAGTTATCGAAACCGAATATGAAGACATGATTTCAAAGTTTTTACCATCTTCCAAGAGCGGTGAAACAAGTAACGAAGCTCCTTCCAATTCACAACCTAATCCCTTAATTTCCAAAGCAATATCTCTTGCAGGAGAAGTTTTTGCATATCCGGATGGTATGAAATACTGGTATGAACCTGCATTTGAAAAATGTTGCGAGATTATAGAAAATGAAGAAATCTCCGGAATAATTTCATCATCTTTTCCAATAACCTGCCATACAATAGCTCATGATTTAAAAGAGAAATATAATCTCCCATGGATTGCTGATTTAAGAGATTTATGGAATCTGAATCCTTATGTCAACCATACTTTCATCAGAAATTACTTTGAAAAAAGATTGGAGATTGAAACATTTAGGAACGTGGACATCCTAACCACAACAACTCCGCTAGCCCGCAAAACCCTGCAAAGCCTGCATCCTCAAAAAAGAATAGAATCAGTTGTTTCAGGCTATGATCCGGAAGACTTCAAAGATATCCAGCAGACCCATAAAAGTGAAAAGCTGACATTGATGTATGCCGGTTCGCTTTACGCTGGAAAAAGAGACCCTTCCATATTATTCGATGCAATACGCCAATTGGTTGATGAAGATAAAATTGATTCAAATAAAATTACCCTCGATTTTTATGGTGACACTACCAATTTAGTGGAATTATCCAAAAAGTACAATATTTCACCAATTGTAAATATACACGGCAAAATCACTCATGAAGAAGTCCTGCAAAACCAAATGAACTCAGACGTACTATTATTAATCTCCTGGATGAACGAATCAGAAAAAATGTTTATTCCTGGAAAAGTTTATGAATATATGGCTTCACAAAAGCCTATATTGTCAATAGGATATAAGGAAGGCTCACTTAAAGATTTAATCGGAAAAACTGAAATCGGTTATCACATCTCAAATGTTGAAGATTGTAAAAAAGCTATTTATGATTATTACATCAAATATAATAATAACGAATTAAAATATTGTGGAAATGAGTTTGCAGACGAATACTCAATGGAAAATACTGCAAAGAAATTCTCACAACTTCTTGAGGAAATACAATGAATCCCTATATTGAAATTTTAAGACCTGGAAACGCTTTGATGGGAGCAATATCAATCATTTTAGTTGCCCTTATCGATAAAACCATAAGTATTCCTGTTGTGCTTGCAATGATTACCGTGTTTTTTGAAACAGCTGCAGGAAACGTTATAAACGATTATTTTGATTACAATATCGATTTGATAAACAAACCCGAAAGGCCGATTCCATCAGGTAGAATTTCCCTTAAAAACGGCAGAAATTACGGATATTTCCTATTTCTGGCCGGGACAATATGCGGATTTTTAATTAGTTATATGACAAATAACTGGATTCCTTTTGGAATTGTTCTAATCGCAGATGTTATTCTTTACTTATATGCATATAAACTAAAGACAACTCCATTGATTGGAAATCTGGCAGTCGGTTTCATGACAGGTTTCGGATTTGTTTTCGGAGGATTCTGCATAAACAATCCTCAAATCATAACGACTTCAATATTTCTGGGATTTTTTGCATTCGTAATGACAACCGCCCGTGAAATAATCAAAGACATAGAAGATATCGAGGGAGACAAGGCGGACGGCGCTAGGACATTGCCTATAATGATTGGTACAAAAGTTCCTGCATTAATTGCAACCGTATTAATCATCACCGACAGTGCATTATGTCCTTTATTATACTTCTATAATATCTTTGGAATTTTATATTTGGTTATAATAGCCATTGCAGTGTTGTTATTCTTATATTGTGCATTTATAATTATCAAATCCCAGGATGAAAAAACAGCGGCAAAAGCATCCAAATATTTAAAAATAGGTATGTTAATCGCATTTGTTGCTTTTGCAGTTGGATCATTTTAGTTGATATATTTTTACGCTTCCAAACTCTTTGACTAATGAATAATCAGTCAAATTCACATTATTAAGCGAAGCATAATATGTCGCATTCTTGTCCAGCAGTTCCTGATTCAATAATGTATCATTTCCAGCATTGCGCGGATATTGAACTTCTTTTTGTAACTGCCAGGTGTAAATCGGACCCCTGTCAGAAAGTATTATCCCATCCTTATCACCAAGCCACTCGCCGGCAGCTTTTTCATTTAAAGCAATGGAGTCATCGTGAATGCTTGCCACATAGCCTACGCTAGCAGCCAGCATCAGAAACATCATGAAAATCGGAATTAAATATTTCAGATTGAATCCCTTAAATTTAATGCCATTAATTCTATTCAACAATATCTCAACAGAAAGTACAACCAGAAATATGAATCCGGGAGCCATTGATGTGAAATATCTATCTGCCTTGATTAAATGAGCAGTAAAAAATATCAGATAAGCCAAAAAGAATCCTGCCATTGCAATATTAATGGCAAGATAAGGATAAGTGCTTAACCAGACATTATCAACTTCATCAAAGTTTATGATAATTTTTGTTAAGGAATAAGCCAACAGATACATTCCTGCAAACAACAAGAGTTCCGAATAGACAAATGAAAACAGACTAGCTGTAAAAAATGAAACAATGATCATTACAAAAGAAACTATTAAGAAAACATACATTAACTTTGCAGGAACTTGGAGCTTATGAATACTTGATTGAGTATCCTTAATTTTCAAATATGAGTTTCTGAAGGTATTTGAAAACATGTATATTATTAAAATTATTCCAATGACTGTGACGGCCAGTATTATGATTCCAACAATATAATTGGTTGAGGAGATATTATAAAGTAAACCTTTAATATAGAAAAACAGGTCATTTCCCATTAGCTTTCCGCCGTGAGTTGCAGTCATGGACCTTTCAGCAGAAACTTCAGAGGCCTGATTTAGAAAACCAAATGGAATATGATTTAAAACAAAATAGGCAAAGAAAGGTATTGAAGTTATCAAACCTGCAATGATTCCACCAAAAATGTTTTTAAAGTATTTTCTAATGTTATTAGCAATATTTGTCCTACTCATAAAGTATAAGATCATGACTCCAAAAATAATGGCACCAGTATACTTGGTAAAGAAGCTTAAAACTGCAAGAGGAAATGCAATATAGAAATATTTCTGATTTTTTTCCATTCCCTGAATAAAGAAATACAGAGCCCATATCATTAACGCGACAAATGCAATGTCCAAAGTACCATTAGCTACCCATCTAACGTTAATAAGCAAGGTTCCATATAAAAAAGCTCCAAAAAATGCATAAAAATTATTGAATCTTAATCTCAGCAGGTAGAACATTCCAAGGATTCCTATGAAAAAGAAAATTCCGGAAGTAAAAAAGATGCTTGCCTCAGAGACAAAACCCATTCCAAATAATATCGAAGTCAAAAAGGGAATGAATGGAGGCAGATAATTAACATGAGCATAACCCGCAATATTAACACCTGACATTCTCAAGGATTCAATTAGATAAAAAAATACGTCCCTATGCGAATGGCCTAAAATAACATGTGTTGAGTTTTGATAAATTATTGCAGCAGTTATTGTAAATGCAAACACAACCACCATCAGCAATGTTAATTTATTTTCAAGTTTCTTATCCAAATCAAACAAACGAATCCCCCTTGATTATACATATTGTTAGACAATATAATTTAAAATTTTTGAAAAAAAGTATTATTATTGAAACTACAAATAGATTAATAGTATGTTTTTAAAAGATTTTAATTTAAATAAAAAGGATGTATACTTCCTAATTATAACTCTGATAATCAGTTTAGTTTTGACTGGTTATTATATATTGTTCAATGCAAATCTAGGAATATACTGTTCTGATGTTTATGTATATCTTTTAAATGCAGTTTATTTTAATGGAACAAATATAAATTCGGCAAACACAATCTATTTATCTCCGATAATCTGCTATTTAACATCTCTTTTATTCAGATTGGGCTTGAATGATAAAATTGCAATATTCATCGTTACGGGAATCTTTGCAATTGTGGGAAACATCGGATTGTATTTGCTGTTAAAGACAAGATTTGACGAAATATTGAGTTTATGCGGAGTCATTCTTTATTCAACATTTGCAATCAACCTAACCTGGCTTGCAAACGGAACATTGGACATTCCTGCAGTCAGCATCACAATCCTAATTGTGCTGTTGAGCATTGTTGCAATAAATAAAAATCCAAAGTATTATGTATTATTGGTTCCGATGTTGGTTATTGGAATTTTCACCAGATACACAGTAATTTTAATTCTTCCTGTTCTTGCATTATATTACATATACTACAAAGGCTTTACAGTTGATAAAAAAGATTTGAAATATATCTTAATCGGCATTATTCTGGGAATTGCAATTCTGGCAATTATCTACATTAAAATCGACCATATGAGTTTTGGCAATATTGGAGTGAACAGCCAAATATCCGGTGGAGTGAGCGGAGACAAGGGATCCACCATCGACCAAGCATACAATACAGATACATTTTATTACCTGACCAACTTTATAAACTTCATTTCATCCTCAAGCGTAAGCCTTGCAACAAAAACACCCGTCCTGGAAAATCCGACAATAAATTCATTTATAATTATAGCCATATTGGCTATCGGATCCATATTGTTCATTGAAAGAAATGATTTTAAACTGAAAGAGAATTTACTTCCAATTGCAATATTTATAATTTCTCTTGTAACATTTAACCATATCAGCTCATTCATAACAATCATTTTGACATTCATCGGACTGTTTTTAGTTGGAAGAAATAGTGAAAATAAGACAGGAATTGTAATGCTGGGTTGGATACTCGCATACCTCATTTTCTTCAGTTACTACAATATAAAAGTCAACAGATACATAATCCCGGCAATTCCTCCATTAGTTTATCTGATATTATCCGGCATAGAACTGATAAATGAAAAAACTAATATCAACAGAAACATTATTCCGATTGCCCTAATAATATTATTTTTAATTCAAGGATTTACATTCTGTTTTGCATTTGAGGATACCCAGGACTATAAAGCCATTGAAGACATGTCAGATTATATAAAAAGTGAAGTTCCGGATTATTCCAATCAGACAATTGGCGTTTACAATATGAGACTGTATCATTGGTATTTGGGCAAAAATGTAACTGGAATCGAGAGTAATAACCAGACAAAAATCGAAGAGGCAAACATTACATATTACATCTCGAATATTCCTCAGGATAACTTAACTAACTTTAAAGAAATAAAAAATATTGAGAATTTATATTTATATGAAAAGAGTGTTTAAAATGAAAATTTTACATGTTGTACCTTCGTTTGCTCCTTGCTTTTCGCATGGGGGAGTGGTTAATGCATCTTACCAAATTGCAAAAAAGCAAGTTGAAAATGGACATGACGTTACAGTCTACACTACAGACAGCTGTGATGAAAGATTACGATTTGAAAAAAATTACGATGTTGATGTTGATGGCATTAAAGTATTTTATTTTAAAAATCTGTCAAATACATTTAAGAATAAGGCAACAATCGATACTCCAGTCAGTCTAATCAATTACCTTAAAAGAACCATCAGGAATTTTGATATTATTCACATTCATGAACACAGACACTCATTGGCCATTGCAACACACAGATATGCCAAAAAATATGATGTTCCCTATGTTTTACAGGCTCACGGATCTGTGCTTCCATTCTTCCAGAAAGAACAACTTAAAGAAATTTTTGACAAGATGTGGGGATTTGACATATTGCATAATGCATCACGAGTTTTTGCCCTAACCGAAGTTGAAAAAGAGCAATACCTAAAAATGGGAGTTTCAGAGGACAAAATTGAAATTGTTCCCTTAGGGATAAATCTAGACGAATATGATAACCTGCCTGCAAAAGGATCATTCAAATCAAAATACAATATTGGTGAAAATGAAAAAATAATCCTGTTTTTAGGAAGAATACATGAGATAAAAGGTCTTGATTTGTTGATTAAGAGTTTTAACAGAACCAGAAATGACAATGCCAAACTGGTCATTGTTGGTGGTGATTACGGCTTTAAAAATGAACTTGAAATTTTAATTAATAATTTCAACTTAAAAGATAAGGTTATATTTCCAGGCGTTTTAACAGGTCGCGATAAGATTGAATCACTGGTTGATTGCAACATATTTATTATGCCTTCAAGATACGAATCATTTACAACAAGCGGTCTTGAAGCAATGGCATGTTCAAAACCTCTAATCCTGACAAAAAACAACCATATCCACACATGGGTAAAGGACACTGTGGGCCTTGTATGTGAATTTGACGAAATAGAATTGGCCAATTGTATTGAAACTCTTTTAAATGACGATGAATTATGTGAAACGTTTGGGCAGACTGGACGAAAATTGATTGAAAGCAAATATGATTGGAACAAAGTTTCAAAACAGATTGAAAGCATTTATGAAAAATGTATCACCAAATATTAGAAACATATATAACAAAAAAAATTAAATAAATAGTATCATAAAAGCAATTTTAAGAGGATAATATGAAAGTTGTATGCTGTAAGAACTGTGGTGCAAAATACCAACTCGATGATGATGACGATATCACAACATTTGAGTGTTCTTCATGTGCAGGTGACTTAGAATACTTAGAAAATTATTCTAATGGCGAAACTAAATCCTATGATTCATTTACAGACCCTATCAAGTATGATAATTCATATATTGTGCAATGCCAAGACTGTGGACTAAAATTTAAAATTAAAAGCAGTGCCAGCATCATTGATTATGAATGTGATAGCTGTGGTGGATCTCTAAGATATTTAGATGACGACATGAATAAAGAGTTAGATAAATTTATTGAAGAAAGGAAAAAAGAAGTTGACGCTATTAGACAAGAAAATATGGCTAAAAAACCAACATCTGAAGAAACAAAAGCAGAAGATAACATACCTTCCATAAAATCAATTACTGGTAAACTCGAAAATTTCTTTTCAGAAGAAAGGTTGCTTCAAATAGCAGATGATGAAAGAGAAGAACAAGAGTTAGAAGAAGATGCAAAAACTGCTAGGACTACTATTCCTCTATCTGTTTTATCAAAATTTGGAAGAGAATTTGCTGTTCCAAAAACTGATGACTACGATGTTTTAAAAAATTTCCTTAAAGATGAATTTTTCAAAGGAATGGACGAATACTACCCAAAAAATGCTGAAACTTCAGAATCTGGAGGTTTTCTTAATAGATTTAGCATTAAAGAACCTGGAGATGAAATGACAAAATCACCAGGAATATTAATGGAAGAAAAAGATAATAAAAGCTTTGACATTAAAAATATGGATGGCAATCAGTCCCTCATTGTTGTTGGAGCAATTATCTTTATCGTGAGTATTGCTGAGATACTTCTCATTAATAGTGGTATAGGCCTTGTTGCATTATTTATTGGAGTAATTATCTTATGTTATGGTATTTATAAAACAAGAGATGTGAAAGAAGTAGAAAAAAGAACAAAAATTATCAGAGAACACTTGTTAAGCCTTCCTGGAGAATATTACGTCTTTTATAATGTTAAAATACCAACTGCCAATTCTGGAATTAACCACTTAGTTGTAGGCCCAACTGGAATTTATGCTCTACTTTCCCAAAAGTATAATCCTAAACTTAGATTAGAATCTGAAAATGAAAATCTAAATTTAATCGGGTCAACTGAAACCGATGAAACTAAAATCGAAGAATTTTCAACCATTGGAAATGCGAAAAGATTTAGATACACTACTAAACAAGCTAAATTTTCACAAGACAACAAAATTAAGCAAAAAGCACTTGGTTTAGGTGAAGAATTAATAAACTTCCTTAATGACAACAACATCAAAAACTGCTTTGTTGAACCTCTCGTTGGATTCATAAACAATGAAGTTGTTGTAATAAATATGCCTTTAACTGATGAAGACTTATTTATTGAAGAATTATTAAATAAAATCCAAACAAGTACAATAAAATTAGATCCTGAAACAATCGACAAATGTGCTGTTTTAATTAACAGATATTCTGCAGATTGCTCTTCAGAAATTTAATTTTTTCTTTTTTTATTTTTAAGATAAAATGATTATTAACAAAATTAAGAAAAAAATATACTTACATAGATGTAAGAGAGTTGCAAAAAGTTATGGAGATAATTTCAAAGTAAATGGTGAAAGTTACACCACTCCAAATACAACCTTAGGCAACAATGTTAATTTTAATGGAATGAAAATTCAAGGATCCGGCAATGTAGTTATCGGAGACAATTTCCATTCAGGTGTAGAGTGCATGATTATTACAAGCATTCACAATTATGACAATGGAAATGCAATACCCTATGACGACACAATCATATCAAAAGATGTTATAATCGAAGATAATGTCTGGCTTGGAAACAGAGTAATAATTTTACCAGGCGTTCGACTTGGAGAAGGTTCAATTATCCAGGCAGGAAGCGTTGTAGTTAACGATGTTCCAAAATATGCTATAGCTGGAGGCCATCCTGCAAAAGTCTTTAAAAATAGAGACATCGAACACTATGAAAAATTAAAAAAAGAAGGAAAGTTCCACTAAATCATTCCCTTAATCAAATCTATTTCTTTTTTATCAATTCCTTTTAACAATAACAGTACTGCAAAATAAATCATAACAGCAATAGCAATAACGATTAAAATATTAAAAATGCCATAAGGATTTGCTATTTTTACAAAAACGCCCATAATAGCTGAAGCAATAATTATCTTAGCTATTGATTTATAATCAAACGGCAGGCGAGCATATTTTCTTGAATAAAATAATGTCATGGAAAATGCAAAGAAGTAACAAATCAATGTTGCAAGTCCAGCTCCAAATATTCCCAAGTAAGGTACTGAAAAAATATTTAAAACAATGTTTAAGATAGCTACACTAATCCAGATATATCCCAATACAGTAGTTTTTTTCTCTAGAATAATAATATTATTTGAAATACCATATATTCCCATAAATATTGCTCCAAGAGCAACCAACGGAGTAACTATGAATCCCTGATTTGCAATAATATCTGTTGTCAAAATGTATAATAATGGTTTTGAAAGCAAACTCATACCAACAGCGGCCGGAACAGTAATTAAAAGATAATATTTCATGGAATAGGTTAAAAATGTATCAACTTTTTCCATGTCTCCCGCTTCAAAGTATTCTGGAAGAACTGCCGGGAGTAACACTGCAAAAGGAGTTAAAAACATTAAAAGAATACTTCCAAGAGCATAACCTGGAGAATAACATCCCACAGCTGCAGATCCCAAAAATATGCCAATGACAAACTTATCACTTGAGTCAACAACCCATGAAGAGACATTGTTTGGAACTGTTGGAATTGCAAATTTCAATTCATCACGTAAACTTTTAAGTTTTGTAGTAAAACCCAATTCACGAACAATTAAAAATGCCATGGCTATAAATGTAAGTAAATAACCAGTTAACAAACCTAAAACAACAATTTCAATAGGATAATGCATTAATGTCAAAACAATGCTGACTCCAACACCAATATAAGTTTGTAATACTAAAAATCCAGAATAATAAGTTATTCTTTGAAATGTTCTGAAATAACTTAAAAGCATTAAATTTAAACAGGCTAAAAATGAAATAACAATTACAATCGCCATTATTTGCATGCTTCCATCAAATAATGCATTGGCAATCTGGGATGAAAATACAATAAATACTACAACCATTACAAGTGTTGAAGCTAAAACCAGAAGCATCATCGAATAAAATGACTGTTTAATTACCGATTTATCTTTTTCAGCTGCTAAAAACCTTACCATAGAATATGGGAGACCTAAATTAACAATATTCGGAACTAAAGCAATGACAGTATTTACTTGAGCCCAAACCCCATAATTTGCAGTTGAAAAGTTTTTTGTGATGATTGGGATAAATATCAATCCACTAAGAGATATTAAGATATTTGCAATACCTACAACCCCTATTCTTTTAATAAATTGAACATACTCATCCATTATCAATCACACTCTTCAACAATTTTGTATCCAAATTCTTAAAAAAGAAATTTTTATCATACTCTGATGGTTCAAATCCATCCAAATTATTAATTAAATCATTAACATTAGTAATTTTGAAAACAAAATTTTTATTGATTAAATCATTTAAATATTCCACACCAGGGACGTCTAAAATGAAAGTTTTACAATTAAACATCAATCCTTCATAAATAGCTGTTGAAAATGCCCCAACCTGATAATTAGACTTTGCAAACAGCTCATATAATGGAGTTTCACTATTGTCAATTACTTTAAAATTATCAAAGGATGTTGCTTCAACCAATTTAGGATAATTTTCTCTCCAAGTTGCATATTCTCCCGGATGCAATTTATAAATAATATTGTGCTCTTTAAGCTCGCTTGCAAGCTCAAATGCAACTTTTGATAGATATTTTCCAATAACTCCCTGTGATATGAACAAGACTTGATTGTCATTAACTGGAATATTAATAAAATCTTTTGATTGAGATTCAAAATATGGAAATCCAATTGGAATAATGTTTTTAGCATCAATAGGGCAAGTTTCATCATTAATCCAGTAATCACCAAATGTTAATATTTTATCTGGGAAATATTTTATATCTCCATTTAATCTAGTTTTTTTAGGATAAGAGTACCCCAAATGATAATCAGTGATAGTTCCATGTTGAAGTTCTACAACTGTAATTCCTAAATCTTTTGCAGCTGCAACAATAGCCTGATTTTCATAAGCTACGACAACAAAAACCAGTTTAGGTTCTCGTTTTTTAAATAGCTCAGTATATTTTTTATAATCATGAGTAAAATTGAGAATATGGATTGTTAATATCCATTCTAAATTAATTTCTAAATTAAATGCATCCTCAAGTTCCTTTCTAACAGTTGAAATTAAACTTTTTTCTTTGTCGGTGAATTCAACTTTATTGAATTTTTTATAGATGTAAGAACCTAACTGAATTCTATCAGTATATTTAATATAGGATTGTTTTTTTGTGAAGTGTTTGTTTAGATATGGTGCCTCTAAAACTTCAAATGAATAAGAATCCTTTAAAAAATCAACTAAAAAATTACTATAAATATCACAATACTCCCCATTATAAATAACTTTGCGGGGATGGTCAAAAATCAATATGTCTTTTTTCTGCCCGCCACTAAATGGATTGTGAACAATACTGTTTTTAACAAATGGTGTAAATGATTTAATCTTATCAAAAATGGATAGAGATTGTTGTTGGGGTGCTCCAAACGTTTGTGTTCTTCTTGTAATGTCATAATAAAGAAACATTCTAATTAATTGCCAAGGATAACAGCCTTGAATTTCCTGATAGTTAAGGCCATACTTTTCTTCAAGATTGAAAAATACCTCACATATGTCATGAACACTAAAAGCCATTAAAACACCAAATTATAATAACATGCCAAAATCAAGTATTGTATCTTCAGGAATATCTTCTTTAGCCACCTTTCCAATAACTTCATCAATTCTAGATGGATAAATGCCAGTTCCAGGTCTTTTAAATGTAATATCACCATTAGATATTTCTTCACCTTTTTTGATATCTCTTGAAGCAACAATTGACCTTCTTGCTTCTTTCCTTGCAGAAGATTCGCAGATTAATGGTTGTTTATTTTTCATCCCATTAATTTTAGATAAAAATTTAACATTGTCTCCAAATTTAACTACATCTTGAGGATCCATTGCATGATAGTGATCATTACCTTGCAATGTTTTATCTAATGTAAAATGTTTTTCAAGTATTGTAGCACCATAATTATAAGCAGTTGTTAAAACTGCCATATTTTCATCAGGTTTTGTATGATCAGAATAACCAATTTCATAATCTGGGAAATATTCGGCCAAATCTTTAATCATTAAAAGATTTGCATCTTCATATGCTGTCGGATAAGATAAAACACAATGCATAATAGCCACATCCACAGTAGATACTTCTTCAATTGCATCAACGGCTTGTTTAATTTCAGATAATGTTGATGCTCCAGTGGAAAGAAGAATTGGCTTGTTTTTACTTGCAATATATTTAATAAAAGGAATATTTGTTAAATCAGAAGAAGAAATTTTATAAATATCCATAAACTCATCTAAATAATCAACTGATGCGAAATCGAACGGTGTGGATAAAAACATGATTCCAACACCATTACAATAATCTGCTAATTTCCTATATTCTTCAGCACCAAATTTGTCGAATTTTTTGAATAATTCGAATTGGGAGGTAGTTGGTTCTTCAGATAAATCCCAATATGCTGGAGAATTGCGTGAAGCAATAGTTTCTGCTTTATATGATTGAAATTTTACTGCATCAACGCCACATTTTTTCGCTTCATCAATCATCAATTTAGCAGCATCCATGTCAGAAATTCCTTCTTTTTTGGCAATGTCATAAAAGTTAACACCAATTTCTGCTATTAAAAATGGTTTTTTATTAAAGATATTCATGAAACTTACTCCAGTCGATTATTTATTACAAATGCCCTGTATTTTTCTTTAACTATGGATTGAATATTATCAAATCCATTTTTCAAATCAATGCTAGTCATTTTTTTATTCATTTCAACCCTTAAATCAAAATTATTTACTAAACTAATGAACTGGACAACAATTTCTTGTTGACCAACAGCTTCGCCAAGCCCCATGTTAATGAATCCATTATTTTGATTTCCAAAGACATGAGTTATTTCCCTATCATTTTGACATAAACACACAGTTGGGACTCCAATTGAACAAATCTCATACATGGTTCTTCCAGCAGATGTGAAAATAATATCAGCTTTAAACATGAATTCACTTATATTAGAAACATTTTGATAAATCTGAACTGCAGGATTAGATTCATATTGTGAAACAAAATCTTCAACACCACTATAACCCAAACCTAAAATAACATTGATTCTTCCATCATAATTTGTGGTTAAAATAGCATCTAAGACTTTTTGAGATAGATTATTAGGGTCAGTTCCACCAAAAGTAATTAAAACATTATTAATATCATTTGTGATGATTTTTTGGGTTTGGAAGTAAAATTCATCTTTTAAAATGTAATATTTATGACCTGTAAAAATGTTATTTTTACCTAAGTCATGTTCATATAATGCATCAAATACAACATCTGCAACATCAGTACCAGTTCCTAAATCTTCAAAATTAACAACAAAGTAACCATCATTTTTTAAGGTAGTAATATATTCTTCAGTTGTATCTAATATATCATTGACAACTATATGGGGATTAAATTCTCTTAAGAGCTCACATAAATTCGCTTCATCGCGATATGTTTTATATGCATAATTATGGCTGTCAACAATATTTACTCCCAATTGGTGATTTTCATTCATGAAAAACAATGCTTCATGGAACACTAATTTTGAAGCTATTGACAGACATCTATAAATATGTCCTGTACCTATTTTATCATATGCATTAACAACAATAGCTATTTTTTTCTTTTGCAAGTAATTTTCAGCAATCCACCAATCATCATAATTGTCTATGTCAACACTCTCTTCTCTAGTAACTTCAACTAAATCAATATTAGAGCCTAACCTTGAATCTTCATGTATAAAAGAACGACGAGTAGCTAAAATAGCACCAGTTTCTTTAAATGATTTAGGCAAATACTGCCTGTTGACTCTTTCAATGTAATTTGGGAAGTATCTTTGATTATTTTCATCATATCCCCAACTCAGATGTCTATCATCAACAACAGAAATAACACTATCCACACCAAAATCTTCGAATTTTTCGATAGCTGCATCTAATGTTTGTGGTTTTAGTAATGGGGAAGTAGGTTGAAGTGTTATAACAATATCATATTCATCAAAAGCTAATTTTTCTTTTTGAATCATTGCATCATAAATCACAGGATCTAGCGGGACATCATCTGCAGCCAATTCAGCAGCCCGTCTAATCACACTAGCTCCAAATTTTTCAGCGATTAATGCGATTTCAGAATCATCGGTAGTTACCACCACATCATCAACATATTGTGAATCCCTAGCAATACCAATAGAATAAGAAATTAATGGTCTATTATTTAATAAACGTATATTCTTACGAGGAATTCCTTTTGAACCCCCTCTTGCAGGAATGACTACCAAAATTTTATTATTATTAAACATGTTAATCCCTTAATATTACAAAAATTTTAAATTATACATTATTAAATATATTTATAATATAATATTAAATCTTCGGTGTTTACATGAATATGAAAGATATGTCACAAAAGCTATTAGGAAAAATAAATGAATTAGCTACACCCGTTAAAATAATGCACGTGTGTGGATCTCACGAACACACAATCATGGAATATGGAATTAGAAGTTTGCTTCCAGAGGAAGTTGAAATCATTGCAGGACCAGGATGTCCTGTTTGTGTTGTTCCATCACGTGAAATTGATGAAGCCTTAGAACTTATTGACAGAGGAGTTACAATCACCACTTTTGGGGATATGTTAAGAGTTCCAGGTTCTGAAAGATCTCTTGCAGATGCAAAAGCAGAAGGAGGCGATGTGAGAGTTGTTTATGGAATTAATAGAGCTATTGAAATAGCACAAAAAGAAGACAATGATGTCGCATTCATATCAGCTGGTTTTGAAACAACAGCCCCAACCACTGCTGCAGAGTTACTGGCAACACCTCCTGAAAACTTTTCAGTACTTTCATGCCACAGGTTAATCCCACCAGCCATTGATTTTTTAATTAATTCTGGTGAAACTAGTTTAAATGCATTAATCCAACCTGGACACGTATGTACAATCATTGGAACTAAACCATTCGAATATTTCTCAACAGACTTTGGAATACCTCAAGCAGTAGCCGGATTTAATCCATTAGACATATTAATGTCTGTTTATATGATTTTAAGACAAATTCATAATGAAACACCGAAAATAGAAAATGAATATAAAAGAGCTGTTAGAGAAGAAGGAAATGTAATTGCACAAGAAAAAATTGACCAAGTATTTGATGTGACCTCAAGAGAATGGAGAGGATTTCCCAAAATACCAAATTCAATCCTAGAGATAAAAGATGAATTTAGTGAATTTAATGCTCGTGAAAAATATGATATTGAAGTAAAAGATGTTAATGAAGCTCCTAAAGGATGTATTTGTGGCCCAATTTTAAGAGGCCTTGCAAGACCTGAAGATTGTAAACTATTCAGAAAAGCATGTAACCCTCTACACCCTATTGGAGCATGCATGGTTAGTAAAGAAGGTACCTGTAACATCGCACATAGATATTCAAGATGATAATATGACCATAGAAGCAATTGCAGTTGATATTGACGGAACAATAACTGATGAAAAAAGACAAATCTGTATATCCGCAATCGAAGCTTTAAGAAAAGCAGAATCTAAAGGCATTCCGACAATAATTGTTACTGGAAATGTTGTAAATTATGCATATGCTGCAGAAGTATTAATAGGATGCAGCGGAGGCCTTGTAGCTGAAAATGGAGGCATTGTCTTTAAAGAAGGTGAAAATAATAATGCTGTTGAAACAATGGTTGAACGAAACTTTGTTACCTCAGCTGAAAACCACCTAAAAGAGAAACTAGGTGAAAAATTTGATAAACATGCCTCACATGACAACATGTATAGATTAACAGAAACTGTATTTTACAAAACACTTCCAAGACAAGTATTGGAAGATGCTCTAAAAGATTTTGAATACATTGACGAACTTGAAATTTATGATAGTGGATTTGCACTGCATATTACTGATAAACGTGTTAATAAAGGAACTTCACTTAAGTATTTATGTGAAAGAAGTGGAATAAACATGGACAATGTAATGGCTATCGGAGATAGTCAAAATGATGAAGATTTCCTTAAGGAAGTAGGTTATAAAATAGCTGTTGGCAATGCTGACGATAAATTAAAGGAAATAAGTACATACGCCTGTGAAAAAATGTTTGGTGATGGAGTGGCCGAAGCTATTGAAAAATTTGCATTGTAGGGATAATATGATATATGAAATAGCCGAAACTGCTAAAAAAGAAGTGAAAGAAAAATGTGATGCTTACGAAATATACATTGAAGAGTCTAACGTGATAGAACTTGATTCACTTAAAGATGAATTAAACTTTGCAAAAGAAGAAATTGAACTTGGAGTTGGAATAAGAGTTCTAAAAGACCAAAAACAAGGCTTTGCATTTACATCCAATCTAGATAAACTCGCCGAAACTGCCACACAAGCAATCGAAAATACAAAATTAACCAAAGTTGATGAAAATTATGCTTTTGCAGAAGTTGAAAAGATTCCGAGTGTTGAAAAAGTTTATGATAAAAAATACGATGATTTAAGTTTAGATGAATCTGTTGAATTCTTGAAAACAACCATTAATACAGCTAGCGACAACGGATGTGACATAACAGGCTCAGGTTTTACTGCAAGCAAAGGCAGGTCCTTAATTTTAAATTCAAATGGAGTTTCTATTGAAGATGAAGGAACTGGATTTGGAATAGGTTTATCAGTGATGCTTGAAAAAGATGGTGAAGTTGCAACCGCTTATAACTCACAATCATCAAGATTCTTTGATTTGGATGGTGAAAAATTAGCTAATGATGTGTGCAAGCTTGTAAAAAACTCTTTAAATACAAAACCTATTGAAACAAATGACTATGATGTTGTGCTTGATTATTATGCTACAACTGGACTCTTACAAACATTCATCGGAGCGTTTAATGGTGAAAATGTAATGAGGGGAAGATCCATTTTAAAAGACAAAATTGGTGAAGAAATTACAAATTCCAGTCTAACACTCACAGACAATCCTCTTTTAAAAAAAGGAATGGCAACTGCAAAATGTGATGGTGAGGGAAGCGTAAGTCAAAAAACTGATTTGATTAAATCTGGAACATTAAACTCATTTATTTATGACATTTACACTGCAAATAAAGAAGGTGTTAAAACAACATCCAATGGACTTAGAGGATCATATTTGACAACACCGATGATTTCACCAACCAATCTTGAGTTTAAATTTAGCGAAATGAAAGACTTAAGTGAAATTAAAAATGGTGTTTTAACAACAAGTGTTTTGGGAGCGCATACTACAAATCCTATTTCTGGAGACTTTTCTGTTGAAGCAAGTAACGCTTTTAAAATAGAAAATGGCGAATTAACCGACCCAATAAATAAAGCAATGATTTCTGGAAATGTTTTTGAAATAATGAAAAAAGTAGAAGGACTAAAATCAGAAGTTAAACAATATGGTTCATTTATTATTCCAAAATTAATAGTCCATGATTTAAGAGTGGTTGGCCAAAATTAAAAAAAAGATTTTTGAGAAAAATTAAATCTTTTTCAATTTTTCTCTATATCTGCCAATAGTATCTTGTTTATACTCAATACCTAAATAATCTGATGTCAACTCTTTGTTTTCATCAAAAACTTTAATTTTTTCATCAATTATTTTATCAATGTCTTTATCTAATCTTTTTATTTGATTTTCAAAAGAATATTCTGATTTTCTCATGTTTATATTGGATTTACGAGCTAGTTTTTCAATTTCTTCATCTAAATCAAAATTTTCCTTAGACATTTTTTCACCTTACATTTCAATAATTGGTAATTGGATTTCAGTTATGTAATCAATTTCATTATCACAATTGTGGATGCCTTTAATTAAAATCTCTTTTGGAGACCCTATAATATCATAATGATTTTTTTGAGCAACATCAACTAATTCGGCATAGGTATCCAAAATATTGTCTGTAGGACCGTAATGTTTTCCAGCCAATACTTTATGTTCAATCATGTCAACAACACGAATTCTATCGGTTTCATCAGCATCTTCTTTAATAGCAATGCTTACATCATAAACTGCATCACCATCATTAACTTCATGTCTTGGTGAGAAATAAACTATGAAAGGTTCACCTTCAGTTTCAATCTCTTCTGCATCAACCCAACCCATCAAAATAGAGAGAAATACTTCTAAATCTTCAATTGGTGTTTTACAGTTAATAACTCCCAATTTTTGTTCTGGAATTACTTTCACTTCACTTTCCATAATTACACCTAAATAAATTTTTAAACTTAATTAAATAAATAAACTTCTACCTCTTCCCCTTCATCAACTAACTCAACTAATTTTGGAATTTTTACATAACCATCGGCTGTTGAAAGTGAGAAAATTGCACCTGAATCTTTAAATATTGGTTGAATATCTTCGCCATCGACCGTTACAAGTTGATATTGCATTCTTCCAACTTGAGAGTGAATTCTCTTTGTAATTTTACCTTTAACTGTTCTTAGCTCAAAGTCCTTTTCAATTCCTGCAAGTTTAGTCAATGGTTCTGCTACAAATGCATTAAATATCATCAATGCAGATACTGGATTTCCAGGAAGACCAATAACAATCTTGCCGTCAATTACACCAACAATGGTTGGTTTTCCCGGTTGTACTGAAATTCCATGGATGTAAACCTCACCCAATTCATCCAATACATGTTTTAAAACATCACCAAGACCTGCAGAGGTTCCTCCAGAACAGAATAAGATGTCGACTTCTTTTAAAGATTCAGTGATTTTGTCTTTAACTTCATCGTAATTGTCCCTCATTACTCCTAAGAATTTAGCATCAGCACCACAAGAAATGGCATCGTTTTTAATCATTCCTCCATTTACATCATATATTTTACCATATTCCAACTCTTCACCCTGAAGTGTGATTTCATTGCCTGATGATACAATACCAACACTAGGTTTTTTATAAACATCAATTGTTTCAAAACCCTGTGAGAGCAAAACTCCAATTTTACCCGGATTTAAGAAATCTCCTTTTTTAAGAATCAATTTGCCTTCTTCAATATCTGATCCTTTTTTTGCAACATCCTGAGATGGAGTGGCTGTAGTTAATATATTTACTTTACCATCTTCTTTTTCAGCATATTCAACCATTACAACAGATTCTGCTCCTTCAGGCATTGCTGCACCTGTACTGATTTCAATGCATTTTCCTTTTTCAACTTTTTTATCAGTAGTTGAACCTGCTTCTAAAAAATCGATGACATCTAAAGTGTTTGGAGATTCTTCTGATGCTCCAAAACTGTCTTCAGCAAGTATTGCAAATCCATCCTTTAGAGCTTTATCAAAAGGAGGGAAATCCATTCTAGAATAGACATCTTCAAATAGAATTCTTCCATAAGCTTCACTTACATCAATTTCCTCACTTTGAGGAATTAAGTTTTTATCAAATAAATCTTGAATAATATCAATAGCTTCATCGCATTCTTTAATTTTTAAAAATTCAGTTCCCATTAATATCACTTTATCTAAAAATCCAATAGATTAATATATAGTTTATTAATAAATATATAAATAATTTAATCTTATGGAGAACGTATTATTATTTGGAGGAGAGTATTTGTCTAAGCCTAATAACAATCAACAACAAGAATATAGAAGAGTAAGGACACCCAAAAAGGGAGAAATACCTGGAATAGTCGAACAAATTATGGGACACGGAAAATTAAAAGTCCGTTGTGCTGATGGAAATATAAGAATGACCAGAATCCCTGGAAAAATGAAAAAACGTATTTGGATTCGTGAAGGAGACGTAATTCTCGTAAAACCATGGGATTTCCAATCTGATGAAAAAGCTGATGTAATTTGGAGATACACAAAAACCGAATCAAATTGGCTTGAAAGAAAAGGCTACTTAAAAATGTAGTCTTACTACTTATTTTTTTGATTTTAATGGACTCAAAAATAGCTAAAGCAGATGCTAAGCATCAAAAATTACATTCCCAAAAAAGAAAAAAAGATAGTTCTGATAGGAAAGTGGGAAATGAAATTTTTGATAAATTAACCTTAGAAACATTATATAAATTAGCTAACCAAGGATATATTGATGTTTTAAATGGTGCCATAAGTACAGGTAAAGAAGCAAATGTGCTTACGGGCATCACCAATGATGAAAAATTCGTAGCTGTTAAAATATATAGGATAGCTACTTCTGATTTTAAGAAAATGGACTATTACCTAAAAGGAGATCCAAGATTTAACATTAAGACAAAAAATAAAAGAAAAATAATTTATTCATGGGTTACAAAAGAATTCAAAAACCTAACCAGACTGGATAATGCTGGAGTCAATGTTCCAAAACCAATTACGAGTTCGAACAATGTACTTTTAATTGAATTTATTGGAGATGATGACGGAAATCCTGCACAACCTGTGAAAAACCAACCACCACAAGACCCTGATGAATTCTGGAATAAACTACTAGTACAATTAAAGCTATTCGTTAATGAAGCAAAACTGACTCATGGAGATTTGTCAAACTACAATATTTTGAATAAAGATGAAAATCCAGTCATTATTGATGTTTCACAGTCCGTTGTTTTAGATAATCCTATTTCAAAGGAACTGCTTGAACGTGACATTAACACTCTTGTTCGGGAGTATACCAAACTTGGCGTTAAAACTAGTTTTGAAGAAGTTTGGGAATATGTTGCACCAGAGTTTTGAATATATCCTTTAAAGATATTTAAAACATATATATCATGCCCAACAATGTATAATACATGTTAATCATAAGTATAACCTTATTCATATTAGTCATTATTTTTGCAATAATAAGGGAAACAAAACCAGAACATTACGACATTGCCAACAAAATTATGATAGTATTGCTAATACTGGCAATTATTAATTTTGTATTAACCATGATGGGAGTAATCTAAAATCCCATTATATTTTTTTAAAACATTGCAATTGTGAAAATTGCTTAAAAAGGATTTACCGCTAGAAAGATAGATTAATAGCTTTTATTGATGCCATTATTGCAATAGCTGCAACGATAATGGTTTTGGAATTGGTGAATCCCCATGTTCCAACCTTCAGGGACTAGCCAAACAATGGCCAATATTTTTAGCTTATTTAAACAGTTTTGCAATGATTTACCTAGTGTGGTATAAACATTACCACCTATTCAAGAAAATTGAAACAATTTCTATGAAATTATTTTTCATGAATGGAGTATGGTTGTTCTTTTTAACATTAGTACCTTTTGCTACAGGTTGGGTTGGTGAGTTTCCTTTCAGCCCACTTCCCGAATGTTCATATGCACTTATAATATTGATATGGTCATCAACTCTTGAATTAATTGATGGGCAAATAATGAGAGAAACATGTTTAGAACGCGAATATTATTATGTCCCTAAAATTAGAATATTTAATTATATCAGTTTCATAACAGCAATGATTGTGGCTTTTATTGAACCTATATTATGTTTAACAATTATTTTCTTAATATCTGTTATCAACGTGATAGTCATAAGCAGAAATAATAATGAATAATGTTTAATATTCCATTAAACAATTATTAATTTATTTAACTACTTAAAAATTAATTTTCTTCTCTAGAAATCTTTTTGGAATTTGATTATTACTTAATCCTATTATTTGTTTTTATGTGTTTCAATCCAATTATATAAGTAATGATAAACATATTTGATTACAATGAAAATAATGGTTAAAATTTTACTCATCATAACAATTCTATTAATTGTTTTTGCAGGAATAATAACATTAACACAACAAGAATCCCTGCAAAACATTCAAATTTTAGATGAGTATACTACTATAATTGGAAATAACTCCAACGGAACCGTTTATAAAATAATATGTGGGAATAACACATCCAGCGATACTGCAATAGTAATATTGGGCGTTCATAGTCTTGAAAGTGGCATTCATAATGCAACAAATGAAACTATAATGAATTTCACCAAAGAAAATGACCTCAATAAAAGGTTTATCGTATATTTCATCAAACTTAACTTTAAAGACAGTGGAATGAATACCAGTGATTATGATACTAATAGACATATGGGTGAAATGTTAGCCAATGAATATGTTCTTCCAGATATTGAGAAATATGACCCTTATGTTATCGTTGATGTTCACGAAATGGAAGATTATTGGGATAAACCGAGATATGTTGGTGTTATTGACAACAAATCAAGTACAACAATGGATTACGCCTATAATATCGGTGATAAAGTAAACTATCCAGTATATACTGTCAATGCGGGCACTTCACCAAAATGGGTGACAATACCCCTTGCTAAAAAGAACCATAATGTAATCTTATTTGAAACCGCCCAAATAGACAGCCAATACAATAAAACTCAAACTGCAATAAATTTGGTCAAGGCAATTGACGCATTGCCAATCTATTAAATAGCTTGAATTAAGCTTTTATTCCATCGTACAATATGTTTAAGAAATTATTAGCATATTAATCTGCTTCAATATTAGAATTCTTATCATATATTCTCCACAAAATAATTGACTGAAATGTTATACTAAAACACATTACGGACAATACTCTGGAATCAACAGCTCTATAAAAATAATATTTAAATTGATTATCCTAAATTTTAAATAATTTTAATTAAAGACTTATTATTAAGAAGGTGAAAATATGCCAGAAACAGATTATTTAAAAATACCTCAAAATAGAGTAGGGGCATTAATTGGAAGCAATGGAGGAGTTAAAAAGTCCATTGAAAAAGCAACTGGAACCATTTTAGATATAGATAGTGATGATGGTACAGTTTATATCACACCTAGAGAAGATATGGAAGACCCATTAGGCGTTTGGAATGCTAATCATATTGTTAAAGCAGTTGCACGTGGCTTTAATCCTGAAGTTGCACTTAAATTAATTGACGATGATATTTATTTGGAAGTTATAAGTTTACCATTATACATTGGAAAATCTAAAAAAGCACTTGCAAGACACAAAGGCAGAATTATAGGAAAAGACGGTAAAACCCGTGAAATAATCATGGAAATGGCTGAAGTTGACATGGCAGTTTATGGTAAGACCGTTTCATTGATTGGTGAAATGGATAATATCATGATTGCTAAAGAAGCTATTGAAATGATTTTAAATGGATCAAGACACAAATCCGTTTATGGATTTTTAGAACATAAAAAAGAAGATTTGAAAAGAAAAGAATTCAATGAACTAGTCGGAATCGAAGAAGATAAAATTGAATTCAAAGAGGGTTTTGAATTTAACGAAGAAAATCATTAGGGAGTTCTTACTCCTAAACCTTTTTATTTTTTCGAATTAACAATATATTACTTCAATTTCAAATCAAAATAAATATTTTAAGCTCATACAACTTTTTCTTCATTTATAAAGCCAAAGATTCTCAACCTGAAAATAATCTATCCAAGAAATTTTACAATCCCCCACCCATTTTAATGCAAGATATCTATAAAAATTATCACAAACATAGCAAACTATTATATACTTTAACCAACATATATAGGGAACGTAGTGTAAATACTATAATTTCTACATGTTTTAAAATTATTATTTTACCATATTTTTAAACAATGTAGGTAGGGTACTGTAAAAATATTACTTTACAAATGCTCTCTGACTTCATTTAAATATAGTCAATATTATAAATTTTACTATATATTTTATAGGAGGAAAAATCTTGGCACAACAAGCAAATGAACTCTTTGAAAATTTCGACCAATTAACCCCATCTGAATTTTTCCGTAAAAATAAACAGATGTTAGGTTTTACCGGTAAAATTCGTTCATTAACTATTGTTTTCCACGAATTGATTACAAACAGTTTTGACGCAGCAGAAGAAGCTGGAATTTTACCTGAAATTGATATCGAATTAAAAAGAATTGATAAAGAACATTATATTTTAAGACATAAAGATAATGGACCTGGAATCCCTGAAGATTACGTAATGCAAGTATACTGTCAAATGTTTGCAGGATCCAAATTCAGAAACATCCAATCAAGAGGACAACAAGGTTTAGGTTGTAGTGGTTGTGTACTTTTATCACAAATGACAACAGGTCAACCAGCTCGTGTAATTTCATGTTACAAAGAAGATGATGAAATTAAAGGAGTAAAAATGAAGTTCAAAATGGATGTTAAGAAAAATCAAGGTTTATTAATGGAAAGGGAAGATTACCCTGCAGAAAGCACAGGAGTATGTATTGAATTACAATTCAAAGAAGTTTCATACTCATTAGCAGAACAAGGTGCATTCGAATACATTAGAAGAACCATGATTGGAAACCCTCACGCCAAAATTACTTTCAGAGATCCATCCGGACACAAATACATCTTTAAAAGAGCTGCTGAAATCACCCCTGTACTTCCAAAAGAAGTATTGCCTCACCCAAAAGGTGTAAGCGCAGACGATATTCATTTCATGGCAAAACATAGTGACAAAAGAAGATACAAAAGTATGTTAACTTCATCACTTTCAAGAATGTCAAACAAAAGAGTTGACGAAATTGCTGAGATGACTGGAATTGACATGAACAAACGTCCAAAAGCTATGACTTTTGAAGAAGCAGAAGCTATTGTGCAATGCTTTAAGAAAATGAAATTCATGGCTCCTCCAACAGACGGACTTATACCAATTGGATCTGATCAAATCGAAAAAGGTATGAAACAAATTCTTAAACCTGAATTTGTAGCAACAATTACAAGAAAACCTGTTACCTACAGCGGTGGTGTCTCATTTATTATTGAAGCAGGTATTGCATATGGTGGAGATGCAGGTAGAGTTGTAAACGAACAAAGAAAATCAGAAATCATGAGATTTGCAAATAGAGTGCCATTAACTTTCGATGCAGGAAGCTGTGCTATTACAGAAGCACTTAAAAGTATTGATTGGAAACGTTATGGTCTTAGAGACTTTGATAACACTCCATTAACATTATTTGTAAATATTATTTCAACACAAGTACCATACCTTTCAACAGGTAAACAAAGTGTATCACCGGAACCTGAAATCGTTCAGGAAATCAGACAAGCTACAATGAAATTGGCTCGTAAATTACAAAAACACTTAAGAGCTAAAAAAGCAGCTAAAGAAAAAGAAAAACGTTCCAAAGTATTTGAAGAATATGTTCCAGTTATTATTGAAGAAGCTGCAAAACTCGGTGAAACTGGAGTTCCTGAATACCAAGAAGTACTTGCAAAAGTAACTAAAAGAGCACTTGCAGAGTTACTTGGTGAAAAAGTTGAAGAAGAAGAGGAAGAAGAAGAACTTGATGCACTCATCATGGAAGAAGTTGATGAATTTGGACATACTGTTGAATCTGGAAATTCCACATTAGATAACTTCATTGATGATAGAGATGACGAGGAGACTGAGGAATAGGTGATTAAATGTCTAAAAAAGCAAAACAAGAATCACATAAAGAAGAAAGCAAACAAATCACACTCAATAAATTAAAAGGTTTAGGTCAGGAAATCATTGAAGATATTGAGAAAAATAAAGTTCCTAGCATTAGAGTCCCATCAAGAGGAACTGGAAATATTGTTTATGATGATGCTAAAAGATATTATGTATTAGGCGACAGATTCGGTAGAAGGTCTCTAGGTAACGTGAAACAAATCAGAAAATTGGGCCAAATGGTTTATGTGGGTAATTTCTGTAAAGATTTAGTTGCAAGAGAAAAAACAGCAACCATCAGGGAGATGTATTACGTTTCTGAAGGTTGGGGAATTAGTTTTAAAACACAACAAGAATCCAACATTGTTGGAGAAGATTTAGAAGTAACTCTTGGAACTACACGTGAAGAATTAGGTTTAATGCCAGAAGAAGACGGTGCATCAGTTTATGGAGATCTTACATTATTTGATGAAGTAGAAATTAATGCCGCAAAAGTTGGAAAATCTGGTTATACCATCTCACCAACAATCGATCAAGTTGAATTCTATGATTGTAATGTTGATAAAGTATTAGCAGTGGAAACCATGGGAATGTTCCACAGGTTGGTTCAGGAAAATGCTCATAAAAGATTCAATTGTTTAATTGTTGGGCTTAAGGGACAAGCTGCTCGTGCTACAAGAAGATTCCTTAAAAGAATCAGTGAAGAAAAAAATTTACCCGTCTATATCTGTAACGACGGAGATCCTTGGGGATTCCACATTGGGCAAGTAATTATTTCTGGAAGTGCAAAATTAGCTCACGTTAATGATAAATTAGCAACCCCTGATGCCAAATTTATTGGAGTAACTGCATCCGATATTATAAACTATGATTTGCCAACTGATAAACTCAAAGATGTTGACGTAATGAGACTCAAAGAGCTTGCTAAAGACCCAAGGTATAAAACTGATTTCTGGCAAACTGAAATCAAAAAGATGCTTAAAATTGGTAAAAAAGCAGAACAGCAATCATTCTCAAAATATGGGCTTGAGTATGTTGTAGATACTTATTTCCCAGCTAAATTTGAAGAAATGGAAAATCAAGCATAAACTTAAGATTTTCCTCCTTTTTTTATTTTTTTAATATTCCCCATCAAAATGTTTATATACTAATTCAAATATATACCCCTATAGGTATAGGATGTGTTAATTTGAAAGAATGTATGGACAGTGAAAATTTACATAGAAGACTTAAAAAAATAATCGGCCAAATAAACGCAATCGATCGTATGATTGACGAAGACATTCCTTGTGAACAAATATTAATGCAAGTTAATGCTTCTAAATCAGCACTGCATAAAGTTGGACATATTATTGTTGAAGGACATCTTGAACACTGCGTTAAAGAAGGCATTGAAGATGGCAATGCAGACGATGCACTTAGTGACATTTCAACAATATTAGAATATTATTCCCGGCTTTAATTTTTTTTAAATTAACTTTATACCCTATGGGGTATACCTATACAAATGGGGTTGATAAAAATGAACTTTACAAAAACTGAAAAAGTAGACCTCCTACTAATAATAATTTCCACAATAAGTATAATCGCAAGTTTTATATTTTCCATCGATTATATCCCTTGGATTGCTATTATACTTTGCGGATTCCCAATAATAAAAGAATGTGCAGAAGGATTGATAAATGAATTTGATTTAACAGCTGATTTATTAGTTTCAATAGCTATTATTGCATCAATCATCATTGGTGAATTATTTGCTGCAGGAGAAATTGCAACAATCATGGCTATTGGAGGATTCTTAGAAGAATATACCGTGTCAAAAACTCAGGGAAGAATCAAAGAACTTGTTAATATGACACCTCAATTTGCAACAAGAATTAGAAATGGAAAAGAAGAAAAAATACCTGTCGAAAATATATCCGTTGGAGATATGATAAAAGTCCTTCCTGGAGAAAACATTCCAACAGATGGAATCATTATTGATGGTGAAACTTCAATAGATCAATCCACATTAACTGGAGAACCCCTACCAATTGATAAAAAAGAAGATGATGAAGTATATAGTGGAACAATCAATCTTTACGGTTCATTTATAATGAAAACAACAAAAATCAGCCAAGAAAGTTCTCTTCAAAAACTAATAAGATTGGTTGAATCTTCAAAACCTGAAAATGCAGAAATAGTGAAAACTGCAGACAAATGGGCAACATTAATCGTAATAATAGCATTTATTGCGTCAATCTTGACATATTTATTCACATTTGAAATTACAAGGTCAGTTACAATATTGGTTGTATTTTGCCCATGCGCTCTTGTATTAGCCACACCAACTGCAATTTCAGCAGCAATCGGTAATTTAACAAAACATGGAATATTGGTTAAAGATGGTGCATCAGTTGAAGAGCTAGCTCACATTGATGAATTAATATTTGACAAAACAGGAACATTAACAAATGGAACACCAAAAGTGGTCAATGTTATTTCAGAAAATAAAAAAGAAACATTATATCTACTTGCATCACTTGAATCAAAATCAGAACATCCCCTCGCAAAGGCAATTGTCAACTATTACAATAATACTAAATTAGCTGACGTTAAAGACTTTAAAATGCATATGGGAAAAGGAGTTAGTGGAATCATCAATAACTCCAAAATAATTGCTGGAAACAAAAAACTTCTTGAGAGTGAAAAAATCCCCATAAAATTTGACAGCGAAAATAAAACTGGAGAAATATCAATATTTGTTGCAAAAAACAATGAAGTAATTGGAAAAGTAGTCCTTGCAGACACTTTACGTAAAAATTCAAAGCAAACAATACAGATGTTAAAAAGATTAAGAGTAAGAACAACATTGCTTACTGGAGACAGTCAGGAAACTGCAAAATACGTCGCAGACCAACTCAAAATCAGAAATATTAAATCTAACTGTTTGCCAGAAGATAAAACTAACTACATTAAACAAGAACAAATTAAAAGAAATAGAGTTGCAATGATTGGGGATGGCATAAATGATGCTCCCTCTCTTAAAAAGGCGAACGTTGGAATAGCAATGGGCAGCATGGGGAGTGAAATTTCAATTGAATCTTCCAATATCGCATTAATCAATGATAATATTGAAGACATTCCTCATCTAATCGCAATGGCGAAAAAAACAATAAAAACTATCAATATCAATATTGGATTTTCACTATTGATAAACATCACCGCCATGGCATTGGCAATTTTAGGGCAATTAGGACCAATTGAAGGAGCTTTAATTCACAATATTGGGTCTGTGATTGTCATTATCAATTCAGCAACCCTATTAAATTATGAATATGTAAAAAAAGACTTAATTAAATCTAGAAAATTAAGAGCAAATAAAAGTTTAAATAAAGCAATGACATAATATTATCTATCGATAATAAGGTGAATTATTATGGCTGAAAAAGAAATTAAAGTAGTGGGTATGCACTGCCCATCATGTGTAAACGCTGTTGAACTTTCTTTAAAAGACGTTGATGGAATTGAAGATGCTAAAGCTGATTTAGACTCTGGAATTACCACAATTACAATGTCTGAAGATGTAAGTGATGCAGATATTAATGAAGCTGTTGAAGAAGCAGGCTTCAAAGTAGAATAGTTTCTACTTCTTTTTCTTTTTTTACTATTTTTTCTATTTTTAAATATCAAATTATAAATAATTTAAACAACAGATTTTAATCCATATAATAATTTAGTTATTATAATTTAAAAAAGGGATTAAAATGAAAACTGTTGCAATTAATGGTTATGGAACCATCGGTAAAAGAGTGGCTGATGCAGTAGCTGCTCAAGATGATATGAAAGTAATTGGTGTAAGTAAAACTAGGCCAAACTACGAAGCAAGAACTG
>NZ_JAZKXX010000079.1:0-47638 GCF_045611865.1 Methanobrevibacter sp.
GGAGGAGTTGCCAATCATTTAATTTACAAAGCAAGATTAATACTAAGGAATGTTAATAAACACTGTATTATCATATGTGAATCACCAGTAGACTGTGAAGATTTTGCTAAAATTGGAGTAAAAACTTCTAAAGTAATGCCAGATGATAATGACATTAAAACTATGGGTACTATTGATGATATTGTTACAGGGGTTATCCGAGGTCAAACAATTTCACAAGACAAATTAGATGAAATTATTAGAAAAGTTAAATTAGCATTAGGAGATGCATAATTATGGTACAAATTTATCCAGGTACTTCTCAGGTTGCTCAAAACAGAAGAAACTTCACTAACCCTGAATACGAGTTAGAAAAGTTAAGAGAAATTTCTGATGAAGACGTAGTAAAAATATTAGGTCATAAAGCTCCAGGTGAAGAATACAAATCAGTTCACCCACCATTAGATGAAATGGACGAGCCAGATGACAGTGTAAGAGAATTAGTAGCACCAATCGACGGTGCAAAAGCAGGAGACAGAATCAGATACATTCAATTCGTAGACTCCATGTACTTCGCTCCAGCTCAACCTTTCTTAAGAGCAAGATCTTACTTAAGCAGATTCAGAGGAATCGATACTGGTACATTATCCGGAAGACAAGTAGTTGAAGCAAGAGAAAGAGACATCGAAAAACTCTCAAAAGTTCTCTTAGAAACTGAATACTTTGATACCGCAAGAACCGGTATTAGAGGTGGAAGTGTACACGGTCACTCCTTAAGATTAGATGAAAATGGTTTAATGTTCGACATGCTCAGAAGACAAGTATTCAACAAAGAAACCGGTAAAGTCGAAATGGTAAAAGACCAAATTGGTAAAGAATTAGACGAACCAGTTATCTTAGGTGAACCATTAGACGAAGAAACTTTAAGAGCAAAAACCACTATTTACAGAATAGATGGTGAAGCATACAAAGATGACGTAGACGCTGTAAAAGTTTGTCAAAGAATTCACGTGTCCAGATCCTTTGGTGCATTTAATCCAACTGTAGGATGGTAGATTAACATGGCTGATAAAAAATTCTTAGATGCAATGAAAAAGAAATTCGTTGAAGATCCAACTGAAAAAACAACCCAATTCTATAACATGGGTGGTTGGACCCAATCCGAAAGAAAAACTGCATTCGTAAATGAAGGTAAAGAAATTGCAGAAAAAAGAGGAATCCCAATGTACAACCCAGACATTGGTTCTCCTTTAGGTCAAAGAGCTTTAATGTCCTACCAATTATCCACTACTGATACTTTCGTTGAAGGTGACGATTTACACTACATCAACAACGCAGCTATCCAACAAGCTTGGGATGATATTAGAAGAACTGTAATTGTAGGATTAAACACTGCACACAACGTTCTCGAAAAAAGATTAGGTATTGAAGTTACTCCTGAAACCATTACAAACTACTTAGAAACTGTAAACCACGCTATGCCTGGTGCAGCAGTAGTTCAAGAACACATGGTAGAAACTGACCCATTAGTAGTACAAGATTCCTATGTAAAAGTTTTCACTGGTGACGACGAATTAGCTGACGAAATTGACTCAGCATTTGTTTTAGACATCAACAAAGAGTTCCCTGAAGAACAAGCTGAAGCTTTAAAAGCTGAAGTTGGTGGAGCTATTTGGCAAGCTGTAAGAATTCCATCCATTGTAGGAAGAGTCTGTGACGGTGGTAACACATCCAGATGGTCTGCTATGCAAATTGGTATGTCCATGATTTCTGCATACAACCAATGTGCTGGTGAAGGAGCTACTGGTGACTTCGCATACGCATCCAAACACGCAGAAGTTATTCACATGGGTACTTACTTACCTGTAAGAAGAGCAAGAGCAGAAAACGAACTTGGTGGAGTTCCATTCGGATTCATGGCAGATATCTGTCAAGGTTCCAGAGCTTACCCTGACGACCCTGTAAGATCAACCTTAGAAGTAGTAGCTTTAGGTGCTGCTTTATACGACCAAATTTGGTTAGGTTCTTACATGTCTGGTGGTGTAGGATTCACCCAATATGCTACCGCAGCATACACTGATAACGTATTAGACGACTTCACCTACTATGGTAAAGACTATGTCGAAGACAAATACGGTGGTTTAACTGAAGCACCTAACAACATGGACACTGTTCTTGATGTAGGTACTGAAGTAGCATTCTACGCATTAGAACAATACGAAGAATACCCAGCTTTACTCGAAACTCACTTCGGTGGATCTCAAAGAGCTTCCGTTATTTCCGCAGCTGCTGGTTGTTCCACTGCATTCGCTACTGGTAATGCACAAACTGGTTTAAGCGCATGGTACTTATCCATGTACTTACACAAAGAACAACACTCCAGATTAGGATTCTACGGTTTCGATTTACAAGACCAATGTGGTGCAGCTAACGTATTCTCCATCAGAAACGATGAAGGTTTACCACTCGAAATGAGAGGACCTAACTACCCTAACTACGCAATGAACGTAGGACACCAAGGTGAATACGCTGGTATTGCACAAGCACCTCACTCCGCTCGTGGAGACGCTTGGGCTTTCAACCCATTAGTAAAAATCGCATTTGCTGACAAAAACTTAGTATTTGACTTCAGTAAAGTACGTGAAGAATTTGCTAAAGGTGCATTAAGAGAATTCGAACCTGCTGGTGAAAGAACTGCTATTACCCCAGCAAAATAGATGGATAGAAACACATAGATAGGTGTATTTTTCACCTATCTATTATTTTATAAAAATCAAGTTAACTTGAAAAATTTCAAAACATTTATATAATAATAATTTAAAAGTATATATTAGATATTATAAAAATCAAGTTTACTTGAAATTTGAAGATGTATTATTAATAATATTATAAGGGCAAATTGTTGCCATGATTTTTGTATGGAACAAAAATCGATTTCATTCACGTTTATTAAATGATCAATTTAATAAAAAATATGGAGGAAAAAAATTATGGACCCTGTAACATTAGGTGTAGTTGCATTAATGGGTGCAGTTGCAACCATCGGAGGGGCTGCAGAGGACTTAGAATCCGATATCGGTTCTCAAAGTAACCCTAACTCCCAAGTTCAACTTGCTCCACAAATGGGACATTTACACCGTATGATAAACAAGGCGACTTCTGGTGAACCAGTCGCTTATGGTGTTTGGTGTGGTGTTGCTGGTGCTGTTGCATATTTAATTATGTCTGCAGGTATGATGCCTGTCGTAGCTATTGCAATTGGTGCTTGTGTCGCTGCTTTTGTTCACTCTATTTATACTGTTACATCCCACATGGGAAGGATTGTTGGACAATCTCAATTTGAACAACCATTGTTTATGGATGTATTAACACAATCCTTAGGACCTATTGCAGGTCACGGATTTATAACTAGTTTTTGTATTGTCGGAATTTCTTACTTAATGACCATTCCTTTAGGAAATGGTGATCCATTACACGTATTCCCATTACCACTCTTAGCAATGCTTTGGGGTATTGCTCTTGGTGCTATCGGTTCTTCAACTGGGGATGTACACTATGGTGCAGAAAGTGAGTATCAAAAATTCGAATTTGGTGGAGGAACCCCAGTAGCTATTCAAGGGGATATTGTTACTAAAGCTCCATTAGGTGCTAAAAACTCTATGGATGTAGTAAACTTCTGTGCTAAATTTGGTGGACCATTAACTGGTTTCTGTTTCGGTCTCGTTGTATTCTTTAGTTTCTGGAATACAGTAGTATTTGGAGTATATGGTGGTATTGTTGTAGGTATTATAATCATTATCTTATTAATTATCTTAGATGATAGATTAGAAGTATTTGCAAGAACCAAATATGGACCATATGAGGAAGAATAAGGAGGTTTCGATTATGGATCCAATTACATTAATTTTATTCATCGCAATAGGCGGTATTATGATTGGTGCAGGTGTGCACTTTATTCCTGTAGGAGGAGCTCCTGCAGCTATGGCAACCGCTACTGGTGTAGGTACCGGTACTGCTATGTTAGCTGCTGGTGCAGGTTTAACAGGACTTATTACTGCTGCAACCATGACAGGTGAACCATTTTATATAGTGGGTATAGGTGGTGCTATTGGTGCAATGATAATGATGGGTATTACTATGCTCATTGCTAACTTAATCTACATCTTCGGTGTAGGTATTGTTCCTGCTGCATCTAAAGTACCTGTAGACTGGATTACCAAACGTAATCAAGAAGCTTACAAAACTCCTGGTACCGAAGGTCACGGTGTACCTCTCACTTCATTTGTAAGTGGTCTTATTGGAGGTCTTCTTGGTGGTTTTGGTGGTGGATTAGTCTACTACGGAATTTATCAAGCTGTTCAAGACAGTACCTTTGTAACTGACCCTGCTGTAAGTATTGGTTTAGCTGCTATTTTAGGTGTAGGTGTGTTCTTTATTAACTCTGTAATCGCTTCATACAACATCGGTGGTACCATCGAAGGTATGCACGATCCAAAATTCAAAAGGATTGGTACTGGAGCAATTGCATGTGCTATCGCATCTATTGTTGTCGGAATCTTTTGTATTATTTTAACTGGAGGTATCTAAGATGTCTGCTGGTGGAAGTGCTGACGGTGCAGCTGCAGGTGCAGTAAGTTCAACTCACTTATTAATTTTAGGTATCGTTGGCGGATTACTTTGTATTTATTTATCAGGCTTTTTAGGCGATGTTATTGGCCCAGTTTTAGCTGGTATTGGTGCAGTTCTCGCAATTATATGGGGAGCAGATGCTATTCGTAGAGTAGCAAGTTACGGTTTAGGTACTGGTGTACCTTCTATTGGGTACATGTCCCTTTCTGTTGGTGTTATTTCTGCATTAGCAGGTGTTAGCTTAGCTACACTTTTAAAAATTGCACTTCTCGGACCTGTTGCAGGTTTAGTTATTGCTGTTATTATTGGTGCTATTATCGCTATTGTCGCAACTAAAATTGTAGGTATGAAAATCCCTATTATGCTTCAATGTACTGTTGAAATTGCTGGTGCTGCTACCTTATCAATTTTAGGATTTGCTGTTGCTATTGCAGGTTCATATGATATGACTGCAATTTATGAAAATGTTGTTGCTACTGGTTTTATTGCTGTATTATTTATTATGTGTACTATGGCTATCCAACACCCATTCAACGCATGTTTAGGACCTAACGAAGATCAAGTAAGAACTCTCAAATGTGCTTGTTCTACCGCATTCTTATCCATGACTATTGTTGGTCTTTTATCTGCTACTACTGGCGGATTAGGTTGGTTCGTTGTTTTAGTCGTAGGTTTAATCGGATGGATTGTTTCATTCAGAGCATTTGTATTAGCTTCATGTAATGACGCAGCATCAACCAAATGGGCTGGATTATGGCCTAAAGTGGAGCAATAGAATAGGAGGAATCAAATATGGCTCAAATGTTACCTATGGTTCAGGTTATACCTGAAATGAATTTCGCATTAGATCCTGCAACTGGGATCATCGGATCATCCTTAGGTGGAGGAGTTGTGCTCCTATCTATGGATGAAGTAAACGAACAAGTAGCAAAAGTTGAATTGGCTGCTGATGAATTAATGGCTTCTTTAGACCCATATACAAGCCCTGTCGGATCTTTCCCTGGAAGGGAAGGTTCCTATGTTACTGCAGGTATGTTAACTAACATGGTATATGGATTCTTATTAGCATCCTTCATTATATTTGCTGCATTACCAATTTTACAAGCGATGGGGGTATTATAGATGGCTGATAAAAAAGCTCCTGCAGATGGCTGGCCGGTTATTAGTGGGGATTACATTGTAGGTGATCCTGAAAGCCCTGTTGCAGTAACCACACTCGCTTCTCACATTGAAGGAGAATTATCTGGAGCAGCAATCGCAGGTCCATGTAAAACAGAAAACTTAGGAATAGAAAAAGTAGTTGCAAATATTATTTCAAATCCTAACATCCGTTTCTTAATCATTACTGGTGCTGAAGTACAAGGACACATTACTGGTCAAAGTATCAAAGCATTATACGAAAATGGAGCAGATCCGGATAAAAAGAAAATTATTGGAGCAACCGGAGCTATTCCTTTCGTAGAAAATGTTCCACTCGACGGTATTGAAAGATTCCAACAACAATTAGAAATCATAGATTTAATTGATACTGAAGATACTGGAGCAATTAATGCTAAAATCAAAGAATGTGTAGAAAAAGATCCAGGTGCTTTTGAAGAAGAAGCTATGGTTATTTCTGTAGATGAAGATGGCGGCGACGAAGACGATGGAGAAGAAATGAAAGTTGTATCTGCTGAAACTGCTCTTATTGAAGCAAGAATCAGAGATATTAACACTAAAATCGACATGGTTGGAGCTGTTCAAAGAAATATGGCTGGTAATTATGCTGGTAAAGTTCAAGGTATAATGATTGGATTAGCTTTTACTTTAATCATTGGAGTTTTATTCTTGATTTAAAGGGGGATTAATTATGGTACAAATTTCAAATAAACCAAACATAAGCAGTATGAAAACTGCAGCTGATGATGCTGAATACAGTTCAAAACTCCTTGCAAGAGAAGGTAAATTATTTGCCGGTTTACTCGCAACTAGAGTAAAAGGGTTTGCAATTGGTATTTGCATTGCTTTACTCTTAATCGTAATTATTCCTTTCATTGCAAAAGCAATAGGATTATAGAGGTGTTATTATGAGTGACGAAAATTCAATACCTCAAGTAATGGTTTCCGCAGACGATTTCAACCCTATCGTTGCAAAATTAAATGATGCAGAAGAAAAAGTTGATTTCACTGTTGGGGAATATTATCAACGTTTAGGCCAACAAACTGGTAGAGATGTTGGTATATTGTATGGTATTATACTTGGATTAATTATTTTAATTGTAGCTATAAAATTCGGTATAGCTTCAATGTTAGCTACCTTATTATAGGAGGTTTATACTTATGTTTAGATTTGACAAAGAACAACTCGTAGTAGATATTGCTGGAGTAAAAATGGGAGGACAACCTGGTGAATACCCTACCGTTTTAGCAGGAACTATCTTCTACGGAGGACACAAAATTATTAGTGATGAAAAAGAAGGTATCTTTGATAAAGATGCTGCTGAAGGATTAATTAAAACTATGGAAGAAATGTCTGATGTAACTGGAAACCCTTGTGTTATACAAAATTTCGGTGCTACTGCAGAAGCTATGGTAAAATACTTAGAATTTGTAGGAGAAGTCAGTGACAAACCTTTCCTTATCGACTCAACTGCAGCTGCAGCAAAAATTGCGGGTGTAGAATATGTTCAAGATGTTGGATTAGCTGAAAGAGCTGTATACAACTCTATAAGTATGGCAGCAGAACCTGCAGAAATTGAAGCTGTTAAAAACTCAGACATCGACGCATCCATTCTCTTAGGTTTCAACCCAATGACTCCTGGTGTAGAAGGAAAAATCGAAATTTGGGAAACTGGTGGAGCTGTAATCGACCAAGGTATTCTTGAAATGGCTGACGAATGTGGAATCACCAAACCATGGATGGACGTAGCAGTTACTCCATTAGGTCAAGGTGCAGGACCTGCTGTAAGAACCGCTTATGCTGTAAAAGCTAAATGGGGATACCCAGTAGGATCTGGTATTCACAACGTACCTTCCGCATGGGACTGGTTAAGAGGATACAAAAAAGAACACAAAGAAGCATGGCCTGTTTGTGATATTGGTTCTAACATCGTACAACAAATGGCTGGTGGAGACTTCGTTCTTTTCGGACCTATCGAAAACTCCAGACTCGCATTCCCAGCATGTGGTATGGCTGATATTATGATTGCTGAAGCAGCAAAAGATATCGGTACAGAACCTGTAGAAGACCACCCAATTAACAAATTATTATAGGTATAAGGGTCCCGATTAGATGATTTATTCATCTAATCATTTTTTTCTATTTTTTTTTAACTACTTTTTTTCAAGAAACTTTTAATAAAATTTATATTATTATAAAAAGATATTTATAATCAAGTTTTTATTGAGGTTATAAAATGTCTTTTTTAAGTAAAATTTTTAATAAAGGTCCTAAACCTGTTATTGCTCATTCTAAGGAAGGCAATTTAGGCACATTGACTGCTCAACAAGCAGGACCTGCAAGTCCGGGTGCTGTTAGAAAACCAGATGTTTATTATGTTACTGCTTCTGTTGAGTTAGGTAACACTACAACCAAATGTATTGTCATGGCAACAAATTTAAACACTAGTGAATCTTATTTGTTAAACAAAACTGTTAAAATGACAAGGGATATCAGACCGCCTAAACCTTCAGAAGATGTTTTCGGTAAGACTGTTTGGGGAATTGAACTTTCTAAAGAAGCTGTTACTGAGCTTATTAGGGATACTGTTTTGGAATCCCTTAGAAAGTGTCATGTTGATAAAGATACTGATTTGGACTTTGTTGTAAGGTCAACTGGTGTAACTGCTGGTTTTGCAACTGCTGAAGAAGCAGGTCAACTTATTATTGCTCTTGCTGACGGTTGTCTTGAAGCAGATATTCCACCGCGTAAGATGTCTCCTGCAATGAGTGTTTCTCAGCTTCCTGAAAAATTACAAAAACATACTCTTTTGGAAAACATCATGTTTGATGGTGCTGTTGTAAGTGTAGTTCCTCCTGAGGGTAAGGAAACTGTTGCAAACGAGATGGAAGGTGAATTGGTTACTGCAGGTATCAAATTAGGTGCTAAATGGACAGATGTTGATTATAGAAACCCTTGTGTTTCTCTTGACTTTGGTTCAACATTGGCTGGACGTATCGTTAATGATAATGAACCATATGCAAATACTGTAGGAAACTTCTTAGGTCTTGCTGGTGTTGTTAGTGACTCTCTTGCAAGAGGTTCAGGTTTAATCGATAAGAAGAATGGTGCTGCTTTAGATATATACTCAGATAAAGCAATGAAAAAGGCAAATCACAAACAAGCTGAAGCCAATGCTTTAGAAGCTCATAAATTGATTAATATTACTAAAGTTCCTATGGATGTTGAAAGATTCGGTACTGTTCCTGTTAATCCTGAAGCGGCTCAAAATGCTGGAACAACCTTGATTGGTTGTGATGTTGGATTTAATGGGGATAAACTTCCAGAATTGATGGATGTTGGTGCACAGTTCTATGATGAATATGGTCTTCCAACTTTACTTTCAACATTGGATTATGTTAGTACAAACATTGTTACAAGATGTTTGGATGTTGCATTTAAGGAAAATGTAATCATTCCGGGTTCTGCTTTAGGTATTACTGGTAGGGCAGGAATTACTGGACGCAAACCACAACTTATTTTAGAAGCAGTTCAAGATAAATTCGAAAACATAGTGTTTGTCGAAGACGGTCTTGCATTAGGTTCTGCTATCATGGCTCGTTGTATGAATTCAATGGGAACTCCTAAAGTGCCTATTGGAGGTAAACAAGGGGGTAGATGTATTCTTAAAGATCGTATGAAGATGGCTGGCGGTAAATTCGCTTAAATATTAGTGGTTTGTCATGATTTATGCAATTTTGATGGCTGGAGGTAGAGGAACTAGACTAAAAGTTCCTCAGGAAAAGCCTCTTTTCAAATTACATGATAAACCGTTAATTAAATATGTGATTGATAATCTAAATGCTTCTAAATTCATCGACAAAGTAATTATTGCGGTTAGTCCAAACACCTGTGAAACTACTAAATATTTGGAATCTTTTGATGATGATTTTCAGATTTTGGATACTTCAGGGGATGATTATCTAACTGATTTGTCTTATATTTTAGATTATTTTGAGAAAAAATCAAAAGAGGATATTTTACTTTTCATCAATGCTGATTTGCCATTCATATCCACAAAAACTATTGATTATGTCATTGATTTTTATTTAAAGTCAGATAAAGATGCATTATCTGTTTTGGTCCCTGTTGAAATTTTCAAAGAGTTGGGTCTTGATTATTCTTATGAATTTGATGGAAATGTTCCTTCAGGTTTAAATATCTTGAGAAGTGAAAATATCATTCAGGATGAAGATCAATTAGTTATTCCAAAAGTTGAACTTGCATTGAATATTAATACGATTCCTGATAGCAAAGTTGCTGAAAAGTTATACAATCAGTATTATATTTAAATATGATGAAGTTAAATATTTACATAAGTGAATTTAATTTTTATTAGGTGATTTAATGGAAAATAAACAAATTCCTAAAAGAGAAGAAAAATTATGGAGTGAAATCAGAAATTATCAAGTAGCCACCAACAATGCACGTATCTTGGGTGTATTAGACGAATTAATCATCAACGAAAAAACCGGTAAAATCGTTGATATTGCAATTAGGGTTGAAAGTGACCGTAATATTCATGTAAAAGGTGCTAAAAGAAACGGTGACTTATTGTTAGTTCCTTTTGCTAAAGTTGAAAAAGTCGGCGAATTTATTATTGTAACTGAATAATTTCAGTTATTCTTTTTTTATTATTTTACTATTTTTTGCACTATTTCAAACTGTGTGTTAACTATTTATATTTTCAAATCAATAGTAATACTAGTATAACAAATTCATATTTTTTTTTAAGGTGATTAAATGTTGCTTGAAATAGAAAATTTAGGCGTTGAAGTAGCCGGTAAAAGGGTTTTAAAGAATGTTAACCTTTCTATTGATGAAGGTGAAACTCATGTTCTTTTAGGCCCAAATGGTGCTGGTAAAAGTACTTTATTTTTAACAATATTGGGGTTCCCAAATTATAATGTTGTTCAAGGTACAATAAAGTTCAAAGGCCAAGACATTACTGGTTTGACAACTGCTGAGAGAGTTAAATTAGGTATAGGCGTTAGTTTTCAAACACCTCCGTCTATTAGGGGGGTTTCAGTTGGAGATTTATTAAAAATCATATCTCATCAAGATGTAAGTGAAGAATTAAATCCTAGAATGCATGGATTAGCTCAACAACTTAAATTTAATGATGAATTTTTAGAAAGAGATGTAAATTTCGGATTTTCTGGTGGAGAAGTTAAACGTTCTGAAATTTTGCAATTGCTTGCTCAAATGCCAGATTTCACCATGTTTGATGAACCTGATTCTGGTGTGGATATTGAAAATGTAGAATTATTGGCTTCTGAAATTGGAACATTGTTGGATAAAGATAAACCACAACGCAGCAGAAAAAGAAGTGGTCTTTTAATTACTCATTTAGGTTACATTTTAAATTTTGTTAGTGCAGATAAAGCACATGTTTTGATTGATGGTGCAATTTCTTGTTCTGGAAATCCTTCTGAAATTTTAGAAGATATTAGGAAAAACGGTTTTAATGGATGTGTTGAGTGTGCGCAATGTTTATGAAGATGCTGAAAGAGCAAAAGATAAAAAAGCAGCTTTAGGTGCTGATATAACTATTGAGAATTTCACTGATGAGACTGTAAATGCTTTAGACATGCTTGATGACTTGGATGATTTATCAAAACAAACCCAAAAAGATTTGTTAAAAGTAGGTATCGACACTGAAGAAAGTAATAGGTCCGGTTCATTTTTACAAGTAGATCAAAGTAATGTTTTTACAAACAATTCAATATCTGATTCAATTGAAGTTATGAATATGGGTGTTGCATTAGAGAAATATAGTTGGTTGGAAGATTATCTTTGGAATGTTGTTAAACCAGATGCAGATAAATATACTGCAAAAACTGCTTTAAATGAACAAGAGAATGGTGTTTTAAGCGGTTATTTTGTAAGGTCTCTTCCAGGAACTAAGGAAGTAATGCCTGTACAGGCGTGCATGTTTATAAGTGATGAAGATATTATGCAAACAGCTCACAATGTTATCATTGCTGAAGAGAACTCTGAATTACATTTAATTACTGGTTGTGCAACCGGTGATGATGTAGGTTCTGCAATGCACGTCGGTGTATCCGAAATGTATTTAAAACCAGGTTCTAAGATTACTTTCACAATGGTTCACAATTGGGCTGAACAAGTTGAAGTGCGTCCGAGAACTGGTGTTAAATTGATGGATGATTCAACTTATATTAACAATTACATTTTAACTAGTCCTGTAAGCACTATTCAATCATTCCCTACTGCTTATTGTGATGGTAAAAATTCAAGGGCTATTTTCCAAAGTATCCAAGCCGGTAAAAAAGATTCAATAATCGATGTGGGATCCAGAGCTTTGTTAAATGCCGAAGGTGCTAGAGGGGAAGTTATCTCAAGAGCTGTTGCTCAAGACGAATCTCAAATATATGCAAGGGGTCATCTTGCAGGTACTGTGCCTGATGTTAAAGGTCATTTGGAATGTCATGGATTAGTTTTGTCTGATGACAGTTTTATTTATGCAGTCCCTGAACTTGAAGCTAGTTCTGCAAACTTAGAAATGTCTCACGAAGCGGCTGTTGGTAAAATTTCTGAAGAAGAGATTAATTATTTAACTTCAAGAGGTATTGAGGAAGAAGAAGCTGAATCCATGATTGTTAGAGGATTTTTAAACATGGATATTACTGGACTTCCTGATGAATTAGCTCAGTTAACTCAAAATATGATTGATATGAGCCGTGATGGAATGTAATTCCATCTATATTTTCTTTTTTTCTTATTTTTAATGTATAATTTAGTTTTCAAAAATTCCGTTTCATAGTATATAAACTTTTTGACTTTATTTTCTAAGTAACCTTTATATTAATTATAAATGAAATATATTAATCAGTACATAATGTAATGCTGAGCTAGCTCATTACGTACAGAAATTGTGTTTTTAAGGCATACCTAAACAGTATTCCTTAAAAAAGAAATTTTAAAATTTTTTAAAAAACTTTAAAATTGGGTTTAGAAAGACGCAAGTTTTTCTAAAAACGGAAAAAATATGATAGAGGAGGAGAAACTCTATGGCTGATGATGTAAAAATTGTAATGTTTTGTTGCAACTGGTGTTCCTATGGAGGAGCAGACACAGCTGGTACTGCAAGGATGCAATACCCACCGAATATTAGAGTTATTCGTGTAATGTGTTCTGGAAGAATTGACCCACAATTTGTTTTAAAAGCATTTAAAGAAGGTGCTGACGGAGTATTTGTAGCTGGATGTCACATGGGTGACTGCCACTATGATGCAGGTAACTACAAATTAGATCGTAGAATGAGATTAATTTATAAATTAGTCGAAGATATGGGAATTGGAAAAGAAAGAGTTCACCACGACTGGATTTCCGCATCCGAAGGTGAAAAATTCTCTCAAGCTGTTAAAATGATGGTTAACAGAATCAAAGAGTTAGGTCCAGCTCCATTGAAAAAACAATTAGATGCTGAAGGATAGATTGGAGGAGTTAAATATGGCAGATAAAGTAAAAATAGGAACTATGTGGTTAGGCGGATGTTCCGGTTGCCACTTATCCATTGCGGATTTCCACGAATCCTTAATTGATGTAATGGAATTTGCAGATTTTGAATTTTCCCCTGTACTCATGGATACTAAATACGATGAAGTACCTGAATTAGATATTATCATCGTAGAAGGTGGAATCAGAAACGAAGAAAACAGAGAATTAGCTGAAATGTTAAACGAAAAAGCTAAAATGGTTATTTGTTACGGAACTTGTTCTTGTTACGGTGGTATTCCAGGTCTTGGAAACTTATGGACCGTTGAAGAATTAGAACAAGAAGCTTATATTAACTCAGTATCTACTGTAAACCCTGAAGGAATTATTCCTCACGAAGATGTACCTCATCTTGAAAGCAGAGTAAGACCTTTAAGTTCTGCTATGGATATTGACTTAATGATTCCAGGTTGTCCACCTCGTTCCGATGTTGTAGCTGAAGCTATTTTAACATTATTAAGAGGAGAAACTATTGAATTACCTTCAACTAACCTTTGTGAAGTATGTCCTAGAGAAAAACCACCTGCAGGTTTAGCAATGGACTTTATTAAAAGACAATTTGAATTAGGTGCTCCTGAACCTGATTTATGTTTAATTACCCAAGGTTTAGTATGTATGGGTCCTGCTACAGTATCTTTATGTGGTGCTGAATGTCCTTCTATTGGTATTCAATGTAGAGGATGTTACGGTCCTACCGCTAAAGTATTAGACCAAGGAGCTAAAATGATCAGTGCGATTGCATCTGACTACGGTGTACAAGAAGATAAAACCGTTGATCCTGAAACTGTCGCAGAGCAATTAGATGATATTGTAGGTACTTTCTATAGTTACACATTAGCTGCAGCTTTAGTGCCTATGAAAATGCAGAAAGGAGGAGAATAAAATGGTTAAACTTACTATGGAGCCTGTCACTCGTATTGAAGGACACGCTAAAATTACAGTACATCTTGACGATGCTGGAAATGTAGAAGAAACAAGATTACATGTTATGGAATTCAGAGGTTTCGAAAAATTCTTAACAGGCCGTCCTGTAGAAGAATTACCAAGATTAGTACCTCGTATTTGTGGTATTTGTGATGTACAACACCACTTAGCAGCTGCTAAAGCAGTGGACCAAATTTTCGGTTTCGATGATTACGAAATTTTACCTGCTGCATACAGAATGAGAGAAATTATGAACTGGGGTTCATACATGCACTCCCACGCACTTCATTTCTACTTCTTAGCTGCACCAGATTTAATTATTCCTAACGGAACTAGAAAAACTAGAAACGTATTCCAAGTTATTAAAGATATGCCGGAAATAGCACTTCAAGCAATTAACATCAGAAGAAACGGTTTAGAAATGGTTAGAAAAATCGGTGGTCGTCCAATTCACCCAACTTCATCCACTCCTGGTGGTATTTCTACCGAATTAGATGATGAAACTCAAAAAGACTTACTTAAAAGAGCTCAAGAAAACGTGGAATTAGCACAAGCTACTTTAGACTTAGCTATTCCTGTATTTGAAGAAAACATTGACTTAATTGCTTCATTAGGTAACTTCGGTGACACTAGACACTGTGGTATCGTAAAACCTGATGGAACTTGGGATGTATATAATGGTAACGTAAGATTCAAAGACAAAGATGGTAGTGACCTTTTCGAATACAGAAACGAAGAGTACACAGACATTGTTGCAGAACACGTAAAACCTTACTCCTGGTTAAAATTCCCTTACATTAAAGAAATGGGATACCCAGAAGGTATTTACAGAGTTGCACCATTATCTAGGATTAATGTTTGTGACCAAATGCCTAAAGAAGCACCTCTTGCACAAGAAGCTCTTAAAGCTTTCCGTGATGCTTTCGGATATGCACAAGCACCATTATTATTCAACTATGCTAGACTTATTGAATTGTTAGCATCTGCTGAATGTGCTGCTGCTGCATTAGAAGAAGATTTATCCGCTCAAAAATTCCCAGATGAATTAGAAAGAACCGAAGGTAAAGGTGTAGGTATTGTAGAAGCTCCTCGTGGTACTTTAATCCACCATTACGAATCCGACGATAATGGATTATGTACTTATGCTAACATTGTTGTAGCTACAATCCAAAACAACCCTGCTATGGAAATGGGTATCCACCAAGTTGCTAAAGACTACATCAAACCTGGCGTAGAAGTAGATGATAGTATCTTTAACTTAATGGAAATGGTTATTAGAGCTTACGACCCATGTTTATCTTGTGCTACCCACTCAATGGATAGTCAAATGAGATTAGCTGAAGTAGATATTGTAGACAGTGAAGGAAACCTCATTAAAAAATTCTAAATTTAAGGGGGTTTTTATAAATGATTGTATTTAACGAAGATGGCTGTATAAAATGTGGTGCTTGTGAAGGTACTTGCCCTACATCAGCTATTGAAATAACTCCTACTGCTATTATTCACTGTGATTGTTGTGGTGAAGAACCTAAATGTGCAGATGTTTGTCCTAATGGAGCATTAAAATTAGAAGAATATGAAATTGCTGAAGGATTCTCCCAAGCAAGATTAGTATTTAACTCCATTTTATGTGACTCCTGTGGTAAATGTGAAGAAGTCTGTCCACAAGAAACCATTAAAGTAACCGGTGAAAAATTGAAAGAAGTTGAAGGTTTCTGTGTAATGTGTCAAAAATGTGTTGACATTTGCCCAGTAGATGTAATTGGAATTCCTGGTCTTAAAGAACCTGCTGAATATGACCTTGATCTTAAAGGAAAAGGTCCTGTTTACATCAAAGATTGTGTTGGATGTGGAACTTGTGTAGAACCATGTCCTGTAAGTGCAATTACTCTTGAAGAAGTTGGAAGCCCAGTTACTGTAAATGATGATTGTATTAGATGTGGATTATGTTCACAAACATGTCCTTGGAATGCAATATTCATTGCTGAAAAAGTACCTGTTAAACGTTCTAAAGAAATCAAATCATTCACTTTCGACTCAGCTAAATGTATTGGTTGTAACACTTGTGTTGAAGCATGTCCTGGAGACTTCATTGCTGCAAACAGTTCTAGTTTAACTGTTGCTATTCCTAGTGTCTGTGCTGCATGTGGTTTATGTGTAAAACTTTGTCCTGTTGATGCATTAGAAATTGACATTGAATGGGGTGAAGGTGCACCTGTAGATGCAGAAGGTATAGGAAGAGATGCAGAAAAATGTGACTTCATTGGTGCATGTGCTAATAAATGTCCTACTGAAGCAATTCGTGTTGTTACCAAAACTGGTATGTTATGCCCTGCTTTAGAAGAGACTGATGCTGAACCATCTTTCACTAGTTGTATTAGATGTGGAGCATGTGCTTCCGTATGTTCTAACGATGCATTAAAAGTTGAACAATACGAAATCACTATTGATGGCGAACCTGTTGAAAGAGACAGAATTGCATTCAACCCATCTAAATGTGATCAATGTGGTGACTGTATCGAAGCATGTCCTTATGACATGATTCACAAAACAGACAATCCTAAATTACCAATTGCAGGATTCTGTACTTTATGTGGTCAATGTCTTGAAGCATGTCCAGAAGATGCATTGTGTTACAAATAGGTGTGATAACACACCTTCCTTTTTTCTTTTTTTTTAAAAACTAGTTATAATTTATTCATTACTGTTTTTCCATTAACAATTGTCATTACTGGCAATCCAATATATTCCCAACCGTCAAACGGAGAGTATTCAGCTTTTGTTTGAAATTCTTCAATATTAAATTTGCCTGATTGTTTTAAGTCAATCACAGTAAAATCAGCATCTTTTCCAATTGCAATTTCTCCTTTATTTTCAAGTCCGTATACTTCACTTGCATTTTTAGAAAAGATTTTTGGAATTACCTTTAAATCAATATTTCCTTTATTTACTTCAGTTAATAGTAATGGAACAACTGTTTCTAAATTCGGTATTCCAGTAGATGATTGCCAAACTCCTTTTGTTTTGTCTTTGAGTGTATGTGGGGCATGGTCTGTTCCAATTATTGATTTTTCATCCAAATCTTTTATAGTCACACTTTTTTCTTTTGGTCTTAGTGGGGGATTTGTTTTAATAAAAGTGCCATATGTATTATATGCTGAATTATCAAGTAGTAAATGGTGTGGTGTAAATTCCCAGCTTACTGGCATGTTTTTACTTGCATTTTTTACAAGACTTAATGATTTGGTTGAACTTAAATGGCATACATGTAATCTCAAATTATTAGCTCTTGCAAGTTCAATTGCTTGTTTTACTGATTCATCTTCACTTTCGGTTGGTCTTGCATAAGTATAGTCAATGGCTTCATTTTCATCTTTTTGCATGAGCTTTTCAGTTTCTCTTTCAACAATGGATTTTTTCTCACAATGTGTTGCAACAAGGCCATTGTAGTCACTTGTATTTTTTAAAGTTGATAAATCACTAAATATTTTTTCTAAACTTTCATCACTTTCAAGGTCCATAAATACTTTAAAAGATATTGGATTTAACTCAATCATATTTTCCATTTCATTTAAGTTATTGTGTCCTGCTTGAAGTTCAAAATTAACTACGGATTTGTTTTTTGCGATTTTTATCTTTTCTTTAAGTGCTTTGTATGTGTTTGTTTTTGGAAGTGTGTTTGGCATGTCGATAACTGTTGTAAATCCTCCAGCAGCAGCACTTAAGCTACCGGTTTTAAAATCTTCTTTTTGAGTTAATCCGGGATCTCTAAAATGTATGTGGGGGTCAATAAATCCGGGCAATATATAATTTTCTTTAATATCAATTATTTCATCACCTTTTAGGGGATTTTTTGAAATATCTGTAATTTTGCCATCTTCTACTTTAATGTGAAATTGGCCATCTTTATCCACCAATTTACAATTTTTTATTACCAAATCCATAATTAGTCTCCTATTGTTATACTCATATTTGTTGTTTCATATTTTTAAATCATAAGCTTTTTTTAATTAAAGATTAATATTTAATTTTATGTCTCAAGTTTCGGATATTCTCAAAAGGGATAAGGAATTATTTTTCAATGATTTGGCGGGGGAATGTAAAAATTCTGATACAACTTCAGATGTCAATTTGATAGCTGATTTTACTGAGTATAATCCTTTACATAACGGTCATTTTCATTGCATGAAAACTGCAAAAAGTATGTTTACTGACTCGTTATTTGTAGCTATTGTGCCGGGCCTATTTGAGAGAAGTGGTAGAGGCATCCCATATATATTGCCAAGGGAAATTAGGGCAGAAATTGCAATTTCTGTTGGTGCAGATATTGTTGTGGAAGGTCCTCCAATGGGAATAATGGGATCTGGTCAGTATTCATTATGTCTTTGTAAGATGTTTAAAGCATTAAATACTGATTATATTCCTAGAGGATACAAACCCCTTGAAGGATTTGATGAAATTTTAAAAAGAATTAATTTGGGCCATCATATTGCTCCAAAACCTTATAAAATTGTAGATAAAACTACTAATGAAATAATCTTAAAGGATAAACTTGAAGAAGATAATTATGTAATTACCTCTTTTTCAAATTCATTAAGTAAAATAGGTTTTGACTATAAAGATAAGTTTATTTTTGTTAAAAGAATTGAAGGTGTAAGTGGGACTTTAATCCGTCAAAGTATTCAAGAGGATAATTTTGACAATGTATTAGACATGATGCCTGCAAAAACAATTGAAGTTTTGAAAAGAGAAATTGGAAATGATTCTATAATTTATGGTATCCGGGACACAGAATCAATTTTAAACACATCCAATAATTTCGATTTTGAAGAATTGGTTGGTTTAAATCTATTCAATGATAAATTGGCTAAAAATATTATTGATAATCGGCCTTATGATAATCTAGAAAAATTAGAAAGAGCAATATTATATGGTTTTTCATCTCATTTTCGCCAAAGAATTTTAAGCATTTTAGAAAATCCAATCCCTAAAAGAGTAATTTCTGAATATATTGATAAATACCCATCAAATATTCGAATATTGGGCTATAAAAATAAAGAAAGTTTAAAAAAATTTAAAAATAAGGTAAATAATGAAAATATTTCATTATTTATTTAGTTAAAATATTATTAATTACATTTTGTGGAGTTTTAAGTCCATAAACAGCATCCATGAAAGTTGGATAGCTTGCATGTAATATGAATAAGTAAAGTAAATAGTACACAACAACTAATATTACAATAATCAATACAATTGTTAAGACAATGTCTATAGCACCCATAGGTTCTTTTTCATCTTTATAATTTATATTGTGTATGTTAGTTTCACTAGATTTAGACTTGCCTCTAATTTTATGTCCGCTTTTACCTTTTTGTTCATTTAAAATTTCAGCCCTAATTCTTGCTTCCATTTCTTCTGGAGTTTCATATTTAGGTTTTGGGGTTCCAGGTGTTTGAACTTCTTGAGGAACAACGTCTTCTTTTCTAGGTTTATATTCTTTTTTAGTTAAAGATCCAAATTGTTCTTCGTCTTTAGCTAATTGTTCGTTTAATGGAACATCATCGTCGAAATATAAATCATCAAGATATTTTTCATATTTATCCTCTAATTCTTGTCTAGCACTGGTTGTTTGTGGTTCATAACTGTGATCAGGATAAATGAAATCATCTTCACCAGTAGGTTCAGGTGTTAAAACTTGTTTTTCAGGTTCATAATCAAATTCGTTTTGTGCAACTTGTGGTTGCTCTATTTGTGGGGTTACACTTTTTTCTAAATTGGATTGATCTAAATCATTGGAAACAATATTATCTTTAATATTGTATGGGGAATCTTCGCCAATTCCGTTAAATTCTTTGGAATATGGGCTTTGATCTTCAGGAGTATATGGAATTTCCATTTTACTTTCTTCTTGTGGTTGATAAATTGTTTCATCAATAGGTTCTTGCATTGATGTTTGGGTTTGCACAGGTTCTTGTGCTACAACATTGTCGGTTTCTTGGGATTTATTATCTAAACTGAGACCGACAATTTTTTCTAAACATTCTTTACAGTAAGTTTTACCAGCAAGTTCTAAACCACATTCTTTACAAATATTTTTTCCACATATGGCACATTTGTCAGTGCCTTCTCTTTCAGGATGATAGTAACATTCCATAGTTTCCACTCTCTAACGAATTTAATTATACTAAATTTAATATATCTTTTTTTTATTTATATAAAACTTTTTATTATTATGTATTTTTTTAATAATTTTTGGATAGGAATTAATTTTTCTGTGTTTTTAAAATCTTTTCAACGACTATTTCAGAAGCTACCAAATCATCGGAAGTATTTAAAAAACTCCCAATATTTTCATTAGATAAACAGTATTCAATTTTATTTTTAGATAATTTTGATTCTAAATAACCTTCGTTATCGATTTCTAGTGAATCAAATACCACTTCAGCATCCTTTTCATCGTCATATGTAAAAATTATTTTACCCTTAATTTTCATAATCACACATCAATATATTTTTAGGTTATTCTTCATAAAATAATTTTTGAAAAATATGGTAACCTTTATTAATGACTTAATTAATATATTTAAGTATTCTATATATTACGATATATGATTTTTATATAGCTATTCAGTTTTAGATATTTCAAGTTATTATAGCTATTTCATTAAAAACATGTATTTCATGTTTATATTTGTTTCGGAGGAATAATTATGGTTCGTGCTTATACAAGAAGAGATTATATTAGAAAAACCCCAAATTCAAGAATCGTACAATTCGATATGGGTAACTTAAGAGATGAATTCCCAGTATCTGTAAGTTTAGCTGTTAAAAAACCAGCTCAAATCAGACACAATTCTTTAGAAGCTGCAAGGATTGCTTCTAACAGATTAATGCAAAGGGCTGCAGGTAGAATGGGTTACCACTTAAAATTAAGAGTATATCCTCACCAAATTGTTAGAGAAAACCCAATGGCAACCGGTGCAGGTGCGGATAGGGTACAAAGTGGTATGAGAAACGCTTTTGGTAAACCTATTAGTGTTGAAGCTATCGTTAAAAAAGATCAAAGAATCATCACTATCGATTGTCAAGAAAAGAACTTTGAAGAAGCTAAAGTTGCATTAAAAAGAGCAGGTATGAAATTACCAGTTCCATGTAAAATAGTTGTCGACAAAGGCGAAGAATTAATTAAATAGATTTTTTAATTAATTTTTTTTTACTCTTTTTTTTTAAAATATTTCCTATTTTTTTCACATAACTAATTATTTCAATTAAATATTTAAACTTTAAATTTTATATTAATATATAATATTGGCTATGTTTTTTACTATCTAAATATTGTCAATTTAATAATATTTTTAAACCAAGAGGTCATATTTCATGTATGTTAAAAAATTTGAGGATTTGAGTAAATCCGATATTGGAATTGCAGGTGGAAAAGGTGCTAATTTGGGTGAATTAACTCAAGCAGGTATTCCAGTACCGCCTGGTTTTGTAGTAACTGCACAAGCTTATGAAAAATTTATGGATGAAGCTGGAATTAATGATAATGTTATGAGTATTCTTGAAGAGATTGACATTAATGATACTAAGGCTCTTCAAGCAGCTTCTGAAGAAATTAAAAAAATCATTATCGAAGCTCCAATTCCAAATGATTTAGTTTTATTCATTCGCGAGTATTATAATGAACTTTGTCAAAGAGTTGGAGAAGATAATACTGATGTAGCTATTAGGTCATCAGCTACTGCAGAAGATTTACCGGAAGCTTCTTTTGCTGGTCAGCAAGACACTTTTTTACATGTTTCCGGAGATGATGAAGTTATTGAATATATCAGAAAATGTTGGGCATCTTTATTTGAAGCCAGAGCTATTTTTTACAGGGAAGAAAACAATTTCGAACACTCAAAAGTATACATTGCTGTTGTTGTTCAAAAAATGGCTAATGCTGATAAAGCTGGTGTAATGTTTACCGTAAACCCATCTACTGGTGAGGAAATTGCTTTAATCGAAGGATCATGGGGACTTGGAGAAGCAGTTGTATCTGGAGATGTTACTCCTGACAATTATCAAGTTGATAAAAAAGATAATGAAATAATCAATGTAACTATTAGTGATAAGAAAGTAATGTACACTAATGATGAAGCAGGAACAAGTATTAAAGTAGATGTCCCTGAAGAGTTAAGAAAAGAAAGAGTTTTATCTGATGAAGAGTTAATTGAATTAACTGAAATGGGTAAAAGAGTTCAAGCTCATTATGGTGAACCAATGGATACTGAATGGGCATTTGAAAAAGACATGTTATTCTTATTACAAGCAAGACCTATTACTACTTTAGGGGATGTTGATGAACCTGTTGATGATGTATCTTCTGATGTTGGTGAAGTTCTTGTCCGTGGTCTTGGGGCAAGTCCTGGTATGGCATCCGGTAAAGTTAAAATAGTTTTAGACATTGATGAATTAGATAAAATCGAAGATGGAGACATCATGGTAACTACTATGACTACTCCGGATATGGTTCCAGCTATGAGAAGAGCTAGTGGTATTGTTACTGATGAAGGTGGAGTAACTTGTCATGCATCTATTATTTCTCGTGAACTTGGAATTCCTTGTGTTGTCGGAACTGGAGATGCTACTAAAACCTTAAAAGAAAATTCTGGTGTTACTTTGGATGGTAAAAAAGGATTAGTATTTGATGGAATTTCCGAAACTAAAGAGGAAGTTGCTCCTGTCGCAGCTGCTGTTGGAGAAGCTCCAATCTTAACTGTAACTGAAGTTAAAGCTAATGTTAGTATGCCTGAAGCAGCAGAAAGAGCAGCAGCTACTGGTGCTGATGGTGTTGGACTCTTAAGAACTGAACACTTAATGTTAACTGCAGGTATTCACCCTGGTAAATTCATTGCTGATGGAAGAGAAGATGAATTAATTGACACTATTGCAGATAATGTTATGATTGTAGCAGATGCATTCTATCCAAAACCAGTATGGTACAGAACTCTAGATGCACCAACTGATGAATTTATTACATTAGAAGGTGGGGAAAATGAACCTAGGGAACACAACCCAATGCTTGGTTGGAGAGGAATCAGAAGAGAGCTTGATCAACCTGAAATTCTTAAATGCGAATTCAAAGCTATTAAAAAGTTACATGAAAAAGGATATACTAATATTGGAATCATGATTCCATTATCACAAAGTCCTGCTGAATTAGTTCAAGCTAAAGCTTTATGTTCAGAAGTAGGTTTAGAACCTCACAAGGATGTTGACTTTGGTATGATGGTTGAAATTCCTGCAGCTGCAATAATGATTGATGAGTATATTGACATTGGAATCGACTTTGTAAGTTTAGGAACCAACGATTTAACCCAATACACTCTTGCAGTTGACAGAAACAATGAGTTTGTAGCAAAACACTATACTGAAGAACACCCTGCAGTAATGAAATTAATTGAAAGAACAATTAAAAAATGTGTTGCAGCTGGTGTAAAATGTAGTATTTGTGGTCAAGCTGGTAGTGTACCTCACATTGTTGAAAAACTTGTAGGATTTGGAATTACAAGTGTATCCTCAAATGCAGATGCTATAGCAGAAGTTAGAAAGACTGTTGCTAGAGCTGAACAAAAAATTATTCTCGACGCTGCTCGTAAACGTTTAGAATAATCTTTTTATTTTCTTTTTTTTATTTTTATTTTATTAAATTATTTAAAAATCAGGTTATTGTATGGATGATAAGCCAATTGATAGAGAAGATATTTTAAAAGAATTGGATGAACTTCACAGGTTAGATTCTGATTATGCAGATGGAAGAATATTGGGTTCGATGTGTACTGAAGCACATCCGTTTGCAAAAGAGGTGTATTGTAAATTTTTAGATACTAATTTGGGAGATCCTGGTCTTTTTAAAGGAACAAAACAAATTGAAGGTAAAGTTATTAAATCTATTGGCGAGTTGTTGTCTATTGAAAATCCTTATGGTCATATTGTAACTGGGGGTACTGAAGCCAATCTCATGGCAATAAGGGCTGCAAGAAACCATGCTAGAAAATACAAAGGAATTGTCAATGGCGAGATTATCATTCCGGTGTCCGCTCATTTTTCATTTAAAAAAGCGGCGGACATGTTAAATTTAAAAATCATTGAAGCAGAACTTGATGAAAACTACAAAATAGATATAGATTCTCTTAAAAGTTCCATATCTGATAAAACGGTGGCTATTGTTGCTATTGCAGGAACAACCGAACTTGGTTTAATTGACCCTATTGAAGAAATTTCTAAGATAGCTTTAGAAAATAATATTTATTTCCATGTTGATGCGGCATTTGGAGGATTTTCAATTCCATTTTTAAGAGAAGCGGGTTATGATTTGCCAGTATTTGATTTTTCACTTGAAGGTGTTTGTTCAATTACTGTGGATCCTCATAAAATGGGTTTGGCCCCAATTCCCGCAGGAGGAATCCTTTTTAGAAAAGAAGAATATCTGGAAGTAATGGCTGTAGATTCTCCGTATTTGACTGTAAAAACACAATCAACTATTGTTGGGACTCGTCTTGGAGCATCTTCTGCTGCTACATATGCTATTATGAAATATTTTGGTAAAGAAGGTTACACTAAACTTGCAAAAGATTTGATGGAGAACACTATTTTCTTAAAAGAGGGGCTTGAAAATCTGGGTTATGATGTGGTTTGTGAGCCTGAATTAAATATTGTTGCATTTAATCATCCAAATATGGATACAAACAAACTGGCTGAAATATTAGAAAAATTTGGTTGGAAAGTATCTGTTGCTAAGTGCCCTAAATCCATTAGGGTTGTTTTAATGAATCATATTAAATTAAATCATTTAAAAGAGTTATTAGAAGATTTAAAAGAAATATATTAACTTCTAATCTTCTATTTTTTCAACATACATTAAAGGATAGTTTAATTCTTCAATGAACTCTATTCTGATTACTGCTTTTATGTCTTCCACTTTTGTATGGATTTTAACATCTAACATGTCTCCGGTTAGAGATGTGTAATCAAATTCAGTCATTGATTCTTCTAGTTTGTCGAATCTTATTTCAACTTCAACATCTTCTATTGCAGGTTGCAATTTTAAAGATTCTTCCATACTTGTTTCTAAACTTTTTTTGGTATTTTTATTGACGGGAGTACCCACAAACTGGTGGAATAATGCTCCCATACTAATGGCTCCTTCAAATATTGCTCTTTCCCTTGTGGTTATATTTGAAAAGTATTCTTTATCAACGTCCAATTAAAGTCCTCCATTTAAAAATATTATTTTATCATAAATCAGTTCGGATGGGATTGGATTTACACAACAGTAGAATAAAATCACAGATATGATTAATATAGTAGCTAAAATGTATATTCTTTCATCTTTGGAATAAATCAAACTGAATATTATTCCTGCTACTAAAAATATGGCTGAAATTATAAGCGCATTTGATTCTTGAGGGTTATCCTGAATAATTTCAGTATTTATAGGGTTTATACCATTCAATTCACAGTAAACAATTATTCTATTTTCTGTTGAACCAATCGGATCACAAGTAATTAAGTATAAGTTATTTTCACCTTCTATTTGTAGGTTATATGTTGCAGGAACAATTTCGCTACTTCTGACAGTATAGTTTAATTCTCCTATTCCGGGCCATTCCAATAGCAATGTATCACCAACACCCAACTCATTTAGCCTTAAAAATGGTGAGCCTTGAAGGGTTCTATGCCCATATAAGACTACAGGGTCTTTGGAAGGTAGATTTTCCCCAGGGTCACTTAAAACTCCCTGATTTAAGGATTCATTGTTGATTTTCTCATTAACTCCAATAGAAGGTATTAATATGGTGGGAGATTCGACATTTCGCTCAACAATAATTTTGGATGAGAAATAATTCACTTCTCCCATTGCATATAAACCTATAATCAGTATGCAGATAATAATGATTATAGTTGTAATACTAGGTTTTTTCATATTATCAACTTTGTCAAATCTCATATAATACATTTCCTTAAAATTGGTAAGTTGAACTTAATTCGTTCACCATCCAATCCGGAGCCTGTGAGGTTGGAATAGTCAATACGATACTATCCATATTATTAATGACATAATTCACTTTATCTTGCGGAACTTCAATTAAAAGCATATATTGGGCATCTAAATCACCCAAATTAATTTGTCTTTCATAATTTGATAGTTTTATACCATAATTTTTAAGCAAGTTAAAGGTCTCCTTTTCATTATACCCATTAATAATTGATCCTTTGATAAGTTCTAAAACATCTGATGAAAAGGCTTTGGTATTTTCATTTGGATTTGTAGTATTTCCTTTAATCATCGTTTTTGATTTCGAATACTCTGAGTCAATTTCCCCATTTTCCTCATATCTCATTATGGATAAAACAGTGCAGCCACTAATATCTGGACTTGTAGTGTTTGTTGATGTATATTCACCATTAGTATTGTTGGTGTTAGTGTAGATATCTACAATGCTGCCGACATTTACAAGTCCTGCTCCTGCCTGAAGTCTTGAAACTAGAATGGGTACTGATGCAGTGTTTGGTTTTTCAAATTTGATTTGAGACAGTACTCGCGCATCATTTTCATTAATAATGTTAAATGCATCTGATGTTGGCATTATTACATTTTTACTTTCGTTTAAATAGGTTGCCATTGTTCGATTAAACTTGTCTTCGTGTAAACTTATTGTTTTTTTGTGATAATCTTTCCAATCCTTTGTTGCAGGTGTAATAATATTAATCAGTTCTACTTCTTCAGCAGTTTTTGCATTTTGGATTTGATTTTCTAATAACATGGAATTCATTGAAGTTGTTAGGGCACCACAGTACAAGTCATGTAGTTCATTTAGTTTTGTTGTTCTTGCAAGTGATAATTCTTCTTGTGTAGGTTCATATATTATGAAATAATAGGCGGAAATTATCAATGTAACAAGGACTAATGTTGTAATAATCACTCCAATTTTTCTTTTCTTCTCATCATCAGTTATTTCTATAGAGCTGGGACTTAAATAAACTCCAATTTTTCGATTTAATTTTTCCAGAGGTGTTAATTCATCATTTTTTTTATGAGGTTTTGGATACTCCTTTTTTATTCTTTGAGCTTCTTCAAAACCTTTGGGATATAATGGATCTCTTGGTTTTTTATTATTCATGATAAATACTCCTAATGTTTTATAAAAATAGATGGGTAATTTAATTAATAGGAGTAATATTGCCCTCAATTTTTAATTAAATTAATTATGAGGTAGTATAGGCAGAATAATAGTAATATTATTGCAGGAATGTTAATGTTGTAAACAATTATATTGATTGGAAGGATTAATATGATTATTAATATTGCTGATATTCCAATTACTGGAATATTATCAAATTTTGGATATCTAATATTTGAAATCATAAGTATGGAAATTACAATGCTTAAGATTAATGCAATATATGGGTTGAATAAGCCACTTAAATAGAATGTAGCTATTACGAATGATATTGCAGGGATTGGAAATCCAATGAAGTCTTGTGTATCAATTTTTCCAGCTATTACATTGTATCTTGTTAATCTTAAAATTCCACAGACAACAATCATTAAGCTAACGAGTATTACTATTGTTTGTAAAATACTTGAAGTAGGTTTTATGCTTGAATAAATGAATATTGCAGGTGCTACTCCAAATGACACAATATCTGATAAGGAATCAATATTTTTACCAAAACCTAAGGTGTCTTGCCTATTTGTTTTTCTTGCTACCCAACCATCTACTGAGTCAAACATGATTGCAATTATCATTAAGATTGCAGCTATCTTAAATTCATGATTAATTGAACTTATGATAGATAAAAATCCTGAACTCATATTTAATAATGAGATTACATCTGATATTGCTATGAAACTTTTCATTTTTGTGTTTTCAATTGTCATGTTCTAACCGTAGTAATACTTTCCATGTCATTTGTTATTAATTTTTTCTTGTTTTTGACCTTATTTTTATTTATATTTCTATTTACTTACTTATAAGTGTTATTTTTATTTGATTTAGTTAATTTTTTTGATTTTTCAAAATTTATTAATGTTAATAATTATTTTTTCTAGTTAATATATTATTTTGTTTTCAGATTGTTAAAAAAATTGAAAATGGCCATGTTTTTTTTAAAATATGCATTTAAAAGATAAAATATATATAATAATATTTTTAATAAATATTAATTGTTAGACTTTAATAAACGGTCAATAAATTTTCATTTAAATATTAAATTTGTTTTAATATTTTAATTGGGGGGATTGTTTATTTTAGTATTGATTTAGATTAATATAATGTGAGTAGTTAAATGATTGAAGATAATATACGAGTCCTTAGACAAGCTGCAAAAGTTTCCTCTTCTGGAAAGCACAACATCGAAAAAACATGGTGTGTTATTGCGGGTAATGTGGACTTAGTCGATGAAATGGCATATAAAGCTATTGCATCCAACCACAATGTAAAAATATTGTTTAGGGAGCATGTTATATTAAAAGATGGTAAACTGGATAAAAAATTTGATTTCATCATGCTTTACGGCAATTCTATAATAATTGACGTTTTTAGAAATGATGTAAACCAACGTGGAGGAGCTTATGTTCAGATTTCACGTGGACTCTTGAATGAGGAATCAAATTTAATGGTGCTTGTTGCTCCTGATGATGTAATTAGGTATACAGTATCAAAAATTGAGAAATCAAGAATACCAGTTGCAATTCTTAAGGAATCACAAACTACTGGATTCATTGATATTGATTTAAGCAATGAAGTCAAACTACCAAACTTTATTAAAACTGCTTTGAAACCATTTTACAACGCAAATGAAGTTGTTTTATCAACAATTTTAATTTCTGTTGATCGTGAACAAGACATTGCAAAAGTTCAAAGCATAGCTACATCTAACAGAATTTTCGTTATAGACTTTAAGGATATTGTAACGGAGGATTAATCATGAATATTTTTGGAAAAGATGAGGAAATACCAGAAACTAATGACACCAAAGTTATTAGCAATAGTTTAGGAATCGATTTAGGAACTTTAAATACAGTAATTGCAAAACCATCAGGGGATAAATTTGACTTATATCAAATTCCTTCTGTAGTTGCAGTTAAAAAAGACGACCCTTCAGAAGTTTTAGCAGTTGGTGAAGAAGCTAAAAGAATGCTTGGCAGGACTCCCGAAGACATTCTTGCTGTAAGGCCTTTGAAAAAAGGTGTTATCGAAAATGTTGTTCAAGCACAAGCTTTACTCATTAAAGCAATGCAAATTGGTATTAATGAAGGGGAAAGTGTTGGTAGAATAGTTATTGGTATTCCGGGTGATGCATCCGAAGTAGAAAAAAATGCTGCTGAAGAAATTGGCAGAAAAGCAGGAGCTCAAAACATATTGGTTATTAGTGAAGGATTGGCTGCTGCTATTGGTGCAGGATTACCTATTGCTGAACCAAATGGAACAATGGTTATTGACATAGGTGCTGGTTCAACTGATATCGTGATTATCTCTCTTGGTGGAATTAATGACATTGAAACTGTTAGATGTGGTGGAGATGATATTGATAATAAAATAGTTGAACTTGTTGCAGAAAGATATGATGTAGCTATCGGTATTCATGATGCAGAATCTGCTAAAATGGAAGTTGGTATGGTTCATTGTTCAGAACAAATTGAAAACTTAAGTGTTGAAGTCATTGGTAAATCATTAGAAACCAATAGGCCTAAAAAAGTTGTCATCGACTCAATGCTTGTTGCTGATGCGGTAGAACCATTCATGAAACAAATTGTTGATGGTTTAAATGTAGTCTTAGAAAGATTATCTCCAGAGTTAATGATGGGTGTTTACAATAATTCCGTTGCAGTTGGTGGAAGTTCAAGACTTCGTGGTATCAAAGAAAGAATTTTCGACGAAATTGCAATTCCAGTTGAAATTTCTGATGATCCAATGACTGTTGTAGCAAAAGGTACAGCTATTGTTGCGGCTGAACCGTTAGCATTAGAACCAGAAGTCCGTCTTAGGGCTATGAAATAAATATTTTTATTTATTTCTCTTTTTTTACTTTTTTTTAACTGATTTTTATGGAAATTTTAGGTATTGATGAGGCAGGGCGAGGTTCTGTTTTGGGACCTATGGTCATTGCAGGAGTTATTGTCCCTGAAAAAATGGAAAAAGTCCTTGAAAGAATGGGTGTTAAAGATTCAAAAAGACTCACTGCAAACAGGCGTACAATTTTATCTCGTAAATTGAAAAAAATGTTTGAGTATGAGATTGTTGTCATTACTGCTCGTGAAATTGATGAAATGAGGGCAAACGGTATCAATCTTAATGAGATTGAAAAAAATGCAATGGAAAGCATAATTTTAAAATTGAAACCTGAAAAGGCCATTGTTGATGCTGTTGATGTGAAAGCTGAAAGGTTTCAGGAAAATTTAAGAAATGATACTGGGGTAAATGTCATTGCTGAGCATAAAGCGGATGATAAATATATTGAAGTTAGCGCTGCTTCTATTATAGCTAAAGCTGAAAGGGACGCTCAAATCGCTGAGATTAATAAAGAATTTATAAAAACTGGAGGTATAGGTTCGGGTTATCCTTCAGACCCTACTACAAAAAAATTCTTAACTAATTATGATTATGATGAAATGCCTGAATTTGTAAGAAGGTCATGGGCAACAGTTGCAAAAATGAAAAAATAGCTTTATTTTTTAAATAATATTTAAGTATAGGAATTAATATATCTATTCTTATAAAAAACCTATATAATATTATATGGATGATGAAAATGATTATTGAGTATATTATGCCTATTTTTGATGGAATCATGGACATTTTTACTCAAGGGGGAATTATTACTTATATAATTCTTTTTATTGGTATTTATGGTCTTATTGTTGCATTGAGAAAGATTGCATATCTTAAAAAAATTAGTAAAGTAGACACAACTGAAATTTTCGGTGTTGTGACAGCTTCCATGGAAAGAGGAGGGGCTGTTGAAGCTTTAAAACAGATTAATGGTTTTAAAAATCCTATTTCTAGAATTATTTCTGAAACTTTAAAAATTGGTTATAAGAATAAAACTGAAGTTGAGGAAAGTATGGAGCAAATTTTCATTGTTGAAGTTGGAAAAATGACTAAAGGATTAAATACAATTAAAACTATCACAGAATTAGCTCCATTTTTAGGTTTGATAGGTACTGTTATTGGTATTTGGATGACTTTCAAATCATTGGGAGTCCACCCGGATTCTGCAGCAATGGCAGAGGGTATTTATGTAGCATTGACCACCACAATTATGGGTCTTTTAGTAGCTATTGTACTATTGCCTTTACACACTTATATTCAAGGCCTTATTGAGGATGAAATGGATAAAATTGAACTTGCTACAAAAATGACCAATTGGGGGTATGCTGTAGTTAAAGTTAGAGTGGATGCCAATGTTGAATGTGCACTTGAAGCATTACAAGAGGCTGATGGTGTTGTTAACACAAGATTGATTTCAGATCCTTATGCTAATATCAAAGTTTCTTTTAAACCAAGTATGTTAGATAAAAGTATTTCAAATATTATATTGGAAAAATGTAACGTTAATGCTGAAATTACTGAAAGTAAATTGAAACAATAGGTGATTAGATGGCGCTTGATGTTGGGAAACATAAAAAGAAAGTTTTAGGTAATAAACCAAGTATTAATCTAGTTCCATTTATTGATATTTTATTTACAATTATGATTTTTTTAGTTGTAACTAGTAATTTTTCAGCTACTGATGTTCAAACGGATGATGCTGATGTTGTAGACGATGCAAGTGGAAAACCTAATGTCACAGATGTTTCTGGAGATGCAGAATACTATGTGATGCCTGTGGCTAATTTACATAAAGTTACAGTAAACGGTCAAGATCGCTCGGATGCAATAGCGGGAAGTGCCGTAGGTGTTCAGGCAAGGGTTATTGACGAAGGTCAAGTTATTATAAAACCTGGTGAGATTGTAATCACAACTCCTGCAGGAATATCTGTGGAGCAAGCTGTTCAACGTCCAGAACTTTAAAATTGAGGAATAAAAATGTATACGGGGAGAATTTTATCAACAGGGATGAATTGTGATGGTAAACCTTTTGTAGCATATCGTGTTTCAAGTAGGTCATTTCCAAATAGGAGATGTTTAAAATTTGAAAATCGTGCAGCTATTGTTCCAAAAGAAGGTTTTGAAAAGGACATTTATGAGAACACCTATATTACATATAACAGTATTCGTATTGTAAGAGATATGGCTATTGTATCTAATGGTGCTCATACCGATGTTATAGCAGATAAAATAGCTTTGGGAATGAATATTAAAGATGCAATTGCTTATTCATTACTCACTATGGACTATGAAAAAGATGATTATAATACTCCTAGAATAGCTGCTGTTGTCACATCTACAAACAAGAAAGAGGAATATGGCTGTTATGTTGGAATTGCTAATGATAAAAAATTGTTAGTTGAAGAAGTTCCATATGGTGATGCAGTATTTATTTCAACTTATGGTAGTCAAGTACCTGATCGTGTTGATTTTGAAGCGAAAACTTCAACCGATGCTGCTAAATTTATTTTCGATGAAGGTACCTTTGCTAATTATAAAAAGCCGGTAACTTCATGTGCTGCTGTTTTTGATGGAGAATGGACAATTGATGTCTATAATCCATAATTTTTATTTTTTTTAAGTTAATATTGATGATATTATGACAATTGAATTAATTGGTTTAGAGGATATTCCTATTGTGGACAGTTCCAGTGATGTTTCACAGATTATTAAAGAGGCTATAATAAAGCAGGGCTGTGAAATCGAGCATGGGGATATAATTTTAATAGCGGAAACTTTGATTTCAAAAGCTGAAGATAATTTTATCAAATTAGATGAGTTAACTCCATCTAAAGAGGCAATTGAACTAGCTAAAAAATCTAAAAAAGATCCAAATCTTGTTCAGGCCATTTTAGATGAATCTGTTGAAGTTGTAAGAGTTGGTCCCAAATTTATCATAACTGAAACAAAACAGGGATTTGTCTGTGCTAATGCAGGTATTGATGAATCAAATGTTGGGGAAGGTCTTGCTACACCAATGCCAGTTAATGCTGATAAGTCTGCTCGTGAAATTCGTGAATTTTTAGAAAATGAGTTTGGTGAGGAAATAGCGGTCATTATCACTGATACTCAAGGAAGAGCATTTAGATTTGGAGCTATTGGAACAGCAATTGGATGCTCTGGTATTACTCCAATTTGGAAAAGAGTGGGTGAAAAAGATTTATATGGTCGTGAATTGGAAACAACAGAAATTGCAACAGCTGACGAGTTATCTGCTGCGGCTTCTTTGATTATGGGGCAAGCTGATGAGGGTCTTCCTGTTGTACTTATTCGAGGATTTAATAATTTTGATACAATAAGAGATGCAGATTCCAATATTAAATCTTTACTCATGCCAAAAGAAGCGGATGTATTTAGATAGTGAGTTGTTTTTATGATTACTGTTTTATCTGGAGGAACTGGAACTCCAAAATTATTACAAGGGTTAAAGGAATTAGTTAATCCAGAAGATTTGACAATAATAGTAAATACTTTAGAAAATGATTATTTTTCAGGTGTTTATGTCTCAGCAGATATCGATACAGTTTTGTATACTATGTCTGACATGATAAACGATGAATTGTGGTACGGCGTTAAGAATGACACATTCATTACTCATGAAAGGCTTGAAGAGATTGGATGCAGTGAATTACTTCGCATAGGGGATATTGATAGGGCCACTAAAATCCAAAAAACTCAATTAATGAAAAAATATGGGCTCACTAAAGCTGTTGAAATTCAAGCAGAGAAAATGGGTATTAAATCTAAAATTATTCCAATGAGTGATGAAAACTCAGATATTAAAATCATCACGGATATCGGAGAGTTGGAATTCCATGACTTTTTAATTAAGCATCAATCCCAACCGGAAGTTTTGGATGTCAAATTTTCTAAGGTAAAACCTGCAGATGATATTATTGATGCTATTAAAAACTCTCGGGCAGTAATAATTGGGCCTTCAAATCCAATTACTTCTATATCACCAATATTATCTCTTGATGGTGTCAGAGATGCACTAAAAGAGGCTTATGTTATCGCTGTTTCACCGATTATTGGAAATGATAGTGTAAGCGGTCCTGCAAGCAAGTTTATGAGGGCATTGGGCATTGATGTTTCATCAGTTGGTGTTGCATCATTTTATGAGGATTTTTTGGATAATATTGTTATTGATATTAAAGATGAAGACAAAAAAATTGAGGTAAATCAAATAGTTAATAAGGTAATAGTTACAAATACAATAATGAATAATTTAGATGCTAAAAAAAATTTGGCTGAAATAATTATTAATAGTATTCCTTAATTATTAAGGGGCGGTTAATCAATGATACAAATGACATTAATACAAATTGACAATTATGGTCCTTGGACTGTTACTCCGAGGCCTAGAACTGAATCAGACTTACAAATGTTACAGGCAAGTTTATTTGCTGATTTAAATAATCATTTTGGTAATAAAAAAGGTTTAGTTTTCTTTACAAGATTTGATAATTTACTTGCAATATCCAATGGTCTTGATGAAGAAGACCATTTAAGAATTCAAAGATCAATTAGAAACAGATACCCTATTACTATTAGTATGGGTGTCGGCGCTGCTGAAACTCCACATGAAGCTCAAAAATTAGCCACTATAGCACTTCAAAAAGCAGGTAGTGCTCAATCAGGGGAGAGAAAAGAAATTTTAGCTATTGATAGTTTAGTTTCAAAAGAAGACAGTTTTGTTCAAGCAGCTCATATTGATATAAATAGTGTAACTGAGACTTTAACTGATATTGAATCTGCTTTTGATACAAGTTTCATGGTTAACAAAGCTCAACATTACTTAATGACAAAATTAATTAAAAAAGGCGCTTTATTATTCTTTATTGGTGGAGATAATTTTATGTCTCCATGTAATGGTTTATCTGAAGAAGAGATTGAAGAAATCATGGTAGAAATTGATGAGGAAATTGGTATTAAACTTAAAGCAGGTATCGGCCGTGGAAAAAATGCTGAAGATGCAGCATACATGGCAGATATTGGTCTTGAAGAAATCCGTGCTCACAACAATGAAATGTGGACTTGGGTAATTGAAAAAGAATATTGATGATATCATGATTAAAGTAGTTGCACCAATGGCCGGAATAACAGATGCTACTTTTTTAAATAAAGTTATTCCATTTGGTTTTGATGTGGCTACTTTGGGTGGTTATAGTTTAGATTCACCATCAATTGAGGCGAGTAAAAAAATCATTGAAAGAGGAAGAAAAGAATTTGTTTTTCCATTAGATGAAACTTATAATCATATTGAAAAAGAAGTTACTTCAATTAAAAACGTTCACAGAAATGTAAAAGTTTCTGCAAATGTCCGAGCAACAACTCCGCAACCGATAATTGAATTGGGAAATATTGAAAATTTAGATATCATTGAAATCAATTGTCATTGCCGCCAGGAGGAAATTACAAATATTGGTTGTGGTCAAGAAATGTTGAGAAGAGATGATTTAATGGATTTCATCTCTCAAGTTGTTGATAATGTAAATTGCGAAGTATCAGTTAAAATTAGGGCCAATGTTGATGGTGTAGACACATTAAAAATTGCTAATTTGATTGAAGATTCTGGTGCTGATTACTTGCATATTGATGCAATGAAAAAAGGAGTCTTTGAAGCAGATTGGAAACTTTTAGAAAAAATCTGCAATAATGTTAATATTAAAGTTATTGGGAATAATTCAGTAAACTCTTTAGGAAATGCTGAAAAAATGATTGCTACAGGTGTTGACGGGTTTTCAATAGCTCGTTCAGTTATTTCAGGTAATTTGGCTTTTAATATAACTAATTTTTAAATTTTTTAAAACAATTGTTATTAGAAAACATTATTAATAGTTTATAATATAAATTATCCTATAAGGTGATTTCATGGATTTTATAACACTTAAGAATATAACTAAAACTTTTGATGGTGTTGACGTTCTTAAAGATATTAATTTAAAGATTAATGAAGGTGAGACATTAGGTATCTTGGGACGTAGTGGAAGCGGAAAATCCGTTTTAATAAACATGCTTAGAGGTACATTAGACTATAAGCCGGATGCAGGTAATATAATTATGAATATTGCCGTTTGTCCTGATTGTTTGGCTGTTGACTCACCATCTCATGTAGGTGAAAAATGTAGTTGTGGAGCGACTTTAGAGGCTCGTGAAGTAGATTTCTATAATGCTGAAAGAAAATTATTTGCAAGCATTAAAAGAAGAATTTCTATCATGTTGCAACGTAACTTTGCTCTTTATGATGAGGAAACTGTTATTGAAAATGTCATGAGGGCAATGCCTGAAGACAAAGAATATGAAGAAGGTATTTACGCTGCTTTGGAATTATTAGAAATGGTTCAAATGAACCATAGGATTACACACATTGCGCGTGACTTAAGTGGGGGAGAAAAACAAAGGGTTGTGCTTGCAAGACAATTGGCTAAAAATCCAATGATGTTTTTAGCAGATGAACCAACAGGTACATTGGACCCTCAAACTGCAGTAAAACTCCATAATACCTTAAAAGAAGGAGTTAAAGATGAAGGAATCACCATGTTAATCACTTCTCACTGGCCGGAAGTAATGACAGAACTTGCAGATAATGTAATCTGGTTAGAAAATGGTCAAATTAAAGAAGAAGGCGAACCAAATGCTGTTGTAGACAAATTCATGGAAACAGTTCCTGTTCCTCAAAAGCCTGAAATCCCTGAATTCGGTGAACCCGAAGTAACTCTTAAAGATGTTAAAAAACATTATTATTCCATTGAACGTGGTGTTGTAAAAGCGGTTGATGGTGTTAGTTTAACCATTAACAAAGAAGAAATCTTTGGTATTGTAGGTTTAAGTGGTTCCGGTAAAACAACCACTACAAGAATGTTAATGGGATTAACTGAACCGAGTGGTGGAGATATTCAAATCAAGCTTGGAGATGAATGGATTGACATGACTAAAGTGGGTCCGCTCAACCGTGGACGTATCATGCCTTATATTGGATTATTGCATCAGGAATATTCTCTATACCCTCACAGAACAATTTTAGGTAACTTAACTGATGCGATTAGTTTGAACTTGCCTGCGGAGTTTGGTAAAATCAAAGCTATCCATGCATTGACAACTGTTGGTTTTAGTGATGATCTTGCTGTAAGTATTCTTGATAAATATCCTGACCAATTAAGTGTGGGAGAAAAACATAGGGTTGCTTTAGCACAAGTTTTAATCAAAGAACCTAATTTGATTGTTTTAGATGAACCAACTGGTACAATGGATCCAGTAACAAGGGTTATTGTAACTGATTCAATTTTGAAAGCACGTGCTGAATTGGAACAAACATTCATTATCATTTCTCACGATATGGACTTTGTTTTAGATGTTTGTGACAGGGCTGCTTTAATGAGAGGAGGTAAACTCCTAGATATAGGTACTCCTGAAGAGATTGTTAATCAATTAACTCCGGATGAAAAAGAAGACATGTTGAAAGAACACTAGTTTTCTTATCATTCAATTCTTTTTTTTTAATTTTGTTATAAAGGGTTTGTTAATTAAATCACTTATTCATCATTATTTTGATTTTTCATCAATACAAAACCTTTAAATAAATCTAAGTCTTCTTTAGTTGTTATTTTAAAATTTATTTGGTTCCCTTTTGAAAGGTAAATTTCACGATCCATCAAATACATTAGGCTTGTAGTATGAGGTTCGACTTTGTCAATGTATCCTTCTTCAATAGCCTCCTCATATAATTGGGTAACATATCCAAATTTAAAACATTGTGGTGTATTATGTATTATTACCTTATCTCTATCAATCCAATTAAGTGATTTGTCACCGTCATTGCTTCCTAAAAGGAATAGGGACTTAATTGCAGGGGAAGAATTGCCTTTTTCTTTACACACCCTAATGGCATCACTAATAATGTCATCTGAGGTGAAAGGAGATGCACCATATTGGATTAGGACGATATCTTCATCAGACAATTCATTTTTTAAATTGTTTATACCGTTGATTACTGAATCTTGGAACTCCTTGCCTCCAGGCGTAATCCATTTGACCTTATCTAAATTATATTCTTCAACCAATTCTTTTAAATAATCAACGTGGCTTTTTACACAAACCACTTCGATTGCATCAATTTCAGGATGATTTTGGAAAATTTCAATTGTATAAACTAGAATTGGCTTTCCGAATATCTCTATAAATTGTTTAGGCCTATCAGCACCCATTCTTGATCCAACACCACCAGCCAATATGATTGGAACATTCATAATATTATATCTCCTTATAACTTTCGATAACGCCATCAATATGGTTTAAGATATATCTAAAGGAATCCAATAGGAAGAAACCATCTTCTTGTCCAACACTAGCTCTAAACAATGGCCAAGCAATCCAATACATTGCTGTTAAAATGGATTGACCCATAACATGCCTGTGTTCTAAAGGTGTTAACTCACGACCATAATAAGCTCTTAAAAGGTATTCTATAGTTTCATCATCATATTCATATCTGGTAAAGAGGCCACAAATATCATTTGCAGGGTCATTAAGGCTAGAGTACTCCCAGTCAATTAAATAAAAATCTCCATCGGCAGTTGGTAATAAATTAGGATAATAAATATCATGATGACTTACTACAAGCTCAATTCCGTATTTTTCCCTTTCAGCTTTAACGAATTCATAAACTTGATCAATTTTGTTGAACATGTCTTCAAATTCTTTGAACAGGTCACCTTTTGATGCACAAGCCAAAGTAATTAACTTTTTAGCTTCAATATAATTGTCAAATTCTTGAATTTCATCGGTAACAGGAATTTCATGAGTTTTATGTATTGCCTCAACTAATAACTTAAGATGATTTTCATTTCCGAAAATGTCTATTGGAACAATATTGTGAATAAAGTAAGAAATCTTCCAACCAGTAGGATCAATATAGACTAATGATTTATCAATACCGTATTTCTTTGCCTGATTTTGAGAATAATATTCATTACTTCTTTTTGAATAATATTTGTCACTTCCTCCGGGATGCCTATAAACATATTCAGTACCGTCATATGTAAATTTAAAAGATACGTTGGTATAACCGGCGTTAATGATTTCAATATCTATTATGTCATTAGGATGACAATCAAATACTTTACAAATATTCTCAACAATTGCTGAATCAACATTTAATAAAAAATCAGAATCAAAATCTCTTAAATCATCGACACTATCAAATTCCAATATTTCGCCGTTTTCATATCTTTTTACAAATAATGTTAGGTCGTTGATATGTTTTGCGTAAAATTCTTCCCAAAACATATTTTTAATGCCGAAATCATCAATTGTTGCATCTAATAATTGTTTAAATTTTTTTGAAAATGCTTCATTAAAATATGCATGACCAATCATGGCTGATGAATCTTTTCCACCAATGTAACATCCAGTGATAACATCAGCATCAGAATAATCAATAGAAAACTCTTCGAAACTACCTTCTAAATATGTGCATGCCCTATAAGAACGATTAAGTTCATTATCGTCCATGAAAGGATTTTCTAAAAAATAATGGTCAGCACAACAAATAAAAGTATTAGCCAAATATTCACGTGCGACATACAATGAATAAATATTTCCAAATTTGGCAAATGTGTTGTTAATAATTAATTTAACTTCAGGATATTTTCGTTCTAAGTAAAAAAATTTTTCTTTCATATATCCAATTACAAGATAAATATCTTTAATGCCTGCTTCTAATAATTGTTCAATTTGTCTTTCAATTAAAATTTCATTTTTCACACTAAAAAGCCCTTTTGGTTTCTCATACGTGAAAGGAGCGAGACTATCGGACTTTCCAGCCGCCAAAATAATTGCATTTTTTTCCATTTAAATCATCCAATTAAATAAGTTTATCTATTTTATAATATAATGCCTATTCTAATTAAATATTTTCATAAATTAATTAAATTCATGTCATTTTCTAAATTTTTCTAAAATCCATTCTTTTTTAGATTTGTCATATGGGGATATGTCTTTAATAGGGATAAATGATAATGCAGATAAATTAACTTTATCATTTTGTGGTAAAACTTGGGAGGGACATGTTTTTAATATTTTCTTTTACCGGGATACTAATTTTGTAAAAATGTTATTTAAAGGATTAAGTTTATAAAAAAGATTATATATTCACAATTCAAATAAATTATATTATTATTTTATAATTATCTGATTATTATTTTAAATTATTGGAGGTTTATCATGACTTGGGAAGATGCACCATCTCATATTTGTAGGGGTGGAGATGTAAGGGGGCTTGCTTTTTGTTGTCCTCCCGTTAAACCATGTCCAGTATTAAACGCTTTACAAGAAGTTAACTTAACTCCTCAAGAGTATATCAATATTAAAATTCAATTTGGAAAAGAAACTAGATTAGGTGAAGGGGCTGGAACTTGTTTTGGTTCACTTATTTGGTGTTGTAAACCATCTAAACCTTGCCCATTAAGAGACATGACTTTAAGAAATATGGGAATGAGTCATGATGAATACTTGGATTTGAAAAAGGAATTATCTGAAAGGTTAGTTGGTGTTAATAAACCTAATCCTGATGAAAGAGCTGAAGCATTGGCTGAAACATTTCATATAACAAAACTCGAGGCTATGAATGTTTTAACTGAATGCAATAATGATTTGAGGGCAGCTGTAAAAGTTTTACATGCTAAATCTCTTGAGAATTCTGATTAAAATGGATTGGACTTCTATTTATTTAAAAACATCAAATTTAAATGTATTTATTTTAGGCACAGGCGAAGTTGCCACAAGAAGAGCAAATAAATTTTTAGACCATGGGGCTAATGTTAGATTAGCTGGAAATTACATATCTTCTGATTTAGAATCTAAAGGGGCTGTATTATATTCTACTGAGGAAGTGGATGAGTTAGTTAAATGGGCTGATTTGGTTGTTGTGGCAAGCGGTGATGAAAAGTTGAGTGAATATGTTTGCCAAATAACTCGGGATAAATTAGTTAATAGGGCAGATATTCCACAAGAAGGGGATGTTATTGTTCCTACAAGTTTTAATATTGGGGATGTTGAAATATCTATCTTTACTAATGGTAAAAGTCCATTAATGGCTCGTCAACTTCGAAAAAAGATTCAATCAATTATCACTGATGAAGATATCTTAGAAATTGAGCTTCAAGACTATGCTAGAAGTAGGCTGAAAGAAATAGTTGAAGACCAAAAAATTAGAAGAAACTATCTTTATGAGATTTTTGATGATGAAAAAATCAATGATTTGATTAAAAACGGGCAAATTGATGAAGCTAAAAGTTATATTGATAATTTAATAAGGGGATTATAGTGATACTTAATTTAAGGGTTGACCATAAAATTGCAGATATTCAATCAATGGAGATAATATCTAAGCAAATGGATGAATTGTTTTGGAACTTACAAGAAAAATATTCAATCGGAGAATATATTGAGATTTCCACTTGTAATAGGAAGGAATATTACATTAATAATGATTATATTCCTGAAGATGAGGAATTGTTATCTCATGAAAATCAGAGTATTGTAATTGAATATGGGCAATCTGCTGTAATGCATTTATTACGTATGACTTCAGGTTTAGAATCTATGATTGTAGGTGAAGACCAAATCTTAGGTCAGGTTAAGGATGCAAAACATAAGGCTGTTAAAAATCATCACTGTGGCAAATCTCTTGATACTGTTTTTACAAAAGCAATTCATGTTGGTCAGGTTGTAAGAAATAGAACTAATATTAATAAAGGTTCTGTTTCCATAGGTTCGGCTGCAATTGATCTTGCAGAAAAGCACATGGGTAGTTTAGATGACAAATCTGTTTTAGTAATTGGTGCTGGAAAAATGGGAAGATTAGTTGCAAAGGCACTTGCTGAAAAGGATTTACATGCTATTTTTGTTGCAAATAGAACTTATTATGTTGCTGTTGAACTTGCAAAAGATTTGGGCGGAGAAGCCATTTTATTCAATGAACTGGAGGAATATTTGGCCACTGCCGATTTGGTAATTAGTGCCACTAGCGCACCTCATGCAATTATTACTAAGGAACGTATGTTGGATATTAAAAGGGATTATGAAAGCTTGATGATGGTTGATATCGCTAATCCACGTGATATTTCTGATGATGTATCTGAATTGGGTATTAAATCATTTAATATAGATGATTTAAGAGAAATTGCAGATGAAAATACTAACCTCAGAATTAAGGAATTTGGTGAAGCGGAAACTATCATCGATGAAGAGTTCATTTTACTTAAAGAAACCTTTAAAATAATGGAAGTTGAGGATACACTTGCAAGTTTAAGGTCATCTATGGAGGAGATAAGACAACGTGAAACCAAAATAGCATCTGCTAAGTTGTCTGATGTAGATGGTAGTGCAAAAATTATAGATAATTTAACAAATTCTATTGTAAATAAAATATTTTTCGATATTTCTAAAAAGGTTAAAAAAGCCGCAAAAGAAGATAATAAAGATGTTATTGAAGCTGCAGAATATTTGTTTAATTCAAATTAATTATTCGAACATTCCTTTTACATCAATATTTTTAATTTTAGTTGAATTGGCAGCATAATTAATGTTTTCCATTGTTATTATGTCGTTATCATTTGATATTGCATTATGAAGAGCTGTTTTTAGAATTTTTTCTTTAATGTCCCTTCCAGACAATCCTTTAGTCATTTTAACTATTTTTTCCAAGTCTAAATCATATTCTAAAGGCATAGTTTTTAAGTTATTTTCAATAATATTTAATCTTTCATCATCATCTGGAAGTTTAAATTCAATTTCTTCTTCAAATCTACTTCGCACTGCATAATCCAAGGAAGTTGGATTATTTGTTGCTCCGATTGTTATTACTGATTTATTTTCACTAATCCCGTCCATTTCAGTTAAAAGGGAGTTTACAATTTCTGAAACATCTCCTCTTAATGATTGAAAAGATCTGTGAAGTGCAATGGCATCAATTTCATCAATAAAAATTATGGATGGCGAATTTTCACTAGCTTTTTTAAATAAATCATGAATTTTAGATGCACCATCACCAACATGGTCTCCAATTAATGATGTTGCTTTGATTAGATATAATGGAACTTCAAGTTCATTAGCAAGTGCTTTAACAAGCATGGTTTTACCAGTACCTGGAAGTCCGTAGAACAAAATATTTTTTGGAGCCCACGGTCCAAAGCTTTCAGGGTTTTCTAAATATTTTGTTATAACTTTGACTTTATTTTTTGCATTTTTTTGTCCAACAATATCTGAAAGGAATATGTTTGATTGAACTTTATTTTCATCTTTTCTTCCATTCAATTCGTCGGTTATAATTTTAATTTTAGTTTTTTCAGATATTATGGAGTTATTTGGCTTTGCAGTTACAATTTCAAAACCATAATCTGGGATGATTTTTTGATCAAATAAATGTGAATTTTCACATACAACTAAGCCTAGCCATTGTTCACGTGCGTATTCTTCAAATAATGCGCTGTTGGTAATTTCAATATCTTCATCCATTAGATTAAAATCAAATGGGTATCCAACAGGTTTTAAAATGACATATTCTGCATATTCTTTGTTTTCGCTTTCTTTTTTTATTGTTTTTTGATTAGTTGGTTTAATTTCTGGCTTTTTATTGTCACTTTTCAAATCATCACCTCCGAAATTTGTTACATATCTAACCTTGTTTTTAATAATTTAAATAGTTGTTGTAATATATTATTTTTTGAGGTTTAAAATATGAGCTTTAGAACAAGAAGAGTATTATTATCGATTCCATTTTATATGGTATTCCAGTTCTTTTTGCTGAAATATTTGTTCTTGTTGTTTGGAGGCATTGATGATATTTATTTGGTTTTGATTTCCGTATTAATTGGATTAAACCGTTTTATTCCAATGTTTTTTGAATCTAAAAAGTCTACAAAAATCGGTAGGTTTTTCACATCATTGGATATGTTGTGGATGTGGGCCTCCTTGATGTTTTTAATTGATGTTCTAGTAATCTATTTGATTGGAATGTTTGTGTCATTGCCTTTTGCGATTATTGTGGTATTGGTGGCTATTGTGCCAATTCTTGGAATTTATAATTATTATAAGGCTCATAAATTAGTTGTTAATGAAAAAATTATCATGTTGGACAATTTGGCTCGTGATATTAACATTGTTCATTTGTCAGATGTCCATTTCGGTTCTGTTCGCCACAAGGAAATAATTCATGAAATTGCTTTAAAACTCAAAGAACTAGAAGATACTTGTGAACTTGCAATTATTTCAGGAGATTTGACTGATGGATCATCAATTGTTCTGGAAAATGATTTTGATGAGCTTAAAGATGTGGATATGCCAATAATTTTCACTCCAGGAAATCATGATTTCTATATTGGAATTGAAAAGGTCATTGCTGCTTGCAAGCATGCTGGAATAATTGTTTTGGACAATGAATGGATGGAATTTGATTGTTTAAACGTTTTTGGTTTGACATTCAGTTTTGAAGATAGGAGCGTTCCAGAAATAGATGCAAGCATTATTAATCCGGATTTGGTAAATATTCTAAATTATCATGTTCCATATTATTGGGATAAATTTTCTGCTTTAGGATTTGATATACAATTGTCTGGCCATACTCATGGGGGACAGTTCTATCCTGCTATAATTTTTGCAAATATTCTATTTAAGTATAATATGGGGCTTTTTAAAAATGATTTGGGTAAATATCTGCATGTTACAACAGGGGTAGGTTCAATGGACCCTCCAATGAGATGGGGAACCGATTCAGAATTAGTTGTTTTGAAGCTTAAAAAATCATAGATTTAAATACATTTAAAGTAGTAAATAATAGCATATGACTTTTGAAGATAATTGTAATCATTTTTGCATATACTGTGGTGCTAAAATAGATTCTGGGCAAAATTTTTGCATTAAATGTGGAAAACCCGTTTTCCGTGAAAAAAAATTAAATGAAGTTGTTAAGCCCAGATATGTTAAAATTATCGATGATTTGGACTCAGAATACAATAAAAAACAAAATAAAGCAAAAGAGTTAGCTGAAAAACTATCCAGTTCGGGCCACATATATGATAGATTCACATCTTCAATAACCAAATCCAATCAACTATTTTATAATCAGCTGCAGATTACAAGAAAAATGGTTGAATTAGATTGGGATAATAATGAATTGCTTCAACGAGAAACAGATAATAAAATTAAAACATTGCGGGCATTCATTGATAAGATGGAAAATTTGATGGATGAGCTGGTTATTCATTTAAGCTCTAATAAAAAAGATAATGATGATATTAATAATTTATTCAAAGATATGGATGATTTAATCCGTTCTGTTAAGGATTATTAAATCATTTCTTCGTATATTTTTTTCATTTTAAGTGAATCAACATCTCGAAGTGGTGTTTCACAAATGATATTGGCATTCCAACCGTTATCAATTAGATTTGCAAGTAAATCTCTGATATTTGGACCATATTCATCACTTTCATCAAGAGTATGGTGTTTTACTTCCCCGTGATTTGCATATTCGATTGTTGTAAAGTGGCAGTGCAGGATATCAACATCCAGATTATCTTCAATTGTTGAAAAAATACAATTATAATCATCTTTTTTTGTTAAAAATCCTCTTCCTCTTGCATGAACATGTGCAAAATCGATTGTCGGTTCAAAATGATCAAATGAAGCACACAAATCAACCACTTCTGAAACGTTTCCTTGCTGGGTTCTTTTACCTGTGGTTTCTGGAGCAAAAGTGAAATCTTCGATTCCTTCCGCCTCAAGCTCTTCAAACAGTCTGTTTACAGTACTTTTTGATATTTCCATTGCTTTTTCAGGTTTTCTGTTTAGGTAAGCTCCTGGGTGGAATACTAAACGGTATGCTCCCATCCATTCACCTGCACGGGCCATGGAAATCAGGTGTCCTAAACTTTTTTCAAGTTTTTCTTCCTCTTTGGCACATAAATTAATGTAATAAGGACCATGCATTGAAACTAAAACGTCATGCTTTTTAGATTCATCTTTTAGGGTAGTTGCAGATGATTCTCCAATTCTAACACCATATGGGGATTGATATTCGTAAGAATCAAGTCCTTCTTCTTGGATGTATTTTGGTGCTTTATATGCTGCTCCTTTATAATCTATGGGGCTTCCGGCAGGACCAAAAAGTACTTTATGTTTCATTTAGATCAGTTAAAAAAATAGTAAAAGGGAATTTAAAATATTCCCATAGCTTTGTTAGTTTTTGCAATTGACTTTTCGTTGTCACTTTCCATTTCTAAAAGTGCACGAATTGCATCAATGTTTTCAGGTATTACATCGGATTCTTGATGTACTGCTTGCATATAGAATAATTCATTTCCCACAACATTAAGGGACTCTTTCCAAACTGGAATTTCGTATAAATCGTTTCTATTTCTTCCAAGTTCTTTAGCATATTCCATTAGCTCAGCAGTTGAACCTAAACCTTCTTCTGCAGAAACAATAATTACTCTAGAACGTTTTTCTAAAGCTTCAAGGATTTCTTCGGTTTCAACTTCGTTGTTGATTTCAACCATAATATTGTGTTGGTGCATTAAGGTAGTAGGTACGAGTAATGCCATGGTGGTTACATCAATGCCTTGCATTACGGTTTTTACATCAGGGCCATGGTGAGATGGTACTTTTGGAGGATTTGGTACAATTGCGTTAATTGGACCTTTTTTGATTTCAGATGGGTCTGATCCTCTTCTAACCATTACTGCTCTGACTTTTTTAATGTCTGCAATAGGGTCAATTGTAGATAATGTACGGGTTAAACCAGTAGTGTTACAAGAAACTACTCTGGTGTAATCTGCACCATAAGATTCATCATAATTGGAAAATGAGTTGAATGAAAGGCCTGTTAAATCGTGGTCTTCTCCACCTTGATAAATAGCTTTAACACCAGCTTTTTTATACATTTCAAGGTTTTGTGGTCCGATACTTCCAGGAGTACAGTCAACGACAACATCTGCTTCTTGAATCATATCTTCAACAGTACCGGCTATTTCGATTCCAGCATCTTTGAATTGTTGTTCTCTTTCAGGAATTCCAATGTATAAAGGATAGCCTTTTTCTTCAACTGCAGTTCTTGCTTCGTAGTTTGGCCTAGTTTTACTTACACCAATTACTTTCATATCATCTTGAGCAGCTACTGCATCAGCCACTCTTTTACCGATGGTTCCATAACCATTAATTGCAACAGTTTTCATTTTAATCCCTTTTT
>NZ_JAZKXX010000080.1:0-16493 GCF_045611865.1 Methanobrevibacter sp.
TCTATCCTCTCTCAAAACCATAAAAAACACAACCAAGAAGTTAATTAACTCTAATAATAGATTGTACTTCCTAGTATAAATAATTAAAGGATAAAAAAATAAGAAAAAAATTTTAAACACAAAAATTATGAGTCGGCCTCAAAAAGAGAAAATAAATAAGGATTGAATCCTTATTTTTTAACAATTACCTTATTGGTATTGGTTATACCATTGTAAGTTGTTTTAATGGTGTATTTGCCAACCTTTAAGTTCTTAGGTATGTTAAGAGTAGCTATTCCTTCTGAATTAGTTTTGATTTTGTAGGTTTTACCTTTAAATTTGATTGTAACTAACTGTTTTGGATATGCTTTTCCTTTTGAGTTTAAAACCTTTACCTTAAATTTGGCAGCTTTATTAACCTTTTTGGATAAGTTTTTGGTTACTAATGTCTTTTTAATGGTAATTTTGTTTTTAACACTATATTTACCATAAGAAGTGGTGACGCCATATTCTCCAGGTTTTAATTTTAGTTTTAAAGTTGCAACACCGTTTGAATCAGTTGTAACCTTATAAACCTTGTTATTTACCTTAATTTTAACAGTTTCGTTAACCAATTTACCTGTAATGTCACTTAAACTTACTTTGTATGCAATTTCTTCTGCGGTATAGTATTTGGTTAAATCACTGCTTTCAATTTGAATTTGAGCGTTGACATCAATCTGAATTTCACCATTCACAAATTGTACATTTAAATAACCGGTTTTTGGAGCTGTATATAAAATAGAGCCTGAGAATGACATGTTTTCATAAGGTGCGAACTTTCCTTTTTTATCAACAGAATTTTCAACGGCATATCTAATTAAAACCTTATCATTTGCATTAACAAAGTCTCCATCATGGGTAAAGTTGATTACCAACCAGTTTTTAACAACACTAGGTTTTAACACTACATTTGTATCATAAACAGTATCTCCCCAGAAGTTATAGTCAGCATCCATATCTGAAGGTGCAGATAATGCAGTCCTGTAACCTGTACCGATTAATATTGTGTTGTGTACTGTACCATTTGCTCCAAACCAGTAAATTCCACCATCGAAAAATGAATTGTTCATGATTATTGAAGACAAAACTGTACCGTTTGCTCCAGTCCAGCATATTGCAGAACCACACCATGCGCTGTTTTCGTAAAACTCGGAGTTTGTAACCAAACCGTTATCTCCTCTCCACATGATGGCTCCACCAGTGTCCGGATAACCTACACTATTTTTTATGAAAATACATCCATCAATATGACCATTTGTACCATTCCAGGTGATTGCACCACCCTCGTTTAGTTTAGCACCTACCGGCCTTATTCTGATAATATGAATAATCATTCCATTTTCATCTATGAATATCTCTTCTTGGTCAAACGGATCCTCTTCTAGTCCGCTTCCATGGTTATCTGTAAAGTTGGAATTTACTAGATTTCCATTATTTCCGTTCCAGTAGATAGCTCCACCACCAAGAAATGGGCCGAAATATCTTCCAAGCGCATTTCCATTTTTAAAATTAACGTTTTTAATAGTTACATTATCTGCAGTAATGTTAAATATTCTTGATAAATGACGTCCGTCCAAAGTATGGCCTTGTCCATCGATTATGATTGATTTTGAAATTAAAATTCCTTTAATTTGACCGTCAATATATACATAATCAGAATCTAAGACTAACAAACCTCCTTCAGGAGTATCATTAACTAAAGCAGATAAGTCTTCAAAACTGCCAACATTGCCAAATATTACATTTGACAAATTCACATCATAAAATCCATCTATTTTATTTTCATTTTCAAAAATGGAATTTACCACATTTGTATTAGGACAATTGTTAAATAAGTCATCCGGTGAGTTGCCAACAAATACTGAATTTGAAATAGTGATATTATCTCCACTTAAATCGATTGCACCACCATTATATTCTGCTTTGTTGTTTTTAAATCTTGAAGAAGTTATTGTAATATTTCTTGACCAGTCCACAGATATTGCACCACCATTTAAGCTTGCGGTGTTGTTTATGAAATTACAGTTTCTAACTATGACATTATTTGCTGAAATGTAGAGTGCACCACCTTCACTTTGTACAATCTGGATATGAATAGCTGACGGGTCATAACTGTAGCCGTCAGTTAGGCTTACTGCCGGACCATAATTGACTTTATTATTCTCAAAACTACAGTTTTCAATTAATCCATTATTACCTTCCCATAAAACTGCCCCACCAGCAGAACTGGCGACGTTATTTATGAAATTACAATTAATTAAAGATCCATTATCCCCTAACCAGGAAATTGCTCCTCCTGCAAGACCTGTTAAGTTAGAATTAATAAAATTAATGTTTTTTATTGAAACATTACTTGCATTAACCAAAAATACTCTTGATACATCAGGAGCACTGATAGAATGATTATTTCCATCAATAGTAATTGATTTAGATATAACAATCTGACTTGATGAGTTTGTGCTTTCATAGTCATGGTCTAAAGTGAGTGTCTGATTTGCATTTTCAATATCATCTGACAAATCACTAAAATCATCAGCAGCACTTACACAAGCAATTGTTGTAAAAATTAAAGCAAGTATTGCGAAAGTAAAAATTATCTTTTTGATATGAAAACCTCCTAATAATTTCTCAACTTTAGTTAATTTGTTATCAATAATATATAAGACTTAGTAAAAAACAGGTTACATCTTTAAAAAACAAAGCAATTTAAATAAATAATATACATGAGCTGGTTACAATTTAGCAATTATTGCAAAAATAGTATCAAATAGTGCGGGGGACGGGACTTGAACCCGCGAAGGGACTGACCCACTAGGCCCTCAACCTAGCGCCTTTGACCGCTCGACCACCCCCGCATAAAAACAAAAGTAGTTATAAAAAAATATCTTTTTTAAGTTATATATACTTAACTATTTTAAGCCAATTTTATTGTAACTTCCATGATTTTTTCATTTTTTAAATCTTCAATTAAGTTACTGTCAAGATCTTTGGCTGCCTTATCCGCCTTAATCATCAATGTCCTAGAACAGGTATAATCACTCTTTCTTATGACAATATCGCTAGGATGAGTTAAACTTAAATCTTCATGACCATGACCAACAATTTCATCATGCCCGTTTTCAGTATCTAAGATTACTGTAACTTTGGTTTTTGAATCCGCAAGTTTTGATTTGAAATCGCTTGGAAAATCCAACATGCATTTGTTCATATCAGTTCCTATGATACAATCAGCAGTTGGACCAATTTCCACATCCTTTGTAATCTCAAAAGTTGATTTATGGTGTGAGGTAACATTTTTATGGCCTTTAGTTTTGAGTTTAAAAATCATAATTAAATATTTCATTTAAAAAATTAATAAAAGTTATCATGAGAGGTTGCTACTGTTTAATCATCAATCTAGAAAAAAACGAAGAAATACCAATCGGAAAATTAGGAGAAATTGATTTCAAGAAAGGTTATTATGTATATGTAGGTTCAGCAATGAATTCATTAGAATCCAGGATTAATCGTCACTTTAAAAAAGACAAAAAACTTCACTGGCATGTTGATTACCTATTAGCAAATCAAAATTGTGAATTGGTTGATGCAATCTACAACATTTCATCAAAAAAAGTGGAATGCGAACTTTCAAGGGAAATTTCTAATAATAATGGCGTTGATGGCTTTGGTTGCAGTGATTGTGATTGTAACAGTCATTTATATTATTTCAAAAACAAAAAGGAAGCTATTGAATGTGTTTTAAGAGCATATGATTCAATAGCTATGGAATGTGAATTTTTTAAAAAATGAAACCCAATTTTTTCTTGTGCTTATATGAAATTTCAAAGGAATCCAATGCTAATTTCCTTAAAACTTCCTTATCACCATCAGTTATGCCAACAATCTTTTGCCAATCACTTTCTAGAGAAGCAATCTCATCCAAAATAGCCAAACCATCCTCAGTTAGCCTGCAGTCATAGGCAAGTCCATTATCGGGGTTTTCATCAATTTCGATTAAACCTTTGGCTTGCAATTTCTTATATTTTTTCAAATATAATTTTAAATGCAAGTTAAACAAATCAGTTTTTTCTGATTTTTCATACTGTTTAACCCTTATACGTTTATGATGAGGTTTTTCATGCTTTTTAACTTGTTTTAAAAGTTTTAGTTGGCTTTCATGCAAGTGAATGCTTAAGTTTTCACGAACATATGTTATCTTGGACTCTTCAATAATCCCAATTAAAGAAGCTGAATCCATATTTTCTATTGCCTTTTTGTGTGGATGTGCCATATTCTCACCATTATTTCATTTGACCGAAAATTCCCCTCATGATTCCTTTTGTAACTTCACGAGCTGCAGTATTCATTGCTTGTGAAGCTGCTTTTTCAACCATTTTCTGTTGAGATGATTTTTTCTTGCCTTTTTGTGTTCCTCCAGCTAAAACACCACCAATAATATCTCCTAAAACAGATTCCTGAGGTTGTTGAGGTGCTTCATTTGGAGTTTCTGGAATCACTTCCTGATTTTTGACTTCCCCAATTATTTCCTTATCGACTTGAGGAACTTCGCTTTCAATGTTTGGATTTGAATCTATTTTATCAAGTAACATCTCATAAGCGGAAAGTCCATCAACGGCTTCAAAGTATTTCGGTTTCATTTCTGATAAATTGATTAGTTCGCTTCTTTGAGCATCATCAAGTGCACCAATATAACTTTGTGGAGGGACAATGTCCACCTGTTGAACTATGCTTGGAACCCCACCCTCTTCTAAAACGGACACTAAAGCCTGACCGATTCCAAGATTTGAAATTACTTCTGCTGTGTCGAATTCAGGGTTTGGTCTAAATGTTTCTGCAGCTACTTTAACTGCCTTTTGGTCTTTTGGAGTGTATGCGTGAAGTGCGTGTTGAACCCTGTTTCCCAGCTGTGCCAGTATATCATCTGGAATATCGGCAGGGGACTGTGAAATAAAGTATAAACCTACACCTTTTGAACGGATTAATCTTGTAATTTGTTCTATTCTTTTTCCAAATTCAGGTGAGATATCATCAAATAGTAAATGTGCTTCATCAAAGAAAAATACGAATTTAGGTTTGTCCAGATCTCCTACTTCCGGCAAATTTTCATATAAACTGGATAACATCCATAAAAGAAATGTTGAATAAAGTTCCGGTGATAAGGATAATTTTTGAGCATCTAGGATGTTAATTATTCCTTTTCCATTATCATCAACACACATGAAATCATTTAAATCCAATGCCGGTTCACCGAAAAAGTCATTTCCGCCTTGGTCTTCTAAAGTTATAAGGCTTCTTAAGATTGTATTTGCAGATTTTGCAGCAATAGCTCCATATTCACTTTCATATTTATCTTTATTTTCAACAACATGATTTATCATTGCCTTTAAGTCTTTTAAATCAATGATTAAAAGTGATTCATCATCTGCAACTTTAAACACTATGTTTAACACACCAGCTTGTGCTTCTGATAGGTTTAAAATCTTTGAAAGTAAAACTGGACCCATTTCAGATAATGTTACTCTTACTGGAAGACCCTTTGTGCCGAATAAATCCCAAAACTCAACTGGATATGCCCGGTATTTAAATCCTTTATCTGCCAGTGAGTATTTTTCAACGTTTGTTTTAATCTTATCCGTTTCAGAACCGATTTTTGCAAGACCTGAAATATCCCCTTTCATATCTGCCAGAAATACTGGAACTCCCATATCTGAAAATGACTCGGCTAAAGTCTTTAGAGTTATGGTTTTACCTGTTCCTGTTGCGCCTGCAATCAGACCATGACGGTTTGCAAGCTTTGAAAGTAAAAACACGTTTTGACTTTCATTACAACCTATTAAGATTTTATCTTCTGTAAACATTTACATTCACCCGTTTTCAATTTTCTTTATAAGATAATTAGTTTTTTTAACTATATTATTTTTATCAAATGATTTTGAAATTCTTTTAATTGCATCTAAATTTTTAACGTAATTGTCCAGCCATGAGAATATGTCTCCTGGATAGACCTGAATCTGATACTTTCTAAATAACTTATTTGAAATGTCTTGTGGGTCCTTACCCTTCAAACGTTCATGAATGATTACTTCAGATATTCCCCTTTGCATGCATGCACAGAACGGCCTGTCCTGACATTTGCACTGCATAAAATCACTTTGAAGAGCAATTAAAGCATCCTGATATTTTTTATCGAGCTTTTCAATGGCTTCACCAGATGAAATTATATCCAAAGTAGATTCGGCAAATAATCTTGTTGAAAATTTAATTTTTAATGCATTGGAGATTTGATTGTGAATAACACTTGAGAGATACGCATTTTCAAACATCTCCAAGTCCAGTGCCATTGCTAAAATCAGTACCTTAAGCTTATCATATTTTTCCTTTTTCTTATACATCGGAGACAAGCCGACATAATTTTTTAAGTAGTTTTTATCGTTTAATGTGTTTTTAATAAATTCCGCTTCAGGGATTGTTAAAAACGATACTGAAGTTGCCCTCCCATATTTGGTGACTTCCAGGCCATTATTTGCCTTAATATTTATTAATCCCAAATCTTCCATTTCATTAACAGTTATCTTAAGTGAAACCGGAATATCAATGTTTTTATAAAATTTATTTAGCTCATCAATTGAATTTATTGATGTGGAGGATATGTCTGCAAGAATTTGTTCATAGCTTGATTCCTCATCATATTCAATATATACATCCTCACTATTGCTTTCCAAAAGTTCCAAGGCCATGGCCTCTTCGGATTCCCCTTGAAAATCGTTACCAATTTCAGGAAGCAAATATACAATACCCCTGTCATGATATGATGGTCTTCCGGCACGTCCAAGCATCTGTGAAAACTCATTCGGATTGATCCATTTATTTCCCATGACCAAAGAGTCAAATATAACCTGTGAAGCCGGAAAATCAACACCTGCAGCAAGAGCTGCTGTTGTAACAACACAGGAAATCTTACCCTTGTCAAAATCCTTTTCTATTTTTTCCTTTTTATAATATGATAAACCAGCATGATAAGCCTGAGCATTGATTCTCTTATTGGTAAGGAAATTTGCAATTTGGTGAGTCTTGCGCCTTGAATTTGTAAATATAATAGTTTGGCCTCTAAAACCCTTTTTGGATTTTGTATTATATTCCCTCCGAGTTAGCTTAGCCATCAGATGACGTTTTTGAGATTCATTTCGAGTGTAGACCAAGTGTCTTTCCAATGGAACTGGACGCTCATCATACTTAACAAGCTTCATGTTAAACTCGGAAGCTAAAAATTCAGGGTTTTTGACTGTAGCAGACAAACCGATGATTTGAGTTTTAGGATATAAATTCTTTAAACGCTTAATAAGACCATTTAAACGAGTTCCACGGTCTTCATCATCAATCATGTGAATTTCATCGATTAATACAACACCCAAATTGCTTAAAGCATTTGAGTTACCATTACGCAGGAGATAATCGATTCCTTCATAAGTTGCAACAACGATGTTTGCTCCGGATATATCTGAATCAGGGAAATTCAACTCTCCCTTTGCCTTAACCCTGTTTCTTCCAACTTTAATAGCTACATTTAAACCTAATTTTTTATATTTCTTTTTAAAATCACGATACTTTTGGTTTGCAAGAGCAACCAAAGGAGTTAGGAAAATGAATTTTTTGCCCTTAAGCGCTTCGGTTATTCCAGAAAGCTCACCAACCAACGTCTTACCAGAACCGGTTGCACTTACAACAAGCAAATCCTCACCCTTCAACAGCCCCTCCTTAATAGCAAGATACTGAACCGGCAATAATTTGGTGTTGCCTGAGTCCAGAAGAACCTGTTTAAAGTTTTTTGGAATTTTTAAACGTTTCATATCAACTGGCGGGACAATATGTCTTGGTTTTCTGGTTTTATCAAATAATGTTAATTTCCTGTTTTTCAACGGGTCAAAATGAGGATCCAAAACTGATAAAGTTTTCTCCAAGCTATTGGTTTTTTCCAAGGTTTTCTTAAGATTTCTGAAAATCTTTTTATCAAACCCCTGAAGTTTAATTTCCTGTTTTATAGTATCCAATGCACAATCCTTACAGATCAATTGATTGTGATATTTATAAGAATAAGAAGAGTTTACGATGGTAATGTTTCCCTCATATGCGCAATAGTCACAAACCTGAGTGTGCCTGACTTTAATGTTTAATGATTTTAGAAATTTCTCAACCTTCTCGTCTTTTGTTGCAAGAAAAACAGCTTGAGAGCGTAAAAGTTTAGTTACTTCACCAGGAGGAATTAATTTTTCGTTTAAGCTAGAATTATCCTTGAAATTATAATCTGCAACAAACCTTGAAATAGATAAAGATTCACCATCATCCTTGAATTTGATATTTCCAACAAATTCTGGCTCCCTTTTGTGATTTAGAGCTCCCTTTGGTGAACCAATCGGATATAATCTCCATTGTTTTTTAATCTTTTTTAAAACTAGCATTGCTTTTTAATATATTTTTAATTGTTAATAAAAATAGTGATTTGATTAATCGATGTAATCAAATCTGGTTTCTAAAATAAATATCAGTGCAAAGGCAATTATTGCAACAATCAAACATGGCAACAAGCCTGATATGTTCATGCTTACTGAGTTTACTATCTCAACTGCCGGCACTTTTAGAGATCCAAGCATAACTCCAATAAGAAATGCCATGGTCAGTTCTTCATAATTTTTAAGCAGGTAGTTAAGGATTTTTGAAAACCCAAGTATTCCAATTATCGCTCCTATTACAAAAACAATTATTTCTGAAAAGTGCAATTGGTGAAGTGCATTAAGCATGTATTTGTATTGTCCGAGCAGTAATAATAGGAATGAACCTGAAATTCCCGGTAAAATCATGGCACAGATTGCAATCATTCCGGAAATGAAAATGACCAATAAAGAATGGTTAGCAGCAATCGGATTTAAGCTTACAAATATGTATGTTAAGATACAACCGATTAAAGCACATAACAAATGTTTGAAATTGATTTTATCTATTTTTTTAAACAATATTACTGCTGAAGCTATAATTAAACCTAGGAAAAATGAATAGGTTAGGGCAGTGTGTACATCCATACAGTATGTTACGACTTTTGCAAGTGTTAGAAATGCCACTCCAATACCTAATATTAACGGAATGAAGAACTTGAAGTCAATTTCATTTAGAAATTGCTGCTTAAATCCCTTTAAATCTCCTTTGAAAAGTGGTTTTACAAAACCGAATTTAATGTTACTTATTGCTTCTACCAAATGAGCATAAATACCTGTTATCAGTGCTATTGTTCCTCCGGATACTCCAGGAACAATGTCAGCAGAACCCATCAAGATTCCACGGATAAAGATTAAAAAAGCTTCCTTAATATTAAAATTCAATTTCATCACCTGCAAAGTACTTAATATAATATCTTATTTAAACTTTGTTAAATAATTTATTAAATTAAAAAATTTAAAAAAGAATTAATTTAATTATTTAAATAATTTTCCTCACCAGGATACAACTCTTTGTGAATATTAACTTCTTTTTTAAATAACTCATTAATTCTATCTTTATCAGGGATTTTCTTTTTGTTTTTCTTAAATATTTCAACAAAAACAAAACGCCCTTCCTTCTTTATCAAACAAGAATGTTATTCTAAAACCTGAATTTGCACCCCTATTTATACCCTCACAACGAAATTTTTTAATAATAAAAGCAGGAACAGTTACATAATTTTCCAAACCAGAAATATGTATGCAAATATGGGATTCAAACTTATCGGACTCATTTAAATGTTGAATTAAAACATCATATAACAACTTAAAATCTTCCTTAGCAGTAGGACATTGACGTTTAGAAAAAATCTTATTGAATTCCTTTTTAAACTTGTGATGGTATTCAAACGTATAACCTTTATAATAAGTCATCGTAGTCCCTCACAGAGTATTCGGGATCACGGTAAAAAACAGATTCATAATTTAGAGGCTCACCTTCATTTGCTAACCTCCATGGAATATCACCATGAGAATACTCGCTTATTTCCTTAGATAAAAAATGAGAAATTCTGTTGATGGTATCATCAATTACTTGTAGTTCTTCACCAGATAATAAACTGGTATCCGGTTCTTTTAAAGAAGAATATTTATATTTTGGGTAATTGATAACTACTTCAGAACTTTCTTTAATTTTGCCTTCCTCAACTAATTGAGATACTGCACTAAGGAAATGAGATGGAACAGGACCCATTCTTTTACAAATATAAGTTTCTCCACTAATAGCTTTTTCATATAATTCATAATTATCGAAATCAGAGAAATATAATAACTTATACAATACAACTCTGCCAAAATTATCCATAAACTCGCATCTACTGATAATATAATGTACCATTGATTTGAATTTTTCAGGATTGTAAATTATATTGTTATTCATTTAAATTCCCCTAAATCTTCATATCAATTAATATTTTTATAATTAACTTACATTTATATAATCTCATTAGCGAAATTACTATTTTCCAATATCTTCAACTAATTCTTTTGCATAAGGAGTGATGTTTTCATCAAGCATGCGCTCTAAAAACTCACCGGTATAGGTTCCTGATTTTGCGACCTCTTCAGGTGTTCCGGTTGCAATAACCTCACCACCACCATCACCACCTTCAGGACCCAAATCAATAATGTGGTCTGCTGTTTTGATAACATCCAAGTTATGCTCAATTACAACAACAGAATTGCCCGCATCAGTCAATCTTGCAAGCACATCAAGTAATCTCTTGATGTCTGCAAAGTGAAGACCTGTGGTTGGCTCATCAAGAATATATAATGTTTTTCCAGTACTAGTTCTTGAAAGCTCTTTTGCAAGTTTGATTCTTTGAGCTTCACCACCAGATAGTGTTGTTGCAGGCTGGCCTATTTTCATGTATCCCAATCCTACATCGTATAATGTTTGAAGTTTTTTAGTTATCTTTGGAATGTTTTCAAAGAATTCCAATGCTTCTTCAACAGTCATTTCCAAGACTTCATAGATGTTTTTACCTTTGTAACGAATATCTAATGTTTCTTCATTGTATCTTTTACCGCCACAGACTTCACATGGAACATAAACATCTGCTAAAAAGTGCATTTCAATTTGTACGATACCGTCACCTGAGCATGCTTCACATCTTCCACCCTTAACGTTGAATGAGAATCTTCCCGGTTTGTATCCTCTTGCCTTTGACTCTGGAGTAGATGCGAACAAGTCCCGAATATCGGTAAATACGCCAGTGTATGTTGCAGGGTTTGATCTTGGTGTTCTTCCAATCGGTTTTTGGTCAATTGCAATTACCTTATCAATGTTTTTAAGGCCTTCAATTTCTGAGTATTTACCTGCAAATGTGAATTTTTTAGATAATTTGCCTTTGGTTCCCTTATATAATATATCATTGATTAAACTACTTTTACCTGAACCACTGACACCAGTAACGCAAGTGAACTTGCCCAACGGGATTTCAACATCAATATTTTTAAGGTTATTTTGACATGCGCCCTTAATTTCAATGACCTCCCCATTTCCAGGCCTTCTGGTATTTGGAATGTCAATTTTTTCAGCTCTTGAAATATATCTGCCAGTAAGTGAATCAGGGTTGTTCATTATGTCCTGAGGTGTTCCCTGAGCTACCACTTTACCACCATGCTCACCAGCACCGGGTCCAATGTCTACAACATGGTCTGCTGAAAGGATTGTTTCTTCGTCGTGTTCAACAACAACCAATGTATTTCCCAAGTCTTTAAGTCTTTTTAAAGCTTCAATGAGTTTTATATTGTCCCTTTGGTGAAGACCAATACTCGGTTCATCCAGAATGTATAAAACACCTACCAGACCTGAACCTATTTGAGTTGCTAGACGAATCCTTTGGGCTTCCCCACCTGAAAGGGTACCTGAAGACCTTGACATTGACAGATAATCGAGCCCCACTTCAACCAAAAAGCTTAAACGTTCCTTAATCTCCTTAAGGACTTCCTTTGCAATGAAGTTTTCACGCTCGGTTAATTCTAAATCATTAAAAAACTGGTATGAATCCTTAATTGCCAAATCACAAACATCAATGATTGATTTACCCCCAACAGTAACAGCAAGAACTTCAGGTCTAAGCCTTTTACCATCACAAACATGACACTTTCTATCGCTCATGAACCTTGAAATGTATTTTCTTGAGTAATTAGATTTGGTTTCAAGGTATAATCGCTCCATTCTTGGAATTACACCCTCAAATTTACGATTAACCATGTATGATTTGTTTCTTCTTTTGAATGTAAATGGAATCTTGTCATTACATCCATATAAAATAGTATTTTGATATTCCTTGTCAAGCTCTTCAAACGGAATATCCATTGAGAAGTTAAAGTGCTTTGAGACCGCCTCAAGCATCTGATAGTAATAATTTTCCTTTTTGGATGATTTTGACCATGGAGCAATGGCACCTTCATTTAGTGTTAAAGTCTTATCCGGAACTATCAAATCAGGATCTATTTCCATTTTGGAACCTATTCCGTTACATTCAGGACAGGCCCCCTGAGGAGCATTAAATGAAAACATCCTTGGAGTCAGCTCTTCAAAGTTTATTCCACAATCGACACAGGCAAAATGCTCTGAGTATTTTTTTTCATATTCATCATCATCTGTTGTAAAAAGAACTGTGATTAATCCTCCTGCAAACTCGGAAGCTGTTTCAAGAGAATCGACCAATCTTCTTTTAAAGTCAACATCCTTTCTGATTTTTAATCTATCTACAACAACATCAATGCTGTGTCTGTATGTTTTTGCAAGGTCAATATCCTCTTCCAAATCCCTAATTTCTCCATCAACACGTACACGGACAAAACCCTTGTTTCTAAGCTCATCAAGAACGTCCTTGTGTTGACCTTTTTTATCACGAACAACAGGAGACAGTATTTGGATTTTGATTCCTTCACCTTCCTCAATTATTGCCTCCCCAATTTGTCCTATGGTTTGCTGTGAAATTTCACGTCCACAATTAGGACAGTGTGGAATACCGATTCTTGCGAATAATAATCTCAAATAATCGTAAATTTCTGTAATTGTTCCAACAGTAGACCTTGGATTTTCCCTTGTTGTCTTCTGGTCAATTGAAATGGCCGGAGACAAACCCTCAATGGATTCCATTTCAGGTTTTTTCATCTGCCCCAGGAACTGTCTTGCATATGCTGAAAGCGATTCAACATATCTACGCTGTCCTTCAGCATAAATAGTATCAAAAGCAAGTGAAGACTTTCCGGACCCACTGATTCCTGTAATAACAATGAATTCGTCACGTGGGACACTAACGTCAATATCCTGCAGGTTGTGCTCACGTGCGCCTTTTATGACAATTTGTTTTTTGGTCTCTTGTGACATGATTAACTCCTCAATTTAGTTATATGATATTAGAACAAAATAGTATTTAAAGTGTTTTGGAGAGCATTTGTGAAGTAATTAGTTCACAATAATTAATCCTCTAATTTTATCAAAATCGGAATCAAATGTTGCAATCTTATTAATGCCATTTTTAAACATTGAATTTAAAATAGTGCAGTCTGAATAATTAATGGAAGAATCAAAATCCAAATAAATATCCATAGCTTCATCATAATCAACAGAATTAAGATATTTAATATCAAACATTTCATTAATTATTTTATATAATTCTTTTCCCAATTTACCGCCTTTTCCAGTGAAAGCATTCAATGTTTCATTTAATACAGTATTATTAATCACTTTTCTATCATGAATATCTTTACTAACTTCTAATGCATTCTCATGAAGAGGATCTGTTTTAATAAGTAAAGCAATTAAAAATGTCGTATCAACAAATATCACTAAAACTCGCCTCTACCAGATTTTCTTTTTAAATCAACAACATCAGTTTTTTCATCAAGAGATATAGCAAAATCTGCTAAATCAGACAATGGTCTTTGTTTTTCCACTTCCACAATAATCATATCCTTTTCAACTCTCCATTTAAGAGTATCTTCAATATGAATGTCAATTTGATCACGAATTTTACTTGGAATAACAGTTTGAAATCCTTTGTATATCTTTGAACTTACAACACTATCCATATAAACACACCTACCTAATAATATGTTATAACTGATATTTAATATTTTAGGATTATATAAACCTAAAATTAATAAATACTAATAAATCATATTATTTATTTAAAGATACTTTAAATAGATATAGTTAGTCTTTTAAATTTATAGACTAATAAATGTTTCTATATTAAGATATAACAATATTATAATTAGTTAATAATAAAATTAAGTCTTATCAATATTGCAATAGAATGATTTTCTCTAAACTGAAAAAATTATTAAAAAAGAGTCTGTAAAATTTCATAGGCTTCTTTCAAATTTTATTTTTTTACACTTGAAATTTCACTTCGATGAAAATTCGTTCTAATTTTTCTTTAATTTCAAAATAAACAATTAAAAATAGTAAATTACTTAAATAAGTGAGGACAAATAATAATTTATGACCAAACAAACCTTAAATGTCCTCAATAATAATATAGACTTTATACAACTTAAACTTTACGATTTTTCTGACGAAAAAATTGATCAAGAAAAAATCATTTCAGAAAGACTCAATAAAAAACCAAAAATAGAAAATACAAATCAAAAACTATTTTTAGATGAAAATAACACTTTCAAATATGATAATCCAATCTGTCCAGTTTGTGGGAGCCACAAAATAATTAAAAAAGGCACAATAACAAAAAACAAACAAAATATCAATGGAAAAACCACAGAATTCAGAGAACAGCAATATCAATGCAAAAAATGTAACAAAAAATTCGGAATAAGTAACAATCCATTAATAAAAAACAACAAACAGTATTTACAGGAAATAATTGATAAAATACCTGAAATAATGAAAATTGGATATCAATCACTGCGCAAAATAAGTAAATACTTCCAAATATTTCTTGGAATACGAATATCTCACCAAACAATCCGAAATTGGTCAAACCAAAATCACGAAGAAACAATCACCAACAAAAAATTCGAATATTCAGGCTACTATTTATATGATGAGCAATTTTTAAGGCTAAATGGAGTCAGACACTACAGATTAACTTTATATGATGCAATACTCAATATTCCAGTCTCAGAAAGAATCGTACGTCGCAGAATACCAAAAAATACAAAAAAATTTATCCTAGATTCAACGGCAAATAAACCATTTATTTGCTTAACAACAGACTTATTCCCAATGTATCGTAACGTAGCAGATGAAATAGGAATAAAACATCAATTATGCAAATTTCATTTATTCCAAACAATAAATCATAAATTAAAAGTATACTGTAGACGAAACAAGATAAATGGAAAAGCAAGAGACCATATTTACGAAAATGCAAATGAATTAAAAAATTGTTTCAGACAAAATTCAAAACAAGAAGCAATAAATCAATTTAAACAATATTTACAAAATTACAGAGCTATTCCAGTCGTATTAAAAGATTTCATAAGAAAACACATCATCATGCACTTTCACAGATACGTAGAACACTTAGATGACGAAAATATAGAAAAAACTTCAAATAAAGTAGAAAACTACTACAGACAAACCAATCCAGAAAAAATAAAGAAATTATACAAGACTAAAAATGGAATTCTAACCTTTTTAGACTTCCAAATGCAAAATTGGACACAAAAACACATAAAAATTAAATAAGCCTATATAATTTTACAGACTCTTAAAAAAGAAAAAAATTTTCTATTAACAGAAAATATTTCACAACTACTTGTCAAAACCCTTCAAAGCATATAATTTGTTTCTCAAATCGGCAGCCCTTTCAAAGTCAAGTCTTGAAGCTGCATCCTTCATATCCTTTTCCAAGTCACGGATAAGCAATTGAAGTTCATCCTTAGGAATATTATCAACTTTAGTACTGATACCCTTGTATTTTTCATCTTCAGTTGCAAGTTTTTCTTTTAGAGTTCTTTGTGTTGATTTTGGAGTGATTCCATGAGTTTCATTGTATTTCATTTGGAGTTTACGCCTTTTAAGTGTGATATCATATGCGTTTTTAACAGAATCAGTCATTTCATCCACATACATGATTACACGGCCGTTGACGTTTCTTGCGGCACGCCCAATGGTTTGAATCAGGGATGTTTCGTTTCTTAAAAATCCTTCCTTATCCGCATCCAGAATAGCTACCAAAGAACCCTCAGGAAGATCCAACCCTTCCCTTAAAAGGTTAACACCAACCAAAACGTCAAACTTGCCACGTCTCAAGTCATCGACAATGTCGATTCTCTCCAACGTATCAATTTCAGAGTGCATGTACCTTACCTTAACACCTATTCTTGCATAGTAATCGGTTAAATCCTCTGCCATTCTTTTGGTTAATGTTGTAACAAGTACACGTTCATCCCTTTCGGCTCTTTTTTTAACCTCACCAAGCAAATCTTCAACCTGGCCTTCAACAGGTCTTATAATTA